>JANNIH010000013.1:0-116628 GCA_031404815.1 Holophagales bacterium | reverse complement strand
CCGCTACCCAACCTGAGAATCTGTCATGCGGCCTGAAAGCCGCGTAGCGAACCCGTGACCTGAAGAACCGTATGCGGTAGTCCCGCACGTACGGGTCTGTGGGGGGCCTGGGTGGGCAACCACCCAGGTCTACCCGGCAGTCCGCTACCACGAACCAACCGGGTCCACCGCCGTCGGGGCGTCTCTTCCTCTTCAACCCGCGGCGACAGGGGGCGCCAATGAGGTCCCGGCAGCGCAAGGGCGAATCGGGGCTTTCGTTGGCCGGGCCGATCGAGGCCAGCCCACTGGTGTTCTGAGCCAGAACAGTGGTGATCTTAGCCAGAACAGTGGTGATCTGGCCCTCGTGCGGTACCCGCAACCCCCTTCAGTTCTAGAAGTTACCCCCACCATCGCCTTGCTTCTCCGCCGCGAAAACAGACCGATTCGCCCCGGGCGAGTTTCGCTCTATCGGCGCCGCCGCAGATCGCGACGCTACTGAAAGATCCCGAGCGTATGTCTAGGCCCAAAATGAGAAGTCGCAATCCCTCCGTCCAGATCAGGGCATTTCCGACGGCTGCCTCTCCAAGGCCTTGATTCTAGGCCGTTTTCGGCCTCAATTTCCACGCGCAGTTGGGGCAGATCGGTCGCGAACTGTAGATCACGTGCAATTGGGGGCAGGTCGGAGCAGTCGGGCGGCTGGCGGGCCGATCGCGTCGCTGGTGCCGCCGGCGGAGACGCCCCGACGGCGGTGGACCCGGTTCTTTCGTGGTGGCGGACTGGGGCGTCTTTACGCCCGCGGCATTGATGGCAACGAATGCGGTCCCGGCAGGTACGTCTCTCCGGGGCAATTCTACGCTTCCCGGTTCGAGCGGCTCTCCCGTCTTCAACGATCACTGGAAGGTCGTAGCCCTCCATCATGCAGGCGGCAACATGGTGAAGAATCAGCGCGGGGACCGGATGTACGCCAACGAGGGATTCTGGTGCCGAAGATTCTGGAGCGATGGAGGGGGTTTTCGGGGGGAGAGTTAAGGGAATTTTCGGCGAGACCCGTTTAGAGGGCCAACGCCGCAGGGTGTAGAGACGTCCCCAGTCCGCCACCACGAAAGGACCGGGTCCACCGCCGTCGGGGCGTCTCTTCGCCGCTGCACCAACCACCACGAACGGCAGATCATGCGCGGTTAGGGGCGGGTCGGTGCGCGAACGGCAGATCGCGTGTAATTGGGGGCAGGTCGGTGCGTCCGGGCGGCTGGTGGGCCGGCGGGGGCGTTGGTGCCGCTATCGGAGACGCCCCGACGGCGGTGGACCCGGTTCTGTCGTGGTGGCGGACTGGGGCGTCTCTACGCCCGCGGCAACAAGGGCCACAAATTGCAGGTCGGTGCGCCCGCGCGGCTGGCGGGCCGATCGCGTCGTTGGTGCCGCCAGCGGAGACGCCCCGACGGTGGTGGACCCGGTCCTTTCGTGGTGGCGGACTGGGGCGTTTCTACACCCGCGGCGACAGGGGCCGAGATTCGCTGAACCTCACTCCGCTTTCGGCTGCTTCGCCTTCGCCTTCTGGACCGGGGTGAAGCGCTCGCGGACTCCCGAATAGGAGATGCTCTCGACGTAGTACCAGTAGTCTTTCGTCGGGTCGATGTCGCGATCGACGTAGGCGTATTTGTGCGGCTCGTCGGAGGTGCCGGCTCCCGCGACCGGTTTGGCGGTCAGGCGGACGAACGGACCCTCTTCGCTCTCTCCGCGGTAGACGTCGTAGCCGAAGTTTTCGACCTCGGAGGCGGTGGCCCAGCGGATCGTGTTCTTGATGTCGATGGTCGCCTCCATCGGCTTGGCGTCCTTGGGGAGCTCGGCGTCGGACGGGCTGTTGCTCAGTGGGACTTCGACGGAGGGCGGTGCACCTGCGGCCCCCTCCGACGCCTCTTCGGCCGGAGCGGCGGGGGGGGGGCGTGGGCGTTGGCTTGGCTCCCGACGAGCAGGCGGCGAGCGTGAGCAGGGACGCCAGGGCGAAAGCGGCGGCGACGGGGGAGTGGGTGAGCGGTGCGATCATTTGGATGGTGTCTCCACGGTGGGCGGTAGAGGCAGGGCGATGGCGCCCGCCGCGTCGCGGCCGGATTGGGAATCCCAGAGGTAGATGCGAGCCGAGCGCACGGCGCTCGCGGCGTCGGCTTTGCCTTTGAATCGTACGTCGAGATCCGGACCCTTGGCGGTCAACTCCTCGGTCGCGATCACCAGGCCTGTTTCGTCGAGCCAATCGACGGTCGCCTTGCCGTCGAGCTTCCCGCCTTTGGCGTGGCGGGCCGAGAACGACGGCGTTGCGGAGGTGCCCGCGCTCCGTGGGGTCGCTGCGAGCACCAGAGGTTCGGGGTTCGCGAGCGTTAGGGCGGGGTCGCCAAGCAGGTTGTACTGCTTGACGAACTCGTCGTCGTGGCACTCTCGCTTGGTACGCTGTAGCGCCTCACCGATCGTGGCGCCGGGCGCGAGCAGGTGTTTGACCAGCGTTTCGCTCATCTGCTTGTAGGGCGAGTTGCGCCACGAGGCGGCGATCACCGCGATCGCCCCTTTCTTCGGCAGACGGAGGAACTTCTCGCCGATCGAGTCCGCCGTCGGGTGATCGAACGGCGCCGAATAGCAGGTCATTGACAGGACGAGCGGCAGGCGCGCGTTTTCGGGGAGGTGATCGAGATCGGTGAGGTTGAACAGGTCGCGATGCTTGGTCCAGTCAGGCGGACCGGTGCGCCAGATGAATCGGCCGCCATGGCCGATGAAATGGACCAGCAGTTGCCCCTGGCCGAGCGCCTGGACCAGGTGCTGTTGGTCGGGGCTCGGGGCACCCGGGACCTCCGGCTGGGGATAGACCTTGTGGGAGGTGAAGCCACGCGGAGCGAGGTCGCGTGCCATCTCGTCGCTCCACCCCTGCATCACCGGCTCTTCGTTGGTCACCCAGAGGACATCCCGGCGCCAGGGGCCGAGCTCCGGCCGGCTCAGGTAGTCGACCGTCTTGGCCACGATCGCCGCGACCTCTTCGGGCTCGATCACCGGCAGGCGGCCGATCGCCATCTCGGGTTTCAGATCGTTGCCCGAGACATCGACGAACCAGTTGTCGCCCGCGGCATGGCCGTCGAAGGTGCCGTAGTTCCAGGTCGGCACCAGGTTGCGGTGATCGAGCGCGCCACGCTCCGAGTAGGGGGTGGAGATGATCTTCGCGAACTCGGCGCCATGCCCCGGGTTGTAAGCGGAATCGACGTACTGTTCTTCTTCTTCGTCTTCGCTCGCGTGTAGGTTCTTGGGATCCCAGCTCGCATCGCCCACGAGCAGGACGAAGCGGGGTGCCGGTGCCGGAAAATCGTTCCAGGCGTGGCGCAGGAAATCCTTGATCGCCTGCGGATCGAGGATGCCGCCGTTCCACTCGTCGTAAAGGTCCTCGACATCGACCACCGCGACGCGCAACCCTCGTTTGCGATGGAGTTCGGCGAGCGGTTCGACGGCGGCCAAGAGGCGCGGGTGGGCGATGATCAGGTAGTCGATCGGTTGCGCGAACGTGGCCCAACTCGACGGTCGGTCGCGCTCGATGACGAGCGGGGCGCGGAGCGTAGAAGGGGGAACCGCCCAGAGCACCGTCTCGGGCTGGGGGAGGAGGAACGCTGCCCGCACCCTGCCGTTCGGTTCGGCGACCTGCGCCACCGAGCTCGACGGAATCCGGCTCCCCGCGTCGCCGTAGAGCGTGAGCTCGGAACCGGTCGGAAGCGAAAACGTTGCGACCGCAGTGGAATCGGCGACCTCGATCCGGGCCGGTGCGCCGGAGCGGAGTTCACGCGAGCGGGGATAGACGACCTCGATCGAGTTGAGCACCGAAACGTCGATCAGCGCTTCGCCGGTCTCGGAATTCGGCCGGACGGGCAGGCGCACACCGATTTCGACCTTGCCGGGCACGACCGATGCGGCGGGGATCAGGGCGGTGATCCGCTGCAGACCGGCGTTGTTGTTCCAGGTCGCGGTGGCGACCACTTGGCCTGCGAACGTGACCTCGACCGCGTGATCGGTGAGGAGAGGCGCCTTGCGCGCCGGCTGCGACCAGCCGCGAATCTCCACCGCCAGGCGGATCGAGCTCGGATGGGCCGGGTCGAGAGTCTCGCGCTCCAGATCCGACAGATCCACCACCTGGCGGAACGGATCAGCGTCGAGCTGGGTGAGCTTGGCCCAGTACCAAAGCTCTTGCGGCTTCTCGTCTTGGCCGGGAAAGCGGAGCAAGATCGAGTCGTGCTCGAAGTGCTCGCGCACAAAGAGTACCGCCGGCGCGGCGCGGCGCGGAGCTCCGCCCGCCGAAGAGATCATTCGGAGGGCCGCAACATCGCCCGGCTTGGCGTCCAGGCGGAGCCGGTAGACGTTCAAGTTGGAGTGCTCGTTATAGTACGTCACCTCACCGGCCAGGTGGTCGCCGACGAACTCCAGATGATCGCCAGGATCGAGCCGGCCGTCGCCGCCGTCTTCGATCCAGATCGGTACCGGTCGGTCGCGATTGTCGAGGCCGATCCGGTCCGTGTTTGGGGTGCCTTCGAGCCCCGCTCGGGCCAGATCCTCGTAGGAAACGCGGTAGACGCCTGGTTCGGAGAGGAAGATCTTGAACGCGGGCGAGGACGTTTTAGGGTCGGCGGCCGAAAGCGCCGTCGGGGCTGCGAGGACCAGTCCGGTCGCCAGCCAAAGCGCGAGATTCATCGTCAAGGGTTTCATCTGCTTGCGCGAACGGATCTTGAGCTCAGGGTATTTCATCGGCATGCGAAGGTGACCTCGGCTTCTCGTGAGCGTACGATTCTATTCGGTTCGGACACCAAAGAGGGCCGCCTTCCCTGTGCTAAAGTGCGCGCGCCTGTCCGGGCGGCAGGCCTTAGAACTTCATTCCAGGCGAAATAGCGGCTTGCTCCGCCAAGCGGGCACCGGAAAAAGGGAATCCCATGAAGAAAATCGGCATCCTCTTTGGGCAGGAGAATACCTTCCCCTGGGCGTTCATCGATCGGGTCAACGCGAAAGCGGTAGACGGTATCGTCGCCGAGGCGGTGCGGCTCGATAAGGTCAAGCAGGGCGAGCCGGCGGGGTACGATGTGATCATCGACCGGATCTCGCAGGACGTTCCGTTCTATCGGGGCTTCTTGAAGAACGAGGCGCTGCTCGGCGCCGCGGTGCTCAACAACCCGTTCTGGTGGAGCGCCGACGAGAAGTTTTTCAACAACTCACTGGCCACCCGGATCGGCGTCGCGGTCCCCAAGACGGTCCTGCTGCCGTCGCACGACCTACCGACCGACACCAAGCCGGAGTCGATGCGCAACTTGGCCTACCCGCTCGACTGGGAAGGGATCTTCAACTATGTCGGGTTTCCCGCCTTCTTCAAGCCGTTCGATGGCGGCGGCTGGAAGAGCGTCTATCGGGTTAAGGATGCTGAAGAGTTCTTCCGGGTCTACGGCGAGACCGGCCAGCTGGTCATGATGCTCCAAGAGGAGATCAAGTTCACCGAGTACTTCCGCTGCTACTCGATCGACCGCCAGGACATCCAGATCATGCGCTACGACCCGGGCGCTCATTTCCACGAGCGCTACCAGCGCACCCCCGAGCCGATCGAGCCGGCGCTCTACGACACGCTGTACGACGCGGTGTTGCGCTTGAACGTCGGGCTCGGCTACGACTTCAATACCGTGGAACTCGCGGTGCGCGACGGGGTTCCCTACGCGATCGACTTTTGCAACCCGGCGCCCGATGCCGACTTGAATTCGATCGGTGCCGACAACTTCGAGTGGATCGTCGAGGCGGTCGCCAACATGGCGATCCGTCGCGCCCAGGCGCACGTTCCCGGGCAGAACAACTGCACCTGGGGGACGTTCATGCGCACCTACGCCGAAGGTGCGGCCGATCTGGCCGAGCGGACCACGACGGAAGTGGCGGCGCGGAAGTAGGAAGCGAGTCGAGTCACCCCTCTGAACGGTGAAGCCGCCGAGCGGAAGGGTGAATTCACCCATTTGAACGGTGAAGGCACCGAGCGAAACGCTGAATTCACCGCGGCGAGGCGTGAAGCCACCGAGCGGAGCGCTGAAGCCACCGAGAAATTCGCTGAAGCCACCGAGAAATTCACTGAAGTCACCGAGAAAATCACTGAAGTCACCGAGAAAATCACTGAAGTCACTGGGAAATTCGCTGAAGTCCCGCAAGTGACCCGCTTCGTCGGCGGCTCGACCGGACTTCCCGGCCACTTTGGCGCATTTCTCGGTGACTTCGGCGGACGGCTCGGTAATTTTTGCCATTCGGTGTGTGGCTTCAGCGGCGGTTTGCGTTGCTTCACCGCCTCCGAGCGTTGCTTCGCCGCCCGACTGTGTGGCTTCAGTGGATTTCTCGGTGGCTTCGGCGAATTTCTGTGTGGCTTCACCGGCCGACGGCCGGGTTTTGGCCGGTTTTGCGTCGTTTCACCGTCGTTTTGCGTGGTTTGACCCCCGAAATGGCGTGACTTCACGGAGAATCCTGTGTGGCTTCGCACTGACATATCCTTGGCGCAATGTCTTCGTCATTTTTTGAGCGTCCGATCCTCAACTCGCCCTACGACTACCCGGCGCGCTATTGGGAGTTGGACGAAAGCGGGCAGCCGACCGACCGGGTGATCGAGCTTTCTCCACGATGGCTCTAGAAATCGGTGGCCGATCCAACAAGGACGGCAACGAGTTCGAGCGTCTCTGGGTGGCGTTCCTCGCTCTCGAAGTGATTGCAGGCAGGGCGCGGTCCATCCAGTGGGAGCCGCCAAACGAGCAGGGTGAGGGAGGCGAACTGATCCTCCTCCGCGGCGAGGGGTCTGAACTACATCAGTGCAAGCTCTTCAATGCGAGTAAGGGCCGATGGACCGTTGCCGAGCTCCAGGCAAGGGGGGTTCTCGGGCACGCGGAGAGCTGGCTGGGTGGGGGAGACTCTCGAGAATTTCACTTCGTCTCGCGACATTCTGCAGCCGCTCTCGAAGGGCTCGTGCTTCGGGCGCAACGCAGGGATAGCTTAGAGAAGCTTTCTTCAGGAGACCGCGCCGAGCTGAACCACCTCGCCGCCGCCTGGGGGCGTGACCTTTCCGTGGAAGCCGAGAAGGCGCGTATGGTTGACCGGCTCTGCAGGATGCGATTTGGGGTGGGTTACTGGGGGAGAGATCGCCGTCAGCTCGAGATCCAGGCCGAGGGCGCCTTCATCGGCGGCGGCGCCGAAATCGTAGGAGCGCTCCTTTCGTATCTCTATAAAAGGATCGGTCTCCCTGTCCATGCCGATGAATTGCGCCGCGCGCTCGTCGACTCCGGGTTCACCCCCCTAGACCTCCGGCATAGTGAGCGTAATCCCGCCGCGGTCGAACGACTGCAGAACCAGCTCCTAAAGGATCTCGGCAGCACTCTGATCGCAGGTACCCTCATCCGACGAGACTGCTCCAAGAAGATCCTTGAGCGGGTCCTGGACGACCCGCCCGCAGGTGTGATCCTGATCGCCGGTGGAGCTGGAAGTGGTAAATCCGGCGTCCTGCTGGAAGTCTGTCGTGAACTGAGGGAGCGTCAGGTGCCGTTCCTGCCGCTGCGTTTGGACCTCGAGCGCCCGGATTGCGACCTGAAGGCGTTCAGTACTGACAAGCTCGGCCTTCTCGCCGATCCCCTCGCCTGCCTCGAAGCGGTTGCGGATCGGCGCCAAGCTGTCCTCGCCAGATGCTGCGCAACGCTTTCACCCTCGCCCTGTGGGTGGATATCGCTCGGCGGTCGGAGCCACCGCTGCATTTCGCCAGTCGCACCCACCTCCTGCGGGCGTACTGGGAGCAACAACGCAAGGCAGTGCGGATAGAGCGTGGCCTCCGCGACGCCGACGTGAACGCTCTGCTCGATCAGCTAGTGTCTTATCTCGACCGGGAGCGTCGGCTCGACGCACCTCGCGTTCTGTTGAACTCACACACTGTGGCCGCCGAGGCGCTACTGTCCCTCGGCTTGTTGCAGCAGCAAGGCGGACGGGTCCGATTCGCCCACCAAGCACACGCCGATTACCTGATCGCGCAGCGGGTCGTCTCGAAGATCCTCGCTGAAGGGACAAAAATCCTTCAATGGCTCGAGGGTGACCAGTCCCTCTTTCGCCGCGAGCAGGTGCGCCAGGTGCTCCAGATGCTGCGGGACGATGACCCTTCCACGTATGTCCAAGCGATGGCTGAGCTGCTCAGCTCTTCCGACATCCGATTCCATCTTCGCCACTTGGCCGTTCAAGTGCTGCGCCAAGTGGACGATCCTCTCACCGCCGAAGTTGATCTTGTCGTGGAAGTTCTGCAGGCCGGTGAGCTGACCGAGTATCTCTCGCAACACCTGCTCGCCTATTCGCCGCTATGGACGCGGGCCATCCTTGAAAGAGGTCTGGTGTCGCCCTGGTTGCGCTCTTCGAATTCGGCCTTGCGCTCTATGGCTTTGGGGGTCCTTGGTTCCTGCAGCGAGCAGTTGGGAGACATGATCGCTGCGATCGCGCTCCCAGTGCTCCGCGAGACTGGCTACGCTTCAAGAGAGATCGCCCGACTGCTGCCCCACGATGTCGCCACCGACTCACCCTCAATTTTCGAGGAGCGGCTGAAGCTGGCCCGGTCTCATCCCTGGGAGGCGGCCCCGCAACTCGGCTTGATGCTCGAACCTCTGGTCGAGAGCGCGCCTTCAAAGGCGCTGAGGCTCGTGCATGCGATCGTGGAGGGAGCGCTCGGGCGCTTCGAGGAGCCCTCCAAAGAAGACCAGGCAACGATGCAGGACCTGGTTCACGACGACCAATTGAAGGCTATCGGCGCTGCCTTCAAGGCGTGTCCGCAGGAAGCCTGCGATCTCTACCTGCCGCTGTTGGGCGGGATCGGCGAAGCGGCGGCGCGGCGGGCAGAGTCTGGCGATTACTTCACCTGGCATCCACTTGAAGAGGTTGTGGTGAGCGGATTGGGTGCGGCGGGCGAGGAACTCGCCAAGGCATCGCCTTTCGCCGCCTTGGCGATCGTCCAGCGGTTAGGCGCGTCAACGCAACAGGATCGAGTCGCCGCCACGACCCTCATAGCGCTCAATGCGAGCGATCACGCCGATCGGGCGATCGAGTGGATTTCCGCCTTGGCAGCACTTTCCCTGGTGGATCACGCGCTACGGGTAAGGCGTTTGCGGGCATTTCAAGTTGCTTCGGGAGACCCTAACGGTGCGGTACGCGTTGCAGTCCAGGCCGCTGCGAGGCAGCTGCTCATTGACGACCCCCAGACCGCAATCGAGCTTTTCCTGGCCGCCAGCGACCACGAAGACGACCGTGTGCTCGCCTCCTCGGAGGCGCGTCGGTTCGTTGACCGGGTCTGGCGCGAACAGCTGAACGCCCTCGAACCGCTCCTCCATCGCATGATCGCGAGCGACGTGGCCGCTGCTGCCCAGTTGGGGGCCGAATTGATAGCCGCTGCCTGGCTTTTCGATGGGCGACTCGGAGGGTTATTGCGCCAATGCCAGACCGGAAACCCTTCCCAACGCCGTGGAGTGGCCGCTGTGGCGGCAGTGGCGTGCTCCGGTGAGGGAATCGCGACGGAGGCAATCGCCACCTTGACGCCATTCTTCCGGGATCCCGACGCCGAGGTGCGCAAGATGGCTGCGAAGGTGTTCTCGCGCGAAGGCTTCTTGGAACACGTGAGCGCGCCGCAGATCGCTGCCGAGTACGCGCGCTCGTCTGCATTCTTAGAGAACCCAAAAGTGTTCATCAATCCCCTTGCCGAGGACCTCGCGCAGACACCCAGGTTCGGCGACGCGATTGTTGTTATGGCTGGAAGGCTCGCCTCTAAGTTGACACCTCCAAGGCCCACGGCCTAGATTTGCCTGCCATGATCAGCCTCCTCGACCGGATCACTGGGTGCCCCTCGCTCGCGGCGAAGACTGTTAGACTCCAGAAATGAACGCGCGCGTTGATCGCCTCATCGACGAAGCTCTAGAGCTCGCACCGGACGAGAGGTCCGCGGTGGCGCTCTTGTTGATGGACAGTCTCGACAGTCTCGATGGTGACGACTCGGTGACCGAGGCCTGGGCTGCCGAGATCCGCAAGCGCAAGAGCGAGCTTCGCTCGGGGGTTGTGCGCGCGGTGCCTTGGGACCAAGTCCGCGCCCGGCTGAACGCCCTGTGATTGAGTTTGTCGCCGAGTTCGCCCCCGCCGCAGAGGACGAGATCGGCGACGCTTATCTCTGGTACCGCGAACGCAACCCTCTCGCGGCGGACGCGTTTCGAAGCGAGGTCTTCGATGCGGTCGATCGAATCGCAACGGCGCCGTTGACCTGGCCGGCGGACGACGAAGGAAACCGAAAGTACATCCTGCGACGATTCCCCTACTCCGTGTTCTACGACGTCGTGGGGAGCGTTGTAACGATCTTGGCTGTCGCCCACCATCGACGCAAACCGGACTACTGGCGCGAGCGGCAAGAATAGTCGGTGGCGCGCGAGGCAGTCGATGCGGATTTCGACGTACTGATCGCGTGCGCGTTCAACTACGAAGCC
This sequence comes from Holophagales bacterium, assembly GCA_031404815.1. Classification (GTDB taxonomy): domain Bacteria; phylum Acidobacteriota; class Thermoanaerobaculia; order Multivoradales; family UBA5704; genus DASYKS01. The sequence continues at coordinate 106,138 of JANNIH010000013.1, read as the reverse complement.
CACGCCTCGGAACTCAACAAAGCCTCCTCGACCGCGGTCCACCTCCTCGATTCGGGTCTTGCCGATCCGCCGTTTCCCGGTTTACAGCTCCGACCGCGCCTGCCAGAGTTCGGGAAAGAGTCGGGTTTCGAGCACCCGGCGCAGGTAGGGCACCCCTTCGGTGCCGCCCGTGCCGGGTTTCGCGCCGATGATCCGCGAGACCGTCACCATGTGGCGGAAACGCCATTGCAGGAACGTATCCTCCAGATCGACCAACTCCTCGGACAGCTCGTAGAGTTCGAAGTATTCACCGCTGTTGCGGTAGATGGTGAGCCATGCCTCTTCGACACTCGGGTTTGAGGTGTGGGGGAGCGCTACGTCGCGTTCAAGGACGGCCGGGTCGATCGCGAACCCGCGCCGGGCGAGCAGGCGGATCGCCTCGTCGTAGAGCGACGGGGCGGCGAGCGCCCGCTCAAGGATCTCCACCAGATCGGGGCGATGGGTGTGCGGCCCGACGAGCACCGCGCTCTTGTTGCCGAGATAGAACTCGACCAGACGGTATTGCCACGATTGAAAGCCGCTCGAATGGCCGAGGTGCGGGCGGATGCGGGCGTATTCGGAAGGCGTGAGGGTGGCGAGCACGCTCCAGGATTGGACCAGCTGCTCGAAGATGCGCGACACCCGCGCGAGGCATTTGAAGGCGGGGGGCAGCTGGTCGCCGCGGATCCAAGCCAGCGCCTGCTCCAGCTCGTGGAGCATCAGCTTGATCCACAGCTCGCTGGTCTGGTGCTGGATGATGAACAGCAATTCGTTGGGGTCTTCCGAACGGGGATGCTGGGCGTCGAGGATCTGGTCGAGGGCCAGATAGTCGCCGTAGCTCATCCGCTTTTCGAAGTCGGTGAGGGCGCCGCCCAGGCGGCCGCTCGGATCGGTGGGGGTTGGAATGTGGCTCAACGGTTCGGAGGCCTTTCGGTCGGACGGCACTTTTAAGTCACCGCCGCGCGCTGGTGGTGTACGGGGCGATCCCAGGCGCCGGTGCGGAGCAGATCGCCGAGTGCCTCGGCGGCATCCCAGACATCGACGTAGCGCAGGTAGAGCGGCGCGAAACCGAAGCGAAGGATATCGGGCGCACGAAAATCGCCGATCACCCCGCGCGCGATCAGTGCCTGCATGACCGCGTACCCTTGGCGGTGGCGGAAGCTCACCTGCGAGCCGCGCTCCAGCGCGTTTCGGGGTGAGGCGAGGGTGAGACCGGAAGCCGAACCGACGCGCGCCTCGACCAACTCGATAAACAGGTCGGTGAGGCGCATCGATTTTTGGCGCAGCGCTTGGAGGTCCGCGGCGAGCACGCTCTCCACCCCGCAGTCGAGCGCGGTCATCGAGAGGACCGGCGGGGTGCCGCACAGATAGCGGGAGATGCCCGGCGCGGGCCGGTAGGTCGGGTCGAAATCGAACGGCGCCTCATGGCCGAGCCAGCCGGAGAGCGGCTGCGCGAACACCTCTTGGTGGCGCGCGGCAACCCAGAGGAAGGCGGGCGCCCCCGGGCCGCCGTTCAGATACTTGTAGCCGCAGCCGACCGCGAAATCGGCGTCGGCGGCATTCAGATCGACCGGGATCGCCCCGGCGGTGTGCGCGAGATCCCAGACCACCAGGGCGCCCGCGCGATGCGCTGCGGCCGAGAGCCGCTCGATGTCGTGCAGGCGCCCGGTCCGGTAGTTGACGTGGGTGAGTAAGAGGACCGCGATGTTAGAGTCACCGGAGTCACCGGAGTCACCGCCGCCGCCCGCCGCGAGCGCGCTCTCGATCGCCTCGACGCTCGGGTCGTCGTCGAGCAGGGTGAGCTCGTAGTCGCCCCCGAGCAGGCCGGTGAGCCCTTGGGCGATGTAGAGTTCGGTGGGGAAGTTGTCGCGCTGCGACACGATCCGCCGCCGCCCTGGGCGGAGCGCGAGCGCCGCCGCGAGCACCTTAAAGAGGTTGATCGAGGTCGAGTCGGCGACCACCGTCTCGGCCGGTGCGGCGCCGATCAGCCGGCCGATCTTGTCGCCGACTGCGAGGGGCAAGTCGATCCAGCCGGCACTGTTCCAACTCCGGATCAGGTCGCGCCCCCACTCCTCCTCGATCGCCTTCCTGACCCGCTCCGCCGTCACCTTCGGCAGCGCGCCGAGCGAGTTGCCGTCGAGATAGATCAGGCCTGCCGGCAGGACGAACCGCTCACGGTGGAACCGAAGCGGGTCCGCCGCGTCAAGGGCGGCGAACTCTTCGCGCGTGGTGAGCATGAGTCCCGGTCTCGGGCTCTCGGTCAGGATCGATCGGTGAGGCATGTGGGAGACGATACACCGAGGCGGGGGCCGGAGGAGGCACCCGAGTGGAAAGCGCGGTTGGGACCGGCCGCCGTTCCTCGGAACGCGGCGGTCGCTCCACCAAAAACCAGCGCCCGGCCCGCTGGACCTTCATCTGCGCGAGGTTCGGGCCGAACGCGGCGGGTAGGCGCTCCGCTCCGCCCCGCACCAAGAAGTATTGGTAGTGGGGGCCGTGCCGCAGATCGACGAACCGCTGCGGGTTCCATTCGTCCCACTCGGCCAAGAGGGCGTCGTCCTCGTTCTGCCCCTTGCGGTAGGCCACGGGCGAGTTGAAGAATTGGAGGAACGAGAAGTGGATTCGACCGCCCTTTTGGACTTGGTAGTAGGCCGGCGTGTGGATCAGCAGTGGTGGCTCCTCCCAGCCGTCCGCTCCGAGCTCGCCGCCGGGCTCGTAGATCAGGCCGGCCAACGATTGCCCCGGCTCGGTCGGGTCAATCAGCTCACCCAATCCGTTGACTTCGGACGCAAAGTCCAAACAGCCGGTCGCCGTCCGCAGCAGCTGGAGGGCGAGCAGCCCGAAGGTCAAGAGAGCTGCCAGGCGGAGTCGGCGTGAGGCCGGAGGGGGGCAGGGTAGGCCAGGGATCGCGAGCATCACCGCCAAGGGGAGCAGTCGGTCCGAGACCAGGTATCCGCTCGCGATGTTGGGAAGGGTGAAGAACAGGAGAGCGATCCAAGCGGCCAAAGAGAGATACCGGGTCCGAACCAAGGGCAGGCCGCTCTCAAGGCTCCCGTGATCGGGCGGAACGCGCCTAACGGTGAGTAGCAGGATCGCGCCGAAGAATAGCGCGGTCAAGGGCAGGCGCAGGTCGTCCGCTCCGCCGGAGAAGAGGATGGCGGGGATGTTGGCGGTGCGCACGGCGAGCGGCGCGAACCGGGCCGGTTCCGCAGCCAGAACCTGCTGGTAGCCGGTCATCACCTCTGCGGCATGAAGGTGCGCCCAAGAGAGGACCCCGACGCCGAGGAGAAGCCCTGGCAAGAGAGGGGAGAGCCATAGCGCAAGCCGGAAAATGGGTGGGCGGCGCACCAGCGCGAACCAAGCCATCGCGCCGGCAAAGATGAGCAGGAACTCAAGGTGGACCGTGTAGAACAACAGGCCGAGCGCGGCGAGGAGCGCCCACGATCTCCCAACGAACGGCCGCTCGAAGCACCGGTCCGCGAGGACGACCCCGACCAGAACGAGAGGATAGGCGAGGAGGTTGTCGACAAACCCCCAAGTGAAGGCGTGGTTGTAGGTGACCGCGAGGGCGAGCAGCGCGTACCAGGCCGGCCGGCCGGTTCGGCGGCAGGCGAGAGCCACGGCGAGTGGCACGGCGAGCAGGGAGAGCGCGACCACGAGCTTGCCGGCGGCCTCGATCGGAAGCACAAACCCGAAGCCCGCGGTGATCATCTCGAACAGCCCCTGGGGACGCAGCAGTACGATTTCGTAGGTCTGCCGCAGGGCCCGGGCTGGGTCCTCATAGAAGCGGAGGATCGACGCCGCTGCGAGTTGCTGCGGATAGTCGACCATCGGCAGGAAACGGACCAGCCAGAGTGGCGCGACCCAGAGCGCGCCGAGGAGCGCCGATCCGAAGGCCGGCCAAAGCCTCGGCCGGAGCCCCGGCCGAGGGAGCGGCGTCCCGTCTCGCTCGGGTTTGGGGATCGTCCCGGACTGAATCACCGATCGTCGTCGCCCGAGGCGGCCGCAGGAGCCAAACCGAGCTCGGCCAGCCGGCTCTCGATGCCGGCCGCCACCCTCCGCTCGAGCCTCAGAGCCAGGTCGCGATCGGCACCCTCCCCTGGGGTCTCTAGGGAGCGATGATTCAGCCGACCGGGCGGTTCGGCCGGAACCTCAAGGGCGGCGAGCCGGCTCTCGAACCGAAGGCGGACCGGATTCTGCGGTGTTTCGTCGGTTTCTGGGGAGACCGCGGCGAAGATCGATTCGAGAAATGCCCGGGGTTCGATGTTGAGCGCCCCGAGGGACCCGAGCAGGCGCCGCATCTCGGGTTCGGCCTTTCCCGTCAAGATGCGCTCGATTTCGCGGATGGGCCGGCCGGTCTCGCGATCGATTTCCGGGCGAGCCGCGCCAAAAGATTGAAGCAGCGGCTCCAAAAGCCCGAAAGAGCGGTCGTGATCGCCGTCGCGCATGTCGAGACTGTACAAGAGCGGGCCGATCCTTGCGATGCTTATCTCCAGAATTGCAACGCCTGTGCGTTGCCCCCGCGGGCGCGGGGGTCATCCCGGCACCCGGCCCGTCCCGTGGGATCGAGGGACGTGTCATGTCGAGAGCGCCTGCAACCGCCGGTCGCTTCACCGCTGTCGCCACCGTGGTCATCCTCTGTTTCTGGATCGCCGTACCGAGCCATTCCGCAGCGCTCCCGGGGGGAGGAAGGTCGGCGTTCGCGCCCTGGGGCTGGCTCGCCTCGGCTTCCCGGCGCGTGGTCGAGCTCTGGCAGAGTTTGCCGTCCGCGCTCGCCGCCGTTGGCGACAAGGGGGTGGAGATCGATCCGCTCGGTGGGCGCTGAGTCTCCATTTTCCCTATCGCGAGACAAGGGGGAGTTGTGTGACAATCTGAAGTTGCGTAAGGAGGGCGGTTCGGCGTAACTTCCGTCGAACCGCTCGAGTTGTATTTGGCAGGATGACGGATGATCGATACCCCTCACCTCGACCCGGCAGTCTTGGCCGCCTTTCTCGGCGGTCGGCTCGCCGCCCCAGAGGATCGCCCCGCACGGCGCGCGATCCTCGATCATTTCATCGCCGGTTGCTCCCTTTGTCGGGAACGCATGGCCGATCTCGCAGAGGCGATCGTCGCAGCCGAGCGCTCGGCGAAAGGTGCGCCGCCGGCCCAAAACGTCGTCGAGTTCGGCCGGCGCAACGGCGACCGATCGGTGTTCCGCAGGGCGGAGCAGAAGGCGGCCGCGCGCTCCCAGGCGGAGCGGGAGTGGAAAGGCCTCTCGCCGGTCCACATTCCCTGTTCGTCCGCGCTCTCCCGGGCGCGCTCGGAGCTGGCCCTGGACCAGGCGCGGAAGCTTCGGCACGAAGACCCGTACGCCATGCTCGCACTGGTCTCGGTCGCCTGGAGCCACGCTTCGCAGCTCTCCCCGGCCGATTCCTCCGGCGAGACCGCTCGGCTTCACCATCAAATCTGGGCCGAGATCGCGAACGCCCATCGGATCCGCGGCTTCCACTCCCGCGCCGAGCGGGCGCTCGGCATCACTGCGGCGATCGGCGAGAAGGGCGATGTGGGTCTGCTCGAAACCGCCGCGGCGACCGAGATCGCGGCGGCATTCCTGAAGGACGCGCGGGATCTTCCCGCTGCCGATGCGCTCTTTGCCCAGGCCTATCGGGCTTACCTCCATCTCGGCGAGACGCACCTCGCCGGCCGGGCGGCGATCCTTCGCGGGTTGGTCGCGGGCAGGCGCCAGGACTTTGCGACCGCGGCCGCCTTGCTCGAGGAGGGGCTCACGCAGATTTCCGCCAAGCGCGAGCCCGCACTGCTGCTCGCGGCGTACCACAACCTGATCTATTACCTTTTCGAGCTCGGAAATCCGGGAGGTGCCGCGCGGCTGATCCGGCAGGCCCGACCGCTCTACGCGGCGTTGGGCGGCGCGATCGATCTCGTCAAGCTCCGGTGGCTGGAGGGCAAGATCGAGGTCGGGCGCGGTCATCTCGCTCGGGCCGAGACCTTCCTCCGCGCGGCGCGGAGCGAGTACACAAACCTCGGCCTCTCCTACGAGAGCGCCCTGGTGACCCTCGACCTCGCTGCGATCTGGTTGGCACAGGGCGAAACCCGGCAGGTTCGCACAAGTGTTGAAGAGATGTTCGTCGCCTTCCAATCGCACAAGGTCCGCCCCGAGGCGCTCGCTGCGCTCCGCCTGCTTGGCGAGGCGGCCCAGCACGATCAGGCCACGCTCGCCCTGCTGCGAGAGGTGAGCGCGCAGATTTCTCGAGGATAGGGCGGGGGCGGAAGGTCGAGGGGCCAAGCCGTCGTAGACTGCGCCGCCCGTGGCCATTTTCTCGCGCTCCCAACCGACCTCCGCCTGCCGTTTCGCCCTGGTCGTTGCCGGGTTGCTGGCGGGCACCCACCCGGCCCGGGGGGACGGGGTTCGCCTGCTCGATACCGAGCTCGAAGCGGCGGCTTCGCGGGTAGAAGTCGTGCTCGGCGCGCGCTCCGAGATCCTCGCCTCGTCGTTCATCGTGGGCGACGATCCGTTCACCTTGAGCGCGCTCTCCCTGCTCCGGAACGCGGCGCGACGCGGTGTCGCGGTCAAGCTCCTGGTCGATGACCAGTGGAACAAGATCCCGGCGGCGGTTCAGGCCCACCTGATGGACGAGGGGGTCGAGATCCGCACTTACCATCCGTTCGGTTGGGGCAACCTCCATTGGCTGACCCGCCGGCTGCACGACAAGCTCGTGGTGGTCGACGCTGAGGTGTTGATCGCCGGAGGGCGCAACATCGAGAGCCCCTACTTCGGCTTCGGTCCGAGCCAGCTCGGCCGGCGCAACTACCTCGATTGCGACGTCGAAGTCCGCGGTGCGCTCGGGGCCCACGCGCGCGACTACTTTCTCTCGCTCTGGCAGAGCCACCACGTGAAGAAAAGAAGACGCACCGCGTCCGCCGCGGCGAAGGCCGCAGCTGCTCTTCGGCTCGACGGCTACCAGGCCTGGCTCGACCGGCGGATCGGCGCCGCCCGCCTCTCCGCCATTCCGCTTCTCGATGCGCCGATCGAGGTTCCTAACCTCCGCTTTCTTCACGATCCGATCGGCCGCAAGGACCCGACGCGCGGGGTCGGAGCGGAGCTGTTCGCGCGCTTGGATTCGGCGCGCGAGTCGATCGCCATCGAATCGCCCTATCTGATCCCCACCCGCGCGTTCCGCCGCGGATTGACGCGCGCGCTCGAAAAAGGGGTGAAGGTGCGCATCCTCACCAACTCGCTCGCCACCACCGACAACCTTTGGGCGCAGGCCGGCTACGTCGGCGGCAAGCGCCGGCTGGTCACAAGCGGCGTCGAGCTCTGGGAGTACCGCGGGCCGGAGAGCTTGCACTCCAAAGTCGCGGTGATCGACGGGCGTTGGCTGATCGTCGGTTCGTTCAACATCGATCCGCGCTCCGAGCACCTGAACTCGGAGCTCGCCGTTCTGATCGACAGCCCGGAGCTCGCCTCCGCCGAAGAACGGATCATGGCCACCCACCTTAGAAGCTCGTGGCGAATCGACGAGCGGGGAATGCCGGAGGGATCGAACGAGCGCTTCCCGGGGGCGTCCAAAGCGAAGGTGAGAAAGCTCTGGTGGTACCGCCTGATCGCGCCGCTCATCCGCGGGCAACTGTAAGGTTGGCGCCCCCCGTTCGCGTCTAAGGGGGGCATGAAATCCAAAGACCGATCGGCCCCGCCCGCCCCTCTCTTCGCCCCGGCTCTCGCGTTGACCGCGGGGGCGCTGTTTGCGCTGTTCTCAGTGCGCCTGTCCGTTCCCCTCTTGTTCGCCCTCATCGCCTTGGGGCTGGCTCTACGTCGCCAGGTGGGAGTGCTCGTCGCGGCGGTCGGGGCGGGGGCCCTGGTCGCGACGCTCTTCTACTCCTTGCCCGGCCGGGCCGAGCAGTCGATCGATTCGGACCGGCCGGTGGTTCTCTCGGGCAAGATCGCCGGGCATTGGACCGCGGACGACGACGACGGATGGGAGGCTCTTTTCGAAGTCGAACGCTTCGCGCAGGCTGGGCGCTCCGCCTCGGCCCGGTTCGCGGCGCGGTTGCGGATTCCGGGAACAGGGGAGCCGCCGGAGCTCGGCTCTCGGGTTCGGGTGGAGGGGTACCTGAGGCGCTCGGCGCCGTTCGCCAATGCGGCTCCGAGCGAGCCGGGTGGCTGGCGAATCTCGCTCAAGAGCCGCGTATTTCTGGAGATCGAACGGCCGCCGGGAGCGCTTGGCGAGGCTTCGGGGAGATGGCGGCGGGCGCTCGAGCGGCGGATCGAGGCGGCCGGGCCGGAGAGCGCGGGCAAGGCGTTGGTTCGCGCGTTCGTGCTGGGCGATGCTTCGCGCATCGAGCCGGCGTGGAAACGGGGATTGCGCTGGACCGGTCTGTTCCATCTCCTGTCGGTCTCCGGGGTGCATGTGGGCCTTGCCGCGACCCTCGTCTTCCTGCTCGGTGGCTTGGCTGGCAGGTGGCTGCCGCGCGGGGTCCGGCTGCTGCTCGCGGCCGGAGCGGTCGCCGCGTATCTAATGGTTGCGGGGCCGCTCCCCGCCCTCGTGCGCGCTTCGGTCATGGGGTTGTTGGCCCTGGCGGCTCTCGCGTTCGAGCGCCCTCCGGCGGCCAAGAACGGGCTCGGGCTCGCGCTGCTGCTCGCGGTTGCGAGCCGGCCGGATCTGGTGCTCGACCTCTCCTTTGCCCTCTCGATGTCCGCGACGGTCGGGCTGCTGGCGCTCGCGCCCCGCTTCGAGCAGGCTTGGAACCGTGGGCCGCTCTCGGCCACCCCCTGGTTGCGGAGAGCTCTCGCGGCGAGCGCCGGGGCGGAAGTGGCGACTCTTCCCTGGGCGCTGCCGGCGTTTCACCTGCTCGCGCCTGCCTCGTTTGTCCTCAACCTGATTGCGATTCCGTGGGCGGCGTTCGCGCTGGCCGCCTGCTTCGTCTGGCTGGGGCTCGCCTGTTGGGCGCCCGGTCTCGCCGCGGCGACGCTGCCTGGGCTCGATGCGCTTGCGGCGCCGCTCGGCTGGCCGGCGCGGATTCCGGGCGGCCTAAGACCGGCGGTTCCGGTAGCGGCCGGTTTCGGCGTCGCCGTTTTGTTGGCCGTTGGAATGGGTCTTCTGGCGCTCGTTCCGGACCGGCGGATGGCGCGCAGGCGTCGCTTTCTGTTGGCTCTCGGGAGCGCTCTGGCGCTCGGCGGATTTGCCGTCGGCGCGCACCGACCCGGCGGGACCGAACCGACGCTCGCGCTTCTCGACGTCGGCCAGGGGGATGCGATTCTGCTGCGCGATCGAGAACGGGCGATTTTGATCGATGGCGGTGGCTGGCGCCGAGGCGATCTGGGCGGGAGGGTGCTGCTCCCCGCCCTGCTCGCGGAGGGGGTGCGGCGGCTCGATGCGGTGGTAATGACCCACCCGGATACCGATCACTGCCAGGGGCTGGTCGATCTGTCGTCGTACCTGCACGTCAGGGAGATCTGGACCGCGCCCGGGTGGCCCGCGACGGGTTGCGCCGGGGAGCTGTTCGCGGTGCCGGGGGCGCGGGTGCGCACGTTCGTGGCGGGAGCCTCCGGCCGGGTCGGACGTTGGCGCCTCTCGGTCCTCGGGCCGACGCGCGAGGAGGTCCTACGGGCGAAGTCGGCCGAGAACGAGCGCTCGTTGATCCTTTCGGCCGAGGCCTTCGGCCGGCGGGTGTTGCTCACCGGAGATGTCGAAAGGGTGGGGGAGATCCGGCTGCTCGACCAGCCGGAGGAGCGCCTGCGCGCCGATGTGCTCAAAGTCGCCCACCACGGCAGCCGAACCTCTTCGGCCGGGTTCTTGCTCGATGTCGTCCAGCCGCGCTGGGCGGTCATCTCGGTCGGGCCGAAGAATCCCTACTACCACCCTTCGTCCGAGGTGCTGGAGCGTCTCGCCGCGCGGAACCTACAGGTGCTGCGCACCGATCGCGACGGCCTGATCCGGCTCCGGTTCGGTGCCGACGGGCGGATTCGGCTCGACCTGCCGGGAGCACCCAAAGAAGTCCACTAAGCGCGTCGGCGCAAGCGCTAGGTTTGATAGAGTGCAAGCATGTCAAACGCGAATCAGGAGGTTCTCGATGGTCGGCAGGAGCGGACGTTCGATGAGCAGGAGGTGGAGAGGGGCGATCGGGGCGCTGGCCTTGATTTGGGTGGGGCAGATGCTCGCTCCTGATCGGGCTGGCGCGGCGGAAGAAACGGCGACGGCGAGCGATCCGGTCGCCCGCGCGGCGGCGCTGTTGGCGGCCAAGGATTGGGCCGGTGCGGTCGAGGCGTATTCTGCGATCGTGGCAGCCAACCCGAAGAACGCCGATGCCTGGTTTGCCCTCGGCGCCGCGCATCACGAACTCGGTCACTGGCAGCCGGCCGCCGACGCTTATGCCCAGTCGGGCGGAGCAGGCTACGACCCAATTCTCATTGCGGCCCGGAAATCCCGAGTGCTCTCCCGCTTGGCAAAGCGCGAAGAGGCGCTGGTAGAGCTCGAAAAGGCGGTCAAGCTCGGTTTTGCCGGCCTGTCGACAATGGAGAAAAACCCGGATTTCGAGTCGCTCCGGAGCGACCCACGCTTCGTGCAGGCGATCGCCGCGGTCCGCGCGAAGGCCGATCCTTGCTCCGTGTTTCCGGAGTACAAGCAGCTCTCCTTTTGGCTCGGTGACTGGGACGTGCAGGCCCCGGCGGGGAATTCGTCCGCGGCCAGCCGGATCACTTCGGTGCTCGGCGGCTGCGCGATCCACGAAGATTACAAGCACAACAACGGCGATTATTTCGGCCAGAGCTTGAGCGCCTGGTCCTCCGCCACCAAAGCGTGGACCCAGCGCTATGTCGACAGCCAGGGAGATGTCCAGGACTGGTTCGGCGCGGCGGTAGGCAATTCGGTCCAGTTCACGCGTGACGCCGTCGGCGCGGACGGGGTTTCGACGCGCTACCGAATGACCTACACCCCGCTCGGACCGGACCGCGTCCGTCAGTACATCGAGAAGTCGAGTGACAAAGGGGTGACCTGGGAATCGGAGTGGGACGGCCTGTACGTGCGGAAACCGTCGGCTCCGGCTACCGAATCACACCCTTGAAGCTCGGGGTGTAGGCCGGATCGGGGAAGACCGCGGCAAGGTTCGTATTGCCGAGCCGCTTCTCCAAAATCTCGGCGAGCACGTCGCGGTAGTCGATCGTGATCTGGAGATCTTGCTCTTCGTAGAGTTGTTCGGGGGCCAATCCGGGCCAGTCGGCGAGCACCCGGCCGCCCGCCACCTGGCCGCCGAGCACGATCATCGCGCCGCCATGGCCATGGTCGGTGCCGCGGCTCGCGTTTTCGTTCGCGTTGCGGCCGAACTCCGACTGGACGGTCACCACCACCCGGTCGAAACCGCTGGTGAACAGGTCTTTGTGGAATGCCGCGAGGCCGCGCGACAGGCTGGTCATCAACGCGGCCAGATCGCCGTCGATCGCGCCCATCTCTTCATGGCTGTCCCAGCCGGAGAGATCGATCGTCGCCGCTTCGACCCCCACCTGCGCTTTGATCAGCGCCGCGGTCGATTTAAGCGCGTTGCCGAACTCGTCGTCCGGGTACTCCGCGCCGCCGGCCGGCTGATAGCCGGCGAAGTCGATCTGCTCAAGCAGGTCGATGGTCCGCGTCGTGTTGCTCGCCGACGCCTTGAGCAGACTGTCGGTCGCCGCCGCGTACATGCTGTCGAGCGCCCTGCGGCGCCCGGGTGCGAGATCCTCGTCCCCCGCCAGGCCGACGTTACCCAGGTCGCGCACCGGCACGGTTTGGGGGGCGCCCACCAGGCTGCGCGGCAAGCCGTAGCCAAGGCCGAGGGCGCGCAGCGGCGCACCGGGAGAGGCGGCCGGGGTGGTCGCGAGGTGGCGGCCCAGCCAACCGGAGAAGAGCGAGGTCGGGGGCGAAGGCCGGCCAACCTCCATAAAGTACATGGCAGAGAAGTGAGAGCGGGTCGGATCGGGCAGGCCGGTCGCGTGGACGAACAGGAGTACCTCGTCGTCGTACGCTTCTTTAAGCGCGCTCATCGCAGGCGGCAGCCCGAAGAAGCCGTCGAGATCGATCGCAGAGGTGGGTCCGCTCCCCGGGCGGGGGATCGCGAGCGTCGGCCGCAGGTCGTAGTAGGCATTCTCGCCGTGCGGCACGATGAGGGTGAGGCCGTCGGCGCCGCCGCGCAGGAAGATCGAAACCAGGACATCGCGCGAGCCACCGGTGGTGGCGAATGCGACTTTGGGCAACCAGGCGGGGACCGCCGTCGCGGCCAGCGCTCCGGCCGACAGGCCGAGGAACCGGCGCCGAGACAGCTGATGGAATTCCGTGCAACCCTTCTTCTCTTCATGCGAGCTCATGAACGGGTCTCCTCGCCGGCGCGGGCGATCAGAATTCCTGAAAATCGGGCGAAGCGAGGGCGAGGCCGAGCGCTTCGCGGACGCGCCCGGTGGTGCGGGAGCCGGCGCGGAGAAAATCGCGCACGGCATTCTGGGTGATCGGGGCGAGTTTGCCGTTGGCGACCAGCGCGTTGATCCGCGTGGTGAGCGCCTGCGGAGAAAGGCTGAGGCCCAGAAATGCGTCCAGGTCGAGTCGGATGCCGAGCGAGTCCGTGGCCGCCATATCGAGCGAGAAGTTCCACCGATTGCGCAGGAATCCCGACCAGTAGACGCGGGTGTCCGGATAGCCGTTCGGCGGCGACCAGTAATAGGGGAGCTGGCCCGAGTCCGCGAGGTGGTCGAACAGCGGACCGGGCTCGTCGACCGCGCCGAACGTCGCGCGCACGGCGGAGGCCGCGTAGTGGAACGGCCGCTTGAGCTTCGGAGTGGCGTTTTCGATCCAGCTCCGCTGGAGGATCGTGCGCAGCATCGCCTTGATATCGCCGCCGGTGTTTCGGAAGACCGTGGCCACCCGGTTGACGTAGTTCTGCGGCGGTTCGTAGCCCCAGAAGTAGATCAGCAGCTTCCTCGCGATGTATTTGGCGGTGTTCGGGTGGAGCGCCAGGCGGTTGATCACCTTCTCGCCATCGGTGACGCCGCCGCCCGCGGGGATGGCCAACCCGATCACCCGCTTCGCGCCATTGTCGTGGGCGTCGGGCTCGAACTTGAACTTGCCGAAGTTGTTCACGTCCTCCTCGTAGACGATGAACCATCCGGTCAGGCAGCGGGCGAGCTCGCGCACGTCGATCTGGGTGTACCCCTGGTCGGCGCCGAGCGAATGGAGTTCCATCACCTCGCGGGCGTAGTTCTCGTTCGGATAGTCGGCGTAGTTCGAGTCGTTCGAGAGGTAGGTGAGCATCGCCGGGCTCTTCGAGCTCGCCCGCAGCAGATCGGGGAACTTCCCCAGCGCGTGCTTGCGGATCACGTCGCGCTCATCGACATGCTTCAAGAAGTGGGCGGTGTCGCCCCCGAGGTCGATGTTGAAATGGTCGGTCCAGAAGTTGACCATGGTTTCGAACAGTTGCCGCTTGCTGTAGATCGCGCGGTAGATCGCGGCGATCGGCAGCTCATAGGTGAGGTCGAAGTTGTCGCCGAAATACAGCTCGGCAGGGGTCATCGAGAGCGTCGGGAACGCCGCGGTGAGCGCGTTTTCGAGTTCCGAATCATCCAGCCGGGTGTAGGCGAGCTGCTCTTCGAGGTAGGCGGTGTAGCCGATTTGGCGCATCCGGGCGTGATCCGCGCTCGTGGGGCCGAACGAGATCCGCCCGAGCAGGCGCTGCTCGGGGGTGAGCACAACGCCGGCCTGTGGCTCTTGTGCCTGCGCGTGGGCTTCGAGCGCCTCGGCGAGCGGGCGATCGGAGCGCGCGGCCCGAAGGGCGCGGAGGCTCGGGTGGGTCACCCGGCCGAGCAGCTCGGCGTTTGGAGCCGAGCGCGTCAGACCGAAGAACCCCGGCGCGAGGGAGGTGGCAGGTCGCATGCGTGTCTCCTTCCGGCAAAAAGAAATTTCGACTCCAAAAGCTCTCCCGGCAGGAGGCCATCACCGGGTGGCACGAACGGCGAGATCAACCACGAGTCGCCGCCTATTCTGCCTGTCGATCTAGATATTGGCAAGAGTCAATAAGGTGACGGGCACGTCGGCGCCGGTGGCAGCGAACGTCAGATTTGCCGCGGCCGGCCCCGGCATACAATGCCGCGCGATGTCACTCGCCGCACAGCAAGCCGCCCTCCCCTCCGTTCAAAGAACCGCACTCACCGGTCGGCTCGGCGTGCTCGCTGCGGCCGCCCTGTTTTCAACTGGCGGCGCCGCGATCAAAGCGGCCTCGCTCTCCGGTTGGCAGGTCGCCTGTTTCCGCGCCGGCATCGCGACCGTGGCGCTCTTTCTGATGCTCCCGGCGGCGCGCCGACGGCCGACCCGAGCGACCCTCTTGGTGTCGGCCGCGCACGCGACGACGATGATCCTGTTCGTGCTCTCCAACAAGATGACCACGGCGGCGAGTTCGATCTTCCTTCAATCGACCGCGCCGCTCTACGTCCTGCTGCTCGGCCCCTGGCTGCTCGACGAGCGGGTGAAGCGGCGCGACCTCTATTTCGTGGCCCTGCTGGGCTTGGGGCTAAGCCTCTTCTTCATCGGGCTCGACCCGGCTTCGGCCACCGCACCGCGGCCACTCCTGGGCAACATCCTGGCGCTCTCCTCTGGCCTGTTCTGGGCGCTCACGGTGATGGGGCTGCGCGTGCTCAGCCGCCCGGGGGAGTCCGCAAGTGGGGTGGCGGGCGCGGGTTCTCCCGCTTCGGCGACGCTCTGGGGAAACGCATTCGCCTGCCTGGTCTGCCTGCCGCTCGCGTTGCCGATCTCCCGCATCGGTGGGGTCGATCTCGCGGTGGTCTCCTACCTGGGTATTTTTCAGATCGGCTTCGCCTACGTCTTCCTGACCAAGGCGATCCGCCATGTCCCGGCGTTCGAGACATCGCTTCTGCTCTTCCTCGAACCGGTGCTCAATCCGATCTGGGCCTGGCTCGTCCACCACGAACAGCCGAGCGCCTGGTCGCTCGCCGGAGGAGCGGTGATCTTGGCCGCCACGCTGGTCAAGACCTGGGTCGAATCGAAAGAGAGCGCCCGGCTCCGCCCGGTGCCGGAAGGGGAACCGCACGGATCGTAGGTGGGCCAACGAGAAACGAAGTGCGAAGGTCGGGGCGACGGCACGGTTGACGTCGCCCCTGGTTCTTCACAGGCTCAGCGAATCGGCGCCAGGCAGGCGGCGGGGGCGAGGTCCAGCGGTTTCGCCGTTCCGGACTCTTGGGTCGAAAGAGAGACCGCGGCACCGCCGCAGGGCTCGCAGCCACCGAGCTTAAAAGCGGTCACAACACCCCAGGAGTAAGTCTGCCCTTGGCAGTTGGTGGTTCGGCCGCCCACCAAGTTCGTGTAGGTCGCGTCGCTGTAAAAGTCTTTTTCGCAGTAGGACGCTGCTCGGCTGATTGCCGGCACGACGAGGAAGAGCACGGCGAGGAAGGCGAGCGACAGTTTAGACATCTGTGACTCCTTTCGGACCCTTTGGGTCCAAGGCGAGAGGGTAACTCTGAGTCCGAGCGCTCGATGGCTCGCTCCGAAACGTCCCCCGAGTGCGCGGTGCGCGCACCCCTATTGAAAGAGAGTGCGCGCGGACGCCTAAAAGGGTCTTGCCCGCACTCGTTGACACGCGGGGAAACGAGGGTGCGAAGGAGCCGCCATGAAAACCGTTTTGACGAGAACTCTCCGTTGGGCCGGCCTCGTGTTGGGTGTTGCCATGGTCGGCGCCGCCACCTGGGCGTTGGTCACCATCGGTCCGAGCAACGTCTGGGGGATGCTGCGCTACGACACGCGGCAGGAAGGCGCGCTTGAAATAGGCGACCGGGCGCCGGATGTCTCGCTCTTGGCGCTCGACGGCCGCACCCGCGTTCGGTTAAGCGAACGGATGGGGGAGAGACCGCTCGTTCTTATCTTCGGCAGCTACACCTGACCGCCGTTCCGGCGCTCGGTCGAGCGCCTGAGCCAGATGTACCGCCGCTATAGGGACCGCGCG
Source organism: Holophagales bacterium (assembly GCA_031404815.1). Taxonomy (GTDB): domain Bacteria; phylum Acidobacteriota; class Thermoanaerobaculia; order Multivoradales; family UBA5704; genus DASYKS01. Next base: position 90,157 of record JANNIH010000013.1, on the reverse strand, counting down.
ACGTTCGTTGCGGTCTACATCCGCGAAGCCCATCCGACCGACGAGTGGCAAATGGAGAGCAACGAGAAAGAGGGCGTCTGCTACCCGCAGCCTAAGAGCACGGCGGCGCGCGTGGCGATCGCCAACGACATGGTGCGCCGTTTTCGCTTTCCGATTCCCCTCCTGGTCGATGACATCACCAATCCGGCCGATGCCGCCTACGCCGGCTGGCCGGAACGGATCTACGTGATCGACGAAAAAAAGACCCTCGTCTACAAGGGGAAAACCGGGCCGTTCGGCTTCCATCCGGAGGAGGTCGAGGCCTGGCTCGCCAGGCGCTTCCCTGGCTGAGTGCGCTGAGTGCGGTTCGATTCCAACCGACTTGTCCAAACGTGGACCCCTAGAGACCCCCGCGAGCACCACCAGCTTTGGGAGGTCTCATGTTCGGGCGAGAACTCGAGGCCGCACCTTCCACCGAAGCCAACGAGAGGAGCTCCAATGAACCAGCCCGAAGCGTCCGTCCTGGTCGACTATCTGATCCTTGGTGCCGGCCCGGCGGGCCTTCAGCTGGGCTACTTCCTCGAGCGCGCCGGGCGGGACTATCTGATCCTCGAAGCGGCTGCGGGCGCCGGAGACTTCTTCCGGCGTTTTCCGCGCCATCGCCAACTGATCTCGAACAACAAGGTGTTTACCGGCTACGACGATCCGGAGGTCAACCTCCGCTTCGACTGGAACTCGCTGCTCAGCGACGACTCGGAGCTACTGTTCAAAAACTACAGCCTAGACTTCTTCCCGCACGCCGACCTCATGGTGCGCTACCTCGAAGAGTTCGCCGAGCGCTTCGCGCTGCGTATCCGCTACGGCGCGCGGGCGACCCGGGTGTCACGCGACGGTCGCTTCCAGGTCGAAACCGCGGCGGGCGAAACCTTCGCGGCCCGGCGGCTGATCGTCGCGACCGGCATCTCGCGCCCCTTCGTTCCTGACATTCCGGGCATCGATTTGGCGGACAACTATGTCGATGTCTCGCTCGACCGCGAGGAGTTTCGCAACCAGCGGGTGTTGATCATCGGCAAAGGGAACTCCGGTTTCGAGACCGCCGACCATCTGGTGTCGCGCGCGGCGATCATCCACATCGCGAGCCCCCGGCCGGTCCAATTCGCCTGGCGCACCCACCATGTGGGCCACCTGCGCGCGGTCAACAACAACCTGCTCGACACCTACCAGCTGAAATCGCAGAACGCCGTGCTCGATTGTTCGATCCAGTGCATCGAGAAGCGCGAGGATGGTAAGTTCCAAGTCAAAGTCACCTACACCCACGCCCACCAGGAGCAGGAGGCGCTGATCTACGACCGGGTGATCGCCTGCACCGGCTTCCGCTTCGACGACTCGATTTTCGATGCGAGCTGCCGGCCGAAGCTCGCGATCCAAGATCGCTTTCCGGACCAGACGAGCGCCTGGGAATCGGTCAACATCCCCGATCTCTACATCGCGGGCGGCCTCATGCAGATGCGCGACTTCAAGAAGATCACGTCCGGGTTCATCCACGGCTTCCGCTACAACTGCCGCGCCCTCCATCGCATCTTGGAGGAGCGTTACGAAGGGAATCCCTGGCCCGTGGCGCCGTTTGCCGCCACGCCGGATGGGCTCTCGCGAGCGATTCTTACGCGCATCAACCAGACTTCGGCCCTCTGGCAGATGTTCGGTTACTTGGCCGAGATCTTCGTGCTGCCGAAAGAAGGGATCGAAGGGCGCAGGCTCGAAGAGATGCCGGTGGACTACCTGCGGGAGATCGCGCTGGATCGAAACTCCGACTGCTACGTCGTCACCCTGGAGTTCGGTACAACGGAGGGTGACCCGTTCAACGTCGTTCGCCGTCCCGACCCGGAAGCGGCGGAGGAGAGCTTCTTCCTCCACCCCGTGGTCCGCCATTTCCGCGCCGGCGAGAAGCTCTCCGAGCACCACATGCTCGAGCACCTGTTCGGTGAGTGGCACGACCAGGCGCTGCACGTTGCGCCGCTGCGCGATTATCTCGAACGGGAGATGCGCGCCCGAAGCCGCGCCCAAGAGCTGGTGACCAGCGGGTAGCCGAGGTCCCGCAGAAAGGTGCCGCCTTCCGCTTCGAACTTCGCTATCTCTCGGTGGGTAAGGACGCTGCGGAAGCGGCCGATCCGTTCGGTGCGGGGCGGCTCGGTGGTCAGCCGGTGCTGGTGGCGTCGCTCCTCGTCGGTGATCACCACCCGGCCGTCTTGCCCGCGAACCGTCTGCATTTCGGCGAGGCGTGCCGGGGCGCGGGCGTGGAAGTCGAGCATCTCGGGTTCGAACGGCAGATCGGCGAACGCGCAAATCCGTTGGAGTTCTGCGGCGGGATGCGCGACCAGCTCTTCGTAGCGCACTTCGAGGTAGGTGCCGGCCGGTAGATCGCTCGCCTGGCGCCGCGCCGCCTCGATAGTTTCCCGCCACCAAAGGGCCAAGGCGCCCAACTCGCGGCTGGGGGCGAACCAGAGATCGCGGATCGACGCCGCGACATCGCGGCCGTCGCGGATCAAGTGGATGAAGCGCGCCTCCGGTAGGTAACGCGCGAGGCGCGTGATGTGGCCGGTGTGGATCGGCGTCTTGTCTCCCGCGCGCGGCTTCCCTTGGGTTTCGGCATAGAGGCGGTAGAACGCGCGCAGAGCGAGTCCAACCCCGGTGCCGTACCGGTCGCCGGGCGGGAGGTGGGCGAACGCGCGCGCCAGGTCGTCCGCGGCGAGGCCAAAGCTCTGAGCGTTGTCGCAGTCGGAGATGGCGCCGAGCGCCGCCTCGGCGAGCGACACTCCCGCCGACATGCGGCGCTCGATCTCCTCGGAAAAACCGGTCTCGGGCGGGATCGCGAGCCGGGAGTGCGCGTCGAGCATCAGGCGCAGCATCGTGGTGCCGGAGCGGCCGACGCCGAGCACGAACGGCATCGGGGGAATGGCCGGGGGATCGGTGGTTCTGGCTTCTGGGCAAGTGGAGGACACGGCTGCCGCACGATACCAGGTGGCCGACCGGCGGGCGGTTCCGCGGTAGAGTCGCACGTCCTTTTTCGAGGAGCCCCCCTGCAGTCATGATGGATGGAATCGCCGCCGGCTCGCTCGCCCTCGTGATGGTCTCGGCGCTCTCGTGGGCGGGATTCGACCTGTTGAGGAAGCTCCTGTCGCGCGAGTTCGGCCCGTTGCCGCTGATGGCTGCGCTCTGCCTCGCGTCGGCGCCCCCGTTCGCGCTCTGGGCGTACCTGCAGGGTGGTTTCATAACGGCTGAGGGCTACTGGGCTCCCGCGCTCGGCTCGGTCGCCCTGAACGTGGTGGCGAATCTGTTGTTCCTCGAAGCGCTGCGCACGGCCGAACTGTCGGTTGCGGTGCCGCTCCTTTCGCTCACCCCGGCGTTCGCTTCGGTGATGGCGATCCCCCTGCTCGGCGAGCGGCCGTCCGTGTCTGACGGCTGCGGGATCGCGCTGGTGGTGATCGGTGCTCTTGCCCTCCAAGCGCCGAGCGGCGGGCGGAGGTGGAGCTTGCGCTCGATGCTCGCCCGGCGCGGATTCTGGCTGATGGCGGGCACCGCCCTCTGCTGGTCGCTCACCATCCCTCTCGACAAGCTCGCGGTGTCCCATTCGCACCCGCCGCTGCACGCCTTGGTGTTGAATCTTGGTGTCGCGTTGGCGGCTCTGCTGATCTTGGCCCAGCGCCGCGAGCTCCACCAACTCTTCGAGCTGCGCCGGTCGCCGGGGCTGTTTCTGGCGGCGCTCGTGGTCTCCGCGCTCGCGCTCGGTGCTCAGCTCGCGGCGCTCCAGACGGTGTCGGTGAGGGTCGTCGAGACGCTCAAGCGGGCGATCGGCAATCTGTTCGCACTCCTGATCGGACGCCTGGCGTTCGCTGAGGCGATTACGTTGCGCAAACTTGTCGCGGTGGTGTTGATGGCCGCGGGGGTCGCCCTCATTCTTTTGGTTTGAGCCCTTGGGTCCTGAACCGAGATTTCCCGGATAGCGGGGTGCGTGTAACGCTTCGCGCCGCCCCGGAGCCTCTCTCTGGCGGGATGGTGAAATTTTGGGGACGAGACGCGCAAGTCCTTATTTCAAAGGACCTTCCGACGCTAGAGAAGATTCACTTCCGAGCGGAAGAGGCCTAGGATTCGCCGGCAAACGGGGTGCGACCGGGCAACCAGGAGGAAGTCATGGAAAGAATCGAGATCCGCGAAAAGATCAAGGAAATCATCGCGAACGTCGCCGGCTTGAAGCGCGAGAAGATCGGCGACGAAGATTCGCTGCGCGACGACTTGTCGCTCGACTCGCTGTCGCTGCTCGAGATAGGCGTCGATGTCGATTACTCGTTCCAACTCAATCTTCCTGACGAGCGTTACAAGGAGCTGGCCACCCTGCCGCAGATGGTCGATCTGGTCGAGACGCGACTCGCCGAGTTGGCGCCGGTCTCGGCGTGAGGTCGAGCGCGGGAGAACGCCGGACGACCGCGATCGCCGTCACCGGGCTCGGGCTGGTCACCCCGATCGGTTCGGGCCACGAAACGGTTTGGCCCGGCCTCCTGGCCGGGCGCTCGGGGTTCCGGCCGGTCTCTTCATTCGACACCTCGCGCCACTCGGCGCACCTGGGGGCCGAGGTGCCGGATTTCGACCCGACCGCCTGGGTCCGCCGGCTCCGGGTCGATTCGATGGGGCGCGCGTCCCAGCTCGCGATCGCAGCGGCCCGTCTGGCGCTCGCCGACGCAGGGGTCGATTTGGCGCCCATGCCCCTCGAACGGTCGGAGCGCGTCGGGGTCGCGTTTGGCACGACCTCCGGCGAGCCGCTGGAGATCGAGCACCTGGACAACCTGATGCTCGGCGACCGGCTCGGCGAGCTGGGGGGCGAGCTGGCCGGCCGCTATCCGTGCCATCTGATCGCGGCCAATGTCGCCTCCGAACTCGGGTTCGCGGGGCCGAACCAGATGATCCCGACCGCCTGCGCCGCGGGCAACTACGCGATCGCCCACGCCGTCGATCTGCTCCGGGCCGGCCGGGCTGATCTGATGATCGCCGGAGGGGCGGACGCGTTCTCGCGCATCACGTACACCGGTTTCGCGAAACTAGGCGCGATCGCGCCGGACGTCGTCCGTCCGTTCGCCAAGGGACGGAAGGGAATGATCCCGGGCGAAGGGGCGGGCGTGATTGTGCTCGAACCGACCGAGCGGGCGATCGCGCGCGGCGCCCGGATCTACGCCGAGATCGCCGGCTACGGCTTATCGTGCGACGCCCACCACATGACCGCGGCGCACCCGGAAGGGGACGGACCGGCGCGGGCGATGGAGCGGGCGCTCGCCGCGGGCGGTCTGTCCGCGGAAGAGGTCTCCTACGTGAGCGCCCACGGCACCGGGACGCCCACCAACGACAAGCTGGAGACGCTCGCGGTGCACCGGGTGTTCGGGCGCGGGTCCCGGGTGCCGATCAGCTCGATCAAGTCGATGATCGGCCACACGATGGGCGCGGCGTCGGCGATCGAGGCGGCGGTCTGTGCGCTCGCGATCCACGAGGGGTGGATCCCACCGACCATGAACTTCGAGGAGAGCGATCCGGAATGCGATCTCGATTGCGTGCCGAACCAGGCGCGCCAGATTCCGGTTTCGGTCGCGATGAACAACGCCTACGCGTTCGGCGGCAACAACGCCTCGGTGATCTTCCGGAGGCCTCGTGTCTGAGCGCGCGGTCGTGGTCACCGGGATCGGCCTGCTTTCGCCGCTCGGCGACGAGTTGGGCGCGGTGCACGAGGCGCTGCTCGGCGGGCAGAGCGGGATCGGCCCGATCGAGTTGTTCGATTCGAGCCTGCTCACGACCCAGGTGGGCGGCGAGATCCGGCCGTTCGAGCCGGAACGCTATTTGGGCGACCGGAACCTGCGGCCGCTCGACCGGACCTCGCGGCTGTTGATCTCGGCGGCCACCCGCGCGCTCGAACATTCCGGCTGGAGCCCTGAGGCGCGCGGCGGGCGCGAGCTGTCGCTGGTGGTCGGCACGACCTACTGCAGCATGCACACGATCGCCGAGTTCGACCGCCGCGGCTTGAAGCTCGGACCGAACTACGTCTCCCCGTTCGATTTCGCCAACAGTGTGATCAACGCCGCAGCCGGCCAGGCGGCGATCTGGCACGGCTTCTCCGGAGTCAACTCGACACTCGGCGGCGGGGAGACTTCCGGGCTTCAGGCGATCGCCTACGCCGCCGACCTGATCCGCACCGGCCAGACCGATGTGGTGCTCGCGGGTGGGGTGGAGGAGCTCTGCTTCGAATCGGCGCTCGCCTATTCGCGCGCCGGGCGGCTCGCCGGCCTTGGGGGAGTCTCAATTCCGTTCGACCGACGGCGCACCGGTTTTGTGCCTGCGGAAGGGGCGGGGTTGCTGGTGCTCGAAGCGGCCGAGGTGGCGGCGGCGCGTGGTGCCACGGTCTTGGCGCGGATCGCGGGGAGCGGCGCGGCGTTCGCGCCGGACCGGAGCGAGGATCTGGCCGGCGCGCTCGCACGGGCGATCGACGCCGCTTTCGCGGATCGCGGCGCCTTGCGCGCCGACCTCTGTTGCGTCGGTTCCGGCGCGAGCGGTGCGCGCGATCTCGACCGGTTCGAGGCCGCGGGGATCGCCCGGGGGCTTGAGAGCGGCTCGGGTAACGGGTTGGATCTACCGGTCGCCGCGATCAAATCGAGGTTGGGGGAAGCTCTCGGGGCCTCTGGCGTGTTCCAAGTGATGAGTCTGATCGCTTCCTTGGCCGACGGGCGTCTACCGGGGGTCATCGGGCTCGAAGCGACCGACGACGGATTCCCGCTCGGCGGCGTTTCGGCTGCGGTGCAACAGATCTCCGTGCGGCCCGGCGCGCTCGCGCTCGCGACCTCGGTCTCGGCCGACGGACCGGTGATGGCGCTGTTGGTCGGGGCGCCCGACGCGTAACGAACTTGCCCTCGGACTCCTCCTCAAGGGGTTCGAGCAGAAAGGGACCGCCATGACACGAACCCTCGACTGCGACGTCCTGATCGTCGGGGCCGGTCTCGCCGGCCTGTCGCTCGCTCGCCAGCTGTTGCTAGAAGGCGTCCCTTCGGTCCACCTGGTCGATCGTCGAGCGGTGCCGCCCGAGAAGCAGAAGGTGGGCGAGGCGACGGTGCAGGTCTCCGGCTATTACTTTTCGCGCGTGCTCGAGTTGGAAGAGCATCTGCTGCGGCAGCACTACTTGAAGTACAACCTCCGCTTCTGGTGGAAAGTGCCGGGCCTCGAAGATCGCGCTGAGGGGTACAGCCAGTCGTACATCAAATCGGTCTCGAACATCGCGACCTACCAGCTCGACCGGAACCTCCTGGAGGCCGAGTTGCTGCGGGTGAATGCGGCCGATCCGCGCTTCACCCTGGCCGCTCCGATCTCGGGGCTGGAAGTCGAAATGGGGGCCGGCGACGCGCGCCACGAGTTCAGCTACACCGCGGCCGACGGCGAGCGGGTCGAGGGACGAGCGCGCTGGGTGGTCGATGCGTCGGGGCGTCGGCGCTTCCTGGCCAAGAAGCTCGGCCTGCTGGCCGAGAGCCCGATCCGCCATGGCACCTCGTTCTTCTGGGTCGAAGGGTTGCTCGATCCTGAGAAGCTCACCGATCTGTCGGCGGGAGAGATCCGCAAGCGCCCGGACCGCGCGGCGCTCGGCCACATGCCGACCTTCTTGGCCACCAACCACTTCTGCGGCGACGGTTTCTGGTTCTGGGTCATCCCGCTGCACGGCAAGACCAGCCTCGGCTTGGTCTACGACTCCCAAAAGATCCACCGCGCCGAGGTGTCCAGCCCGGAGAAGCTGGTGGCCTGGATCTGCCGTGAGTTTCCGCTCTTCGCCCGCGACCTGCCGCAACGGAAGATCTTCGACGGTTCCGGTTTCGTGAGCTTCGCCCACGACTGCCGGCAGACCTTGTCGAACGAGCGGTGGGCGCTCACCGGCGAGGCGTGCCGATTCTCCGATCCGCTCTACAGCCCGGGGGGCGACCTGATCGCGGTCCACAACACGTTGATCACCGACGCGATCCGCACCACAGATGGTGGGCTGCTCGCGACCAAGGTGCGCTTGTACGAAACGCTCGCCCGCGGTCTCTACGAGGCGTACGTGCCGAGCTACCTGCTGTCGTACAACACGCTCGGTGACCAGGAGGCGTTCACCCTCCGCTACGCATGGGAGCTGTCGATCTACTTCAATTTCTATGTCTTTCCGTTCATCAACGACCTGTTCACCGACCCGATCTTCCTCCCCTCGTTTCTGCGCCGGTTCGCCAAGCTCGGGCCGTGGAATCTGGGGTTGCAGACCTTCCTCGCCGAGTTCCAGCGCTGGAAATTGACCGCGGGTCTGCCTGCGCCCAGGGCGCCGATCTTCTTCGACTTTCCGTCGATCGGGCCCTTGCGCGAAGCGGAGCAGTCGTTCTACAAGATCGGCCTCCACCCGGTCGAGGCGCGCGGCGTGCTCGACCGGGCGCTCTCATCGCTTGAGATCCAGGCGCGCTACACGGTGGCCCAAGTGGCCTCGACGGTGCTCGGCACCGCAGAGGTCTTCTCGAGCCGCGCGTTCGTGGAGCGGATCGACCTCGAACATCTCCGTTTCGATCCGGTGGCGCTCGGAGCGGCCTGGGACGAGGCGCGCGCGATTCCCGGAGAGATGGAGTGGGGCTTCGATCCGATGATTCTCCGCCGGGCGCTCGGTGCGCCAAGCCCTGTGTCGAGCCGCTCCGCGGTGCCCGAACCGACGCTGGAGCCTGTCCCGGCTCTCGCGGTCGCTTGAGGCGGAGGGAACGTTCCCGATGAACGACTTTGCCCCGGGGATCGAAACGGCTTTCGCGACCGAGCCGGGGGAGATAGATGCGGTCGAGCTCGAAGTGGCTGGGGAGCTGCCCGGCTACCTCTCGGGCTGTTGGATCGCAAACGGGCCGGCGAGCTTCGGCCGTGCCGATCTCTCGTATCGCCATTGGCTCGACGGCGACGGCCGCGTCGTCTCGGTCCGGTTCGAGGGGGGGGCGGCGCCGCGGGCGACCGCGCGCCACGTCGCGACCGCCAAGCGGCGCGAGGAGGTGGCGGCAGGGCGCGCGATCTACCGGGCCTTCGGCACCGCGTTTCCCGGCGACGGTCTGATCCGCGGCGTGGCGCTCGCTTCACCCGCCAACGTGAGCGTCATTCCTTGGCAGGGCCGGCTGCTCGCGAGCGGCGAGCAGGGGCTGCCCTACGACCTCGATCCCGAAACGCTTAAGACTCGGGGCGAGTACACGTTTGGCGGCAGGCTGAACGCGCTGTCGCCGCTCGCCGCCCATCCGAAGCTCGATCCGCACACGGGAGAGCTGATCCATTTCGGCGCTTCGTTCGCCGGGGCGCAACCGAGTGTCACGCTCTATCGCTTCGGCGCGGACGGCGCGCTCGCGCTGCGCCGTCGGATCCCGATCGACCGACCCGCGGTGCTCCACGATTTCGCGGTCTCGGAGCGCTTCTGCATCTTTCACCTGTCGCCCTACGTGATCGAGATCGCGCCGCTGCTCGCGGGGCCTAAGTCGCTCCAGGATTGCCTGGTCTGGCGCGAAGAGCTGGGGAGCCGGCTCGTGGTGGTCGAGCGGGCGACTGGGGAGGGCGTGATGACGATCCCGCTCGATGGCGGCTATTGTCTGCATCTCGCGAACGCCTGGGACCAGGGCGATCGACTGACTCTCGATCTGATCGAGCTCGACCGGCCGGTCTACGATCAGTATCAACCGCTCCCCGATCTGTTCGTCGATGTTTCGCCCGGTCGCCTGGTCCGCCTAAGCGTCGATCTCGGTTGGGGCGCCGTGGTCGAACGCCGGGCCTCATCCTACGAAGGAGCGCCCGATTTTCCGGCGATCGACCCGCGCCGCTTCGCCCGGCCGATCGACGACGTCTGGGTGCTCGGTGTTTCGACCACCGGCAGGAAAGGGCGGAAATTTTTCGATCAGCTCGTCCATCTCGATTGGACTGAAACGGGTGGGCCGCGCGATCTCTGGACCGCGCCCGCCGGGGTCTACCCGGCCGCCGAGCCGGTGGTGGTCCCCGATCCCGACCGGGAGAAAGAGGGGGTCCTCCTCTGCCCGCTGTTCGACGCCGCCCGGGGTACCACGGATCTCGCGCTCTTCGACGCCTGGAACGTCGCCGCCGGCCCGCGCGCGCGGGTGCGGTTTCCGGAAGCGCAGCACCTCTGCTTCCACGCTACGTTCGTGCCGGAGGCGTAGGGAGGGTTTTCCCCGGCTCTGATTCACGCCGTACGATATCGTCGCGCACGTGTCGAGAACCCGCGCGCGTCTTCGCCCACCCCTCGGCGAGCGGCTGCTTGTCGCTGCGCGCGCGGTCTGGCGTTGGACGTTTCCGCCGCGGGTGGCGGCGAGTTCCGAACTGCTCGCGGTGCTTCGGGAGGTCTATCCACGGCTCGATCTGGCGCGCGTGACTTTTCACCTCGGCATGCCTCACCTGCTTAAAATGGGGCCGTACCAGGCGATCACCCTGCCCGCGACGTTCGGGGTGCGGAACGTCTCGATCTTTGTACGCCGCGGATCGTTTCGACCGGACACGGTGCACGGGCTCGGCCTGCTGGTTCACGAGGCGTTTCATGCGCTGCAGATCCAAGACGCGCTCGGCGGTTGGGGGCTCGGCTTGGTGCGCCCGTTTCCGATTCTCTATCTGGCTTGTGCGGCGGCGAATCGGTTTCTCTACGAAGGGCATCCGCTCGAAACCGACGCATACGTGCAGGCCGGGAAGAGGGCGAGCCGGTTCGAGATGCACTGCCGTTCCTGTTCTGGAGGGGAAGAGCATCCGCCGGACCCTGCGAGCCTTTTCGGCGTGGCGGAGCTGGTGGTCGAGGCGAGCGGCCTGGCGTACTGGCGGAAGGCTTGGGCAAGCGCCGGGCTCAGGTGGTTCGGCCGTCTGGTGGCTGCCCTGAGACGTGGGTGGCAGACTCCCGGGAAGCGCCCGGCGGTGTCGCTCGGGTTCGTTCTCTTGAGTCCGCTCGCCGTGCTCGGTGCCCTCTGGCTTGCGGTCTGGCTCGCCGTCTGGGCGGGGGCGACGGCGATTCTCTGGTTGCTTCAGGTGCTGGTGGTGGCGCTCGCGGCCGGAGCGGCCGGCGTTTTGTACACGCTGGGGACGCTGCTGCGGCTCGCGGGCACCCGCTGACGTCCGGCGGAGAGGAAGATGCTCGCGGCGGAGCGGGGTTCAGAGGCCCGCTCCGTTCGCTTGCCTACCCCTTCGCCCTAGAGACTCCGCTTGCGACCGCGGAGGTTGCGCCGGCTGCCCTTAGGCTTGGGGCGATTCTTGGCTGCGGGGGGACCAAATCCGCCGCCGCCACCCCCTCCTCCGGAGAATCCGGAGGGAGGTCCGCTGCGCCGATCTTCGGCCTCGGTCACCCGAATCTTGCGCCCTTCCAGCTCGTGCCCTTCGAACTTTTCGATCGCCGCGGCCGCTTGGCCGTCGTCGCCGAACTCGATGAAGGCGAATCCGCGCGGCCGGCCGGTGGCGCGGTCGGTGGGCAGGAAGACCTCGACCACCTCGCCGGCCTCGGCAAACAGCGTCTGAAGATCGCCCTGTGTCGTGTAGTCACTGAGATTGCCGACGAACACTCTCGCGCTGATGATCGTCTCCTTTCGGTGTCTCCGCCCACCCCTGGTCGGTGGGTTCGGTGGGGCCAAGTATACGCGCCCGGGCCGGTTGAGTGCAGGAGCACCCGTTCAACTGCGGTTCGACCAACGTTCCTGGAGGGCTCTAGTGGCTAGGGCGTGGGCTTTGACCTCGGCGAGCGAGTCGCCGCCGAGCTTCTCGAGTAGCGCGTCGGCGAGGACCAGGGCGACCATCGCCTCGACGATCACGCCGGCCGCCGGGAGCGCGGTCACATCGCTCCGCTCGTATTGGGAGGGCGCCGCTTCCAGGGTGTCGAGATCGACCGAAGGGAGCCCTTTGCGTAGCGTCGCAATCGGTTTCTTGTAGGCCGTGATCACCACGTCCTCGCCGTTGGTGACCCCCCCTTCCAGGCCGCCGGCGCGATTGGTCGGGCGGACGAACCTCCCGTTTTCGATCTCGATCGGATCGTGGGCGGTGCTGCCGAAGCCGCGGCTCGCCTCGATCCCGCCGCCGATCTCGACCGCTTTGATCGCGTGGACCGAGAGCACCGCCTGGGCCAGCCGACCGTCGAGCTTGTCGCTCCACTGCACGTAGGAACCGAGGCCTACCGGCACGCCGCGGGCGATCACGGTGACCGCGCCGCCCAGCGTCTCCCCAAGGTCCTTGGCCTCCTCGACCAGCCGGATCATCTCGGGTTCGAGCGCCCGGTCGATCGCGCGCAAGGGCGAGCTGTCGTCCACCCCGAGCAGATCTTCCCAATCGGGGGTTGCCCGATCGGTGCCGATCGGCCCCAACGAGCGGACGCCGCTACGGATCTCGATCCCGAGCGCGCCGAGCAGCATCTTGGCCAGGGCACCGGCCGCGACCCGGGCGGCGGTCTCGCGCGCGGACGCCCGTTCGAGCACGTCGCGCAGATCGCGGCGGTCATATTTCTGGCCACCGGGAAGATCGACATGACCGGGGCGCGGGCTTTTGATCCGCCGCAGCTCGGCCCGGTGCGGATCGACCGCCTCGATGCCCATCACCTGCTGCCAGTTCACCCAATCGCGGTTCTCGATCCAGAGGGCGACCGGGCCGCCGATCGTCTCGCCGCCGCGCACCCCGGCGCGAAGCTCGGCGCGATCGTGCTCGATCGCCATCCGGCGCCCGCGGCCGAAGCCGTGCTGCCGCCGCGCCAGATCGCGGGCGAGCAGGTCGAAATCGATCGGCAGCCCGGCAGGCAGACCGGTGAGGATCGCGGTCAGGCCTGGGCCATGGCTCTCGCCGGCGGTGGTGAGGGAGAGGCGTCGCAGCATGGTGGGGAAGAATATCAGGGGGGTGAGGATTTCATCGCGCGTCGTTTCGCGGTCACTGGTCAAAAATTGACAGGGTTGATCGCCAATTTTTTGGAGTAGACTGCGCAGGTCCGTTCCGCTTCGGCTTTCCGGCCAGGACACCGGGGGTCAAAGACGGGGCTTCGAACCCCGGGTGAAAGCCCGGGTCTCCCCGCGCGGAGGCCGACAGAAAGCGGTTCATCGGGTCGCCCCGAAACGATCGTAGATTGTCGCCTCTCGGTCATCTGGAGTACGCTCCGCAGCACAAGGCTTCCACCAGTGAAGACAAGGCTTGGCAGACCCCACGTTCTCTGGGTACGTCGCCGGGAGAACGCGTTGGCGAACCCTTCGACGCTCGAGACTTTGCTGCACTGTAAAAGCCTGCCGGTGGCGCTCCCTCCCGGGCCGTAAGGCCTTGAACCGAAAGCTCGGAGGAACCGACCTCGCATGACACCGCTCGCCAGAACCCTCTACGCGGACTCCTTTGCCGATCTGCTCCCTTCGCTGCGCCCGAAGATCGAACGGGTGTTGCGCCGCTATCGCGTCTCGGCCCAAGACGCCGAGGATCTGATTCAAGATTCGCTGGTCATCCTGCTGCAACGCTGGGACGAGGTCGAGTGCCCCGAAGCCTGGTTGATCGGAACCCTCAAGTGGCGCTGCGTGATGCATTGGCGCGGTGCCCGCCGTCAGCTCGCCGAGTCGGTCGATGCGGCGATCCTCGACCTGCTGGCCGAGCCGCAAGCCCCGGCGCAAGAGAAAATAGCCCTCCGCCGTGATCTCGCCCGGGCTCTCGACCAGCTCTCGCCGCGCTGTCGCGACCTGCTCCGCCTCCGCTACGGCATGGGCATGCGCCCGGGAGAGGTCGCAGCCCAGCTCGACTACCGCCCGTCGAGCATCCGCAAGGTGGTCGGTCGTTGTCAGATGGTGCTTTGCGAGCAGCTGCTCGCGCTCGGTTATCCGGTCAAACTACCGGTCAAACTACCGGTCAAGTCGCGCGGCGCGGCGTAAAAATCGCAGTCCTCTTGCCCCCTTCCGGTCTACCCGGCAAGGGGGCGTCCCGGTCCTCCCGGTTCAGCCGTCGATTCTCGCGAAATCGATGAATCCCCTCTCGACATCGGTGTCGAGCAGGCGGACGCGCAGACGGTCGCCGACATCCAGACCCTCATGGCCGCGCTCCAGCCGCCCTTCGACCGGAGGATGGAAGACGCGCACCCAAGTGCCTTTTTCCGAGGCACCGGTGACGATCGCGTCGAACGTCTGGCCGATTCGGTCGGAGAGGAGCAGAGCCGCAGCCGATTTGCGGACCTGGCGCTCGACTTTGCTCGCGTCGTCCTCTTTCTTCGTGCATTGACGCGCCAGCGCTTCGAGGTCGGGTACCGAGTAGGGTGAGGGAGCGCCCAGGAATGCGGCCTTCAGCAGCCGTTGGGTGATCAGGTCGGGGAAGCGACGGTTCGGCGCGGTCGAATGAGCGTAGTCGCGCACCGCGAGACCGAAGTGGCCCGGAGGGTCTTCGCCCGGCAGATCGACCGCGTACTCGCCCGAGCCGAGCAGCTTGACCACGGAGAGTGAGATCTCGGGAAAGCCCTCCAGATCGGCCTCTCGGCGGGCGTCGAGAAACCGGGAGAGCGCGCGGTGGTCGGGTTCATCGGGCAGCTTGACGCGGAAGCCTCGGGCCAGGTCGACAATCCGGCTCCAACGTTTCGGCACCCGCACCACCCGGCGGAGCGAGGCATAGCCGTGCCCGTCCAAGAAGCGCGCGGTGACCCCGTTCGCCGCGATCATGCAGTCCTCGATCAGCTCTTTGGCCCGGTTCTTCTCCTGCGCTTCGAGGTCGCGCAGACGGTCGTGGTCGAACACCGGCCGCGCTTCGATCGATTCGAGCGACAGCGCGCCGCTTGCCGCCCGCAGCGTGCGGAGCTGTTGCGTCGCCCGGTCCTGCAGCTTCAAGTTTTCAGGCAAACCGGGCACCGCGGCGGCGGCTTCCGGCAGCGGCCCGGTCCCTTCGAGCCAGGCGGCGACCGCGCCATAGGCGAGTTTCGCGCGGTTCTCCACCCGGCCGCGGTATACGTCGGAGGCGCCGATCTTGCCCCGAGCGTCGAGATCGATCGAAACCACCACCGCGAGCCGCTCTTCCCCCTCGTTCAACGAGGTGAGGTCGGTCGAAAGCCGCTCCGGCAGCATCGGAAAGATCCGCGCCGCGGTATAGACCGAGGTGGTGTTGGCGTACGCATGCCGATCGACCGGGCTGCCGGCCGGTACCAGGGCATCGACGTCGGCGATCGCGATCAGCAGGCGGACGCCACCCGCCGGGAGCTTCTCGCCGACCGTCAGCTGGTCGAGGTCGCGCGAATCGTCGTTGTCGATCGAGCACCAGAGCCGATCGCGCAGATCTCGGACACCCGCCGTGTCGTCCGCATTCGCGGGACCGCGCAACATTGCGACCTGGTTAAGGGCCGCGGAGGGAAAGTCCGGCTCAAGGCCGCGCTCGAGCATGACGCGATGGGCGATCGACTGCAGACGCTCGCGAGAGGAGTGGCCGTTGGATTTCATGGGTGGACTTTACCGCGAAGAGGCCGACCTTTAAGAGAGCGGGTGAGTGGACCCGCTTGGTGGTGCCTTCACGGTGTTATCGTCCGGCCAGACACCGGAGGGCTCAAAAGATGACGCGACGCCTGCTGTCGCTCGGAGGAATCCTGCTCGCCACCGCCTGCACTGCGACCGGGCCGCCCGCATCGAGGCCCGCCGGAGAAGCGGCCAACCCCCCGATGACGGGGGTCTCCGCCGCGATCGAGAGCGCCTTGGCCGGGGCTTTAGGGATCACCGCGGTATCGTTTTACGGCCTGGCCACAGGGGAGGAGGCAGGGCGCGACGAGCATCGCCGCTTCCACGCGGCGAGCACCATGAAGGTGCCGGTGTTGGTCGAACTCTATCGGGCGATCGATCGGGGCGAGTTGACGTTGGATCGACCGGTCACCGTACGCAACGAGTTCAAGAGCCTGGTGGATGGCTCGCCGTTCACCCTGGAGCAGGGGGAGGACGGCGATCCGGGGCTCTACTTGTCCGTAGGGGAGAGCCGGCCGGTGACCGAGCTCGCGCGACGGATGATCCAGCGCAGCTCGAACCTGTCGACCAACCTGTTGATCGAGCTGCTCGGTGCGCAGCGCGTGACCGCCGAGATGAGGGCGCTTGGGGCAAATGACATCGAAGTGCTGCGCGGAGTGGAGGACGAGAAGGCGTTCGCCGCGGGCCTGATCAACTCGACGACCGCCTACGATCTCGCGGTCATCCTCCGCGCGATCGCCGAGCGGAAGGCGGTCTCGCCCGCCGCGAGCGCCGCGATGATCGAGATCCTCGAGGGCCAAGAGTTCAAAGAGAAGATCCCCGCGGGGCTCCCCCCCGGTACGCGGGTCGCGAACAAGACCGGCGACATCACCGGAGTCCACCACGATGCGGCGATCATTTTCCCAGCGGGGCGAGAGCCGTACATCCTCGTAGTGCTCACCGAAGGGTACCCCAGCGAGGAGGATGCCAACGCGGCGATCGCGGCGGTCTCCAAGGCCGTCTGGCAGGCGGTGGAGCCACCGGCCGGCTCGCGGTAGGATGCGCGGGAACTGAGATCGCTTATTCGAACGAGGGACGCATGAGCTTGCAGACGATCGATGGAATCGCGGGCCACTTAGGCGCCGACGCGGACGACCTCCTCTCCTTTACCTGTAAGGGCATCCCGAAAGAGATGCTGACCCTGCCCGGTCCCGACCACCTCGACCGCGCGTTCGCGCTTTCGGACCGGAAGACCCAGGTGCTGGTCAACCTCGGCCGGCTCTATGGCACCGGCCGGCTCGCCAACACCGGGTACCTGTCGATCTTGCCGGTCGATCAAGGGATCGAGCACTCGGCGGCGGCGTCATTCGCGCCGAATCCGATCTATATGGAGCCGGAAAATATCGTCAAGCTCGCGATCGAAGGGGGCTGCAACGCGGTCGCCTCGACGGTCGGCGTGCTCGGTGCGGTGGCGCGCAAGTACGCGCACAAGATCCCGTTCATCGCCAAGATCAACCACAACGAGCTGCTGACCTACCCGAACAAGGCGGAGCAGATCCTGTTCGGCTCGGTCGAACAGGCCTGGGAGATGGGCGCCGCCGCGATCGGCGCCACCATCTACTTCGGCTCGGACGACGCCGCGCGCGAGATCGTCGAGATTTCCGAAGCGTTTCGGCACGCGCACGAGCTGGGCCTGGCGACCGTGCTCTGGTGCTACACCCGGAACAGCGCGTTCAAACTCAAAGACGGGAAGGACTACCACACCGCCGCCGACCTGACCGGCCAGGCGAACCACCTCGGCGTGACGATCCAGGCCGACATCATCAAGCAGAAGCTCGCGACCACCAACGGCGGCTATCCGGCGATCGGCTTTGGCAAGACCAGCCCGAAGATCTACGGCGAGCTGGTCGAAGATCATCCGATCGACTGGAACCGCTGGCAGGTCGCGAATTGCTACCTTGGCCGGATCGGCCTGATCAACTCAGGGGGAGAGTCCCAGGGTGCCGCCGATCTCTCCCAGGCCGTGCGCACCGCGGTGATCAACAAACGCGCCGCCGGCAGCGGCCTGATCTCCGGCCGCAAGGCATTCCAACGCCCGATGGCCGAAGGCGCCGCGCTGCTGCGGGCGATCCAGGATGTCTATCTGTGCGATGGGGTGACGGTGGCCTGACATGGTCGGCAAAAAGCGCGTGGGCTGATCGTGACCGGCGGGCGGTATAGGGCGAACCGCCGGCTCAGCCGGCAAATCGATCGGATTGGCGTTTGCGGGCCGCGCTCAGAGCGGCTCTCGAAACCGCTCGCGGCTCAGGTCGCAGTCGCGCAGGATCTTGGCGAGGAGACCACGTCCGATCGCTTCGTTGGAGTGAACCGGGACGACCGTGGATCGGCCGTCGGGGTGGCGCAGGAAGTGGTGACTGCCTTTGACGCGGAGGGTCTCGAAACCTACTCGGGAGAGAGCGGCGAGCACTTGCTTACCCGAAAGGCTCGGCCAGGTCGTCATGCGGCGACCGTGATCCGCTGGACTCCAACAAAGTCCAGAGACTCGCCCGGCGCTCCCTCGACCTCGAGGCAAAGCTCGATAGCCTCTCGGATTCGCGCCATCAGCTCGTCGAGGGACCTCGCCTGGGTGTGACAGCCCGGCAAGACCGGGACCGAAGCCACGAAATAGCCGTCGGAATCTTTTTCGACGATGACATCGAACTGGAGCGCCATGGGGACCTCCCGGGAGAGATTCTAATCTGTTCTGAGCCGCCGCGGACGGCGCGTGATTCGGTTTCACCCCAGATGACGCCTATCTCTTCGAGAAGGCGAAATCCTTCGCCCTCCGAACGAATAGGGGACCGCCCATGAAATCGAAGCGCGACAAGAAACTGGCCCTGAGTGCAGAGACCGTGCGCCGTCTGAACAACTTCGACATGCTCGAGGTTGCGGGTGGAGCGACCTCGAACTGCACCGTCAACCCTACCGTATGTACCACCTCCGCCCAGTGCACCGACTCCTGCGGTCCGATTTCGGTCTGCATCTGCCGCTAAGTTGAAGCGAGGGCGCCGGACACTCCTCCGGCGCCCGGTCTCGTGGCCTGGGTGCAGCGAAGCTCTATGCTATAAATTCGCTCCCGTGATGCGCCTTGGAGACCTCGAGCTGACCCTGGTCGGTGATGGAGAGTGCCGCCTCGACGGCGGAGCCATGTTCGGGGTGGTGCCGAAGACGCTCTGGGCCGAAGCCAAAGTGCCGGACGAGGACAACCGGATCCGCATGGCGACCAACTGCCTGCTGGTCCGGAGGGGGAGCGACCTCCTCCTGATCGACACCGGCATCGGCGACAAACACAACGAGAAGTTCGGCGAGATTTATGGCATGGACCCCCACGCCGTCCGCCTGCCCGAATCGATCCGGAGGGCCGGATTCGATCTCACCGACGTCACCCACGTCCTCCTTTCGCACCTCCATTTCGACCATTCCGGCTGGAACACCCGCCGCAATCCCGAGGGGCGGGTGGTTCCGACCTTCCCGAACGCCCGCTACTGGCTGAACCGGGGAGAAGTGGAGCACGCCCGCAACCCCAGCGAGCGCGACCGGGCGAGCTACTTTCCCGACAACTGGGAGCCGCTGTTCGAAGCTGGAGTCGTCGAGCTGTTCGACGACGAAGCGGTGCCGATGCCGGGCGTCCGCGCGGTGCGCACCCCGGGGCATAACGCGGACATGTGCATCGTTCTCTTGGATGGAGGGGAGAGCCAGTGCGGAGTCTTCTGGGCCGACCTGGTCCCGACCGTCGCCCACGTGCCGCTCCCCTGGATCATGGGCTACGACCTCTATCCTCTGACGACCCTTGAGAACAAGAAGAAATGGCTGCCGCGCGCCGCGGAAGAACATTGGCTCTGCATCTTCGAGCACGACGCCGAAACTCCGCTCGCGCGGCTGGTCTCCGACCGTCCCGGGCGCTTCCGCGCCGAGCCGGTGACGGCGCCGTAACCGCCGGCCATTCCGATTCCAGATTCCCGATTTCGACATTCCTGATACCCCTGGAGACCCCATGGCGCACGAATCCCAAGACAGTTTCGACCTGATCATCCTCGGCAGCGGCCCCGGCGGCTATGTCGCCGGCATCCGCGCCGGTCAGTTGGGCCTCAGAGTCGCGGTGATCGAGAAGGACCCGAAGTTCGGTGGTACCTGCCTGCACCGCGGCTGCATCCCGACCAAGGCGCTCCTCCATACCGCGTCAGTACTCGACGAGATCCGGGAGGCGGGGGCGATCGGCATCGACGTCGGCGAACCGAAACTCGACATCGGCCGCGCTCAAGAGCGCAAGCGCAAAGTGGTGGACAAGAACGCCCGCGGTATCGAGTTCCTGTTCAAGAAGAACAAGGTGACCGGCATCCAAGGCTTCGGTCGCATGGTCGGTCCGAACCAGGTGGAGGTGGCCGGTGCCAATGGCACCGTGGTCTACGAGGCGAAGAACATCCTGATCGGGACCGGCTCGGTGCCGCGCGATATCCCCATCGCCCCGGCCGACGGCGAGCGGGTGCTCAACTCCGACCACATCTTGGAGCTGCAAAAGGTGCCGCAGAGTTTGATCGTCCTCGGCGCGGGCGCGGTGGGGACCGAGTTCGCTTCGATCTACACCTCGTTCGGTACCAAGGTAACTCTGATCGAGATGTTGCCGCGCGTCCTGCCGATCGAAGATGAAGAGGTCTCGGCCGACCTCGAAAAGATCCTTCGCAAGCGCGGGATCGAGATCATGACCGGCACCAAGATGCTCTCGTGCGAGAAGACCGAGACGGGCGTGCGGCTCCGCCTCGAAGGGGGCAAAAAGGACCAGATCGAAGCCGAGATGCTGCTCGTCGCGGTCGGCCGCAAACCGGTGACCGAGAATCTCGGGTTCGAGGCGCTGGGGGTCGAGATCGAGCGTGGCTACGTCAAAATCAACGAATTCATGCAGACCACCGTGCCGCACATCTATGCGATCGGCGACGTGGTGAACACGCCGTGGCTGGCGCACGTCGCCTCGGCGGAGGGCATCTTGGCCGCCGAGCACATGGCGGGGCACGCGGTCCGGCCGATCAATTACGACCGGGTCCCCTCCTGCACCTATTGCGATCCGGAAGTGGCGAGTGTGGGCCTCACCGAAGCGAAGGCGAAGGAGCGCGGCTACGATGTCGCGGTGGGTAAGTTCCCGCTCTCGGCGCTCGCCAAGGCGGCGATCCTCGGCCGGCCGGAAGGGTTTGTGAAAGTGGTTCGCGACAAGAAGTACGACGAGATCTTGGGCGTCCACATCCTCGGCGCCCACGCGACCGACTTGATCGCCGAAGCGTGCGTGGCGCTCCAGATGGAGGGGACGGACGAGGAGCTGTTCCGCACCATGCACGCCCACCCGACGATGTCGGAAGCGGTGATGGAAGCGGCCCACGCCGCCCACGGCCAGGCGATCCACTTTTAAGGCGGAAGGAGCTTGCCGATGTCCACAACTGGAAAATCGTTCGGATCGCTCCACCCGCAAGCTCCGGAGGTCGAGCGCCTGGCGGAGACGAAACTCTCGCGCGAGCGCCAGCTCGACCTCTACCGGCTGCTCCGCTTGACCCGGATGGTCGAAGGGCGGCTCGGTAACCTCTACCGCCAGAACAAGGTGGTGGGTGGGCTCTACACCAGCCTGGGGCAGGAGGCGACCGCGGTCGGTTCCGCCTACGCTCTTGAAGCGGGGGATTTCATCGGGCCGCTGATCCGCAATCTGGGCTCGATGCTGGTCCGCGGCGTCCAACCGCGCGAAGTGATGATGCAGTACATGGCGCGCGGGCTCTCGCCCACCGGCGGCAAGGACGGCAACACCCACTTCGGCGATCTGGCGCGCGGCATCGTCGCCCCGATCTCGATGCTCGGCTCGGTGATCCCGGTGATGGCGGGGGTGGCTCTCGCGGCGAAGCTGCAAGGGCGCCCACTGGTCGCCCTCACTTACATCGGCGACGGCGGCACCTCGACGGGAGACTTCCACGAGGGGTTGAACCTCGCGGCGGTGCTCGACGTGCCGTTCGTCCTGATCGCCGAGCACAACGGCTACGCCTATTCGACCCCGACCGCGCGGCAGATGAAGATCAAGCACATCGTGGCGCGCGCCGCCGCCTACGGCATACCGGGCGAGATGGTCGATGGCAACGACATCCTCGCGGTCTACGAGGTGACGAAGAAGGCGGTCGAGCGCGCGCGCGGGGGCGGTGGGCCGACGCTGATCGAGGCGAAGACCTTCCGCATGAAGGGGCACGCCGAGCACGATGACGCCGGCTACGTGCCCCCTGAGCTGTTCGAGCAGTGGCGGAAGAAAGACCCGATCGATCGCTTCGAGCGCCATCTGCTGGGGTTCGGCCTCGCCACCCGAGAGGATCTCCAGAATATCGTCGCCGAGATCGACCGCGGCCTCGATACGGAAGTCGATTTCGCGCTCGCCTCGCCGATGCCGCCGCCGGAGCGGGCGCTCGAAGGGGTCTACGAGCCGGATCCGGCCGCGGGGCTGGGAACGATCTTGCCTGATGTTCCACCGGTCAATGGTCAGAGGGAGCAGACTGGGGGAGGTGCCCGATGAACTCGCCAACCCGAGCGACGACAACCCAGACCTACCTCGAAGCGATCCGCCAGGGGATGTGGGACGAGATGGAGAAGGACGAGCGGGTCTTCCTGCTCGGCCAGGATGTCGGCACCTACGGCGGCGCGTTCCGCGTCACGGCCGGTTTCCTCGACCATTTCGGCCCGTCGCGAGTGATCGATACGCCGATTTCGGAATCGGGCATGGTGGGGGCGGCGATCGGCGCCTCGATGATGGGGCTCCGGCCGATCGTCGAGATGCAGTTCATCGATTTCATCTCGTGCGCCTACAACCAGATCATCAACTTCGCCGCGACCTGCCGCTACCGCTGGGGCCAGAGCGTGCCGATTGTGATCCGCGGCCCGTCGGGCGGCAACATCCACGGTTCGGCGTTTCACAGCCAGAACCCGGAGAGCTACTTTCAGCACACGCCGGGCTTGAAGATCGTCGCCCCATCGAGCGCGATCGATGCCAAGGGGCTGATCCGTGCGGCGATCCGCGATCCGAACCCGGTGCTCTTCTTCGAGCACAAGTACCTTTATCGGCGGATCAAGGAAGAGGTGCCGGAGGGAGACTGGATCGTGCCGATCGGCAAGGCGCGTCTGGCGCGCACCGGCCGTGACCTGTCGATCATCACCTACGGTGCTATGCTCCATGTGGCTCTGGATGCCGCCGCACTCCTCGAGGCCGAGGGCATCGAGATCGAGGTTCTGGACCTCCGCACGATCAAGCCGCTCGACCAGGAAGCGATCCTTGCGACCGCCAAGAAGACGAGTCGGGTGCTGGTTTTGACCGAGGAACAGACGACCGGTTCGGTCGCGGGGGAGGTGGCGGCACGGATCGGCGAGCTGGCCTTCGGCTTCCTCGACGCGCCGGTGACCCGTTTCTGCTGCCCGGATACCCCCGTGCCGTTCAGCCCAACGATGGAAGAGTTTTACCTGCCCAACGCCGAGAAGCTGGTCGCGAAGGTCCGCGACCTGCTCCGCTACTAGCTTCATCCGAGCCGACCCTGGATCGAGATCGAGCCGAGATAACACGGAGAAGGATATGGCAACCGAAGTCGTGATGCCCCAGATGGGCGAGTCGATCGCCGAGGGAACGATCACCAAGTGGCTGGTGAAGGTGGGAGACAAGGTCGAACGCGACCAGCCGCTGTTCGAAATTTCGACCGACAAGGTCGACGCGGAGATTCCGAGTCCGGCCGCGGGCGTGCTCACCGAGATCCTGAATCAAGAGGGTGAGACCGTCGCCGTCAATAAAGTGGTCGCGATGATCGGCGGCGCAGACGCTCCGGCTGCCGCGGCTGCTCCTGTAGCGGCTCCGGCTCCCGCCGCCGAACCAACACCGGTTCCTGCGGCGGCTGTCGCGCCGGAAGCGGCCCCCGTAGCCGCCGTTGCTGCAACCCCACCGAGCGCAGGTGCGCCCGCGACCGAAGAGGATCGCCTGCGGAACTTCTCGAGCCCGCTGGTCCGCAACATCGCGGCGCAGGAGGGGATCGACATTTCAACCCTCTCCGGCAGCGGCGCCCATGGCCGGGTGACCAAGGACGACATTCTGTCGGTGGTCGAAGCGAAGAAGTCGGGCGCCGCGGCGCCTACCGTTCCGGCTGCTCCGGCGGCTCCGATGGCCGCACCTGCCGCGGCGGCTCCGGTTCCGCCGGCTCAAGCCACCGCGCCCGCGCAGCGTCCGACCGGCGGCTTTTCCGTCGCGGCCTATGGCCCGAACGACAACGTCGAGATCGAGCCGATGTCCAAGATTCGCCAGATCACGGCGGCGCACATGGTCTACTCGAAGGCGACCTCGGCGCACGTGACAACGGTGTTCCACGTCGATTTCTCGAAGATCGCGAAGCTCCGTGCCCGCGCCAAGGACGGCTTTTTCAAGAAGGAAGCGACCAAGCTCACCTTCATGCCGTTCATCTTCAAGGCGGTGGTCAACGGTTTGAAGGCCTACAAGCAGGTGAACGCCTCGATCGACGGCACGAACATCGTCTACAAGAAGGACATCAACCTCGGCATGGCGGTCGATCTCGGCCACGGCCTGATCGTGCCCGTCATCAAGAAAGCCGATCAGCTCTCGCTTGTCGGTCTCGCCAAGAGTGCGAACGACCTCGCCGACCGCGCCCGCACCAAGAAGCTCAAGCCCGAAGAAGCCTCGGGCGGCACCTTCACGATCACCAACCCAGGAGTCTTCGGCAGCCTGTTCGGCACCCCGGTGATCAACCAGCCCCAAGTCGCCATCCTCGGCGTCGGAGCGATCGAAAAGCGCCCGATCGTGATCACCGACCAAGACGGCAACGACAACATCGCGATCAAGACCATGTGCTACCTCGCGATCACCTACGACCACCGCCTGGTCGACGGAGCCGACGCCGACCGTTTCATGCTGGAAATCAAGCGCACGATCGAAGAAGACACCTGGGGCGAGCTCGAACCGTACCTCTGATCGAACGTCCCTTTCCGGCAGGTTCCCAAGGCCCGGGGGCGACGCCGGGCCGCGGGCACTCGAACGCGCTTCGTCGATTCTTTCGCCCGAACCGCCGATTCGCCCGAACCCGGCGCAGATTATCGTGCGCCCTCTGGAGATTCTTGTGCGCTCATCGAAGAATACCTCGACCCCAACGACGATGGGCACGACCCCGGCTGCGATTCTCATCTACCCGGCGTGGGTTCTTATCTACCCGACGTGGGTTCTTATCTACCCGGCGTAGATTCCCTCGACCCCGACGTCGATTCTCTTCGGCCCGACGCTAAATGTCTCGTGCCCGACGGAGAAAGTTTCGGAGTATTCGGCGTCGGGCGGGTGCCTTCTGGGCTCGGGAAGGCGAAAGGCCTGCCGCCCCGGGGGCGACGCTCACTAGTCGGAGAAGATCTCGTCAGCCGAAGCCGCGGTCGAAGAGCGCATTTACGGGCACGGGATTGCGCAGGATCCCCGGCGCGGTGAGTTCCTCGCCCGGGTGGACCAGGTGCCGCTCCTGTTCGCTCTCGTGAACCTCGACCCGCTTAAGCACAAGCTCGGCACTCGAAGTGGCCGGCTTTGGCTAAGGCGTTCGCGGGCGTCGAGATGAGGCCTCTGGGGCTACAATAGCAAGGTGTTCTTCGAATGGGACCGGAGAAAGGCGGCGAGCAACCTCCGCAAACATGGGGTGTCCTTCCCTGAGCCGGCGACCCTGTTCCTTGATCCCTTGGCTCTGACGTTTGCCGATCCGGCGAGGCTGACCACGAGACGAGAAAGCCATGGCTACCAAGAAAACAACTAAGAGAGCCGAGGACGAGCTACGCCCGGAATACGATCTCGCGACCCTCGGGGAGGGGGTGCGGGGAAAGTACTACGAACGCGTTATGGCCGACAGCAACATCGCCGTCCTGGACCCTGATGTAGCGAAGGCATTCCCGACTTCCGAAGCGGTCAACAGGGCTCTCCGTCTGCTGGTGGATGTCGCCGCCGAGACCGCTCGCCCCGCTCGCAAGCGGAAAACCCAAGCCGCGTAAGTACCCCCGGGAACGCCGAGCACCAGCTCGGCACTCGTAGCGGCCGAGATCGCCGAAACGTCCGAGAGTCTCCAGGTACTCGACCAGCTCGACGAACCCCAGGCCGATGGGCCGCTCGAAATTGACGATCAGATCCACGTCGCTGGTTTCGTTCGCCGTGTCGCTCGCAAACGATCCGAACAGCCCCATCCGCCGGACCCCGAAACGCGCATTGATTTCGGGGTAGCTCTCTCGCAGCCGACGAACGATGGCGTCGCGGTTGAGATCGGCGGTGGCTTGGAGATCGAGAGGCATTGGCGCTCCGTTGTGGCTCCCGTCTACCGTGGCAGGAACTCGAGGCTCATTGACCGCGGAGGCGAGCCCAGCGTCACTTCTGCGGTACCAGCTTGACCTGAATGTCGCAGCCTACGGCTTGGGCATAACGCCGGAGCGTCGAGAGAGACGGCGCATGCTTCCCGGCAGATTCCAGACGCGAGATCGCGCTCTTTGTGGTGCCCATCCGCTCGGCGACCGCGTCTTGAGTCAGTCCTGCGCGTTCGCGTGCCTTGAGCAGCTGGCCGACGACCTGGTACTCGAGATCGAGAGCTTCATAGGCTTCGCTGAAACCTTTGCGAAGTCTTGCTTTCGCCAAGAAGGCTTCATGATCGTGCCGGATCGGGCTGTGCTTCAGATCAGCCATCTTGGAGCTCCTTCACGCGCCTGCGCGCGATCTTCAATTCTCGCTCGGCCGATACCGGATCGACCGCGTGGCCGCAGCTCGAATAGGCCGTTGCCCATAGCGCGCGAGTGAGGCAGGCGCAGGCTGGGACCGTAGGCTGCCAGCAACTCCAGGAGCCGTGCGTAGTCCGCCAAAACGTCTACAGGCCACGCCTCAATCTCTGCGAGAATCCGCTCGTGGAAGTACTCGATCTCAAACGCCACACCTCGAAGTTAGCAGAAACGCTAACCGGCCGCAACCGATGCGTCTGCCATCGCGCGCTCCCTTCCATCGTCGATGATCTCCCGGAGGATGTGCATATGAGAACGACGCTGGAGATCGACGAGCAGCTTCTGGAGCAGGCCGCGCAACTGACCGGCGTCAGCGAGAAGACCGCGCTCGTTCGTTCTGGTTTGGAGGCGCTTATCGCTCTCGAAAGCGCACCATGGCTGGTCCGGATCGGCGGTACGGAGAAGGATCTCCGTCCGATTCCTCGCCGCCGCAGCGCCGCCTGATGGTTCCCGAGTAGGTGCCAGCCGAACCGAGAGAGAGCGCGATTGAGGCTGTCGCGTCGCAAAGTCAGAATCCTGACCCTCGAAGCGAATACCCAAGCGAGGTCGGAATCATCCGGTCTCGCTTCGGGGAGAACCCGTCATGTCCAAATGCCTCTACGTCGTAGATCCGACCAGCACCCTCTACACCATCGATCCCGCGACCGCTTCGCCGAACGCCGTCGGGCCGGTGACGATCGCCAACGTTACGGACATCGCGTTTCATGGCCCGACCTTGTATGGGGTGAGCTTCTCTCAACTCTTGAAGCTCAACCCCGATACCGGAAAGGGGACCGTCGTCGGCGCGACGGGTTCGACGACCAACGGACTGGCCGTGCACTCCGACGGCACGATCTACGCCGCAGGCGCCACTCAGTTGGTCAAGCTCAATCCGGTCACAGGAGCTGGAATGCCGGTGCCAGGAAACTACGGTCCCGGGCTTTCCTCCAGCGGCGACCTGGCTTTCGACTCGAACGACGTTCTCTTTGGGGCGTTGAATTCGGGAGGCTCGGTGTCCCTGGCGCAGATCAATCTCACCACGAACCAGGCGACCCTGATCGGTTCCACCGGGCTGAGCACGGTCTACGGCTTGGCTTTCTTCGGTTGCCGTTTGTACGGGACGACCGCGAATGGTGAGCTCGTGGACATCAACGTCGCGACGGGAAAGGCGACCGTGATCGGCAAGAACAAGCTCACGCACTGGGGAATGGCCGCGCGTCCGTGCTGCTGCTGCTGAAGAAGCTTGCACAGGGGGGGGGGCCTAACTTAAGTGGTTTGCCGGATCGGGTTGTGCTTCAGATCAACCATCTTGCAACTCCTTCACGCGCCTGCGCGCGATCTTCAATTCTCGGTCGGGTGGCTGGCGGCCAGGGCGAGATCGAGGGTCAGGAGGGTCGCCCCCTCGCAGCGCGGTTCCCACTCGGCGACTTCAGTCTCGCAAGGGCTCGAAGCCGGCTCGCGGTCGTCGGCGGCTCAACTAAAGCCTGTCGCATCCAACTCGGCGCGGTCGGCACTTTGCTCGAAGCGATTCCGAGCGGGCTCGGCGCGGTCTGCATCTCGCTCGGAGCGATTGCCAGCGGGCTGCGAGCCATCGCGAACTCGCTCGCAACCTCCCAACCTCGATTTGAGCGGTTCCCATCCGGTTCTGAGCCTCTCCCATCCGGATGGGGGAGACCCCGAGCCGGCTCGCAGCGACTGCGAGCGGGTTGTGAGCGGTTCGCAGCGGGTTCTGAGCCTTCGCGAGCGGGCTCGCAGCCGCCCACCCCCCTATTGAGCGGTTCCGAGCGGGCTCGGACACTCCGCGAGCCGGATGGGAGCGGCTCGCAGCCAGATCTGGGGGTCAGAGAGCCGGCTCGCGATGGTCGCGAGCCGGCTCGCTGAGGCTCCAACCTACCTTGGAAGGCTCCGAGCCGGCTGGGGGAGGCTGCGCTCCAGCTCGGAGCCTCTCCCATCTCGATCGGAGAGGCTCGCAACCCGCTCGCGGTCTCTCCGATCTCGCTCGCGAACGTCGCGAACCGGCTCCGAGACGCTCAAAGAGACCTTGGGCGGCTCCGCTCCGGCTGGCGACCGTTGCGAGCCAGATGGGAGCTGTCGCGAGCTGGCTGGGAGCCGTCGCGAGCTGGCTTCGGATGGCGTAAAAATCGGTCTCTACCCTTCAGATCTCGCTGCCGATCGCTCGTTTTCGCGGGGACCGGGAACTATTTTCGCTCTGGAGGCCGAAAAGCTAGATTTCCCGGAATTGGATTGGTAGAACCGTTCTCGCGCCCCGTGGGGCGTGGCCGCGCGGCACTCTCGCCGCGTTCGGCCGCGATTGAGGAAGGATGGCGAATCATGGCGACCATTCCCAGTTCTTTTTCCGACATCGTTCGAGATTGGGAGCTGCTGCTCGAAGCGACCAACGACAATGAGGGCGTCCAGGCCGGGGCGCAGCCGCAGCGGGAGGCGCTGGTGGCGGCCCTGGCGCGGGTTCGGGCGCAGAAGGCACGGCAGGACTCCTGCACGGCCAGGCGGCAGGAAGCCACCCAGGATCTGCGGGAGATGATCACTCAAGGTCGCGAGATGGCGCGTCGCCTGCGCGGTGTGACCAAGTCCATTCTCGGCACGAAGAGCGAGCGCCTGGTGCAGTTCCGAGTCTCGCCGATCCGCCCCCGGAACCGCCGAGCTGATCAAGCCGCGAAGACGGTGCGCCCGGCCGATCCGGCGGTCGAGATCGGGTAAGCCGTCGCCTTCCTGTTGATGGCCGCGGGTGTGAGGACCGGCCGGCCTCACACCCGTTGTTTCGGTCGCAATGATGATACGAGTCGGCCCGAGCCGCGGGTCGGCGATGCCATCAGGCGAATATTCTTGCGTGGGTGCAGGGAGGGTCCTAGGGAACGTGCGCCTCGGAAGCACCCTGCCGATCGGCAGGGCGATCCCGAGGCACATCGCGGCGGGTTTCAACCGCCGGTCGTGTCGTCGTCGTAAAGCGGGGTGGTGTCGTTCGCGAAGCCGATGGGGACGCGGAGCCTCCCTCCTCCGGCCACTCCCGGCAGATGCGCATCGTCGAGCCGGCGGAGGGTTTCGGTCCGCAGGGTGAGGGTGGATATCTTCTGCGCTTGCTTCTTCTCCATGGTGTACTCCTTTCGCCCGGAGAGGGCCGGCCTTACCGAGAGCGATTCTTTTAAAGATCGAACTTCACGTCCACGAAGAAGTTGCTGCAACTTCCAGTGGTCGGGAAGACGCCGTTGCCGGCGATCCAGTATCCCGAGTGGGCGGTCAGGACCTGGTTCGTGATGCCCGAGCCGATGCCGCACCCGGTCTTGGATTGCCGGACGTTGGTGTTGACTCCGACGCGGTAGAGGGTTCCCGCCGTGATGGCCACAGGCGAGATTGTGACCTCGACCCAGCCCGAGGTCGGGCTGCTGGGGAAGGTCGCTTGCGCGAGCTGGGTGCCGCTATTGGACCAGAGCGTGCCGACGTTGGTACCGGTCTCTCCGGGCGCCCTGTAGAAGCGAAGGTGTGTGAGGAATCCGGAATGGGTTGAGCTGAACTGCGTCGCGACGGTGTAGACGATGCCCGCCGTGTCGAGGTTCTCCGTGGGCGTCAGGCCGGGCAAGCAGCTCACGGCACAGATCACGCTCCTGGGGGTCGTGCTCAGGTTTGCGCCCGATCCGGTGTACTTGATGGTGGCCGTGTGCCACTGGCCGTCCTTCCACGTGCTGTTCGGGAAGTAGCCGAAGCCGTGATAGCCGTTCCCCTTGCCGGCGTTCAGGAGATCCTGGCGGAAGAGGCCCCGCCAGCACGGTCGAGACCTTGGTGCCGTCCCGATGGATGTCGACGTTGACCGCAGTGTTGGGGCTTCCCTGGTCCCAGGCCCAGCCGGAGATGTCGCGGCAATTCGCGATGTCGTGGTAGCCCTCATAGAGCGGCGACGGGTTGACGGAGCCCCACGCGACATCGGTCTGGCCGGTCGTCCCGTTGCCGTCGGTCACCACCAGGTGGACCCGGTAGGAGCCGGCGGTCTGATAGAAGTGGCTCGTGCTCACGCCCGTGCCCGTAGTGCCGTCGCCGAAGTCCCACCAGTAGCCGTTCGACGGGAGCGCGGTGTTGTCGGTCGAGGAGCCGGCGTTGAAGGTGCAGGTGCCGCCGGAGCAGGAGGTGGTGAAGTTGGCGTTGGGGGGAGTGTTCGTGCTCTGTGGCTTGAAGCCGGCGTAGATCGGAGTCGCATTCCGGGCCGCCAGGGCGTTGTTGCGGTCGGCCATGCCTGTCGCAACTCCCAGGTAGAAGATGTTCGGATCGGAGAAGTGGGGGATCCGGTTGCAGGTGGAGCCGCTCCCGACGAAGCAACCCCCCGTCGGGCAGACGCAGTGCATGACGGTAGCCTTGGTCACCCCGCCCACCGTGATGAGTTTGCCCCGGGCGTACGGGTATATCGCCAGCGAGGATGCCGCTTGGTCACCGTGGTACATGCCGTAGTTGTGGCCGATCTCGTGGCCCAGCGTGAAATCGCCTTGGCCGCAGGCGTTCCGGTTGGCGGTGAACGCCTTGTCACCCATCGGCGCATTCACCGTGCCACTGGGCGCGAGGAACGTGTTGTTGTTCTGGGGCAGATTGGCGACGCCGCAGTAGTTGTTGGCATTCCAGGAAAACGGGACGTAGATGGTCACCACGTCGGCGCCGAAGGCGTTGCGCAGGGTCGTGACCTCCGAGGGCAGGCCATTCAACCACGTCAGGGCGTTGAAGATACCACCCGACGGCTGAGCGACGCCTTTGATCGGCACGATGCCGACCAGGTTGTAGCTCGTGTCGACCTGGCTGTTCGCGAACACCGTGTTGGCCAGCGAGATCGAATCCTGAATGAAGGTGAAGAGCCCCGACTCTTCCGCGGCGCCCGTGCTGAAGAAGGCCTTGGGGTAGACGGCGAGGACATCGACGCGGTTGGCGGTGAGCGCGGCGGCCTCGGTCTCGGTCGGTGCCTCGGTCTCGGCGGCGCTTTCGGCTGCGAGCATCGCCTTACCAAGACCCTGCGCGTCGTCGAACGCGCAGGACAGCGGTCCCTTCTCATCGGAGAGCCGGACCAGGCGATGGCTGTCCTCGAAGCCGCCGACGATCCGGTACCGTTCGCCCGCTAAATCAATCACCGCGGTGAGCTGCTCGCCGTGATATCCGAGATGGATGAAACCGGCCTTGGACTTCTTGTTGCCGACTTCGCGCGCGAAGCCGACCCAGCTCTTCCAATCCTCCCGATACTCGACGAAGCGGGTGCGGACGGCCTTCAAGGTGCGCCCGTCGGGAAGATCGAGGAGGAATGAGGGCGGATTGTCGGCGACGGCCTGCGGGTCGAGGTCGATGGCGAACTCCTCGGCGGCGTCCGGAACGAGCTCGTCGGTTCTCGACCCCTCCGCGGCCCTTTCGAGGGGGTTGCTGTCGAGGGTGTAAAGCCGCAGTGGAGCGGTCGATTCCGTCGGTTGCCCGGCGACGGAGGCGGCATTCATGGTCGCCAGGACGGCCAGACAGGCGAGAGTTAACAGCTTCGTGTTTCTCATGGGTCGGTTCTCCTTGCGTATGGCGCCCCAGAGGGGCGAACTGCAGGGAGATGCGAGATCGTTTGGCGAAGTCCGTCACTGCGAAGCAAGGATCTTTGCGGCGAACCGATCCCGCGAGATGCCCTGGCCGCCTTAAGCGCCATAGCGCGGCAGAGTCTTCACCCGGCTACGGCTTGGCGCGGGCGCGCTCGATCTCGGCCAGCAGGTCGCCGGGCACCTGGGAGAGTTCGTGGTCTTGCCCATACACCGCGATGAAGGTGGTCCGTGCATCCCGCAGCAGAGCAACCGCCTCCTCGGGGCGACCCTGCCCGATCAGGCATCGCGCCAGAGAGACCTCGGCCTTGGCGAGATCGGGATGGCGGGCTGCAAGCTTCTGGCGTCGGATTTCCAGGGAGCGGCGCAGGTAGGGCTCCGCCTCTGTGAAGCGGTCCTGGAGCAGATAGTTTCTTCCGATCTCTCGCAGCGCATGCGCTACGTAGGGGTGATCCGGCCCTTCCCCGGCTTCGAGAATCGCATGGGCCTCCAACGCGAGCCCAAGCGCTTTGAGGAACTGTCCGTCATTGCGGTAGGCCTGGGCGAGGAGCAGCAGGACCTGACCCGTCTGCCAGTCCTTCTCGCCGAGCGTCCGGCGCCGGATCTCCAGCCCCTGTTCAAACAGGGCGCTCGCTTCCTTGCCCCTGCCCTGGCCCTCGAGGTTCGATGCCAGGTGGACGAGGGCGGTGGCCACCCGCCAGTGGGCAGAACCAAAGGTCGAGTGCGCCAGGGCCAGCAGCTCGCGATGCACGGCCTCCGCCTCGGTGTGCCGGCCCTGCTGGTCGAGAACCACGGCCAGATTGTTCAGCGTGGTCATCAGGTCCGGATGCGCGCGGCTGAGGATCGTCCGTTGCCGCGCGAGGCAGGGCCGCAGGACGGCCTCCGCCTCTTTGAGCTTGCCCGCATCGAGCAGGATCGCGCTGAGCTCTGCCTGGTCGCGGTAGAGCCGCGGGTCCCGGTCTCCCAGAGCTTTGCGTTCGATGGCCAGCCCCTCCCTGAAGAGTCTCTCCGCTTCGGCGTAGCTCCCCTGGGCCTGTTGCAGATGCGCGAGGGCGAAAAAGGTCTCGGCCACGGTGAGGCCCTCGGGCCGTTCGGCGCGACGGGCGATGGTGAGGGCCTCCCGGTGGATCGCCTCGATCGCTGGCGCGGCCTCGGGAGAGACGCCTGGTTCGACGAGAGTCGCTCCGAGCCGGTTGAGGGTCCTGGCCACGGCCAGGTCGTTGTCGCCCTGGTGGAGCCGCCGGATGGCGAGAGCCTCCCGCAGGTGCGTTTCCGCGCCGGTTCGGTCGGAGCGCTCGTTGCGCAGCTCGGCGAGGTGCTCCAGGCTGTCCGCCACGTCCAGAGAGTTGGGACCGGACACCTGCCGGCGCAGCGCCAGGGAGCGGGCGAGGAGCGGCTCGGCCTGATCGTAGCGTCCCAGGCCGAGATTGACCACGCCGATCGCGTCCATCACGGCCGCCTGCACGTCCGGCTGGCCGGTGAGCTCGCGCGAGATGCGGCTCGCCCCTTGATCGAGGATCTCGCGGGCCGTGAGCCTCTCTCCCTGGGTGTGATACGGATCGGCCTGCTTGAAGGTATCCACCAGGAAGGAGAGCGCATAGCGGGCCTTGTCGCGCTCCCGGTTGAGCTGGCGCCCCCGGACGACCAGGCTCGCGATGAAGCCTGCCGCGAGCAGCACCATGGCCGCCGTCGCCGCGACCGCCGCGCGGTGGCGGCGCACGAATTTCCGCGACCGGTAGCGCAGGGTGTCGGGGCGGGCGGTGACGGGGAGGTCCCGCAGATGCCTTTCCAGGTCGCGGGAGAGCTGTTCGGCCGAGCCGTACCGTCGCCGGGGATCCTTGCGCAACGCCATCAGGGCGACGTTGTCGAGATCGCCGCTCAGCCGGTGGGCAAGGGCTTGAGGCAGCAGCTTGCGGGCCGCGGCGATCTCTTTCACGCTCGGCGGTCCCGGCCGGAACAGGGCCAGGCTGGGGCGTTCCGGCTCCTCTTCGCAAATGGCGCGCTCGATTTCGTACCGCGGCTCCACCAAGGCCGGGTAAGGGCTGCGGCCCGCCAGGATCTCGTAGAGGAGGACACCGAGAGAGTAGATGTCGCTCGCCGTGGTGATCGCGGTGCCCCGGACCTGTTCGGGGCTGGCGTAGCGGGGGGTCAGGAGCTGAAACCCGATCCGGGTATGGAGCAGGGTGTCGTCCACTTCCGGTGCGAGCTGCTTTGCGATGCCGAAGTCGAGCAGTTTGGGCTCCCCCTCGGGAGTGATCAGGATGTTGGCGGGTTTGAGGTCGCGGTGGACCAGCAGGTTCTGGTGGGCGTACTGGACGGCGGCGCAGATCTTCTGGAACAGCAGGAGGCGCCGGTTGAGGGTCAGCCGGTGGTGGTCGCAGTACTGGTCGACGGGCAGCCCATCGACCAGCTCCATGACGAGATAGGGGCGGCCGTCGTCCGTGCTGCCGCCGTCGTAGAGACGGGCGATGTTGGGATGCTCCAGGCGGGCCAGGATCTGCCGTTCGGCGACGAAGCGGTGGACGGCCTGGGTGCTGGCCAGGCCGGAGCGGAGCACTTTGATGGCGACATCGCGCCGGTAGTGCTCGTCCTCCCGGCGGGCGAGATACACGGTCCCCATGCCGCCGCTGCCGATCTTTTGCAGCAGCCGGTACGGGCCGAGGCTGCCGCCTTCCTCATCGGCATCGAGGGTCAGCCGCAGCAGCTCGTCCGGCGGGCTCTCCAGAAAACCGCACCCCTCTGCATCGGCGGCGAGCAACTGCTCCACTTCACCGCGGAGGGCGGCGTCCCCGGCGCATGCGGTGTCGAGAAAGGCCGGCCGCTCCGCGGTCGGGCGGTCCAGGGCCTCCGCGAACAGGCGGTCCACCTCGTTCCATTCGGGTTCCATTCCTCCTCCTTCCTTTGAGGATCAGGCTTTGGCCGCCGCGCTCGGCTGCAACGCCCGGTAGAGCCAGGCCCTGGCGCGGCGCCATTCGCGGCTCACGGTCTCGGGCGAAATCGCGAGCTGCTCGGCGATCTCGTCGAGGGTGAGCCCGCCGAAGAACTTCAGCTCGACGACGGCCGCCTTGCGCGGATCGGCCTTTTCCAGGGCAGAGAGAGCCTCGTCCAGGGCCACCAGGTCGGGACTCTTCTCCAGCGCCAGGTCCGCCATCTCGCGAAGCATCACCTTCCGGCTCAAACCTCCCCGCTTGGCCCGGTTCCGGTGTCGGGCATAGTCGACGAGGATGCGGCGGATCAGGCGCGCCGAGAAGGCGAAGAAGTGGGCCCGGCTCGGCCAATCCAGGCCCGCCTGCTCGACCAGGTGGAGGTAGGCCTCATGCACGATGGCGGTTGGCTGAAGCGTGTGGTCATCCCGCTCCAGGCGGAGCTGACGGGACGCGATGCTGCGCAGCTTTTCATAGACCAAGGGGAGGACCTGCTCCGCCGCCTCCCGGTCTCCCGAGCTCCACAGCACGAGCAGTTGGGTGATCGTGGCTTCTCTCAACGGACTTCATTTCCCTGAGGAAGCGGCCCAGCTCTCTGATGATAGAAAGCCGTCGTTTTCCACGTCATGATTCTCCTCCTATTCGGATCGGCAGTTCGAAGATCAGAGTAGGCGACCCGTCAGGCGGTCGCTATCACCTCTAACCCTCGGTTCGCGCGATTCACCCCTAGCCCGGAAAATGCATGCAGTGGCGCTGAACCTATAGACACGGAAGGGGTCGAAAAGTGGTAATGCCGACAACGCTCCAAAATCGTATTGGAAAGAGGCTTGGGGCGCCGGGTGATGCGTCTCAAACATTCGGCACCCGCTTTCCGTAGAAGTTATGGTACGGAGAATGTTCTTCGTATCGCTTCTCGGGAGATCCCCATGCCGAAGAATCGTTTCATCGTCGTTCTCTTCGCCCTCATCGCGGTCGGCAGCCTCGGTTTGGCCGACGCCGCCTCGGCCTGCGATCAGCAGTGCCAGAGGGTGGGGCCGTTCTGTCGCCAGTGCGTCGACACCGGAAGCTACACCGGCGCCACCTGTCAGAGCAGCGGCCCCTGCGGCTGCTTCTGGACCCAGAACACCTGCGGCCTGTTCGCGGCGGTCGCGCCCGCCGCAACAGCGGATTTCCTGATCGCGGAGAACGCGACGCCCGCTCTGGCGCCCGTTGCGGTCGAGCTCGATCTCGAGTTCATGGGGCAGTAGTGCGAGTGAGCCGTTAGGTGCCAGGGCCCGGCCGGTTCGGTCGGGCCCGTTCGCCCTGGGGAGGACCCCCGCTCGCCGTCACGTCAGTCGTTGCAGGCGCCTGAGGTAACTTCCCCGAGATGTTCCCGGAACGCCGACGTTCAGGTAGTCGTGTCCGTCGAACCGGAACGGCCGGGTTTGGACGGTGCCGGTGTAGGCGCGCATCACATCGGAAACGACCGTGTGCAGGATCTTGCCTTGGTCGGGATCGTGTTCGTCGATCTCGACGGTGTAGGTCCCGAAGTAGGCATAGGGACTGGCTGTGGCGAACGTGGCGATCAGTAGATCGTGGGGCACGTTCCACGGTGCGGTGGGGTTCAGCCAGTTGGGCTGGGGATTGCCGGAAAACGGGTCGGCGGGGATGGCCAGAGCCGGGTTCTGGGAAATCATCAGGCTGAAATGGCCACTTTTGTCGTAGACCCAGTAGCCCGCCGGTGGATCGCCCCAGGGGTAGGTCTTTTGAGTCGGGTCGTTTGGATTGTCACCGATGTCCCAGGCTTCGACCAGTGCCCAGGTGCCCACGATCGAATGGTGGTGCTTGCTCATTCTTACCTCCCCTTTCGGTGTGTCGTTTCGTGATTGTACGCCATCGGATTGCCAAGTTCGCGATCTCTGGGACAGGCCTTTCCGGGTGGTACCGCAATGGTTGACGACATCCTGTAGTTGTATGGTACCGTTCTTTCATTCGCGGGAGGTCCCAAACGATGTCGGTAGCGCCGAAGATTCGTTCCCTGATGCTCTTGGTCTTCTGCACCCTGGTGCCGACCCTCCTCGCCACCACCGGCTTCGGCCGGCAGGCTTCGCCGCCCACCCCGGCGCCAAAGCCCGTACCCCCACCGCAACCTCCAAGCCCGACACTCAGCGGCAACCTGCCGCTCACGGTGATCATTCCATCGGGTGTGACGAGCCCGGAACAGGCGCGGCCGTTTTTCGACAGCTTCTCTTGGCAGTCGTTCATCGCCCTCTCCTGGCCGGCGGCGAACAGTCCGCGGGGGACGCCGAAACAGCCAGGCGATCCGGCCGTCTTTCTGAACGCGGCGAAGGGCGCGCCGGTCGTCTGGGGGACCTACAAAGAGGACTTCGAGCTATTCGACCAGGGGACCGGCCGGCCGGCCGCCTGGCAGGCTCCCAACAGCTCGGTCGGGGTCTGCCCGCAAGTGGCGGCGGGGCAGAAGGTGTTCGTGCGCTATACCAAAGGCGACAGCGTGGTGGAGATCCAAAAGCAGGCGTTCTCGTATCCGTTGATCGATCAGTCGAAACAGTATGCGGTCTACGAGATCCGGTTCAACCAGGCACAGTACGAGTTCATCCGCGGCGGCGATCTCGATTTGAAATCCTGGCTCTACCTGTTGACCAACCTGGAGAAAAAGGAGCCGATCTCGATGCCGATGAGCGCACCACCGAGCACCCAGGGGGCGCTGATGGTCAAGGCGGGCTGGAAGATCATCGACCCGAAGAAAGACCAACCGGGGCGTTTCTATACGGTGAGGGCACAGGTCTACGATCCGCTGACCAAGCAGTGCAGCGCGCAGACGGTCGGCCTGGTGGGTTTTCACATCGCGCAGAAGCTTGCGGCGTTTCCGCAATGGATCTGGAGCACGTTCGAGCAGGTGGACAACGTGCCCGGGGCGAATCCTCTGCTTGGCGCGCACTACTCGTTCAACAACGGCACGAGCGCGCCGCCGACCGTCGGCGGCTATGCCAACCGGCCGCCCAGTCCGGCGCCGCTCCAGAAGCTGAAGGATCGCACGCCGGTCCAGGTCACCCGTTTCAATCCGATTCCGGACAGCACCGCGGCGCTCAATATGCAGTTTCAAAAGTTGATGGGCAAGACGGTCTGGCAGTACTACCAACTCGTCCTCACCCAGTGGCCGAGCCAGCCGTTGAATTGGAAGACCTTGGAGGCCGGCGGCATCTATCCGCAGAATGCGGGCGGCGCGTTCCCGGCGAACGGGGTGACGAACGCGGTGATGGAAACCTACCTCCAGTCGCAAAGCGACGCGGCCGGCGCTGGGGGTAACAGCTGCATGAGCTGCCACTACCGGGCCGGCCAGGCCGATTTCAGTTGGACCCTGATGCGCAGCGCGCACTGAGGAGAGATTTCGATGGCGCAAGCTTCCTCCACGGCCTCACCGCCCGCCCCGGTCTCCGACTGGTGGATGTTCCACGGCGATCCGGCCCACAGCGGGCTGGTCACCGGCAGCTCGATCACCAGCGCCAACGTGGGCACGCTCGCGACGCTCTGGGACGTCGAGCTGGACGGCCCGATCCTGTCGACCCCGGCGGTGGTGGCCGGCTTCGTCTACGTAGGGACGGCCAACAGCCACGAGGCGGTGGGTAGCAACGGCGGCTCCTTCTATAAAGTCGAGCTCAAGACCGGCGCGATCACCGCGGTCTTCCATTGGGACATCCCGGCCGAGGAGCGCGACACGCACGGCTTCTGCGGCATGGGCTGCACGCCGTGCGTCACCGGCGGGCGGGTCTACTGGAGCGCCTTCAACGGCAAAATCTACTGCCTCGATCAGGCCACTCTGAAGCTGCTGTGGGTCACCGACCTGCGCTATGCGGATGCCCTGCACAACCAGCCGGTGACCAACGACCTGGGCGCCGAGCAGGGGCTGGCGCCGGCCGCCGGCTGGTCGTCGCCGGTCGTCGTCAATGGCAAGCTCTACGTCGGGTTCGGCGAGGGGGAAAACCCGTTCCTCTACAGCTTCGTCTACTGCCTCGACGCGGCGAGCGGCGACGTGGTGTGGATTTTCTGCACCTGCCAGTTCCAGGCGAACCAGGCGAACCAGCCGAACCAGCTCCCGGCCGAAACGCTGAGTAGTCCGCCGCCGGCCGGCTTCACCG
Source organism: Holophagales bacterium (assembly GCA_031404815.1). Taxonomy (GTDB): domain Bacteria; phylum Acidobacteriota; class Thermoanaerobaculia; order Multivoradales; family UBA5704; genus DASYKS01. The sequence goes on along the minus strand of JANNIH010000013.1, from coordinate 51,296 downwards.
TGTTCGACGGCCCGCCGGTGACCAAGGGCTGCTCGGTGTGGGCCGGTATCGCTTACGACGAGACACTGAAGCGGCTCTACTGCTCGACGGGCAATCCGAGTCCGGACTCCGAGCTGCCCAGCTTGGGGACCTCGAACGGCCTCCTCGTGCTCGCCGCAGACACCGGAACGTTCATCAACTTCGTGCAGTTCCCGCCGCAGAGCAGCTATCGGGTGACCGACATCGACGTCGACGTGGGGGGCGCGCCCACCCTGTGGACCGACGCCCAGGGCCATCGGCGGGTTGGGGTTGGCTGCAAGAACGGCTCGTACATGGTGCTCGACGCGCAGACGCTCGTGCCGCTCGCCCTGCGCCAGATGCTGCCGTTCTACAACGACGGCGGGCAGATCGCGACCGTCGATCCGCACGGCACCGCAGACGAGACCAACAACAATGTGATGAATCCCCGCGTGCCGAACGAGGTGTCGAACGCGAACGCGAACAAGGGCGAAAACTACTCGGGGACCTACAGCACCGCGGCGATTCATCCGGGGACAGGGCGGCTCTTCGTCGGCCTCGGCGGCAACAATTATCACCCGCTGGCACCGGGTATCGATACCGAGACGACGCCGTTCATGCGCGCCCTCTCCTGGGACGATCTGTCGGACGCCTGGCCGTTGGATGACAACGATCCGCAGCGCTACCAGAAGGCCCGACCGCCGATGTACACCAACGCCACCGAATCGGGCTTGAGCGTTCCGGCGGTGGTCAACGACGTGGTGTTCATGGCGACCACCATGATCACGGTCTACGCGTTTTCGGTCGCCGACGGTACTCCGCTCTGGCAGGACCAGCTCGGCGAGGAGACCGGCGGCGACAACGGCGGTTACGGCTACTGCATGGGGCCGGCGGTGTGGGGCGACTATGTCGTGGCGGGCGCGCTGGTCTACGGCCGCAACGGCGGCCTGTTGCGCATCTACGGCTTGCCGCAGAGTTGAGACTCCTGCCGTGACCGGGCTTGGGACCGTCCTCATCCTCGGGCTGCTGGCCGGCCTGGACAACCTCCAGGTGGGGGCCGGCCTGGGGCTCGTCCGCATGGGACGAAGGCGCCGGCTCGCGCTCGCCGGTTCTTTCTTGCTGTGCGAGACCGCCATGCCGCTCGTCGGCTTCGGCCTTGGCAACCTGGTTCGGCGCATCGCCGGTCCGCCGGCCGAAACGATCGGCACTCTGGTCCTCGCCCTGTGCGGTGGCCTGATCACCTTCGCGGCGCTGCGCGAGCGGCGCCAAGAGACGGTAACCAAGAATTTCGCGTCCGGCTGGTTGCTGCTCCTCGTGCTGCCGCTCTCGCTCTCGTTCGACAACCTTTTCGTTGGCTTGGGGCTCGGCTCGCTGGGCTATCCGGTGGTCGTCTCCTCGCTCCTGATCGGTGGGATCAGCGGCGGGCTCGGCTGCGTCGGGCTGTACACCTCCGCGCGGCTGCGGCGCTTTCTTCCCGAATGGGCGGAGCCGCTCACCGGCGCCTATCTGGTCGCGCTCGCGGCTATCCGTTTCTGGAAAGACTTGGGCTAAGGGTTTGACCCGAGGGGATATGGAACAGGTCGTCCAGGGCCTCGACTTTCCGACCAGCCTCGCCTTCGACGCCGAGGGCGTGCCCTGGATCGCCGAATCCGGGCTGCCGTTCGGCGGCGCGCAACCCGGAGGGCGCATCCTGCGCGTTTCCGGAGGCTCGACCGAGACGCTGCTCACGGACCTGCGCTTTCCGGTCAACGGCCTCTGCTTTCACGATGGCGTCTTCTACATCTCCGAAGGCGGATCTCCTGGCCGGATCAGCCGGTGGGCGCCGGGCGGCGAGAGAGTCACGATCCTCGACGACTTGCCCGGGCTCGGCAACTACCACACCAACATGGCGGTCGTGGGGCCGGACGGCAAGCTCTGGTTCAGTCAGGGTGCGATGACCAACAGCGGCATCATCGGTCTCGACGCCTACGAGCTCGGCTGGCTCGGCCGCCTGCCGCATGACTGCGATGTCCCGGGCTACGATGTCGTCCTCGTCGGCGGGAGCTCTGAGACGGCGAATCCCCTGGACTTAACCGACGACAGCCGAGCCCGGACGGGCGCCTTCTCCCCCTTCGGCGTTGCCGCGGCGGCGGGCCACCGCATCGCCGGCCGCGTGCCCTGCACCGCCGCGGTCCTGCGCTGCGATCTCGACGGTTCGCATCTCGAGCTGGTGGCCTGGGGTCTGCGCAATGCCTACGGCCTCGCGTTCCTGCCCGACGGCAGGCTTCTCGCGACCGACCAGGGCGCGGACGATCGCGGCAGTCGGCCGATCGGCAACGCGCCGGACGTGCTCTTCGAAGTGAAGCCGGGAGCCTGGTACGGCTGGCCCGATTTCGTGGCCGGCGTGCCGGTCACCGATCCACGCTTCGAGCCAACCCGCGGCCCGGCCCCCGAGCTGCTCCTGGGCAACCACGCGGAACTGCCACCGCCCGAGAAGCCGCTTTTCGAATTCGCGGTCAACGCGGCGGCCACCAAGCTCGCCGTGATTCCCGAAGCTGCTTCCGCCTACGCCGGCCGCTTTAGAGGACAGGTTCTCGTCGCGCTGTTCGGAGACGAACGGCCGATGACCGGACCGGCGGGGCCGAAGGTTGGACGGACGATTCTCCGCCTCGATCCCACCGACTGGTCGCTGCACCCGGTGCTCTTGGGAGGGGAGAACCCCTGCCACCGTCCCATCGACGTCCGCGTCCGCGGCGATGCAGCCTACGTCCTCGATTTCGGAGACTTCGAAATGGTCTCCGGCGGGGGAGTGGCGGCGCAGTCCGGCACCGGTGGCCTATGGCGAATCCCGTTGCGTGATCTGTAAGAGGTCTAACAAGGAGAGTCAATGAGACAACCCATCCAGGTCCGGCACGCCGCCCGGAAAGCCCAACCGGCCCCCGCTTCGGCATCCGCCCCGGCCGCCCCGGCCGCCTCGGCCCAGCCGGCCCCCGTCTCTTTCGCGGCGGACATCATGCCCCTCTTCAAACAGTTCCAAGGCCCGATGATGTGGCGCTTCGACCTCACCTCCTACGAGGCGGTGTTGGCGAACGCCGCCACTATCTACGGCCGCATCTCCAACCCCGGAAACCCCATGCCGCCGCCGCCCCTCACACCCCTCACGGCGGCGCAGATCCAGATGTTCCAGAACTGGATGAACCAGGGTTGCCCGCCGTAAGAGGGGGTTGAGGCACCTCCTTGGCCGGGGCCCGGCCGGTTCGGTCGGGCCCGTTCGCCCCGGCTGCCGACGGTTTCAAATCTCCCCGTAACAAATCCTCCCCCCGGGGCGCCCAAGCTTCTGAGCGAACACGAGAGTCGCGGGTCCGTGACCGGACTTATGAGCGCGACTCTGGGATGCGCCAAGGGGAGGACTCTGGCCGTGCTGATTCCTGGGAATGCGACGCCGCTGTTTGCGGATGTTTTGGCCGGTTTGGTGGGCGGGGTTTCGGCCCAGCTCGCAAGCCTGCCCGCGCCCTTGCCGACGGTCTCCGTGACCGAGGCGACACCCAAATCGGTGGGGCTTTCGAACCTGGTCGGCTTGGAGAACCCTGGCGGATTGTCGTTCGCGACGATCAAGGGGGGGCGTCTCGACGTGGGGCTCCAAGTGGGGGTGGAAGCGGTGGATGCCGCAGGGGCGGATGCCGCCCTGCTCGCGGCGCATGCCGCGTTGCTCGACCGTCGGCGAGAGCTGCGGGCGCTCGGGTTCCTGCGTTTCGAGCCGGGTGCGCTCACCCCCGCCGAGACCTCGCCCGGCGGCTTTCGGCGCACCGGTTCGTACCGCGCGCTCTATGAATACCGCTACCGCGATGTCGATGGCGCAGCGAGTTTGATCTCTCGCATCCCGGTCGAGTCCGATCTCGATTCGCCGTTCTCCGGGCTCGATCCGAGCGGCCACGAGGCCTGGGTGGTCACCGGCCCGCTCGTTCGTTGGGACCGCGAAGGGCAGCCGACGCTGCGGCTGCGCGGGCCGGGGCGCCTCCTCCGCTTCTCGGCCGTCGCCTACCTGCCCGGCGCGCCGCCCGCCGTCGCGGTGACGCTCACCCGCACCTATACCGGCGCGCTCGGCGCTCCGGCGGTGGCCGCTTCGCTCACCGATCTCGCGGCCTCGGCCCACGCCTCGATGACCTTGCCAACGCTCGCCGACTTTCTCGCGCTGTTCGCCGTAGCGACCGACGAGGTCGAGCTGGGCGACTGGGATCTCGACCTGGTCGCGGATCGCTATGCGCTGCGCGACTTGGCACTCTCCCCCGAAATCACACTTCCACGATCGATCGACCGCCTCGAGATCTCGATCGCCCAGCCGGCTGCCGGCTGGGCGATCGATCCCGCGGTGCTCTACCTGCGCACGCACGGCGCTTGATTCCGATGCTTTCTCAATAGAACAGGCCGAAAGGAGATCTCAGATGGCCGAAACAGTGCTTCCAGGCGTATCCATCGAAGTTCGCGACGAGGGACTGATCGTCCCGACCGCGATCACGGTGGGCAATCTCGGGGTGGTGGGGACGGCGAGCAAAGGGCCGGTCGATCAGCCGGTCATCCTCGCAAGCTTCGCCGAGGCGCGCGCGCGTTTCGGCGAGTACGACCTCTGGCAGGGCGGGACCGCGGACGAGCTGACCCTCACCCGCGCGCTCGAGCTGGCGTTCCAGCATGGCGCGACGACCGCGATCGCGGTGCGCGTCTCGGAGAAAGACAACGACGCGGCTCGAACCATCCTCGCGACCCGCGCGGAGCGGGTGCTCACCTCCGCTTCCGGCCAGCCGGTCAAGCTGGTGGCCAAGAGCCCGGGCACCTGGGGCAACGATCTCGAAGTGCGCATCGAGGCCGCGACCGAGAACGCGTTCGTCGAAGACGAGGACGTTCAAGGGTTGCAGATGGCGGTCGAGTTGGTGATCCAGAGTTCGCGCAACCGAATCCGCGTTCGACCGGGCGGTGGCGGCTCCGATCGGCCGCTCGCAATCGTCTATGACACAGCCGTGGTGCCGAATCCCGGCCAGGTCGTGGTCGATCTCGCGAGCGGTGCGGTCACGTTGAACGCCCCGCTTCCCGCGGGCGACAAATTGATCGCCTCCTACATGGCCGACAGCAGCAAGGCGGTGCAGGTGACGATCCGGCTCGGCGAAGCCAAAGAGGTTTTCCCCGTGGTATCAGGGCGCGATCTGATCCGCGATCTCGCCACCTCGGCGTGGGTCGAAGGCACTGTGGAAAACCTCGCGCACATCGACGAGATCCTCGACCTCACCCCGAGTTTCGACCGCCTGGTCGGTGGCAGTAATGGTGCCGCCGGCGCCGATTACAAAGGTGGCCTCGACCTGCTCGAAAACCAGGATGCCCACATCATCGTCGCGGCGGGCCAGGACGAGTCGTTCGGCGACGAGCTGTCGGCCCATTGCGCGATCGCTTCGTCGGATCTCGTGCAACGCAACCGGATCGGCGTGATCGGTTGCGGCTCGGCCGCCACCAAAGACGCGTTCCTCGCCAAGGCCTTGGGCCATCCGCTCGCGAGCGATCGGGTGATCTTCGTGGCACCCGGCATCAAGACCGCCGATCGCGCGGCCTCGCCGCCGGTCGATGTGGCGCTGCCGGGGTCGTTCGCGGCGGCGGCGGTGGCCGGCCTGCTGTCGAGCCTGCCCGCGCATGTCTCCTTGACCAACAAGACGCTCTTCGTAGGTGGGCTCGAATACGACCTCTCCCGCGCCGAGCTGGAACAGATGGTGAAGGCACGGGTGCTCGCTCTGGAAAAGCGCCAGGGTCTCCGCATCGTCCAGGGGCTCACCAGCTCGACCAACACGGCGTTTCGCCAGATCACCACGCGGCGGATCATCGACTTCGCCTCGTTCGGTGTGCGCTCTGCCGCCAATCCGTTCATCGGCCGGTTGAACAACGAGCGGGTGCGTGGCGCGTTGCGTACCGCGATCAACGGCTTCCTCACCCAGATGGTGCAGGACGAGATGCTGGTCTCCTACGAACTCGGCGTTTCGGCCACGCGCGACCAAGAGATCCGCGGCATCGTCGCGGTCACCATGACCCTCCGCCCGGTGTTCAGCATCGATTACATCCGCGTCGTCATGTTCCTGCAGTGACGCCCGCGACCAGGCTTTTAGGAGAACCCAAGACATGGCACTGAACGACGTTTACAGCGGAGCGGACGGCACCCTCGTCCTGATCGCCTCGGGCACCGATGCCGAGTCGGCCGACGCGACCGCCATCACCGACCTTGAAGCCTTCTCGATCGCCGTTGTGGGACGCGTCACCGGGGTCGAGCTGCACGTCGACACCGATCTACGCGAGTTCCACGAGGTCGGGCGCCGCCACGCGGTGTCGCTCCACCCGGGCAACATCCACATCTGGGGAACGATCGATCGCGCCTATGTCAACGGCGCTCTGCTCTACCTGCTGCTCGGCCGCGGCGCTTCCCCAAACAACGTCTCCGAGCCGTACCCCCAGCCGGCGCTGGCGATGAACCTGGTGTTTGAAAACCCGGCGGTCCCGGGCCATCGCAGCGTGATCGACGTGATCGACATCAAGTTCGAGAACTGGGCGGTCCGCATGCCCGAAGACGAGTTCGTGATGGAGAAGGTCCGCTTCCGCGCGTTGCGCATCGATGTCCGCGATTCGGAAGGGACGGAGATCCGCGTCCCCACTTTCCCCGCCGCGGCGTAAAGGAGCCGAGCCTGTGCCCCTTTCCGCAGAAGACCTGCTCGCCGGCGGCGCGCTCACCCACGAGGTGGAGCTGCCGGCGAGTTTCCTGGCCGAGGGGTCGTCCTCCGGCCGGGTCGTTCTTCGTCCGCTCACCGTGCGCGACCTGCAACGGATCGCCAAGGCCGCGCCCGGTGACGAAGACCTGGCGGCGGCGCTCATGGTCCAGCTCGCGCTGGCCGAGCCCACCCTTTCAATCGACCAGGTCCACAAGCTCCCCGCGGGGCTCGCGCGCTTTTTGGTTGAGAAGATCAACGAGCTGTCGGGCATCTCCACCCCGCGCGACGCGCTCGAAGAGCTGGTCCAGGCGCCTCTGGCCCGCGCCTGCTTCCAGCTCGCCAAAGAGTTCGGCTGGACCCCGGAAGAGGTGAGCGGCATGACGATCGGCCAGATCCTGCTCTACCTCGAAATGGTCCGGAGTGACCGCAAGTGAAACGAGCCCACCCGCTCCGCTCCTTCCGGAGGGCGTACCTCCGCGAAGCCGGAAAGCTGCCGGATCTCAAACGATCCGGCGGCTGGGCACTCGCTTTCTCGCAAGAGAAGCCAAGGCTCAACGAAGGGCCGCTGTTCGGCTCCTCCCTCGGAGAGCTGACCGGAGCGGAAGCGACTCAAACCAAGCCCCAGCAAAGGCCGGCAAGGCGAGGAGGAAGAGCGGAAGAACCGCTCACCTCGCCGACCTCGAGCCCGAGCGGAGATAGCCTGAGAAGAACATTTCGAAGAGAACAGCCGGGCGAGCCGGCGCCGCCGAAATCTCTACCCAACGAGGCTCCTGCGTTGGACCTCGCCCGTTGGGCAGGGGAGAAGGCGGAAGTCGGTCAAAAGCAGGAACGGAGAAAAAGAGAGAGCCCGGCGAGCGGAAGGCAAATGCCTGATCAGAAGGCTGCTGCCGACCATCGGCGGGAAGTGGCGACGCGTTCCAGGCGCCCTCTCTCCGTCGCGGGGATGCCCAGGGAATTATCAGGTAGGGAGGAATCTTCCGAGGCCCACGAACGCATGAGTCCCCAGCCGTCGCCCGCGGCCTCCGATCGTCGTCTAAAGCAAGCTCCCGCCGACCTCGCGGCTTTTTCTCACTCGCGGTCGGGAGCGGCGCCAACGATCGAGCCCGGCGAGCCCGCCCCGCGGGACCCTCTCTCCTCCCTACCCAGACAGGGAGGGAGGGGGAACGATCCCTGGGGCACCCTCGTCTCCGGCGCGCAAGCGCCGCGTACGCTCTTAGATGTGCCAACGAAGGAAAACCTTCCCAAAGCCAGCCCCAAGAGAACCGCCCCGCCGCGCCCAAACCGTTACACAGAGCCTCTATCCCCGGGAGAAGCCTCGCCTAGTCCCAACGCCGCCAACGTCTCGCCGTTCTCCCACGATCGCTCCTCGGCTCCTACCTTCGACTCTCACGAAGGGCGTCCTTCTCCGTTCGCACCGATCGCCGCGGATCCTCTTGCTCCGCATTCGACGGCGTCGCCGCTCGGACCCTTTCCGAACGCCTCATCTCCCGACCGGGCGCTCGCCGAATCTTTACAGGGTGTTCCCTCGTTTTCGCCTCTTGAAGCTTTTCCTTTTGCCCCGTCTTCCTCTCCCGACGACCTTTCCGACCTCGCGGCAAAAATCGACCGCATCCTCGTCGACGAAGCGCGTCGCCACGGGATCGATGTCTAGGTCGCTCAAAGGCCGCCGACCATGCGCCCGATGCTCGACGATCTCGCTCTCCCGCAGGTGCAGGAGATTCGTACGCTCGAGCTGCGCGCGCTCGCCGAGCACAAGCCGCCGGGAATGTCGGGAAGCCTGCTCCAGAACCTCGGCAAGAAGCCGGCGCTGCTCCAGCTCTGGGGGGTGGCCTCCGGCCCGGATTCCAAGCAGTTCCTCGCCGACCTCGAAGGGAAATTCCGTGCGGCAACGCCCGTGCCGTTCGTCGCCGACATCGCGACCAGCGCGGCGGTCGAAAAGTTCGCGATCCGCGATCTGCGGATGGAAGAACTCGCCGGCCGCCCGGAGCGCTTCGCCTACGTTCTCACGCTCGCCGAATTCATCGAGCCGGTCGAACCGGCGGAGCTTGAATCCGCGCTCGTCGATGCCGACCTGCTCGACCAGGCCTCCGGCCTGATGGACCAGATCACCGGTGCGCTCGACCTGCTGCCCGATTTTGCCACCGGCCTCGAACGCTTCATCGCACCGCTGTCCGACATGCTCGCCCGCGTTCGCCGGTTCAACGCGGACGGTGCCCCCTGAATGGAGGAAACGACCATGCCCGCCACGACACCCAGCAGCCTGTTTGAGGATCTGAAGCGCACCCTCACCGAATTCAAAACCTTTCTCGACGCCAACATCGGTGTCATCCGCCCGGCGATCCTGACGCTGGGTTCCGTTGTGCCGCAGCTGCCCGAGCTGATCGGCCAGCTGGCCACTCTGTTGACCCAGCTCAAGACCGAGATTCACAACCTGAACCCCGGCGCGATCGGTGGCGACGCGCTCGCCAAAGTCACCGAGTTCTCCACCTCCACCCGGACCCTGCTCGAAACCGCGAAGAGCCTGCTCCCCGCGCAGGCCGCGGCGATCGACCAGGTGCTCGGCGCGCTCGATGTCGTCGGGTCGCTGCCCTCGCTCGGTGCGATCAAGGCCGAGATCGAATCGTTGCTCGACGCCGTGATCACCCACGTCCGTTCGCTCCAGCCCTCGTCGTAGCGCGCGGCTTCGAAACCCGCGAGTCCGAAGGAGCCGCCGCCCATGCCGCCGCAACGCCCGATGCTCGACGACCTCCCGCTCGTCCAGGCGCAGCGCATCGCGTCCTTGGACGAGCAGGTCTTCGCCGAGCACGCGGTTCCCGCGCTCGAAGGGGATTTCCTTCAGGATCTCGGGCGGCGCGCGGTGCGGATCGAGGCATCGGCCGTGCTCACCGGGCCGGAGGCGAAGGAGCGGGTGGCCGACCTGCGGGAGAAGTTTCGCGCCGCCTCACCCATGCCGTTTACCGCGGACATCGCAACCGCGACGAGGGTCGATCCGGTGCTCGTCGAGTCGCTCTCGATCCGCGAGCGCGCCGGCCGGCCGGAGGCGTTCGAGGTGGCAATCGCCCTGCGCGAATTCATCGCGCCGCCGATCCCGGAGACGGAAGACCCGCCGATTCTGCCCCCCGATCCGCCGGTCGAAGAGATCGGCTCGTTGCAGGTGACGGTGCTGGTGGAGGGGCGGCCGGAGTTCGATTTTTCGACCGTCACCGTGACCGCGACCGGCACCCGTGACACGGGCGAGACGCTCGATCGGCCGGTGACGGGGCGGAGCGGCAACGTCTGGACCGAAGACGGCTTCCCGCCGGGGCAATACACGATCAACGCCGTGGTCGAAAGCCCGGAGCCGCTCTCGGGTTCGGCTCCCGCGGACGTGCGGCCGGGGCAGGTGACGGAGGTTGTGATCGTCCTGCGCCCGGGTGCCCAGTTCGCCAAGGCGTTCATCATCCACTACCGCTTCGACCGCGCGTTCGTCGAGCCCTGCCTGCGCGAAGTGTTGCGCCGGGCGGTCGATTATTCGAACGCCCATCCGGACGAGAAGATGCTGGTCGTCGGCCACACCGACCGCGCGGGCTCGGGCGACTACAACCAGTTCCTCTCGGAGCGCCGGGCGCGCGGCGTCTACGGGTTTCTCACCTTCGGCACCGAGCGCGACAAGGCGATCGAAGAGTGGGATCAGCTCCGCCGCCCGGCGAGCGGGACGCCGGGGCTCGCCGACTCTTGGGGCACGCGCGAGCAGCAATACATGCTCCAAGATCTTGGTTTCTACGTCGGCAACATCGACGAGCAACCAAGCCCCGAGCTGACCGCGGCCACCGTACGCTTCCAGACCGATCGCGGTCTGACGGCGGACGGCGTGATTGGCGACGCCACCTGGAAGGCGCTGGTGACCGCGTACCTCGAACAGGATTCGTTCGCGATCCCCGAGGCGCGCCTGTTCCGCAATGCCAAAGGCGCGTGCAACGGCGGGCCGCTCAAGTGGCTCGGCTGCGGCGAGCAGGTGCCGGTCAAGAACACCGAAGACGCCTGGCGGCCGAACCGGCGAACCGAGCTGCTGTTCGTGCGCGCGACGGAAATCCCGTGCGAGGTGGCAAAGCCGGTGACCTTCGATCGGCCGACCCCCGGCTTCGTCGGCAGCTCCTGGTGCCTCGGACCGGGCAACCCGAACCAGCGGCAATGTTTCGCCACCCGCGATCCGAACGAGCGCGGCAAGTGGTTGATCCAGCCGGCGGAGCCGGGCAAGGTCCTCGTCGAAGGGCAGATCGTCTTCGAGGACGGTTCGCCGGTGCCCAACGCGCAGTACGCGCTCGCTGCGGCCGACGGCGAATATCTGCACACCAACGAAGCGGGGGCGGCCGATCTCGGCGAAGTGCCGCGGACCACCTCGTTTTCGCCCGATCACCCGACCCAGGCCGGCCGGCCGATCCCCGATCGCGCCGACGCCGAGGGTAGATTCTCGTACCCCAAGGAGACGCCGGAGGGGACCTACATTCTGGAGCTGTTCGGCCTCGACCGGCCGGCGGTCGCCCGCGCGGGCGACGAAGCTCCGGAGGAGGCGCGCGGCAATGTGATCTGTCTCCATTACGCGCCCATGGCCCAAGGGGCTCCGACAGCCGGCGGAGGCGCGCCATGACCGAGCCGCAAAAAGGGGTGATCCAGCGGGTGCCGGTCGTGCCGTCACCGATCGCGGGGACGTTCACGTTTCCAGCGAACCGCGCCGCACCTACCGTGCCGATCCCGGTGATGGTCCAGCGCCCGCACACGGCGCCGACGCGGGTGGAGGTGGTGTTCGGCGTGTCGCGCACCTTTCGGGGAACTGGTGGCACGCTCGAAGAGAAGGGCCGGACGGTTTCGTTCCGCTGGTTCGACAAAGCCGTAGCCGGCAACTTGGTTCCCATCCCTGCGACCGGTCTGCCGATTTCCACGGCGCAGCTCAATAGAGGTTTTCACCTGTTCGCAGAAAGCAACGTGCCGAGCGCCTCGGTCGGCGACTACGTGCTCACCCTGGTGCTCGCGGGGGGACCGGACCCGCTCGCCACTCCTCCTGCCAGCGTCGGCCTCACGGCGGTGCGCTTGACGCTCGACGTCTTCCCGCCCGGGCCTCGGTTCGGCCCGGGCGTTCCGGCGCCGATGCCCGAGCCGCCCGCGACCGCGCCGCCCGCCGGCACGGCGACCGACAAGTGGTTCCTCGGCCGGACGGTGAACGTCCAGGACGCGGCGCTGTCCCAAGCGAGGGCGCGCATCCGCGTCCGCGAGGTGGAGCCGTCCGATTTCACCGGCAATCTGTCGATCCGTCAGCGCTCTCTCTCGGGGATCACCCTTGGAGGCAACTCGGCACGCGCGGCGCTCTTGGACGACGACAACGTCCCGCCGTTGCCCGGCCTACCGCCGCCGTCAAACGTAGCGCAACCGAACCCGTTTGCGTTTCCGGTACCGGGCATCCTTGGCCGCGACTTCTTCGTCGAAGGACGGGCGCTCAGTGGCGCGCGGCGCGATATCGCGTTTCAAATCGGTTTCGAAGGGGGGGAGCCGGATGGCGACCGGGTGGCCTTCACGGTCGGCGTCGGCAGCTCGATTACGATCGGCAACGCCCTCCGCGCGGTGTTGGTGAAGAAGGCACCCGCAAATCCGTCGCGCCAGGTGATCACTCTGCGGGCCAGCCTCGGGTTCACCGGCACGGGCTCGTTCGATGTGACGGCAGGCAACGCCCCGACCCGGGTGCGGTTCTTCGCTGCGGCGGCGGGTGGGGCGGCCCTGCCCCTGCCGATCACGGCCTCAGGCGCGCAACTCTCGAATCCAGCAGGTTTCCGGCTGTTCGCGGAAGGGGTTGCGCCGAGCGGGAGCGTCGACGAGCTTCAGCTTCAACTGACGCTATCCGGTGGTGCGAATCCCGCGGGGCTGCCGGCGACCGCGAAGATGACCGCAGTCGAGGTCACCCTAGATTTTTGCGCGCCGAGGATCACCCCGCGCGCCGATCCGCTTCCTCTTGCCGCAGCCACCAAGACGCGGCCCGGTCGGACGGTACAGATCCGCGAGGCCGACCAGAGCCACCAGCGGGCCATGTTGATCGTGCGCGAGACCCAACCCCGAATCATCACCGACCTGGTCATCGAGGCGGTCGGGCAGGGCGGGCCGTCGCGGCTGGAGATGTTCTTTAACGAAGATCCAGCGGCAGGAACGCCGCCACTCACCTCGCCGCGGGACCTCTCGTTTGTGCTGATCGATGCGGCGGGCTTGAAGATCTTCATCGAGGGGACGTCCCGTAGCACCGGCGTGCGCGACACGAGCATCCGGCTCGGCATTCCCGGCCTCGATCCGGAAGGCGACCGGATCGACACCACGGTCTACGGCGATCTGTCGGTGGCCGGGCCGTTCCCGGTGGGGACCAAGGATTACACTCGTGCCGCAGTGTTCACCGTCCCGACTCGAACGGAAACGGTCGGCGACCTCACCGCAGCCGAATCGGGCATTCCGGTCGGAACTACGGTGACCACCGCCTCATTCGACGTCGTGATCCGCGGATTGATCCGCTACCCCGCCACGGTGGCCGGAGCGAACCAGCCGGCATCGAACCTCCTGGACTCTTTTCCGTTGGTTATCCTTGCCCATGGCAACCACGTGATCAACGGCGCGCGCGTCGACAGTCACGACGGTCTCGAGTATCTGGCGCGGCACCTCGCGAGCTACGGGTACGTCGCGGCGAGCATCGATCTAGAAGATATGAACTACGACCGCGCGATCGACCCACTGGCGATTGAGTTCCGCGATCCCGCGATCGTGCAGCGCGGATTGACGATTCTCGAGCACATCACCGAGATGGAGACCCGGAACGGCACCGACCCTCAGCTCACCGGGCGGATCGACCTCGGCCGGATCGGACTGGTCGGCCACTCGCGCGGGGGCGAAGGCGTGGTCTCGGCAGAGGTCTCGAACCGCGCCGTGGGGGGGCCGGGGCGCAACATCCAATCGGTCGTCTCGATCGCCCCGACCGACTTCTTGGGGCTCGTCCCTGCCACGACGCCCTACCTGATGATCTACGGTTCGGCGGACAACGACGTGGCGAGCGGCCACGGCTTCCAGCTCTACGATCGGGCAACACAGCTCAAGTCGATGATCTTCATCGAGGGGGCGATCCACAACCGTTTCTCGACCAACTTCGACTGGTTGGCGAACCTCGACAGCGCGGACGCTCGGATGATCAGCGAGGACGACCACAGGAACATAGCGAGGGCCTACATTCTCGGTTGGAACGAGATGGCGATCCGCGGCCAGCGCGACCACTTGCCGCTGTTCGATCGCAACGGGCGTCCTGCCTCCGTGGTCGCCCCGGCGATCTTCCACCAGTTCCAGCAGGTGGCAGGGCAGCGTTCGGTGATCGATAACTTCGAGCAGGGAGCCTTTGACCTGACCACGCCGCTCGGTCCCCAACTCGCCACCCGTGCCGAACGCAACACGCTTGGCGGCGCCGTCTCCGTGGCGGGCCTTGCGGTTCCGGTCGGCTTGACCGATGCGCGGACGGAGGCGAGCCTGCGGCGGCGTGAGCTGGCGAACTTCTGCCACGACACGTTCGGTGCAATGGTCGCCTGGGCCGCGGCCGGTGGGACCTACACGACGCCGTTTGGTGCCGGCAACATCTCGACGTTTCGCGTCCTATCGTTCCGCGCCACACAGCGCTTTGGTGTTGCCAAGAACCCGAATCCTGCGGGTCTTCTACCGGGCGCGGCGCTTGACTTATCGGTGCGGCTCACCGACTCCGCCGGGCGAACGGCGCTTGTGCGCGCCGGCACGGTGGCGACGCTGCCCTTTCCCTGGAAGCGTCCGGCGACGGAGGGGGGGCCGGGTCTCAACAAGTCAGCCCTCCGAACGATTCGCTTGCCCCTCTCGGCGTTTCAAGCCGCCAATGGTTCGCTCGACTTGACGACAGTGGTCTCGATTGTCTTCGTGTTAGACCAGCGCGCAACGGGCGAGCTGGCGATCGACGACATCGAGTTCTCGGACTAGGAGATCCGCAATGGCAGCACCCAAGGGCTACGGCCCGCCGAAGATCGAAGGGATTCGCGTCGTGCGCGTCGAAGGGGAGGAGGGTCTGCCGGCTCTCGCGCCGGGAGCCGCCGCACCGGGTCCCCGCTTGCGTCTCGAAGTCCGCGCCGAGGAGCTGACCGGGCGCGCGATGCCTCTCCTGATCCGGGTCGGGGGGCGCGCCTACTTCGCCTCGGGGTCCTCGGCCGATGGCAAGACGGTCTCCTGCGTTCTCGACGAGATCCCGGCGGAAGGCGCGGTGATTGAGGTCGGCTACCCGCCGCACCAGATGACCGAGCTGCCCGAGCGCTTCTCTCTTTCGATGCTCGACGCGCCAGAACCCGGGCCGGAAGGCGACTCATGACCGCCGGCCTGTCCCCCGCCTACCGGCTGCGCCTCGGCAGCAAGGTGGTTGACACGTCGAGAGAGCCCAAAGCGAGCACGCTGGTGGCGCTCGATCTGGTGCTCGATTTGGACGTGCCGGCCGATGCGTTCACGTTGGCGCTCGGCGCGGTGGGAAGTTTCCGACCGACGAAAGGCGACGTGGCGGAGATCTCCCTCGGCTACGCGGGGGAGGACGCCGAGAAGGTGATCTCGGGCGCCGTGGTGACGGTCGAGTCGGGGCTCACCGAGATCCGCGTCGCGGGGAAAAGCGGCGCAGCGAAGCTGCTGCGCACGTTTCTCGACCGGACGTTTCTAGGGATGAACGCGGGCGACATTGTGCGCGAGCTGTGCACGGCGGGCAGCGTCGATATCGCGCGTTGCGAAGACGGCACCCATTTTCCGGCCTACGTGATCGATTCGCGGCGGAGCGCCTGGCACCACCTGCGGGATCTCGCCGACCTTTCCGGCTTCGACCTGTGGATCGACCGCGACGGCAAGCTGGTGTTCGAACGCTTCGCGGGCGGGCGGATCGCCCACGTGCTCGAATTCAAAAAGCACCTCCTGGCGCTCGACGTGCTGCGCCACTTACCCGGCGCGGCGCGAGTCGAAGCCTGGGGCGAAAGCCCCGCTTCCGCGCGCGGTGAGAAGACCTGGGGCTGGCTCACCCACGATTTCACCGGCGCGCGCGGCACCCAGGGCGAAGGCGATCCGCTCTACCGGCTCGAACGGCCGGTGCTGCGCACGCGCCAGGCGGCGCAGACGGCGGCGACCGCCCTCTGGCGAAAGATCCAGCGCAACGCGCTCACCGGCCGCGCGCTCACGCTCGGCCGGCCGCAGGTGCGGCTCGGCGATTCGATCCGTCTGCGCGGCCTCGCCGACGAATCGCTCAACACCTTCTTCCAGGTGCGCCGCGTCCGCCACCGCCTGAGCAAGGCGGGGGGCTTCACCACCGAGATCGGCTTTCGTTCGATCGAGATCCCGGGCGATCCCGCCACTTCGGTCTCCGGTGGTGGGGGAGGGGCGCCATGAGCCTGATCGGTACGCTGCAAGAGATCGTCCGCGCCGAGCTTGCCGGTTTGCGCATCGCGGAGTTGGGCGTCGTCGATGCTGTGCAGCCGCACGAAGAGGGTAGCGACTCCGACAATTACGCCTGCGACGTGAAGCTCAAGAACAGCGGCCTGCTGCTGCGCCGGGTGCCGATCGCGACCGACCGGATCGGCACGGTCGCCCCGCCGAACGTCGGCGATCTCGTGCTGCTTGCCTTCGACAAGGGGGACGTGAATCAACCCATCGTGATCGGCAGGCTCTACGACGAGCGGCAGCGGGCGCCGACGAGCCACTTGAACGAAGTGATCTTCCGCCTGCCGCTCGACGAAGCCGACGACCAGACGATTCATGCGGCGATCCGCAAGACCGATTCCACCCCGAAGCGCGAGCTTCTGTTCGAGATGCCGCCGAAGATCAAAGTCCAGGTCACCGACGATTCGATCCACGCGACCGCCGGCAAGACCGAAATGAAGCTCGATCAAGTGGGCGGGGGCAGCGACGGCAAAGTCACCGTCTCGGCCGGACGGACCACGATCACGATGGATCAGGACGGCAACGTGACGATCGATTCGGCGGAGAACTTGACGATCGAAGCGGCGCAGACGCTCACGCTCAAAGGGCAGAGCGTGAGCGTCCAGGCGACCGCCGGCGTCGAGGTCAAAGGGGCGAGCGCGACGCTCAAAGCGAGCGGCAGCGCGACGGTCGAAGGGAACGGCGGCGCCACAATCAAGGGCGCGATGGTTCTGATCCAAGGGAATACGAGCTTCTCGCCATGAGAGGGAAATCATGCCCGGACCGCCCGTAACGATCGGTTGCGCAGTCGTGGTAACGCCGGGGGCTGCTGTAGCGCCCGATAGTGGTGTGATCACGCTGATTCCACCTCCGTTCGTGCTCGCGGGCGGCATGCCGCTCGCAACCGTCGGTTCGACCTGCACGATGGTGAACTCGGTGACCGGCGTTCCCTATCCGCTCGTGATCGTGCCGGTGGGGGCGAGCACCGGAGTTGCTATCGCCGGCAAGGCGTTGGTGCGGGCGGGCGATCGGATTTCGATCGGACCGCTCACCTTGCTGATCATCGGCCCGCCCGCCGCGACCTTCGTGCTCGACAGCTGGGCACCGTAGCGCCACCTTGGAAATCGACGGAAGAAAGAGAAACGAAACGTGAGCGACCCGTTCGGCATCGACCTCAAACTGCTTCTGAACCGCGAGCGCCGGCTCTCCCGCGAGCGCGGTGAGGATCTCTCGACGGAAGTGCGCGCCGAGAGCGGCGAGATCGACCTCGCGCGGCTGGACGGGGTCGAGAACCTCAAACAGGCTCTCCTGCTTCGTTTTCTCACCCCGGTGGGCGAGCTGGCCCAACTCGGCCATTCCCGCTACGGGTCGCGCCTATACGAGCTGCTCGGGGAACGCAACACCGAGGCGAACCGCGACCGCGCCAAGCTCTACACGCTCGAAGCGCTCGCCGCCGAGCCGCGGGTGGCCAAGGTGATCGAAGTCAAGGTCACCACCCGCCGCACCGATCCCACCCGCATCGACATCTCGGTCGAGATCGAAGCGGCGAAGACCGGCGACATCCTCACCCTTTCCGTTCCGCTCTCGTTCGAAGAGCTGAGTTTCCAAGGGAGCGTGCAATGAACCCGGACACCGTGCATCTGATCGAGCGCCCCTATCAGGACGTGGTGGACGACCTGCTGACCGCGTTGGTCGGCGGGGTCGTCAACGAGCCGCTCGAATTCGACGTGAAGGCCGACGCGTACCGCCTGGCCGAACCGGCGCGCGACATTCGCAGCGTCACCGGCACCAAGGACGGCGCGCGGCATACCTTCTTGAAAGAGATCGACTTCCTCTACCGAGAGGGGGACAACGCGCTGGTTTGGGAAGGGGGCGCCCGGCCGGACGACGAGACGAGCTTCTACGTCGATTACTTCCGGCGCGACTCGCGCTCGCCGCTCACCGATCTCACGGTCGGAAGCGTCGTCCGCACACTCGCCGAGGCGATCGGCCGCGAGATCGCGACCGTTTACCTACAGATCGATCAGGCCTATCAGTCGGCGTTCCTGGAGACGGCGAAAGGAAAGTCGCTCGATCTCGTGGTGTCGATCCTCGGCCTCGTGCGAAAGACCAAGGAGGGCGCTTCCGGGTTGGTGACGTTCTTCCGCGAGCCGACCATCGTCGGTGCGATTTCGATTCCCCAGGCGCTGCCGCTGGCCTTGAGCGAAGGGCCGGCGCGCTTCGAGACCACGCAGCCGAGAACGCTCCAGGCGGGGCAGGCGCGGATCGACGTTCCCGTCCGCGCGGCGGCCGGTTCGGGTGGCGAGAAGGGGATCGTCCCCGCGGGGGCGATCACGATCATGCTCCAGCCGCTCGCCGGGATCGCACGGATCACCAACTTCGAGCCGACCGTCCGCGCGTCGGAGGACGAGAGCGACGAGGAATTGCGCGGCCGGGCGCGCGCGGCGGTTGCGGCGCTGGGAGGCGGCACGCGCGCCGCGGTCGAGCAGGCGATCCGCGAGCTGGGCGCGCGGCCGGTCGAGTTCCGCGATCCGAATGGACCTTCCGGTCAGGCGAGCGCGCCGGGCACGTTTTCGGTGTTGATCGACGCCGAGCCCGAGCGTTTCGCGGGGCTCTTTGCCGGAGTGTCCGACGTGCGCGCCGCGGGCGTGCTCTCCACACTCGTCGCCCGCTATGTCTACGTGAAGCCGCGGATCGTGGCGAAGATTGCGGCGGGGCTCTCCGGCGCGGCCAAAGAGAAAGTGAAAGCCCAGGCGCTCGCCGCGCTCGAAGCATATGTCGCGAGCCTGGCCGCGGGACAAAACGCCAAGGCGGGCGAGCTGCTCGCGTCGCTCGCCGCCGTCTCCGAGATCTCCGACCCGCGCTTCAGCGATGTCCTCGCCTGGCGCTCCGAACTGTCGGGCGCGGGCGCGGGCGAACGCACCCCCGACCGCGACCGAATCGTGGGGCCTTCCGGGACGCGCGCAACAGACGCCGAGATCGAAGCGGGCACGTTTGAAATCTCGCCGAAGGTCGATGACGAATCCTGGTGGGTGGCGCTCGACATGGGCCCCGCCGACCTGCTGCTCGAAGAGGCCTGAGACTCGTGGCGGCCAAAACCGAGCGCATCCTCTCCTACCTGCCGGGCACGTTCCTCGCGGCCGAAGGGACCCGTCCCTCCGCCCTGCGGGCGGTCGCCGCGGCGTTCGGCGGAGAGCTGCAAGCGGGCGAGAACTCGCTCGCCGCGCTGATGCGCGCGCATTGGGTGGACCACGCCGACCGGGGGGCCGCGGAGATCGAGGATCTGCGCCGCTTCGCCGTCCTCTGGGGCCTTGCGCCGCGCGTGTTGCCGGAACCCGAAGGGGTGGAGGAGTTCCGCGAGCACCTGAAGCGCTATGTGAAGAACCAGCTGCGCGGCACGGTCACCGTCGCCGGTATCCTGCGCGTGGCGGCCGAGACGCTCGGGTTGCGCCTGGCGTTCGACGTCGCGGAAGAGGAAGATCCCGCGACGTTCACGGCGGACCCGGTCGCGGCCGGACTCGACAGCTGGTGGCGGCGGCGCGATGCGGTCCTTGAAGATCTCGGTCCCGATGGCCAACCGCGCAGGCGCCGCTTCGTCACCCGCGCGTTCGTCGCGGGCGAGGCTGCGCGCACCCTGTTCGGTTTCGAGAGCCGCGTGGCGTCGGGCACGGAGGCCAAGCCGGCGCGACTCGCGGGCGCGATGGATCTCTCCTCGGGTGTCGATCTGTCGGCTCGAAAGTTGATCCGCTTAGGGCTCGACGGCGGGCCGGCGCTGGAGATCGATTGCGCGGGAGGCCGGCCGCGGGCGACGACGCTCTTTGAGATCGTCGCCAAGATTGACGCGGTGGTTCCGGGGGTCGCGACGCACGACGGCCGGCGCCTGACGCTCACGTCGCGCACGGCGGGTGCCGCGAGCCGCATCTCGTTCGATTTCGTACCGGCGGAAAGCGACGCCCGCCCCTTGCTGTTCGGCCCCGGTCCGGCGGCCGTCGCCGGCATCCCTGCGCTTCCCGCCGTACTGGTGGCGGACATCTCCCACGGCGGAGCGATCGATCTGTCGCTGCGCGCGTTGCTCCGGCTCTCGATCGACGGCGGCACCCCGAAAGAGATCGACGTGGAAGGCGCCGCCCCCGCCTCGACGCTCCTGGCCGAAGTGGTGGGCGCGATCGAGGACGCGTTGCCCGGCATCATCGCTTCGATCACGTCCGAAGACCGTCTGCGCCTGACTTCGAAGACGCTCGGCCCCGATAGCCGGGTCGAAGTGCTGCCGCTGCGCACGATCGAGGTCGAGGAGTTCCCACCGGTGGCGGCACAGGCGAGCGGTACGCGGCGCGCGGGGGAGGGGTTGGAGATCGCGAACCGCGGCGCCTCCGAGATGGATTTCACTCTTTCGATCCGCGCGCCGCGCGGTGCCTGGGCGCCCGGCTTCGCGAATCTCCGCGACGGCTGGATCGTGCGCGCGCTCGTGGCGCTCGCGCCGGGCGAGACGATCCGCTTCGCGCGGGAAGCGGGGGATAAGCTCGCCGCTTCGATCGTATCCTCCGGCGGCATTGATGCCGAGGTGCGCGCGGTCCCGACGGATCTCCTGTTCGTCGGTGCCCTCTCTCTGGGGTCGGGCGCCGCGGCGCGCGCTCTGATCCTGCCGCTTGGCCCCTCCGAACTGATCCTGCTCGAAGGGCTCGCCGCGCGCTTCAATGCAGCGCGGTTCGATGACGATCATTTCGCCGGGCCGCCGCTGCGCGTCGAAGGGCGGTTCGACCTCGTTCGCTTTACCTCGGAGGTTTCCGGGGTCACGGCCAAGGATCCGGCCGAACCGGTCTTTGCGCCGGTCGCTCCGGGCTCGCCGCTCGAGGTCGAAGCGCGTTGGATCGAGCACCGGCCGGGCTCGTTCGTGGTCCGCCTGCCGCGCGATCTGCCCCCCCGCTTCGGCGGCCGGTTCGATGACGCGCGCTTCGGCTATCCGGATGCGGAGTCGATTCCAGGCGTCGTGCTCGACGACGGCGATCCGCGCTCGATCCCTACGCTCCTGCCGCCATATCCCGCGGCTTCGGCCTCGCAGTTGGTGACGTCGGTTCGCGTCGGTCGCGCGCCGATCGGCTTCGTCGCCCATCGCGTGCCGTTCCGCGCGCCGCGCTTCCTTTCGGGTGGCGGACCGGTGCGCGCCTCGCGTCTCTACCTTGCGGAGCCGGGGGTGCCCGACGTGATCGAGATCTCGGCCAACCGACCCGGCGCCTGGGGGGACGAGATCTCGGTCGCGGTGCGGCCAGCCGGTCCGGCGCTCTGGGATTTGGAGATCCGCTTTTCCGGCGCCCGCTTCGAAAACGCCCGCCAGGCCGTGCTCGGGGCGCCGCCCGCTCCCGTCGCGCGTGAACCGCAACCGCCCGGTCCGCGCGGCATTCTTTCGGCCAAAGCAGCCGGCATCGAAGCGCGCGTCGTGCGCGACGGCGCCGAGCTACCCACGACTCCCTGATCTCTCACGATCGAAACCCAATAGGAGAACCCGCCATGCCCAGCGAGACCGAACCGTACGTTCCCGCCAACCCCGGCGATCTGATCACCGCCGAGATGTGGAACCAGATGCAGGTGAAGATCAAGGCCGACATTGTGACGACGGTCGAAAAGGAGATCGAAGAGATCACCGAGGTCGATCACGCGGGCGACGCCGCCAAGCTCGACGGCAAGACTCCGCGCGAGTTGGCCGACGAGATCGTCGAGCGCGCTCTCCGCGAGCTCAGCGAAAAGTCCGGCTACCGGCGCATCCATACGGTGCTCAAGGCGGACGAGCCGCGCGTGATCGAGCATGAGCTCGGCCTCGCGCCGCTGGTCGATATCTACCGGCTGCAGTACTTCCCCGTGGTCTATCGCGAGGACGACCAGACGTACCTTTCGTGGGCGACGTTTTACCTTCGCCATTCGAGCGAGTCGCGCATCCGCTTCAGCCCGCCGGCCCCCGGCAAGGCGGTGAGCGTGGAGCTGGAGAGCTCCTCGGGCCCGGCCTTCAAGCTCAAGTTTTCCGATCTTTTGGAGCGCTATCGCGTGGAGTTCGACGACGACAGCAGCCTCGACGATCTGGAGACCGAGTTCTGGCAGTCGTTTCTTGCGTCACCGAACGAGGGATTCGACGACAACCAGTACGGCCACTCCCCCTGGTTCGAACGCTGCTGCAAAGAGAAGACGACCGTCAAACAGCTCAAGCGGGCGGGGGATTGGGACGAGCTCTTTCTGCAGATGATGCCGGTCAAACAGGCGATCTTCCTGCCGTCCGGCGAGCAGTTCCGGGCGGGCAACGTCGAGGGCCAGCCCTACGGGCCGGTGGTGGACGTTTTCCACACCGATTTCGACACGACCGCATTTTCGCTGCGCGAGAATCCCGCCGTCACCTACTCCGAAGAGGTCGAATGGCGGGGCCGGCTCGGCTCGTCTCAAAGCGGCACCACTCTTTCGCCGCTGCCGACGATCGCCGAAACCTTTCCGAATTCGGCTCATGAGCTGAAAGTGATGATCCTGCTCAAGGCCTGAGCCTCAAGCGGCGATCGGAGATTTCTCGCGATGATCTTCCACACGGAATTCGACGGCGGCGCCTCTCCCTTCGAAGGCGCGCGCAATCTCGTGCTCCGCGGGCTCCCGGCCGACGCCCGGGTGCTCGCGGCGCGCGCGACGATCGCGGCCGTCGATCCGAATTGTTTGAGTGGGGGCCGCGATCCGTTCGCCGAGGAGATCCGCTTTGCCTCGACCTCCTCCGGTCCCGCCGCGGTAGGGGATTGGGGGGCGACGCAGGTGCGCGGCGCCGGTTTCGTCGAGATCGATTTCCATGCCAGGCGGACGCTCGCGGGGTTCTCGGGCTCCGATCTCTTCGGAGCCAACCTACAGATCGATCTCGGCGGCAGCTTCGTCGCGGTCGATCCGCAAGGGGGTTTCGCTCCCCCCGGGCTCCCGCTCACTCTTGCGAACGACGGCGTGGTGCCGGCAGTCACCGCCTCGCGCGTGCGCCTCTCGGGCGTCGGATCTCCCGCGGTCACCGCTTTGCGCATCCGCAGCCTGCCGACCAACGTTACGTTCGGGCTCGAGAATCGTCCGGCGCTGTTCTTCGAAGCGGGGGAGTTGGCCGGCGCGCGCACCACGGCGGATTTCGGCGCGCTGCTCGGCGTCTATCTGGCCGAAGGAGGGAAGATCGAAAACGGTGTGTTCCTGCTGCCGTTCGTGCTGCGCTCCGATTCGATCGCCCGCCTGCGCGTTTCGATCGAGATCGAATACCTGCGCACCACATCGATCCTGCCGCCGGGGCTCCCCGAGGCGAAGCTCGCCTATGACCTCGCAACCGTGCCGCGCGAGGGGTCGGCGCCGCTCGAAGTCGCATTGCCGGCCGGCGCGGTGCCGGTCGCTTCGGCGAGCACAGGGAAAATCGTCGGGCCGTTTGCCGCGACGCGGATCGCCTGGGGGGCGCTCGGTGAGCCGGTGACCGGCGGTGGTACGGTCGCGATCACCACCGCCCAATCGGTGGCGCAGCCGCTGGCGTTGCCCGATCGGTCGCCAGGGTATGCGATCGTCGCGATCGATCTGCAGCTCGCCGCGATCGATCGGAGCGTCAAGCTTAACCTCGATCTGCGCCGGGATGACAGCGGCAAACCGGGCGCCGAGTCGCTCCTCTCCTCCCCGGTGCCGTTCGAGCTGTCGCGTGCGGCGGGCGCCGGGGAGGTCTGGACTTCAGTCGAGCTGGCGCGCCCGACGTCCCTCTTGGGTGCCGCAGGCGGCGCGGTCTGGGTTCTGCTCCAGAGCGCGGAAGGGGAGGCGCAGTGGAGTGCCGATGCGGCCGGCGCCCAAGCGGTGCCGCTCCAGGCGAGCGCGGACGGCGGGTTCTCTTACCGCGCGCGCTTCAACGAGGCCGGGGAGCCGCTGGCCGCCCGCCTTCGGCTGCGCGAGCGGCCGGCCGGCTTCCGCATGCCGCTGCTCGCGCAGCTGGGTGCGGGGGCCAACGCGGTGCGGGTCGATCTTTCCCGCCTCTCGCCGCTCGGCAAAGTCGCGTTCGATCTGTCGATCCCCGAGATCGCGGCCGGCCTCGCCGCTGCCCTGGCAAACGTCCGCGGTGCGGGAGCCGGGGGCGAGCTGCTGGCCGATCCGACGTTCTCCCGCTGGGCGGGCGAGGGGAACCGGATCGGCGCGCCGCGTCCGATCCCGCTCGGGTTGGAATCGCCCGCCCAGCTCGTCGCGTTCGCGCCGGACGGGCGGACCGCGTTCGGAGCGGTGGCCGGGTTCACCGGCTCAGGCGTGCGCACGCCCTACCTGGTCGCCTGGGATACCGAGACGCTCGCCGAGGCCTGGCGGCTGGAGCTGGATTCCGGTCCGAACACCGCCGCCGAACTGCCGCTGGGGCTTAGCGTCGATCCCGCGGGGCGCGTTGTGTACTTGCTCCAGTCCAGGGGGGTCGCGGTCATCGACCTCGCCAGGCGCCGACCGATCGGCGCGCCGATCGCGCTATCAGACGGCCCGTTCGCGCCAGAAGTCCTCGCGATCTCCTACGACGGCGCGCAACTCGCGATCGGCGGATTGGCGGACGGCGAGGACGAGAACGGCCCCAAGGTCGCGATCTTCGATACCGACAGTCTGATCGATCTCGTCCGCCAAGGAGCGACCCTCGCGCCGCGGCTGCGCACGATCGACGCGGAGGAGGCTCCGATCGATCTCGCCTTCTCGGCCGACGGGGCGCGGCTTTATGTGCTCACCCGCGAACCCGAAGTGGTCGGCGCTACGGCCTCCGCCGGACCGACGGGCCGGCTCTCGGCACACGATCTGCAATTGGCCGGCAAACCGGTCCACGTCCTGTTCGATGGGCTGGCGCGCAGAGTCGCTCCGACGGCCGACGGATCGACGTTGCTCGTCCTCCTTCCGAACCGCCTCGACCGCTACGACGCGGACACGCTCGCGATCGCGGAGCCGGGACTGGAGCTGGCCGGCCAGGGCCTCTCGGCGCTCGCCGTCGAGCCTGGCGGCGCGCGCGCGCTGCTGGTCGGCGCAAGCGGCCTGTTCGCCGCGGGGCTGGCCCCAGGCGCTCTGCGCCGCCTTCCGGTCCCGGCGGGTCTCGGATCGAACGGCGCGATCGCCGTCTCGCCGCTCGGCGACCGGGCGATCGTGGTGCCGCAGGCGGACACGGGCGCCGGATCGAACCGGTCCGTCCAGGTGATGCCACTCGGTACGCCGCGCCCGCTCGATTGGACCGCGACGGCGGGGCGGGCGCTGCCGTTCTCCCTCTCCGGAACGGCCGGGCGAGGCACCCTGCTCGGCGCAGCCGAGACCGCCGAGCTCTCGACCCAGAACCGCCTGCCTACGCCGCCGCGCGGCCCCTCGGCTTTGTCGCAGTTGGTCGCCGCGGTGCCGGGCCGAGTGTATGAACTGACGTTCGTCGGCTGGGCGCAGGGGGAGGCGCGGGCAGAGGTGCTTTGGCGCGCGGCCTCCGGTGCGACGCTCGGGACCGAGACCTTGCCCGTCGCGGCGCGGAGCCGCGCTCTCGACGGGGGACCGACCCTCCACCGAAGCCGGTTCACGGCGCTGCCGGAGACGATCGCTGCGGAGATTCGTTTCGTCGCCGAGGACGGTCTTGCGTTGATCCGCGACGCCTCGTTGCGCGAGCCGGACAACGCGCTCGCCGGGGGCGACCTGCGCGGGTCGATCGAGACGGTCTGGGCGCAGCATCCGGCCGTCGCTCCGGGTTTCCGCATCGCGGCGGCAGGCTCCGGATCCCGCGTGAGCCATGCGGGTGCTGCGCCGGTTACGCTTCTCCAGACGGTGGCGGCAGAGCCCGGTGCGCCGTTCGAACTGCGTTTGCACTCGCGGCTCGAATCCGGGGCCGCGCCGCGCCTCGAACTGCGCTTCCTTTCACCCGACGGCATGGAGGTCGGCGCGGCGGTCGGGCTCGAAATATCGGCCGGCGCCTTCGACCACGCGCTCGCGCTCGGCACCGTACCCGCGAACGCGGTCCGCGCGGAGGTCGTGCTCGCCGTGCCGGCCGGAAGCTCCGCCCGGATCGACGCGATCGAGCTGCGGCAGGTGCGGAGCGTGCGCATTCCGCTCACCTTCCTCGCCGAAGCGCCGGGGGAGCTGTCGGTGATCGGTGGAAAGATTGCCTGGGATCTGGCCGACGCGGGCGCCCCCCGCCCGCGGACTCCCGCTCCGCTGCCCCAGCCGACGCCCCTACCCGCGCCGACGCCGCCTCCCGGCGCCCCGGGCGAGGACGAGTGCGGTTGTTGCGACGACGATTCGGCCCCGCCATCGACGGGGTTCCCCGCGTCGCCGGTTGCCCGGTCGATCCCCGCGATCGAGATCAAGGGGATTGGCCCGCGACGCGCCGAGATCCTGAGCGCCCGCGGCATTACAACTACGGCCATGCTGCTCTCCGCCGACCCGCGCGAGCTGGCCCGCGTGTTGCCGGGAGTGTCCGAGAAGATGGCGGTCGACTTCATCCGCCAGGCCCGCGCGCTCGCGGGGTGACGGCTACGGGGCGGCGGCGCGCGCGAACAGCGGCCGGCTCTCGACCTCGGGGAGAACCGAAAGCCAAGCACAGCCGGCCCCCCGAAGGCGACCGGCTGCACGGGGATCAAGCCTCTAGCAGTAGTTCGTGCCGCAGGTTGCCATGCAGGTGCCGCAGGTCGCGTAGCCGCTGTACTGACAGCGAACCGTGTAGGCCATGCCGACCGCGGGTTCGAGCTTCTGGGTGTTGAGCGCCCGCAGGGTCTCGCGGTGGAGCGTCAGAGAGCCGTTCTTTTTTTTCATCTCGTTCTCCTCACGCGGCACGGCGAGGCGGCAGGTTGCCGGTCGGCGCGCCGAATCTTCTAGGAACCAAGGTGTGCTCCGAGCGGCAAAGCGAGCCGGCGGAGCCACGGCCGCCCGGCCGCCTCCACCTGTTAGACTCTGACGAAGGAAAAAGTCCATGTTGTTCGCGCGGGAGGCGCATGAACCTAAGAAGAGCCGTCTTGGCAATTTCGATCAAGTCTCTTGGCCTCGTTCGCGGAGCGGTGTTCGGCCTCTACCAAGGGCTTGATGTCTGCCACCAATCGTTGCGCTTTCGGCTCGGGGTCGGTCAGCTATACAAGCCCCGGCCCGACGACATCTTTCTGGTGACCTACCCGAAGTCGGGCACGACCCTCCTCCAGATGATGCTCTACCAGATGACCACCTCCGGAGACATGGATTTTCCTCACATCTATAGCGTCTCTCCCTGGTTCGAAGAGGAGCTGATTCAGTTTGCCGGTAGGGGACTCGAAGCGGCGCCTTCGCCTCGGCTGTTCAAGAGCCACCTCAGGTACGAGAAAATGCCACGGGCAGGGCGTTTCATCTACATGATCCGGGACCCGAGGGACGTGGCGATCTCCGCCTATCACCACCATCGCCTCATGCCGGGGAGGCCGCCGGGGCTGGATCGGTTCATCGACCGATTCCTGGTCCGGCGGCGCGGCTCTTGGTTTGATCACATGGCGTCCTGGTTTCCTCATCGGCGCGAGGCGCACGTACTCTTCCTCCGCTACGAGGAGGTCATCGCCAACCTCACCGAGGCCGTGCGGACGGTCGCGAGATTCTGCGAGATTCCCCTCGCGGAGGCCGATCTGCCGCGCATTGTGGAGCGCTGTAGCGTCGCGTTCATGAAGCGGCACGAGGGTCAATTCGATCCGCGGCAGTATCGCTTGCGGCGCAACGCCGGCACCTTCATCAGGAACGGTGCCGCGGGTGAAGGCAAGGCCGCTTTCAACGCGGATCAAAGCCGAAAGCTGGCGGAGCGGATGGTTCTGCTGGCGCAGAAGCTGGGCGCTCAGAACCCGGGTGAGGGCTGGCAGGATGTATGATCGGGCATCATGTACCTGCCGAGTTTCCCAGGGGCCCCGACGAGGCAGATCTTCATCTGTGTGGTTCTCAAATCCCTGGCCTCCAACTCAAACGTGCTGGTCAACGAGGATCGGGTTGCCATCGGGGTCCACCGCAACGAAGCTGGCTGGGCCTGTCGTGCTCTCATCCGCCTCGGTCATCAGCTGCACGCCTTGGGCTTTGAGTTGGCGCTGCAGCTCACGCACGTCGGTGAAGGTTCCGAGCTTCTGGGCGTTTTGATCCCAGCCGGGGTTGAACGTGAGGATGTTCTTGTCGAACATGCCTTGGAAGAGACCGATAACGTGATCGCCGTTCTTCAAGATCAGCCAGTTTTGTGAAGCATCACCAGCAAAGGCCTTGAAACCAAACTTCTCATAGAACGCCCTCGAAGTTTCGAGGTCCTTAACCGCCAAGCTGACTGAAAACGCGCCCAGTTCCATGGTCTTGCTCCCTTGGGTTCGATGATTCAGATCGTTGTCCTTCATTGTTGTGACCCCGGGCCGTGGCTCACGCGAGCGTCAAGTGCATCAGCCCCATCAGCTCCTTCTGCACCTTGGCGCAGGCTACCGCGCTGATGCCGCCGAGGTCGCGCCGGGGGTTGAGCTCGACGAGGTCGGCGCCGACCAGTAGCGGCGGCTTCGCGCCGACGCCGACAGCCCCCGGCAGCAGGGCGCGGTGCAGGATGTCGAGCGCCTGGCGGGTGGTGAGCCCGCCGCCTTCCGGATGCGAGACTCCGGGCGCATAGGCGGGATCGAGCCCGTCGAGGTCGAAGCTGACGTAGACCGGTCCGTCGAGGGCGAGGGACAACGCCGCTTCGATCCCACGCATGGCGATCACCTCGACACCGAAACGGGCGGCCTGCGCGCGCTGGTGCTCGGTGCCGGTGCGAATCCCCACCTGCACCAGCCGGCTTGCCAGACCCGCTTCCATGATGCGCGCGAACGGGCAGGCATGCGACAGCCGGTTGCCCTCGAATTCATCGTAAAGGTCCTGGTGGGCGTCGAACTGCACGATGGTGAGCGGCTGGTGCCGGCGGGCCAGGGCGCGCACGATCGGGAAGGTGATCGAGTGGTCGCCGCCGAGCACGAGCGGCGCCAAGCCGCGCGTCAGGAGGCCGGTGATCGTGGCGTCGATCGCATCGACGACGGCCGGCCCCTCGCCGGGTTCTTCGTCCCCGGCGTCGACGAAAACGCCGTCAGCCCCAAGATCGACCCCCGTCTCACTCCACAGATTCGAGGACGACGAGTGGAACGCGGCGCGGATCGCCGCCGGGGCCTCGGCGGCACCTCGCAGGTACGAGGACTGGCCATCGAAGGCGACGCCAAGGAGAGCGATGGTGGGCGGCATGGCGCGAGTTTGACACAGCCCACGGCCTCGCCGGTCGCCGTTTGCGGCCGGGTGCGGTTGTTCTGTCCTCGTTCGTCGCACAAGGATCTGGATCGCTCTCGTTTAGGCCGGCACTTATTCGGGCCCGCCCGAATCTTCCCTGGGAAGTTTGCGGTTCGCCTGCGGCGCCGTTGCACAAAACAAACCTTGGGTTAGTCTTCGTGCGTGATGGGTACGCTACCCCCGACCGCCTCTACGCTTCGCCCGCCGCACCGGCACTCGGCAAGTGTGAGGCGCAACACGATGATTGCCATCCTCGCGATCGTGGTCGGTGTCGCCCTGGTCGCGGCTCTGGTGATCCGTTCGCGCTTCGAGCGTGATCTGGCCGTCGCCGCCGCGCGCGCCGCGCAAGGCAGCGTGATCGTCGAAACGCGCTGCGGCCCGATCGAGGTGCAGCAGGCAGGCGTTGGCATTCCACTGCTGATGATCCACGGCAGCGGCGGCGGCCACGACCAGGGCATGGCCTGGGCAAGACCGCTCGTGCGACAGGGCGTGCGCGTGATTGCGATGTCGCGCTTCGGCTATCTACGGACGCCGCGCCCCGCCGATGTCTCGCCCGAGGCGCAGGCGGATGCGCACGTCTGCTTGCTCGATGCGCTGGGCATCGACCAGGCCGCTGTGATGGGTGTCTCCGCGGGCGGCCCTTCGGCGATGCAGACCGCCATCCGCCATCCGGACCGGGTGAGAGCGCTGGTGCTCGTCGTGCCTATCGCCTACAAGCCGGGCACGGTGGCCGATTCCGCGCCGCCGGTGTCGGACGACAAGGATGCGTTGCTGCTGCGGCTGCTCGGCTCGGACTTCTTGTTCTGGGCCGCGCTGCACGTGGCGCGCGACCCGCTGATCCGCCATGTGCTGGCGACCCCGCCCGAGCAGGTGGCCGCCGCAAGTGAACAAGAGCGCGCCCGCGTGAACGACCTGGCCGACCGCATCCTGCCGGTGTTTAGCCGAGCCGCCGGGCTGCGCGACGACACTCGGCTGGGCAAACGTCTCGGCCCCTACGCGCTGGAATCCATCCGCGTGCCCACCCTCGTGGTCAGCGCGCGCGATGATGGATTCGGCACCTACGCCGGGGCCCAGTACACCGCCAGCCGCATCGCGGGCGCGAAGTTCATCGGCTTCAACGACGGTGGCCATCTGCTCGTCGGGCACGACGCCCTGGTGCAGGCCGAAGTCGTGGCGCTGCTCGACCGAGCAGCACCGGATTGCGGGCGTTCTTGCTCTTGATGAACATCCCCTGCGGAACGCCGTTGATCAGGAACGCTCCACGCGGCGTAGGTGGATCTGCGGCCGGCGATAGCGGGTTTCGCGGCGAAGGAGCGGAATGCGGACGCCGCAGGCCGTTTCCGGGCTCCGGATCGCCGCCATCGCCTCCGTATAGCGGCTATCGAGCCCGTAGAGCGACGACCAGGCTCCAATAGCCGCTATCCATCTCCGTATAGAGGCTGTCATTCTCGGATTGCGGCTGGCAAGCGCGGATGGCGGCTTTCCAGTCGGTATAACCGCTATCCGGCTCGGGATTGCGCTATCCGGCTCCGAATAGCCACAGTACGGCTCCGATGGCGGCAATAGAGCTCCGACGGCCGCTATCCAGACCCGATTGACTTGAGCGGCCCGCGGGGACCTGCGGCGCGGCTCTACAACCAACTCCTGGACCAGATCGAGCGATCGGGAGGCGCCGACACCGCCGAGGGCTTGTGGAGCCTCTAGCCCGCCCGCAGCTCGAAGAGGGTCACCTCCGGCCGGACGTTGAAGCGGACCTGCGTCAGGTGGCCCACTCCCCGATTGATGTAGAGGCGCCGATCGCCGACGATCTCGAATTCACCTTCGGTGTAGCGGTAAGGACCTGACTCAAGGTCGTTTCGGTGCGCTGCGCCGTTGCACAAAACTAAACCATGGGTTAATCTTTGTGCGTGATGAGTACGGCTACCTCGACCGCTTCTACGCCAGGAAACGCTCCCGATTGGGGGGCGCTCTTCGGCGTTGCGCAGGCCCAAAGCGGCTATTTCACGACCGGTCAGGCGGCGGAAGCAGGCTATTCTCCCCAGCTACTCCAAAAGTACCTCGGCAACGGGAAGGTCGCGCGAGTGATGCGAGGTATCTATCGCCTCGTTCACTTCCCGGCCGGCGAACAGGAGGAGCTGGTTTGGCTCTGGCTCTGGGCTGAGCAGGCTGGTGTCTTCTCTCATGAGACGGCGCTTGCGCTGTACGACCTTTCCGACATCCTGCCATCCATCGTTCACATGACAATTCCGGAGAACTGGCGGCACAGGCGGCTGCGAGTTCCCCAGGGCCTCTTTCTGCACTACGCCGACCTCCGCGCTACCGATCGAGCGCAGTTCTCGTCCGTGCCGATCACGTCTCCGCGAAGAACGCTGCGAGACTGCATTGAGGCGAACGTTTTTCCCGACCTTGTTCGCCAGGGAGTGCTGCAGGCGCGGCGTCGCGGCCTGATCTCGGAGAGGGATTCCGCAGAGTTCAATGCCGCACTCGATCGGGCTTCGGAAGCCACCCCTTGAGCCATCGTTACTCGACACCACTTGCGTTTAAACAGGCGCTGGAGCAACGACTCAGATCCTCCTCGACTCACGGAGTCGATTTCGCACGCCGCCGCCAGCTGCTCGTCTTCGATCGGTTTCTCGCTCGGGTTGCCTTGGTCGTTGGCGATGCCATGACGCTAAAGGGCGGCTTGGTGCTTGAAATGCGGCTGGATCATGCTCGAACCACTAAGGACGTCGATCTTCGCATGATGGGCTCCTCCGGCGACATCCTCGATCGACTACAGGCCGCCGGCCGCCTCGATCTCGGCGATTCCATGCTCTTCGAGGTGCAGCCGGATTCGGATCATCCCGACATCCGAAACGATGGGTTGAAGTACGACGGCTTCCGCTATCGCGCTGAATGCCGTCTCGCAGGAGCCCTCTATGGCCGGCCGTTCGGGGTCGATGTTGCGTTCGGGGATCCTCTGGTCGGCGATCCTGATTTGGCGGTGGGGAATGACCTCCTTGACTTTGTGGGCATTGCGCCTCCGACCCTCCGCTTGTACCCGGTGGTCTCCCACATCGCGGAAAAGTTGCATGCCCTCACCATGCCGAGAAGCCGGCCGAACTCTCGGGTCAGAGATCTTCCCGACGTGGCCTTGCTCGCTACGACCGGTGCGATCGAAGGGGAAAAGCTTCGCTTGGCGCTCGAAAGGACCTTTGAAT
Source organism: Holophagales bacterium (assembly GCA_031404815.1). Taxonomy (GTDB): domain Bacteria; phylum Acidobacteriota; class Thermoanaerobaculia; order Multivoradales; family UBA5704; genus DASYKS01. The sequence goes on along the minus strand of JANNIH010000013.1, from coordinate 18,691 downwards.
TCCGCGGGACTCATCCTCTTCCGAGCTCGGTCCCGTCACCTCCGACCTTCTGGGCGGAACCCTACGCAGCGATGGCGTTGGACAACGACCTTCGCTGGACTTCGCTCAAGGAAATCACGGAAGCGGTGTCGGCGTTCCTGGATCCCGTGCTTGCCTCGGCCGACTGCGGTACCTGGGTGCCTGGGGCTTGGCTCTGGCAGCCGAGCGATTGATGTGAGCGGCCCGCGGGGACCTGCGGCGCGACTCTAGATCCAGCGTCTGGACGAGATCGAGCGATCGAGAGGCGCCGACACCGCCGCGTGTTTGAGAATGCCCTAGCCCGCTCGCAGCTCGAAGAGCGTCACCTCCGGCCGGACGTTGAAGCGGACCTGCGTCAGGTGGCCCACACCCCGACTGATGTAGAGGCGCCGATCGCCGGTGAGTTCGAGTTCGCCCGCGGTGTAGCGCCGGTTCTGGACCGGTAGGAGGGGGGCGGGCAGGAACGGTGGTTTGCACTGCCCGCCGTGCGTGTGGCCGGCGAGAATCCAACCTTGGTACCGATCCCAGCCCGGCAGATCGACGGTGTCCGGATTGTGGGAGAGGACGATCGCGGCGCGCGAGGCTTCGAGCCGGTCGAGAGTTCGCTCGGGGTCGAACTGCTTCGCCCAGAGGTCGTCCATCCCGGCAATTTGCAGGCCCTCCACCTCGGTCACCTCGTTGCGGAGAATCTGCACACCGAAGGCTCGCAAGGAGTCGGCGATGCGGGCGGCGACCTCCGGGTGCGCCCAGTTGGGGCCGTAGTCGTGGTTGCCGAGAATGCCGAGCGTCGCCAAACGGCCACGCGGGAGGTCGGCGTAAATCCGCTCCGCGTGGGCGAAGACCTCGGGTTCGAAGCTGGTGAAATCTCCGGTGTAGACGACGATGTCCGGCGCGAGCGCTTTGACCCGGGCGAAGGTGTCCAAAATGTAGCGGTCCGAGACCTCGGGGCCGACATGAAGGTCGCTCATCTGGACCAGGCTCTTGCCTTCGAGAGCCGACGGGAGGCCCGAGATCGGCAGCGGGCGCCGAACGATCTCCAGCCAATGAGGCTCGATCTGCCAGGTGTAGAGGCCGGTCCCGAGCACCGAGGCGCCGGCCGAGAGTCCAAGGAACGCGCGCCGGGTGATCATCGGCGAAGCATACGGAAATCCCTGTCCGTCGTCTTGGCCACCTCTTGGCCCGGCCTCCGCCTCACCGATCACTCCCCGACCGCTTTGCCCGGTGTACACTTGCCCGTCGATAAGAAACGTCAGGTGGCCTCACCCGCCACCCTCCAAGCCAAATCAGGTTCGAAGACTGGAATTCCGAGGTGCTGCGATGCTGCCGAAGCGCAACTCCCGTTTGACCGTTCCGTTCGTCCGCGAAGGCGGAAAATCCGGTGCGCTCCGCGAAGCGACCTGGGATGAGGCTCTCGATCGGGTCGCCGCGGGCTTCGCCCGGGCGATCGAGCGGGGGCGCGCCTCCGGTCGATCGCCGTTCGGGTTGTTCTCCTGCTCCAAAACCACCAACGAGATGAACTACACGGCACAAAAGTTCACCCGGTCGGTGATGGGCAGCAACAACATCGACAGCTGCAACCGAACGTGACACGCCCCCAGCGTCGTCGGTCTGGCGACGGTCTTTGGAGCAGGGGGTAGCACCAGTTCCTACCGCGAGGTGGAAGACTGCGATCTGATCATCTTGTGGGGGAGCAACGCCCGCGAGACGCATCCGATCTTCTTCCACCACGTCTTGAAGGCGCTCCACAAAGGGGCGAAGCTGATCGTGGTCGATCCCCGGCGGACCACCTCCGCCCAGTGGGCCGATACCTGGCTCGGGATCGACGTCGGCACCGACATCGCGCTCGCCAACGCGATCGGCCGCGAGATCATTGCGAACGGCTGGCAGCATTCCGAATTCGTCGAGCATTCGACCAGCGGCTTCGAGGCGTATCGGGCGCACGTCGAGCGCTACACCTTGGAAGCTGCGGAGAAGGCGACGGGAGTGCCGGCCGCGCTGATCCGCCAGGCGGCCGAGATGTACGCCAAAGCGGGCAAGGCGGAGCTCTGCTGGACCTTGGGGATCACCGAACACCGGCATGGGGTGGACAACGTCGTGGCGTTGATCAGCCTCGCGCTGCTCACCGGTCACGTCGGGCGGTATGGCTCGGGATTGAACCCCCTGCGCGGCCAGAACAACGTCCAGGGCGGGGGAGACATGGGCGCGCTGCCCGATCGCCTGCCCGGAATTCAGCACGTCGAGAACGACGAGCTGCGACAGAAATTCGAGCGCGCCTGGGGGGTGCCGATCCCGCCGAAGAAGGGGTTGAACCTCTCCGAGATGTTCGAGGCGATGGAGCATGGCGATCTCGACACGCTCTACGTGATCGGCGAGAACCCGGCCGACTCCGAAGCGGATCGCCATCGGGCGCTCAAGCTGCTCCGTGGCCTCGACCTGCTGGTGGTCCAAGATATCCTGTTCACCAAGACCGCCGAGATGGCCGACGTGGTGCTCCCCGCCGCGGCCGGCTGGTGCGAGTCCGAAGGGACGGTCACCAGCAGCGAGCGGAAAGTCCAGCGGGTGCGCCGCGCGGTGGCGCCGCCGCCGGGTGTGCGCGACGATCTCGCGGTGATGTTCGATCTCGCTCGGCGCCTCGGCCATGAATGGGGCGAGCCGGTGGCCGAGCAGGTGTGGGACGAGCTGCGGCGTTTAAGCCCTGTTCACGCCGGCATGACCTACGCCCGGCTCGAAGCGATGGGCGGCATCCCTTGGCCCTGCTATGACGAAGAGCACCCGGGCGAGCTGTTTCTTCACTCGCGCCTCTGGGAGCGGCCGGTGCTCGGGCCGCGGGCGCCTTTTTCCTGCGTCGATCAGGTCGATCCGGCCGATCCGCTGGACGAGACCTTCCCGCTCCGCCTGACCACCGGACGGCATCTCGATTCGTACAACACCGGCGTCCAAAGCGGCGGCTACACCTCGCCCCTAAGGCGTGGGCCGACGATCGATCTCGCGCCCGAGGATGGCGCGCGCTGGGGGGTGGCCGAGGGGGAGAGCGTCAAGATCAGCTCGCGGCGCGGCTCCGTGATCGCGCCGGTTCGGTTCGATTCAGGGCTCCGCCCCGGTCTCGCCTTCATGACCCTCCACTTCCCGGACCAGATGGCGACCAACGATCTGACCATCGACGCGGTCGATCCGCGTTCCGGCACCGCCGAATTCAAGGCGACGGCGATCCGCCTGGACCGGGTTTCGGTCGACGCCACTCTGTAGGAGATCCGCTTGGACCTGCATTTCACTTCAGATCAGCCGACCGCCGAAGAGCGGGCCGCCGTCGATTCCGAGCTGGGCGCTCCCTCCACCGGCTGGACCGGCGGCGCGCGGGGAAGCGACCTCGATGGGCGCACCTCCGGCGGCGGCATCTCGGCCCAGTCGCGACACCGGCTGCTGCCGACGCTCCACGCGATCCAAGCTCGGATCGGTTGGGCGAGCCCGGGGGCGCTCAACTACGCGAGCCTGAGGTTGGGGTTGCCCCCGGCGGAGACTTACGGCGTCGCCTCGTTCTACGCCCTGTTTTCGACCGTGCCGCGGCCGCCGGTGGTGGTGCACGTCTGCGACGACATCTCCTGCCGCGCGCGCGGCGCCGAGGAGCTGCTCGAAGTGCTCGGTTCGACCGGGGTGATCCCGGCGTCCGCCACCTGGCTGCGCAGCCCTTGCCTCGGTCTGTGCGAACGGGCACCCGCCGCGCTGCTCACCGTGGCCGGAGCGAAACATGGCGAGCGGGTGCTCGCCCCGGCGACCGTTCAATCGGTGCGCGCCGCGCTGCTCGAACCGGAGATCGGCCCGGTGCCGGATGTGCTCTCGACCGAACTATCGGTGCCGCAAGCCTTTTCTTTATCGGACCAACCATCGGACCAACCGGGTCGGCGGCAGCTGCGCCTCCTCTCGCGCATCGGCCGGGCCGGAGCTGGAAGTCTTAAAGATTACCTCGCGACCGGCGGTTACCTCGGGCTGGCCCGAGCGTTCGAGATCGGCCCGGAGCGGGTGGTCGAAGAGATCCTGGTCTCGAAGCTGCTCGGCCGCGGCGGCGCGGCGTTTCCCGCGGGGCGGAAGTGGCAGAGCGCGCGCGATGCCGGGCGGCCGCCGCTCCTGGTCTGCAACGCCGACGAGTCGGAGCCGGGGACGTTTAAGGATCGGGTGCTGATCGAAGGGGACCCGTTCGCGCTGATCGAGGCGATGACGATCGCCGGCTACGCGATCGGCGCCGAGCTCGGCTACCTCTACCTGCGCGGCGAGTATCCGCTCGCCTGGGAGCGGATGGAGCACGCGCTCGACGCGGCGGGCAAGAGCGGCCACCTCGGCGACGATGTTTTGGGTCGGGGTGTGCGCTTCGACATCCAGCTGTGCCGCGGCGCGGGGGCTTACATCTGCGGCGAGGAGACGGCGCTGTTCAACTCGATCGAGGGGTACCGCGGCGAGCCGCGCAACAAGCCGCCGTTCCCGACCCAATCGGGGCTGTTCGGCCGGCCGACCGTGGTCAACAACGTCGAGACGCTGGTGAACGTGCCGTGGATTCTGCGCGAAGGGGGGGCGGCCTACGCGAGTGTCGGCACTCCTGGCTCGACCGGCACAAAACTGTTCTGCCTATCCGGCGCGGTGGTACGGCCGGGGGTCTACGAAGTGGCGTTCGGCGCCACCTTGCGCGAGGTGCTCGATCTCGCCGGTGGGACGACCGGCGAGCTGCGTGCGATCCTGATGGGCGGGGCGGCGGGCGGTTTCCTCGGACCGGCGGATCTCGACGTTCCCCTCACGTTCGAAGGGCTGCGCGCGGCGAACGCGGCGCTCGGCTCGGGCGTGATCCTGGTGTTCGATGAGACGGTCGATCTGGCCGAAATTCTGGTGCGCATCGCCGCGTTCTTCCGCGACGAGTCGTGCGGCCAGTGCGTCCCCTGCCGGGTGGGCACTGCGCGGCAGGAGGAAATCCTCGCGCGCTTGGTGCGCAAACGGCCGATCGGCTCGGCGGATCAGGAGATCGCGCTGCTGCGCGAAATCGGCCAGGCGATGCGCGACGCGTCGATCTGCGGCTTGGGCCATACCGCGTCCTCGGCGATCGAGTCGGCGCTCGGCCGGTGGAGGATCTTCTCGTGACCGAACCGCTCTCGCAACACAATCCGCACAATCCGCACAATCCGCACAACCCGCACAATCCGCACAACCTGATCGACGCGCCCGATCTGCGCATCCCGGTCCCGCGCGGGCCGTTGCCGATCCTCCCCGACCAGCCGGTGCGGCGAACGTTGGAGATCACGATCGACGGCCGGGCGGTCGCGGTGGAAGAGGGGAAGACGATCCTCGAAGCGGGGCGCGAGGTCGGGATCGACACGCCGACGCTCTGTTACCTTGAGACGCTCGAACCGGTGAACGTCTGCCGGATCTGCGTCGTCGAGCTCGAAGGGTCGCGCACGCTGGTGCCCGCCTGCTCGAGGAAGGTCGAACCCGGGATGGTGATCCGGACCGATTCCGAGCGCGTCCGCCTGTCGCGCCGGCTGGTGCTCGAATTCCTCGCCTCTTCGGTCGACGTTTCGACCGCCCCCGCGATCCAAGAATACATGGTCCGGTACGACGCGAAACCCGAGCGGTTCGGCCCGCCCGCGCCGCGCGCGGCGGCGGGGGAGCGAGACGCGGCGCGCGCCGGGGCGCACGAGTCGGGCGATGGGGCGACCGCCGGCACGGTGCATCAGCCACCCAAGATCGACAACGACCTCTACGTCCGCGACTACAGCAAGTGCATCCTCTGCTACAAATGCGTCGAGGCGTGCGGCGAGGACGCGCAGAACACGTTCGCGATCGCGGTCGCCGGCCGCGGCTTCGACGCGCGGATCTCGACCGAGTACGCGGTGCCGCTCCCCGATTCGGCCTGCGTCTACTGCGGCAACTGCATCGCGGTCTGCCCGACCGGCGCGTTGATGGGCAAAGTGGAACACGACCACCGGGCGGCGGGCACCTGGGACGAGTCGAAGCAGGCCGAGACCGACACGATCTGCCCATATTGCGGCGTCGGCTGCACGCTCACCCTCCACGCCCAGGACGAGCAGATCGTCAAAGTCACCTCGCCGCTCGACCAGTTCGTGACCGCGGGCAACCTGTGCGTCAAGGGGCGCTTCGGTTGGAACTTCGTGCGGGGCGAGCGGCGGTAGGTCCGCCCTTCGACTTCGCTCAGGGTTCGGTGGCTGCCGGTGGCTGAGCGAAGTCGAAGCCCCTTCATCGCCCTCGGCGGCTTGAGCCTCGCGCTCGTCGCCCTCGTACTGCACGCCCTGCGCTATCTGCCCTTCATCGCCGACGACGCGCTGATCTCCTTGCGCTACGCCCAACGCCTCTTGGCCGGGCAGGGGCTGACCTGGACCGTCGGGGAACGGGTCGAAGGGTACTCGAATCTGCTCTGGGTGCTGGCCGTCGCGGGGCTCGGCCGGCTCGGCGTCGATCTGATCGCCGCCGCCCGAATCCTCGGGTTCTTAGGGATGGGTGCGGCCATAGCGGCCGTGATCTACGCTCACCTGCCCACCACCCTTCGTGCCGCCGTCCCGGTGCTGCTCGCGGTGCTTTACCTGCCGCTTTCGGGCCCGGTCGCCGTCTGGTCGATCGGTGGGTTGGAGCAGCCGTTCGTCGCGGCCTGGCTCGGTTGGGCGGTCGTGCTCACCTACCCTCTGCTCGACCGCCCAACCGTTTCTTGGGCGTCGATGCAGGCGCCGGGAATCTGTTTGGCCCTGCTCTGTGTGACCCGGCCGGACGGAGTGCTGTTCGTGGCCGGCACGATGTTCGCCATCTTGGTCATCCACGGCCTGCGCCGCGAAGGCTTGCGCCGGGCCATCGGCTTGGCGGCGCTGCCTCTCCTCTTCACCCTGGCTCAACTTGCCTTCCGGCTCTCGTACTATGAGAGCTGGGTGCCAAACACGGCGCTCGTGAAGTTCGCGCCGTCGATCAGCCACACGTGGGTCGGATTGCGCTACCTGGGCGCGGGTGCGGCCTCCCTTCTGCCATTGATCGTGCTGGCCGCAGGATCGGTCTTCCTGTCGTTTCGGCGGAAATCCGGGCGGGCGCGGATGACGCTACTGTGCCTCCTCACTGCGGTTTGGGTGGCCTACGTCGCCGTCGTGGGCGGCGACATCTTTCCCGCTTGGCGACACTTCGTTCCTCTCCTAGTATTGCTCGTGTTGATGGTGGCCGAAGGCGCGAGGTGGGTTGGTGGCCTCGTCGGCACCCAGAGCTACGCCACGGCCCGCACCGGCGGCGCGCTGCTGCTCGGCCTGTTCTTTTTTCTTCAATGGAACGATCAGGGCAACGCCCGCGCTGTCTTTGAGCGCTGGGAATGGGATGGCCGGGTGATCGGTCGGCTGTTCAAGAAGGCCTTTGGCGCCCGCCAACCGCTTCTGGCCGTGGACGCCGCGGGCGCTCTGCCGTATTGGTCCGAGCTGCCGGCCCTCGACATGTTGGGCCTGAACGATGGCTACATCCCCCGGCACCCTCCCGCACGTCCCCAGAGGACCAACCTTGGGCATGATCTAGGCGACGGCAAATACGTGCTCAAAAGGGCACCCGACCTGGTGGTTTTCGGACTCGCGACGGGAGGCGCAGGGGCGCTTTTCCGGAGCGGGCGCGAGATGCAGGCCGACCCGAGCTTCGCGCGCCACTACACCCTGGTCGTCTTCGAAGGGATCGAGCACGGCCGGAGCGTCCGCGCGCAGGTCTGGGTGCGGCGGCAGAGCGAGCGCATCGGCATCAGGAGAAGCGGAGGGCAGATTATCGTTCCCGGCTTTCTATTGAACGACGGTCCGGAGAGCGCGGCGCGGTTGGGGAAGAAGGGAGCCCTGATCCTCCCGATTTCGGCTGCGCAACCGGGGCGCCTGAACCGGTTCGAGTTGCCGCCCGGGCGGTGGGGCATCAAGGCGGAGCCTTCGGGGGCGCTGTTGCGGGTGAGGATGCGGTCGCGACTCATGAGACCGGGTGGGACACCAGAGGGTGCGGACCGAGTCGTGCTGGACGCGCCCCTGCCGGCGACGTTGGACCCGGTTGACACCGCACTGGGTCGGGCCGTGAGCCTGGAGGTTCTGCCGCTTGGGGAGGGAGAGGTCGAGTTGGAGCAGCTGGTGCTGACCCGGTTGGGAGAAGGGGCGCTTGCAGCCAAGACGAAAGGGCGAGCCCGTTCGGGCTCGCCCTTTCGTTGTCTGCCAGCTGTTTCGAGGCTTCAGCGAGCTTCGGCGAAGTACTCGTGGCTGTCGGCGTTATCGACGGCGCGGGTGGGGTTGGAGGTCGCGAGGCTCCGGCAGGCCCGGGGGGCTGTCAATCGCCAACTCTCGGCTACGCAGGCGCGCCCTACCGCCCTTGTTGCCAGAACAGGAGGGCCGCCATCGCGAGGCCGATCCCGACCACCGCGGTGCGCGCCCGCTCCCGACCGATCCGGCGCGCGAAGCGCGCGCCGCCGTAGCCGCCGAGAATCGCGCACGGGATCATCACCAGGGCGACCGGCCAGGCCACCGCATCGTGGGCGATGAACAGGAGCGCGGCGATCAGATTGATGCTCAGGTTGAAGAAGTTCTTGAGCCCGTTCATGGCATGGATGTCCGACAAGCCGAGAAAGCCGAGCAGCGCGAGCATGAGGATTCCGATCCCCGCCCCGAAATAGCCGCCATACACCGCGATCGCCAACTGCGCCACCACCGCCAACCGACCCGAAAGCAGCGCTCCCACCTCGCCGGTCTCTCTTTGGTCCTTTTGGTCCTTTTGGTCCTTGCCGTCCTTTAGGTCCTTTCCCTCCACCGCCCGCCGCCGCACCAACACCCCCTGTACCGCGAACAACCCGCAAGCTGAAAGCACCAACCAAGGCGCCAACCGCGTGAACAGTCGTTCAGGGGTACTCAACAACAGCAGCGATCCGGCCGCGCCGCCGATCAGGCTGGGCAGAAAGAGCGTGCGCAGCCACGAGGCGTGCCTCTGCACTTCGCGGCGATAGCCGAATAGGCTGCTCGCCGCGGCGGGGAGGAGGGCCACCGCGGAGGTGGCGTTCGCGGTGATCGCCGGCAGGCCGAGGGCGACCAGCGCGGGAAAGGTGAGGATCGTCCCCCCGCCCGCGATCGCGTTCATCACCCCCGCGCCGAACGCGGCGCCGCCGAGCAGCAGCGCCTGAGCGGGAGTCATCCCGGTTCAGCCTCGGGGTCCGTTCCCGGTGTGAAGTTGGGCATAGACCCGTTCGATCTCCGCCTTGAAACGGGCTGCGGCGGCCTCGACGCCATAGAGCTCTTCAACCCGGGTGCGGCCGGCGGCGCCGCGCGTGGCGGCCTCGTCCGGGTCGGCAAGGACGCGGAGCATCTGGTCGGCGGCGTGGTCGAGATCGGGTTCGGCCCAGACCGCCCCCGCCGGATAGGGGGAGTGGTCGCGCTCCAGCCGGACCAACTGGTAGGCGACGGGGAAGCCAGTCGTCTCGTCGAGAAAATCGGTCACGCCGCCGTAGTCGGTGGCGATCACCGGTTTGCCGAGATAGAGCGTCTCGATCGGCAGCAGGCCGAGTCCCTCGGAACGGTGAAGCGACAGGTTCGCATCGGAGAGCGCCACCATAGCGTCCATCTCTTCGCGCGTCGCGGGCGCCGTGTGGATCTCGATCGGAAGGCCGCGAGCCGCATCTTGCAGCCGGGCGAGCAGGGCGGGATCGTGCCGCGCCCGCGAGATTTTGAGCAGGAGGGCGAACGGGCGCGCGGTCCGTCGGGCGAGCCGCCGCACCGCCTCGATCGCAGCGAACGGGTTCTTTCGTTCCGGCACACTCAAGATGTCGAAGGCGAAAAAGAAGAGAAAGCGCCCCGGCTCGATCCCGAAGCGGGCGCGGTCCGCTTCCGCGTTGCGCACCAGCGGGCGGGGAGCCGGTACGCACGGCGGAACGTAACGGACCGGGAGCGTCGCGACCGCTTCATAGCTCCGTTGGCAGAAGCGGCTCGGAGCCCAGACCTCGTCGAGGTGGCCGAACCGGTCGGTCAACGAGAGCGGGAAGTGCGACAGCTCCCAGAACCAATAGCCAATTTTCACACCGCCCGCGGTGCCTGCGAGCGGCAGCATCGACAGGGCACGCGGCGTTTCGTCCGCGTTGGCGTGGAGCAGGGTGAGCGGATGCGGAACGCCGTCGTCGAACTGCACCCGGCCGTCGAGCATCCGGCTCTGAAGATCCTGGTCGAGTGGGATTTGGACCGTCCTGAACCCCGCTTCGCGAAGGGCGAACAGGCTCCCGCGCGCCACCTGGCCGACGCCGGTGTCCATGGCGAAGTAACCGGCGAGGTTGACTCCGAGGGCCTGATGTTTAGAGATCACCTTAGAGACCACCTTGGAGGCCCCCGCGGAGACCGCCTCGGTGGGAGCGGTGGGAGGGGGCGCCGGAGGGGGGGGCGGAGGTGCCGCGGCCGGCTCTCCGATCCGCGCTCCGGCCGTCTCCCCGACGCTACCGGGGGAGGGCCGGCTCGGCCGCCCGCTCGACTCGCGACGGATCGCGAGGGCCAGCCGTGTCTTCCTCGGCAGCGTGCGCAACACCGGTGCGACGAGATCGGGGTGGAGATGGAACTCGGGCGCGGCATGGCGGCAGAACCAGTCGGCGAACAGCGCTTGATGCGTTTCGAGCGGATCGGGGAAGTTCCTCTGGACATCGGCGCGGACCTTGAAGAGAAGGAGCGCCAACCGAGTGAGCGTGGGGGTTCGTTCGGCCGTGCCGGGGATCGGTTCGTTGAGCCAGCCGGTCATCGCGCCTGGGTGCCTGAGGTCGATTTGGGCGAGCAGCTCGGCGGCGTGCTCGACAGCGACCGTATCGTAGGGGTGAAGATGCGGCCCGAACGTCGAGCGGCGCGGCCGGCTTCGCGCCCCGTCTCCTCTAACGCCCACCGGTTCGAGAAAAATCGGGTGCAGCCCGGCGCGCGCGCCTTCACCGTGCCCTTTGAGCCAGTCGGCGTAGCGCGGCAGATCGGCGCCGCAAACGTCGGGGAAGGCGCGCACCAGATCGTCGCGCAGCTCCCAAAGCGCGAGCGCCGCCCGGGTGAGGACCCCGCCTGGGTAGGCGATCGGCTCGACCAGCCAAGCAAAAAAGCTGTCCTGGTTGTGAATGTCGTAGGGGTTCGGCCAGCGCACCCCCTTGGGATCCATTCGTTGTAGCAGCCGACGGGCGACCCAAGGTACGGACACATCGGTGCCGGAGAACGCTCGGAAGCCGTAGGGGACGCCCACGAGCCGGGCATAGCCGGCCTCGTGCACCAAGCGGCGGTACTGCTCGAACAGGGGGCGCAGCTCGGGCCGGGTGCGCAGCGAGATCCGGTTCTGGTGTTTGCTGATCGCCTCGATGTCGCTGAAATTGATGCCGCTGAAATGAAAGAACCCGATCGGGCGGCCGTCGGCGGTCAACCGCCCATCTGCGATTTCGGTGCGCCGCTGGGGGAGATTCCAATAGGCGACGTTGTAGGCGGGATCGCGGCAGATCGCGACATCATCCAAGAAGGCCGGTGCCAGATCCATCCACGACTGGTCGACGAACACGCCATTGTGGATGTCGTTGACGCAAAACCGGTAGAGGCGCTCCTTCCACCAGGAGAGAAACTCTGCGGTCGTGCCATCGAGGCGGAGCCCCAAGAAGCCCAGGTTGTAGACCCCGGCCATCAGGATCATCCGCTCCGGCGGGATCAATCCGTCGTCGAGCCCGCGGGTGATGTGCGGAATCAACACCGCCGGGTGCTGATCGAGGAGCTGTTCGAGCGGTGTCACCGCATCGAGCACCAGGATGTCCGGATCGAAGTAGAAGATTCGATCGAGTCCGAACCGTTCCCGGAGGTGGTCGAGCAAAAACGGTTTGACCGCGGTGTTCAGCTCGAGGATGTCGTAACGGAAAGCGAAGTTCTCGAACGCCGGAATGCCCAGCTCGGCGGCGAAGACCGGGACGAACGGCAGCCGCCCGTATTGAATCGACGGGTCCGGCCGGTCGGCGATGCAGACGTAGACCTCGGCGCCCGGGTGGAGCCGTTTATACGACTCGGAAAACACCTGGGCGAGCGCCAGGTAGTTGTTCGAAACGATCGTGCACGCGTGGACGCGAGTCATCGGAAGTCCTTGGTTGGAAAGCGCGAAATCGGCCTAACCTACCAAAGTTGCGCACTTTCCCGCCAGTTCTGCGGCGAGCCGTAGTTCTTCGACCCAACAGGGACTTGCCGCCCGGGGCGGTTTTCGTCTATCCTTCTGCCCCTGCAGTGGCCATGCCCATAAAGTCATAGCTCAACTGGATAGAGCGACAGACTACGGATCTGTAGGTTGGGGGTTCGTGGGGGTTCGACTCCTCCCGGCTACACCACCGTTTCTTCCTGTATCTTCAGCGAGTTGTGAGGGCCGGATGATTGCGGCTGTTCGGCGTTCTGAGGGGCTGTGAGATCCGCACGATGGAGAGGGTCCACCTTGACGGCAGCTGGTGGATGGTTCCTCGCGAGCTGACGAGAACAAAGCGCCGAGATCATCGGGTTTTCTTGCCCCGAGTGCGTTCGAGTTGCTCGCGGAGGCCGAAGTGGTCTGCTCGGGCTCGAAGCTGTTCTTCCCGAGCCCCCGCAATCGGGAGTTCCCGGTGGATATCGGTGCGAGGAGCTGTTGATCGCACGGAGTCTCTCGCACACAACCGAGTCGGGTGAGAAAAGGGTCCCTTCGGTGACCGGTCAGCGGAGTGCGAATCAGCGCCGCATGGATCGGGTGCTCGATCCGCCGGCTCGAAGACTTGTCCGCCATGGAAAGGCGCCGCGGCGTCACTTCTGGAAGAGAATATTCACTTCTGGAAGAGATTTCGAGCATTTTGCTTGACATTTGTTCTGGTATCGCAAGAATGATTCGTCAGGAGATGGGGTCGAGCGAGAGAATTTTTGGTCCAGAAAGTTGGGGGGTTCGGTGCATTTGAGTGCAGAAGAGTTGGATGATTTCTGGGCTGGCCAAGAGAGGTCGCGGCGAGCGAAGTTGAAACACTTGCTGGTTTGCACCCAGTGCCTGGATGCGCTGTCGTCGATCGCGGCGAGGCAGGACAGCCAACCGCTCGCCCAACGGGGGTCGGCTTCAAATCGATCAGGACGGAGGGCCTGCCGGGGGAACGCCGGGAGTCGGCTGGCAATAGCGCAGTGTTGGCGCGATGAAAAGTGGCTGGAGGGTCTCCTTGCGACGGTAGATGTGATGCAAAACTTGATCTCTACGGAGCCCACTGTGCCGTTCGAGGAGCTCGTGGGCTTGAGGGGGCTCCGGGAGCTGTTGGTTCCCCCCGATGTTCCCGCAGAGGTCAGGCGTTGTGCTTGGGCGGTGCAGTTCGGGTTGGCCTGCCTCCTGGGGAGCGAACCGATGGCGGCCGAAGTCATCGACCACCTCGCCGCATTTCTCGAACGAAGGAGCTCCGTTCCCGAGGCACGATTCGAACCTCTCGGCGAAGAAGCCCCGCTCCGTTCGTGGCAAGACCTCGGACCGCAGGAGCGCGGCCTATTGGTGCGCGAGGCGGGCCTCCCTCCGGAGTTCTCAACGCGGCTGGCCACCGAGATTGGCCAGGAAGACTTGGAGTGGCTGGATTGGTGGTCGGTAGTCAAGCTCGGCGCGGGTCTAGCGGAAGCCAGCCAATGAGCAGACCTCCGTCCGACCCATCGACTTCGGTACCTGTGAGCTACACTCTGCCCGTCCGAGTCTCCAGGTTCCTAAGCATCTCGATATTGGGCTCGAGCGAGGCGTGGCTGCCCGCTTGTGTTCATGGGCCTACATATCTCGACGGTTGGTCGAGCTCCTTCGAACCAGATGGAACTTTTGTTCACGTTCCGCGTCGAACCGCTAAACGGATGCGGATCGAAGGTGTCTTTCCTCCCAACCCGCCGAATCGACGGTCGTCCTCCCAAACGAGGGATCAACGCAGTAGTGAAGAGAATTTAATGACTTCAGATCAAGCCTCGTTTCGGCCTCGTCGCATCGCGGCGTGGCGTCGGTCACTCGTCTGTCTCGGCCTCGCGATCTCGGTCGCCCTCGCTCTGCCTCCGGCCGCCCGGGCGGAGCTGGGGGCGGGTAGCCTCCTGATCGCCGGAACCCAGCTCACCGTCTCGCCCGAGAGCCAGACCGTCCCGTTCAATACGCCGACGATCGTGGCCACAAAGCTAGAAGGGTTCGATCCCGATCGGGGTACCTTGCCGCCCGACCTTCGGGTGGTGGGCGACCTGTCGGGGCCGGAGATCTCGGGGACCCTGCGGCTCGAAACGCGCCCCGGCGAGCCGTTTCGCATCCCTCGGTTCTCGCTCGACGGCGAGTATGTACTCGACGACATCCGCCTGGTCCGCGGCGATCGCCTGCTCGCTTACGCGGCGCCGCGTTCGGCGGTGATCCGCGTCACCCAGATCCTGATCACCCACGTCACCTCGCGCGCGCTCACCTTGGACGAGATCCGCAGCCGCGGCATCGTCATCTCGGGCGACAACTTCAAGGCGTTCAACTTCACCTTCGGCTTCACCGTCGAAGGGCGCCAGATCGACTACGACGTCCCGATCCTCTGGCGCCCGCACGGCGATCCGGCCGTGTTGCTGTTCGGGCCGGAGGGGGGATCGGCGCCCGCGCGCTTCCAGCCGCCGCAGTTGGCGCCGTTCGTCCTCGACCTGATGCCCGAGCCTGACGATCCGATGCCGATGGGTGGCTGTCTCGATCCGAGCGGCGACTGCACGATCCCCGACCCGCCGCCGCTGCCGGGGGTGATCTTGTTTCCGACCGATTCGAGCCTGCTCCACCAATTCTTCGCCGTGGTGTTGATGGTGCAAAACGGTGCCCCGGCCGGCGATCCTCTGGTGGTGCGCTACCTGACCGCGAAGATCACTCTTCCGTCGGGCTTGCGCGCGGCATCGACCGAGCCGCCGACCCCCCTCGGGGCTCCCGTGCCGGTCCACGTGCCCGGACCCGACGGCAAGCTCGGCACGGCGGACGATCTGACCTTCCTGATCGCCCAGGCGATGGGCGATGCGGAGTTTCTGGTCGAGGGGCTCCGCGAAGGGACGCACGTCGTCTCGATCGAACTCGACGGCATTCTGGACGGACTGCCGACCGGGATCCGCCGGATCGGTGGCACGGCGCGCGGCGCGGTGTTGGTGCGCGATCCGCGCTTCGCGATCCACATCTCGCACCCCGACGTGATCCGGCGCTCCGAGGAGTACACGCTCCGGCTGACCGTCTCGAATGTCTCGAACGCGCCCGCAAACCTGTTAAGTATCGGCCTGCCCGCGAGCGCGCTCGCCGGGGTCGAGCTGGTCGATCCGAGCCAATTCAGGAAGACGATCGAGACGCTGCTGCCGGGGGAGTCCGAGAGTGTCGAGTTCCGCCTGAGAGCGCTGCGCACCGGCCGGGTCACCGCCTCGGCGGCGCGCAGCGACGCCTCGGTGACGCCGACCTTCGACCTGCGCGTCGGGGTCGGCGAGACCGGGATTCCGTTCTCGCCCAATTCGATCTTGCTGTCTCGCTCTTCGGAGTCGCTGCCGGCGAGTCTCGTCGAGTCCGCGCTCGATCTTGCCGGTCTCGGCCTGTCGCTCGCCGAAGCGCCCGCAGCGAGCCTCTCGCCCGACCTGCCGCAAGTCGGCCGGGCGGCGGTCGACCAACGGGTCTGGCAGCTCGCTCAAGCCGGGCGCCACGTGACGCTCGGCGAAGAGCTGTTCGACAGCTCGGCCGTCCTCGCCGCCGAGTGGCTCGGCGCGCGCGATGCCGATTGGGATTGGGACCAGCTGCGCCGGACGACCAAAACCGGGGGCCGGTTCGTGCACAGCCTCGCGGGTATTTTCGGTGCCGAGATTGCGGCCCACGGCGCCGAGGCCGCGTTCGAGCGCTTTGCCAGCACGACCGCGTTTCTGCCGCCGCTCGGCGGCGTGCTCGCGACCGGTGGTGGCGTGCGTCTCGATCTGTCGAGCCGGACCAGCGGTCGCCATCTGATCTCGGGTGGCCCGCCGGTCGCCAACGCGAGCGCCGATCTGCGCGATCTCCCTTTCGCCGACCTGCTCCACGTTCCGACGGGCGAGTGGGCGTTGCTCGGCGTCCCGGAGGAGGGGGGGTACCGCGCCCGCTTAGGTGCCGATCGCGCGACGACCCTCGACCTTCAGATCCTGGCCACAGCCCCCGGGCCGCAGCTGTTGGCGCTCCGCTTCCGCGATGTCGCGCTCGACGCGGGTGGGGTCGCCACCGTCGAGTGGACCCCGGCCGGCGCCGCCGACGCCTTTCTCTCCATCGATCGTGACGGCGACGGCGACGAAGACGCGCGGATTCCCGCGCACGTCGAAGTGGTGCAGCCGCGGCGTTTCGAGATGGTCACCGCGGTCCAGAACGCGCGCGTCGATCCGACCGGGCACGTGGTGGATGTCCTGTTCTCGGGCGACGTCGATCTCGGCAGCCTCTACCCGGCCGACCCCACGCATTTCGAAATCCAGGGCAAGCTTTCCAACGGTGGCGCGATCCCGACCGAGCAGAACAGCTATCTGCGACCGCCACTCCTCGGCGGCGAGCCGGTCCATCGCAATCCGTTCGAAGGCCTACGCGACACGCGTGTGGTCCAGGTCGTGTTCAACAACCCGCTGTCGCCGTACCTCCCGCAATTGCTGACCGCGGGCGGTATCCGGAGCGTCTTGGGTGAGAGCGCGGTGGTCACCCACCGCGCGGTGCGGACGACGGTCACCATGCCCGGTGGGTTGGTCGAAGGGCGGGTGATCGGGCCGGACGGCGCGCCGCTCGCGTTTGCCCTGGTTTCCCTTACCGAGTCCGATCTCGATATCTATACCGGTGATTGTGTACGCCACACGACGGCCGCGGTGCGCACCGACGCTTTAGGCGCGTTTCTGTTCGACTATGTGCGGCAGACCGAGTGCGGAGCGCCGTTCGAGCTGACCGCCAAGGACCCGGCGAGCGACAAGCGCGGCAAGGCGGCCGGACGGATTCGCTTCGTCGGCAATCGTCTGCGCCTGGATATCGTGCTGCTCGGCCGCGGCAAGATCATGGGGACTGCGCGCTATGACGACGGGACGGTGCCGCGCGACCTCACGATCATCGGCTACAGTCCGGTGTTTAAAGAGGGGCGCACGGCGCGGATCGACGCGGCCGGCAACTACGACATCGGCGACCTGCCCGTGGGCACGATCAGCCTCTCGGCGACCGCGGGCGACGGCAGTTTCGTGCTCGCGACGGTCGCGATCCCGACCTCGGGCGCCACGGTCGTGCGCGACTTGGTGCTGTTGCGTCGGCCGGAGGCGCCGACCGGCGAGTTGCGCGGCACGGTGTTCGAGACCGACGGCACAACACCGGTCGTTCAGGCGTTCGTTGCGGTCTACGTCGATGGCAAGTTCATCACCGTCCGGCGCACCGATTTCGACGGTGGGTTCGACTTCGGCGTCCTGCCGGCGGGGCTCGCCGAGATCGAGGCGTTCTCGGCCGAGACCGGGCGCGCCGGGGCGCGGATCTTTTTCGACATTCTGCCCGATCGGGTGAACGATGTCCGGGTCCTGCTGGTCGACGAACGGGGGGTGGTCGAAGGGCATGTCTACCGGCGCACTCTCACCGGGATCGTGCCGGTCGCCGGGGCGGTGGTCTACGCCTCTCAAACACCTTTCCATACGATGACCGACGCGTCCGGCGCTTACCGGCTGGAGAATGTGTTCGCCGGCTTTCGAGAGGTGCGCGCGGTCGATCTCGCCACGAACCAGCAGGTCGGGGCCAACGTCAATGTTCGCGACGGCGCGATCGCGAATCTCGATCTCTATTTCGAGGAAAACACGCGCGGCTCGATCGCTGGGGTGATCCGCGACCGGTCGGGGGCGGCGCTCGGCGGGGCGACGATCCATCTCACGGTGAGTGGCGGTCAGGTCTGGACCGCGGAGGCGGTAGCCGATGCGATGGGCATGTTCGCCTTCCCGAGCGTGAACCCTTGGACCTACGACGTCCATGGCTACCGCGGCGAGGATGGGGGAGTGGCGCGAGTGACCGTTCGTTTCGCCGGCGATTCGGTGTTCGCCGACCTGCGCGTCCGCCGCGGAACGATCCGCGGCAGCGTCCGGGCGCAGAACGGCTCGGGGGCACCGATCGGCGTGATCGCAGTCGCCCGCTACCGGACGACCATCGTGCGCCAGGGTCTCGTCCTGCTCGACCTCGAGAGCCATGACATCGTGACCCAGGCGGACGGTACGTTTGAGATCCCGAACGTTCTCGCCGGCAACTACTCGGCTACGATCTCGAATGCGTTCTACGGTACCCGTTCGTTTTCCGGCGCGATATCTATCGACGGCCAGGTCGCGACCCACGATGTGCTGTTCGAACAGAACGGGCGGATCACCGGCACGATCTTCGATCAGGATGGCGTTACACCGGTGGAGAACGCCCTGGTTCGGGTGGTGCATCCGAACTACTTCCACAACCCGGCCGGGTACGAAGTCCATTCCGGGCCGGGAGGGCGCTTCATCGCGGATCTGATTCCGCCGACGCCGAACGCCTTCCCGCTCGATGTCTCCTACGACAACGGAACGGTGCACCGGAAAGCCCGCGTCTGGGTTCGATTCACCCAGTTTGGCCAACAGCTCGACGTGCCGATCGTCCTGCTCAAGCAAGCCGCCGTGCGCGGCCGGGTCGAAGATGCGAACGGCGTTTTGATCCCTCGGGCGGATGTCCTCCTGCGCGG
>JANNIH010000012.1:0-7732 GCA_031404815.1 Holophagales bacterium | reverse complement strand
GAGCTCGATGATGGCCTCGGCCTGTTTGAGCTTGCGCTTCAACTTCTCGTGATCGCGCTGGAGATCCTGGAGCCGGCGGGCCATGGGGGTATTCGCCGATGGCTGGGGTCCCCGGTTTGAGGGCTCGAGCCCTTCGAGCCCTCCCTGCTCACGCAGCTTTCGCCAACGGTGGAGATTGGAGGCGTACAGGCCTTCTCTGCGCAGGAGGGCACCGACGTCTCCCGGGGTCTCACACTGGCCGGCTACGCCGCCGTTGGGGTTTGGCAGGGACCTCTGCCGCAGGAACGGGCCAGGGGCGTGGGGCGACCTCCGACGGCGGCATCGGGGGTCTCGTGTCTCACCCGACATTGGCAGAAAGGGGCCGGCTCAGCTGTCCTAGTGGTCTGGAAGCCTTCATCCTCGACCCCAAGAAAGGAAACCCACCGATGAAAACTATCTCTCGAAGACTGCTGTTGCTCGGAGTGGCCTGCCTGCTCAGTTCGGGGTCGATGGCCTTGCCGCTTGCCGCCGCGGAAATCTCAACCCTCGCCGCCCACCCACAAACTGCTCTCGATCAGCAAGTGGCGGCCCTTCTTCTGAACGCAGGCTTCACGGGCCGGATCGAGTCCACTCTCGAGCGCCGGCTCGGACGGCCGGTCGATCGCAACCTGGTGAAGCTCGGCCGGGCGATCTTCTTCGACAGCCTGGCCGGACTCCACGACGACAACTCGTGCGCAGGCTGCCATTCTCCCTCGAACGGCTTCGGAGACACGCAGTCGATGGCGATCGGCGTTGACAACAACGGTCGAGTGGGTCCTCGCCGAACCGGCCCCCGCTACCAGCGTAGGTCGCCGATGGTCGCCAATAGTGCGTTCTACCTCAAGCTGATGTGGAACGGACGGTTCGCAGCCCTCTCCGGCAACCCGTTCGACAACTCCCAAGGGTTTAGCTTCCCGGCGCCGGAGGGGATCACGAAGTTCCCACCCAATGATCCCGAGATCCCGAATCTGCTCACCGCGCAAGGTCATATCCCTCCTACCGAGCTCGTCGAGATGGCCGGCCTCACCGGGACCGCGGGAACGATCAGCTCTCGATTCGATCCGTTCGACGACGGCCAAGGTTCCCCGGTCCCCGCTCCCGACGGCAGTGGTTTCCGCAACGATCCGATCCGGGACGTGGTCCTCGCGCGCTTCAACGCCAGTTCCGCCTATCGCACCCGGTTCGCGGAGATCTTCCCTGAGGTCGCAAGCGGTGCCGACATTCGCTTTTCGATGATCGCCAAGGCTTTGGCCGAGTTCCAAATTTCGCTGACCTTTGCGGATGCTCCGATCGATCAATTCGCTCACGGGCACAGGAACGCGATGAACGACTCCGAGAAGCGAGGCGCGGTCCTCTTTTTCGGAAGTGCCGGATGCGTGAGCTGCCACGCCGTGGGCGGCGCGTCGAACGAGATGTTCAGCGACTTCGAGAACCACGTCCTCGGCGTGCCGCAGATCGCACCGGTGTTCGGCGTCGGCTCGGGCGATGTCGTCTTCGACGGCCCGGACGAGAACGAGGACTTCGGCCAGGAGCAGATCTCGGGAAACCCTCTGGATCGCTACCGCTTCCGCACCTCCCCGCTGAGGAATATCGCCCTGCAACCAGCGTTCTTCCACAACGGCTCGTTCACCCGATTGAAGGACGCGATCCTCCACCACCTCAACGTGGTCCGCTCGGCCCGTTCCTACAATCCGGTCAAAGCCGGGATCGATGCAGATCTCACGATGCGACAGGGACCGACCCAACCGGTCCTCGACCGCCTCGATCCTCTCGTCGCGCAGCCGATTCATTTATCTCAGAGAGAGCTACGGGATCTCGTGGCCTTCGTGGGAGGCGGGCTGCTGGATCAGAGGGCCCGACCGGAGCAGCTTTGCCGTCAGATACCCAAGCGGTTGCCGAGCGGCCGGCCGCTCGCCAAGTTCGAGGATTGCCTCTGACCCGATGAATCAGCGCCGCCAAACCCGAGCGGAGGAACGTTCGGCATTGAATGTCTACCTTCTCTCAGGGCGCGGCGGCGCTGAGGGTCCTTTCGGCTGAGGAGGTTCCACCCCCTCCCCCAGCACCCCACGCGCCACGCTCAGGAACGAATCGATCACCGGCCGTTCTCGATCCCTGCGCCAGGCGGCGGCGACTCTTGTCGTGCCGTGGCGGGCGGGGATCGAGAGATAGCGGACGTTCGGCCACCCCAAGCGCTCGACCGAAGCGGGGAGGATCGAGACACCCACCCCGGCCGCGACCAGGCTCACCGTGGTGTAGAGTTCGCGGCTGGTTTCGACCACGCGGGGCGAAAAGCCGGCGTCGGCGCAGAGGCGCATCACTGGAAGGTAGAGCCCGGGCGCGATCTCGCTCGGGAAGAGGACGAACGGCTCGCCCGCGAGATCGGCGACCGCGGCGCGCTTCTTCTTCGCCAGGCGGTGCCCGTCTTCGACCGTGATCATCAACGGCTCGCGCAGGACGACTTCGATCTCGAGGTCCGGATCGGGCAGCGGCTCGCGCACGAACCCGATGTCGAGATCGCCCGCGCGAAGCGCCGCGAGCTGGGTGCCGGAGGCCATCTCGCGCAGATCGAGGTAGACCCCGGGGAAGCGCTCACGGAACGAGCGGACGATCCGGGGCAGGGCGTGAAACATGACGGTCGCGGCGAACGCGATGCGCAGCTGGCCGGTCTCGCCGCGCGCCGCTCGACGGGCCGCGGAGGCCGCGTTTTCGACCGCCGCGAGGATGCGCCGCGCCTCGTCGAGCAAGACCCGGCCGGCGTCGGTAAGCGCCACCCGCCGCTGGGTGCGTTCGAACAGGCGGGCGCCGATCCGCTCTTCCAGCTGGAAGATCTGCTGCGAGAGCGGCGGCTGGGCGATCCCGAGCCGGAGCGCGGCGCGGCCGAAATGCAACTCCTCGGCGACCGCGATGAAAGAACGGAGGTGGCGCAGCTCGAACGGCGTTCCCGACGGCTCCAGCGGTTTCATAGCGGCTTCCTCTCAATCGTGCTCGAAGATTGTATTGGACATATCACTCGGCGCGCCCTACCCTCCTCTTCGACGTGCCGCCACCGGCCTTTCCCGCCGCTTCTAGGCACCTTGGAGCCCCCCCTACTCATGATTGCCGAGACCGCCCTAGCCCTGCTCGAAGCCCCCGAAGACCTCGCCGCCCCGAGCGCCGATCCGTTCCCGATCAACGGCACCGACTACGTCGAGATCTATTGCGGCAACGCCAAACAGGCGAGCCACTACTACCGGAGCGCCTTCGGCTTCCAGCTGGTCGGCTATCGCGGCCCCGAGACTGGTGTGCGCGACCGGGCGAGCTACCTGCTCACCCAGGGCAAGGTGCGCTTCGTCCTCACCTCGCCGCTCGGCCCCGACTCGGACATCGCCCGGCATCACCTGAAGCACGGCGACGGCGTGCGCGATCTGGCCCTTATGGTCGACGACTGCCGTCTGGCGTTCTCGATCTCGGTCGGCCGCGGAGCGGAAGCGGTCCAAGAGCCCACCGTTTTGTCCGACGCCGACGGCGAGGTGGTGATCGCCGCGATCCGCACCTACGGCGATACGATCCACACCCTGGTCGAACGACGCAATTACTTCGGGCTGTTCCTACCCGGGTTCGTCCCCGTCTCCCCGCGCTATCAGCCCGCGCCGGTCGGCTTGCGCTACATCGACCATTCGGTGGGCAACGTCGAGCTGGGCAAGATGGACGAGTGGGTCGGTTTCTACCAGCGGGTGATGGGCTTCACCAATCTGGTCTCGTTCGACGACTCCGATATCTCCACCGAGTATTCGGCCCTGATGTCGAAGGTGATGGCGAGCGGCAACGAGCGGATCAAGTTCCCGATCAACGAACCGGCGCTCGCGAAGAAGAAGTCGCAGATCGACGAGTACCTTCAGTTCTACGGCGGCCCCGGCGTTCAGCACCTGGCGATCGCGACCGACGACATAGTGGAGACCGTGCGCGCGCTCCAGAGCCGCGGCGTCGAGTTCCTGAGCGTGCCGGGCAGCTACTACGACGAGCTGCTCGATCGCGTCGGTTCAATCGACGAGGATCTCGCCCCTTTGCGCGAGCTCGGCATTCTGGTCGATCGCGACGACGAGGGGTATCTGCTCCAGATCTTCACCAAGCCGGTCGAAGATCGCCCCACGATGTTCTATGAAATCATCCAGAGGAAGGGCGCCCGCTCGTTCGGGAAGGGCAACTTCAAGGCGCTGTTCGAGTCGATCGAGCGCGAGCAGGCGCTGCGCGGCAACCTCTGATTTTCGGCTGATTCGATCGACCTTCACGGGGAAAACAGATGCCGATCTACCACTCGCTCGGGGAGATCCCCAGGAAGCGCCACACGGCGTTCAGACGCCCGGACGGCGGCCTCTACGCCGAAGAGCTGATGGGGCACGAAGGGTTCGTCGGCACCTCTTCCCTGCTCTACCACGTCCATCCGCCGACCACCGTGTTGTCGGCCCGGCGGGTGGCGCCGATCGTTTGGCAGGCGGACGAGGAGACCTCGCTGCGCCACCGCCATTTCCGCACCGCGGGCGCCAAGAAGGGTGGCAGCCCGACGCTCGACCGGACGCCGATCGTCTTCAACGCGGAGGTCGCGATGCTGTTCGTCGAGCCCGACCGCAACGACGAGGCGTTCTATCGGAACTCCCAGGGTGACGAGTGCGTCTACCTGGTCGAGGGGAGCGGCGTGCTCGAATCGGCGTTCGGCCCGCTCCCCGTGAGGCCGGGCGACTATGTGGTGCTGCATCGCAATATCTTGCACCGCTGGCGTTTCGATTTCGCGGCCGGCCCGGTCAAGTTGTTGGTGATCGAGAGCCGCGGCCACATTCGTTTTCCGAAACGGTATCGCAACAAAGTCGGCCAGCTGCTCGAAGGGGCGCCCTATTGCGAGCGCGACATCCGCCGGCCGAAAGAGCTGGTCACCCATGACGAGCGGGGGGAGTTTCCGATCCTGGTCAAGCAATACCAGGCGATCCACGAGCTGGTGCTCGATCACCATCCATTCGATATCGTCGGCTGGGACGGCTACTTCTACCCCTGGGCCTTCAACATCCACGATTTCGAGCCGATCGTCGGCCGCATCCATCAACCGCCGCCGGTGCATCAGACGTTCGAAGGGGACGGCTTCGTGATCTGCTCGTTCTGCCCGCGCCCCTACGATTTCGACCCGCAGGCGGTGCCCGCTCCGTACAACCACAGCAATGTGGATTCGGACGAGGTGTTGTTCTACGCGTCGAGTGAATTCATGAGCCGCAAAGGGATCGAGTACGGCTCGATCACCCACCATCCGGACGGCCTGCCGCACGGACCCCACCCCGGCCGCGCCGAGGCGTCGATCGGCGCGAAGTGGACGAACGAGCTCGCCGTCATGATGGACTCGTTCCGGCCGCTCCGGGTGGCCAAGCCCGCGATGGCGTTCGAAGATCCGGGCTATTTCCGCAGCTGGATCGAGACCGGCGCGGCGGGCTTCAACCCGCCGACCTCGTAGAGCGTTCCGATGACCGAAGGACCGATCTGGACTCCCAGCCCTGGCCGAGTGGCCGCGGCGAATCTCACCCATTTCGCCGCGCGATACCTGCCCGGGGCCGACAGCCCGAACCTCTGGCGCTGGTCGATCGATCACCCCGAGGCGTTTTGGCCGGCGGTCTGGGAGCTGGGCGGCGTGATCGCTGAAGAGTGCGAGAGCGGCGTTGCCTGGGACGCGGTGCTCGAAGGAGGCGATCGGATGCGGCCTCCTAGAGATGAAGGCCCGCACTGGTTCTCGGGCGCGAAACTCAACTACGCCGAGAACCTCCTACGCTTTCGCGACCACCGGCCCGCGCTGATCGCCTGGAACGAACAGGGCCGCCAGAGCGCCTTGAGCTTCACCGATCTCGCCCATGAAGTCGCCCGCTATCAGGTCGCTCTCTCCGTTTCCGGGGTCGTCGCGGGCGATCGCGTGGCGGGCTTTCTGCCGAACGTGCCCGAAACGGTGATCGCCGCCCTCGCCACCGCTTCGCTCGGCGCGATGTGGACCTCGGTGAGCCCCGATTTCGGCGAGCGCGCAGTGCTCGACCGCCTCGGCCAGACCCGGCCGAAAGTGCTGTTCGCCGCGACCTCCACGCGCTATGCAGGTAAGCCCATCGACCTCTCTTCACGGGTCGCCGCGATCGCCACAGCCCTGCCCGAAACCGAGCGCATCGTTCGAGTCGGCAACGAAGCGCCCGGCGCGTCGCAGATTCCGCGCTCGATCGATCTCGAAACCTGGCTCGACACGGTGGACGCCCTCGCCGAGCCGACGTTCCTGCGCCTGCCGTTTAACCATCCGCTCTACGTCGTGTTTTCGAGCGGCACGACCGGCCTGCCGAAGGGGATCGTCCACGGCGCAGGGGGCACGCTCCTCCAACATCTCAAAGAGCTGATCCTTCACACGGACCTATCGCGCGATGATCGGATCTTTTACTTCACCACCTGCGGCTGGATGATGTGGAATTGGCTGATTTCGAGCCTCGCGGTGGGCGCCACGGTGGTGCTCTACGACGGCGCGCCCTTCTCTCCCCGAAGCGACATCCTCTGGGAGATGGCCGAGGCCGAACGGATCACGATCTTCGGCACCAGCGCCAAGTACCTGGCGCTCTGCGAGAAGGAAAAGGTAGAGCCGGGGGCCACGCGCGACCTTTCGGCCTTGCGAACGATCCTTTCAACCGGCAGCCCGCTCGCCCCCGAGAGCTATGACTACGTCTACTCGGCGATCAAAGCGGACGTCCATCTCGCGAGCATCAGCGGCGGCACCGATCTCCTCTCCTGCTTCGCGCTCGGCGATCCGACCGCCCCGGTCTGGCGCGGCGAGGTGCAAGGCCGGGGGTTGGGCATGGCGGTCGAGGTCTGGAGCCCGGAGGGGGAGAGCCTCGAAGATCAACCGGGCGAGCTGGTCTGCACCCGCCCCTTCCCGAGCATGCCGGTCGCGTTCTGGAACGACGCGGACGGCGCCAAATACCGCGCCGCCTATTTCGAGCACTTCCCCGGCCGCGACGTTTGGAGGCATGGCGATTGGGCACGCCTCACCGAGCATGGGGGGCTCACCATCGCCGGCCGAAGCGACGCGACGCTCAACCCGGGGGGAGTGCGCATCGGCACCGCCGAGATCTACCGCCAGGTGGAACGACTGCCTGAGATCCTCGAAAGTCTCGCGGTCGGCCAAGAGTGGCAGGGAGATGTCCGGATCGTCCTGTTCGTCCGGCTGCGGGGAGGGGTGGTGCTCGATGATGCCCTCGTCGAACGCATCCGCCGCGAAATCCGTGAGCACGCGAGCCCCCACCACGTGCCGAAGAAGATCCTCGCCGTGGCGGACCTGCCGCGGACGATCAACGGCAAGCTCTCCGAGCTGGCCGTCCACGCCGCGATTCACGGCCGGGCGCTCGGCAACGCCGATGCGCTCGCCAACCCCTCGGTGCTCGATCTCTTTCGCGCTCTGCCGGAGCTGACCACATGAGCACCGCAGTGCGCGCCTTGATGACCGGCCTGATCGACTACGCGGGGCTGTTTCCGCCGGCAGGGCTCTCCATGCGGGAGGCGGTCGGGAATTTTGCCGGGTATCGGCCCCCTGGGCTCGCCAGGCTCCAGCCTGGCGTTTCTCTGGGCGAAGTCACCCCCGGCTCTTGAAATCGAGCCGCAACAATTGCACTGGTTCGATCCCGGCGGCGGTCCCGCACCGTTCGTGCCCGGGCGATTCCCGATTTACATCTGGGAC
>JANNIH010000011.1:0-48570 GCA_031404815.1 Holophagales bacterium | reverse complement strand
GGCATCGGCCTTCGGCCTCAGCCCTGGGCTGGGCTCTCCCGGCCCGTTGGGCCGATCTCAGACGCCGCCGGATGACAGGCGATGCTGGCCTTGATCTTCTCCACGCTTTGGATCAGCCGGCGACTTTGACGGGGCCTTGCTACCCCCTCCGGGCAGTACTTGATCCCTTCGCCGCATGAGGCTACGCTCCGCAACAGGCAAGTCGTCGCGATGCAAGAGCTCAAAGAGCATCTCACTGAGTATGTCCGGAGAGCTCAGGCCGGAGAGACGCTTTTGATCACTTCCCAGGGCGAAGTGGTAGCCGAATTGCGCTCCACAGAAGCCGACCGCGTCGACGAAACCTCGCTCGGCCTAGAGGAGTTGGTTCGCCGTGGAACCGCTCACGCCCTCGTTCGCAATGACCCGACGCAGTATCGGACCTACGAACGGGCGATGCGAGACACTACCGCACAAGACCTCCTGAACTGGGATCGCAACGATCAGTGATCGTGTACGCGGAATCGAGCGCCGTGCTGTCCTGGCTGCTCGGTGAGCCACTCGGATCGAGGGAGTCACGCTATACAACCCGGCACCCCGGGCGGCAGAGCGGCCTCCAGACTCCCACGCTCCCCTACCGCGGCCCTTTTCGGCCCTGCCGAAGCCGCGCGAGGATCTCCAAGAAGTCTTCGGGGGGCGGCTCTTCGAACAGGAGGCGCGCGCCGCTGTGGGGGTGGTCGAAGCCGAGCTCGGCGGCGTGGAGCATCGGGCGGGAGGCGACGATGCGCGGACCTTTCCCGGCGCGCGGATCGCGGATGTAGACCCGCTCCCCGACCAGCGGGTGGCCGTCCTCGGCGAGGTGGATGCGAATCTGGTGGGTACGCCCGGTCTCCAGCTCACATTCGACCAGGGTGGCTCCGGCCAGGCGCTCGATCGGGCGAATGCGGGTGGCTGCGCGCTTCGCTTCGCGCGGCGGCCCCCCCGGCCCGCGCCAGGAACCGCGCAGGCCGTCCCCCCGGTCTTCGACCAGCCAGCTCTCCATGTCCGCGGCGAGGACGTTGCCCTCCGCGATCGCGAGGTAACGCCGCAAGGCGGCGTGCTCGCCGAGCTGCTCTTGCAGCTGGCGCTGCGCCGGAATGTTGCGCGCGAAGACGACCAGGCCGGAGGTCTCCTTGTCCAGCCGCTGGACCGCGCGCAGGGTGAGATTCGGCTTGTTGCCCTTGGCCGTCTCGCGCCGCCGTAGCGCCACGCGGGTGAGTGCGATCAGGGTGTCGCGATCGTCGTCCTCGAACGGTACGGTGAGGATGCCCGCGGGTTTGAACACCACGGCGACGTCCGGGTCGGCATGAACGATCCGAATCCCGGGGGCCGGTGGCGCCCCGCCCGCGGGGGCCGCGGCGATTGCGATCTGACTCGCCGCGTCGGGACGAAACGCCGCCTCGCGCTCGACCCGGCCATCGACCGTCACGCACCCCGCAGCCACCCGCTCGCGCGCCGCGCGCCACGACAGCTCCGGTTCGATCTCGCGCACCCGCGCCCCGAGCGTCGGGATCTCGGTGCCCGGCGGGCGTTCCGGTAGCGGCTTCGGTTTCGGCTTTCGCGGCCGCTTTCTCATTACGGGCATCGTTTGGGACTCTCCGCGGCTCCGCCGCTCGGCTCGCCGTAACCCCGGAGACATTCGGAGGGCGAGGTGTGGCGCCGAGTGTATCTCTCACGAATCGGATACACTTCCATGCGTTCCGAAGATTCGATGATGGATCTCCAAGAGATGCAAGACACTCTCGATCGGGCGCTCGCGGGCGACCGGGCCGCGCAATGCGACCTGGTCGACCTGTTCACCCCGGTGATCCAGAAACGGGTCGCCCGCGCGCTCCTCAGCCGGCGTCACGGCGCGTCGAGCGGACGCGATGTCCGGCAAGAGGTGGAGGATCTCTCGCAAGAGGTCTTCGTCACCCTGTTCACCGACGACGGCCGCGTCCTGCGCACCTGGAGCCCGGAGCGCGGTCTGTCGCTGCCAAACTTTGTCGGCCTGGTGGCGGAACGCCGGGCGAAAGGGCTCTTGCGCAACGGCAAGCGCAGCCCCTGGCGCGACGACCCGACGTTGATCGAAGATCTGGACCAAGCCGACGACGAGGGCGGGCCGGAGAACGCCGCCGCCTCGCGCGAGATGCTTCGGCAGCTGCTCGATCGATTGAAGGAGGAACTCTCGCCCCTCGGCCGACGGTTGTTCGACCTGCTGTTCCTGCGCGAGCTGTCGCCCGACGAAGTCGCCCGCCAGGCCGCCATGAGCCTGGCCGCCGTCTACGCCTGGCAGAGCCGTCTGCGCCGGTTGGCGCGTCGCCTCCTCGCGGATCTGTCGAATTCCCCCGGATAACGGCAAAGACCTTGATAGGACGGAACCCTGATGGACGACCCTAGACTTCTGCGCGATCTCGCCCGCACCGCCCGCGAAGAGGAGGCGGAAGAGAGCCGGCGCTGGGAGCGGTGGGATCGCCTGAACGACGGCGCGCTCGCCCCGGAAGACGAAGCCGAGCTGCGCGCGCTCGCCGCCACGTCGGTTGAAGCCGAGCAGGCGTTCGAGGCGTTCCGCCCTTTGAGTCCCGAGTTCCGCGCCCGCATGGTCGCAAAGATCGGCCCGCTGGTGAAGGGAAACGCGGCCCCGGAGGAGATTGCGCCGTCGCTCGAACCGCCGATTTGGGTGGAGCGGCCACGGGTGGTGCGGGAGGAGAAGCGCGCCCGTGGGTTCTTCTTCCCCTGGTGGCGCGCGGGGTTCATCGGTTCGGGCCTCGCGACGGCGGCGGCGGCGCTGTTCCTGCTGCTTCGGCTGCCGGCTTTGTCCGTGTACACCCTCGCGGTGCAACCCGGCGTCATCACTTCGCGAGGCGACGAGACCGCGCCGGAGGGGCCGATCGTCCTCGCGCCCGGCGATCCGTTCGAGGCGTACGCCACTCCCGAGGAGCTCCTGTCCAGCCGCGAACCACTCGATGTCCTCGGCTTTCTGGTGGCCGGCGCCCCATCCGGCGGGGATTTCCAGCGACTTGAGACCTTGAAGATCGTGGAACCCGATCCTGGCGGTGCGCTAAGGCTCGCCGGAACGGTACCTTCAAGCCAGGCGCCGGGGCCGGCGACGCTCTGGATCGTCGTCGGTTACCGCGGGAAACTCCCCCGGCCTGACGAACTCGCCGCGCTGCCCTCTGACCGGAATTTCCAGGCACGCTACTGGGTCGCAATTCCAAGGCCGATCGAGATCCGGGCGCCCTGATGCGATGACGCTGCGCGGTGCACTGCCCGTCGGCTTTGTTTTCGCGACCTTCGCGGCAGCCCTGTCCTTGGGGTGCCGCCCAGCTCCCTCACCCCTCGCCGTCGAGTTCGGCGGCTGCAAGGCCACACTCTTCCCGGGACCGGTGTGCGTTCTCGCCCCCGATCGAACAATCGTCCTCTGGTTGCTGCCACCTCCCCGAGCGCGGATCGAGATCCGAGCCGGAGATCGGCTCCTGACCGCGAACCAAACCACGGTCGGCGAAGGGCGACGATACGAGGTTGCGATTCCGCCCGGGGCCGATCGCATTGAGGTGCGGGCGGTCGCTTCGGAGTCGGCCCCCTCCATCTGGTCGCTCGCGCTGTCTTCTCCCGACCTTCAGGGCGAAATCGATCGAAGAGCACAGACCATCCATGGTGTGGTCCAAGAACTTCGCCTGGGCGAGGCGCGCGAAATGCTCGACGATCTCGACGACCTCGCGCCCCCCGCCGAGCTTCCGGCCGAATCGCGATTTCTACTCGCCTTCTATCGGGGCTCGCTGGCCGCCCGTCAGGAGGACTACCGCACGGCTCTCGTGGAATTAGACCGCGCGGCAGCGATCGCGGAGCGGGCGGATCTCCGCGCGGAGATCTGGTTCGCCGCGCAGACGCGTGCGATCCGCCTCGCCGACCTCGGCCGCTCGCGTGAAGCAGCCGAGTCGTTCGCTCGGCTCGCTCGCGCGCGCGAGTTTGACAACCCCTGCCAGGAGGCCCAGCTCCTCAACAACTGGGCATGGGCAACACTCCTCGCCCGCGAAGCGAACAGCGAGGTTGCGAATTCGAGCCTGGCGGAACCCGTGCCGCTCCTCGCGCAGACGCTCGAAATCCTGCGCGCGAACCCACGTTGCCGAAATCGGTTGGATTTAGTTCTCGACGCCCACCTCAATCTGGTGCTCGCCCAACTCCAGGCGGGCCGCCCGGACCTCGCGGCCACTGCGCTTTCCGAAGCGCGAGCGCGCCACTTGAAAGGCACGCTCTTCCAGCGCCTCTGGGAGCTCGACCTCGAAGCGCGAATCGCCCTCGCCCGGAACCAGCCCCGGCAGGCGCTCGGCATCTACGAGCAGCTCAATGCGATCGCCCGCGAGTCCGGCTCGCCGGATGGCCAGCTCCGAGCCGCCCTGGGCCGCGCCAGGGCGAACGCCGCACTCGGCAACCGAGATCTGGCTCTGCGCCTGCTGGCCGAGGCCGATCACTTGCTCAACGGTGCGAGCCTGCGGATTCCGCTTCACGAGGGGCGCGAGACGTTTGTTTCGCAGCGCGAAGGGGTTGCGAGTCTCGAGGTCCAGCTTCTCCTCGACGCCGGCCAGAAGGCAGCCGCGCTCGACGCGGCGCGCCGGGCGCGGACGCGGTTCCTCCGCCAGCTCGCTTTTTCCGAGCGCCTGTCGAGCCTGACGACCGCCGAACGGAAGGTATGGAACGACGCGATCGAGAGCTACCAAGAGGTCCGAAAGCGAGCGAACGAGGCTGCGGCCGAGGAGTGGCGCCTGCCCGGGGTCGAGAAAGAGGCCGCACGCGCCGCACGCGAGGAACGTGCCGGTGAAGCGGAACGCCAGCTCGACCGCGCCTTCAAGGCTCTCAGCGGCCCGGTCACATTCGGCGCGCTCCCGCTCCCGCAACCAGGCGAGCTGTTTCTCGCCTTCCACCCACTGCCGAGCGGCTGGGTCGCCTTCGCGGCCGACCGTGCGGGAATTGCGACGCATACATTCGTCCTCACCCGGGAGCTTCTCGATCAACCCGAATTGCTCGCCCGCGAGATCCTGGTGCCGTTCCGGGATCGCATCCTGCGAGCGAAGCGGATTCGCATCCTCCCCTACGGCGCGCTTCGGGACATCGACTTCCACAAACTGCCCTTCGAAAACGACGTCTTGCTCGCCGCCCTGCCGGTGATCTATGGACTCGACCTCGCGACGGCGCCGACCACGCCCGACTCCACCGAGGATGGAGCGCCTCAGGCTCTCGTCGTCGCGAACCCGAACGGCAACCTGCCGGGATCGCTCCGGGAGGCGGATGCGGTCGCCGACGCGATCCGTGCTTGGACACCGGGTTGGAAGATCGATCGACTCACCGCGGCCGGAGCAGACCAGAAGGGCGTCCTCAAAGGCCTCGGCACGGCGGAGCTATTCCACTTCTCCGGGCACGGCACGTTCGGTGGCTTCGGCGGTTGGGACAGCGGCCTCCGGCTCGCCAACCGGAGCCTGCTTACGGTCGGCGATCTTCTGGTTCTCAATCACGCACCGCGCTGGGCCGTGCTGTCGGGCTGCGAGACCGGCCGTGCCGAGGGGGCGGAAGCGCGAATCGAGGGCTTCGGCCTCGCCAACGCCCTGGTGATCGCCGGCTCGCGTGGCGTCATCGCCTCGGTTCGGCCGGTGGCCGACCGGACCGCGCCGCCGCTATTCAAACTTCTCTATAACTACTGGGATGGGCGAGACGACATGGCGTCGGCGCTTCGGCAGGCCCAGCTTAAGTGGCGCAAGGAGTACCCGAAGGTCGATTGGGCGACCTTCCGCATGATCGAACCCTGATCCTCCGGCCGGGCGATTCGCGGGAGTTTCGCCGCGCGCTGTCAAAAGTCCGGACCGCGCGGCAAAAGCCTCTAGCGGGATGAAAGGAGATCGACCATGAAACGTTTCCCATTGCTGTCTAAGTTGGCGTTCGCGTTGGCGTTCGGGCTTTCGTTCGCAGGCTGCCATTGGGGCCGACCCGAGACCCCCAACTACCCGCCGATCGATATCGAGAGCGCCAAGCCACGCTGGAAGTTCATCGGCATCAAGAAGGACCCGGCCAAAGCGTGCCCGACCGTCGCGGGTTGGCACGAACGACCCTTGTTCGACTCTGCTCGACAATCAACCGTCATGGCGTCCGCCTTGACGGCTGGAGGGCGTCCGACGCCCTCTGCAACACTTCAGCGGGAACTCTCCCGCTTCTGCGTCTTCGAAGCGAAGAATGGCGTCCGGCCGGCGCCACCCGGCAGCCCTGAGTTGGAGGGGATCGCATCCTCCGACGCCGTCGCCCTCACCCCTGCGGGCTTCGAGGACACGGTTCAACCACGCCTCTCCGCTTACTTCTTCGAGCAGGTGGGCAGGCCCGGCATTCGCCCCCTCCTCCTCCCGTTCGACCAGAGTAAGCCACGGGTGCGGTTGGCGTTCATCGATTCCCATCCAACCGACGAGGATTTTCGAGGGCTTCGCAACGGTTGCGCCTCCGGCCATGGCGATTTCCTTCGCCACCTGGGACATGCGTTGACCTGCGAACGCGGTGCGTGCATGACCAAAATCACCACGCGTCTCGCGTTGCCGATCCGAAGGTTCGATCGAGACAGCTCCGGGAGGACCGTGATCAGCGAGGAGTGCGGCGGGTTCATCGGAAGCTTCGAGAATCTCGCCGATGCCATCGTCAGAGAGGTCGACGACTGGCAGGAGGAAAATGCGCTGCTCGATCCGGACTCCAGAAGCCGTCTCGTCATCAACCTCTCGATCAACTGGGACAGCACTCAGTTCGGAGGGCTCGAAGAGTCGGTCTGCGCCATGAGAGAAGGACCAAGAGCCGTTTACAACGCCCTCGCCTATGCCCATGCCTTCGACGCGCTGGTCATCGCCGCCGTGGGCAACGACCGGTCGGGTCCAAGCGCCCGGCCCGGGCCGCTCCTTCCGGCCGCCTGGGAAGCACCGTTGGCGGACCCGGGATGCGCCGAACCGCGCACGCGGCCATTGCTCTATGCGGTCGGCGGCCTGCGTTCGGACAACCTACCCCTCGCCAACTCGCAGCGACTCAATAGCATGCCGGGCCTCGCGGCCTATGCCGACCACGCCGCCCTGGGCACCTTCTTGCCGAACCGGGAAACCTCCACCTATACCGGGACCTCGGTCGCGGCGGCCGTCGTTTCCTCGATCGCCGCCGTGGTTTGGCACGAAATGCCCGACCTCCCGCCCCAAGGGGTAATCGAAACCCTCCGCGCCGGAGGCACCCTTCTTGATTTCGCCGAAGCGCGGCGTACGCCAGGCACGCGGTTTGTTTGGCGCGTCGCGCTCTGCCCGGCGCTCCACAGAGCGCGTGGCGACCTAACCCCCTGCCCGGCTCCAGACCCGGCGCCGCTCATGTTCTCCGATCTTCTAGACGACAGTGCAACGAGCGCTCCGGCCGAGGGTTGGAACCTCGTGACCGAGATCCCCGCGGGATGCCATCGCGCAACCTACAGAACCGCCGTCGCAGTCAGGCGGAGGTTGCTACCGGAAGACCTCTGCCCGTCCGACGTGCTCGAAGACTTCAAGTCCGAGTCCTGGCTCCACCCCGCTCCGGCGAACGAGCCCTGCCCAAGCTGCACGGATCCACCCCACCGACCGCTGGCCACGATTAGAGAGGGATCGGGAGGGTATCGGAGTCTGCACATCGAGGTTCGCGACGACTGGTCCGAATGGATCGTCGGTGAGCCCCTGCTCGAATCGGCGACACTCGAAATCAAGGTGACTTCCGGAGATCTGACTCGCTACTTCATACCGGGCCCCTTCAGCGACACGCGCTCTCTTGCCTTTCCTGTTCCGGCAACGGGGTTCGATAGCGGTGCCCAGGTGACCCTCAATTGGAAGGTTCGGGTCACGGAACCCTTCCGAGGGGACCGGCTCTATTCGATCCGCACCCCGGTCTTCATCGCCGATTGACCCTTTCTCCTGCCAGAGCCCCGCCCGCCCGGGCGGGGCTGTCTCAAACATTCCGCTCGAAACCTTTCTTCACTTACCTCTCGTTTTCTTGTCAAACCTCCCCCACCCCACGCAAACACCCTGACATGGGACTTCCAACCCCGCGGGCGCATCGCTCGCGGGAAACCACCCCACGGGCCTGGGCGCCCGGTCAGGAGACATCATCATGTCTGGAGCAGACCCTACTGCGGCGGATGACCTCGACAACCTTTCTTTGGAAGAGATGGACGGACAGATCGCCCTGGCCGACGGTGTCGGCGAGACGCGAGGCGGCGACCCTAGCCAGGGAGACGCGGCGGACGGGGCGGACGCATCCGCCGATGCGGCGATCAGCTTTCATTCGCTGCTCCGTCCGGTGAGCGGCCGGTACCGCAATACGACCGGCGGCTTACAGCTCGAGCTGCGGGTCGACGTCGACCGCACCCGGCCGATGAAGCGGGTCTCCGGCGACTTCTTCGTCACCAGCGGCTCCACCACCAGCTACTTCGGCTCGTTCACCGTCAACTCCCCTTCGATCACCTCGACCGCCACCGAGCTGACGATCAAAGGTCTCGGCAGCTTCACCTGGGCGGCCGGCGCGCCGGTGATTCAGGTCACCATCCCGCGGCGGACGATCTTTCAACCGCAGGCGCCCGCCACCCTCCGATTCTTCCGAACCAACGGCACTCCGGGCGCGGTCTATGTCTGCGCCTTCGAGTCGATCTACTTCCGCACCGTGCGCATCGAGACCGATCGGGTTTCGGACGTTTCGACCCCAGTTCTCGCCAGCTATAACACCGGTTCGCTGCCATCCGGAGGACCGGCGCGGAGTTTGAGCGTGGTGTCCGCCTATGCCGAAGCGGGCATTCAGATGATCCCGACCGCGGGCAGCAACGTGATCAACGTCGCCGAGGCCGGAGGCACGTGGAGCAATGCCGAGCTGCACGCTTCGATGCAGCAGCATTTCACCCTGTGGCGGGACCAGCCGCAGTGGTCGATCTGGCAGCTGGTGGCGCAGAACCACGAATTCGGATCGGGTCTCTACGGCATCATGTTCGATCAGCAGGGCAAGCAGCGCCAGGGATGCGCCGTGTTTCACGCCGGGATCGGCGGCACCACAGCCGACAAGCTGCGCCTGCAGCTCTACACCTACGTCCACGAACTCGGCCACGGCTTCAACCTGTTGCACTCCTGGCAGAAGAGCCTCGCCAATCCCCCGGCGCTCAATCGGCCCGCCGCGCTGTCGTGGATGAACTACCCGTGGTATTACCCCTTCGGCAACTCCTCCGGCAACGCCGCGGCCTACTGGGCGAACTTCCCGTTCCAGTTCGACAACGAAGAACTCGTCCACCTGCGCCATGCCTTTTACAACAACATCGTAATGGGCGGCAATAACTTCATCACCGGTTCGGCGCTCGGCCGCGACGTGCTGGCCGATTCGCTCCGCGACGATTCGGGGCTCACCTTCACCCTCTCCACTCAACCAAGGAGTTTCGCGCTCGGCGAGCCGGTGGTGGTCGAGCTGGCGCTCTCCACCTACGACCCGCGCGGGCGCCGCGTTCACCGGTGGCTCCACCCGAACTGCGGCCTGGTCAAGATCGTGATCCAGAAACCGAGCGGCGAGGTGGTCGGCTACGAGCCGCTCATCGACCATCTGGTGGGCGAGAACGAAACCGTCCTCAGCCCGGGCGAGCAGATCACCGACAGCGCCTACATCGGCTTCGGCAAGGATGGGCTCACCTTCGACCAGCCCGGAAACTATCGGCTGCGCGCCGTCTACGCCGCCCTGGACGGCTCGCAGGTTCTCTCGGAGATGCTCGACCTGCGCGTTCGCTATCCGGTCACCGCTGCGGCCGAAGAGCTGGCCGATCTGTTCATGGGCGAAGAGCAGGGGACGCTGCTCTACCTGCTCGGCTCGGATCATGAATCGTTGGCGCGTGGCAACGAGGCGTTCGACCTGGTGCTCGACAAGCACGGCAAGAGCGATCTGGCGCAATACGCCCGCCTGGTCAAAGGCGTGAACGCCGGGCGTACGTTCAAGACGGTCGATCGGGACATGGCCAACGGAGTCGTGGTCCGGTCGGCGCGACCGGAGCAGAGCGCGAGCCTGCTCTCCGCCGTCGCGTCGTCCGGCGTGCTCGACCGGGTATCGAACGAGATGGTGCTCACCCACCTCGCCGCGGCCCAATCGCTCGCCGGCAACCCGGAGGCCGCCGCGGCGACCCTGGGCAGGCTCTCGGCGAAGAGAACCCGCAGTCCGAAGTAGCCCGAAGGGCCGAGTATGCTGCCGCGGGTCGGGACTCCTCTCCCGGCCCGCGGCTTTACACCAATGAAGCGAGGTTTACCATGCGTCTAAACGTCAACCTGCGCGACGGGTTCCAGAACGATACGGTCACCGCCACGGTGAACGGCAAAGAGGTGTTCCGCAAGACCGGTGTCCGCACCGACCTCACCCTCTCGTTTGCGGCTGCGTTCGAGGTCGAGGTCGAGGAGCCGACGGTCGAGCTGGGAGTCGCGATCGCAGGCGGGCCGCACGCGACCCGGGAGATCCGTGTCCAAGAGGCTCCGTTCGTGGAGGTCTCGGTCGCCGAAGGTCGGTTGGAGATTCGGGCCTCGGCCGAAGAGGTACCGATGATGTGAGCCGGCGCCCTCCGGATCAATCGCCTAACGTCGGCTCCCCCCGCAGGAACTGGTACAGCGCGGCGCCCACGATGGCGCCGACGATCGGACCGAGCCAATAGACCCAGTGCGCCTGCCATTGGCCGGCGACCAGTGCCGGACCGAAGGAGCGGGCCGGATTCATCGAGGCGCCGGTCACGGGACCGCCCCAGAGGGCATCGAGTGCCACGGTGCCGCCGATGGCGATCGCCGCGAGCTCGCCGACCGCCCGGGTGTCGGTGGCGACCGAGACAATCACGAACATGAGCACGGCGGTGAGCAGCGTCTCGAGCCCGAGCGCCTGGGCCGCGCCGCCCGAAGGGACTGTCGCCCCGAGACCGGCTTCCGTGCCGAACGCCGCGCGCAGCACCATCGCACCGACGGTGGCGCCCGCGAGTTGACCGCCGAGGTAGAGCGGCACGTCGCGCCAGGCAAAATGCCGGGTGATCGCGAAGGCGAGCGTGACCGCCGGGTTGAAGTGCGCTCCGGAAAGATGGCCGATGGCGGCGATCATCACCATGATGACGAGGCCGAAGGTCGCAGCCACCCCGGCATGGCCGAGCGCGCCGGTCGCCTGGTTGACGACGATCGCGCCACAGCCGGCGGTGACCAGGGCGAACGTTCCCACGAACTCGGCTGCGACCCGTCGGGAGAGGGGAAGCGTGGTCATCGACAAGCCTCGTCTCTTGGTCCGGAACTATCCGCTGGCCTTCTTGCCCACGTCCCACCGATCCAACCAACCAAAGAACTCTTTCCACCAGAGCAGGGCGGCCTGGGGCTTCAAGATCCAATGGTTCTCGTCGGGGAAGAGGACAATCCGGGTGGGAACGCCCTTGGCCGCGAGCACCTGGTGGAGGTTGATCCCTTGGGTGACCGGTACACGGTAATCGCGCTCGCCGTGGAGGATCAGCGTCGGAGTTTTAAAGTTCGCCGCGTAGTAGCTCGGC
This sequence comes from Holophagales bacterium, assembly GCA_031404815.1. Lineage (GTDB taxonomy): Bacteria > Acidobacteriota > Thermoanaerobaculia > Multivoradales > UBA5704 > DASYKS01. The sequence goes on along the minus strand of JANNIH010000011.1, from coordinate 37,019 downwards.
GACCAGCGGACGATCCGCTGCGGGTCTTCCCAAGGCGAAGCACCGTAGTTGCCCGAGCGCCCCCAGATCGCATCGGAAGCGTACTGCGCCATCAGGTCGTAGACCCCGGCGTGAGAGATCAGCGCGGCATAGCGGTCGGTGTGGCCGAGAATCCAATCGACCAGGTAGCCGCCGTACGAGCCGCCCGCCGCGAACAGTCGCTTCGGATCGACCCAGCCGCGCGCGATCAGCTCGGTCGTCGCGGCTTGGACGTCGGCGAACGGCTTGTCGCCATGGGCGCCGACGATCGACTCGGCGAACGCCTGGCCATAGCCGGACGAGCCATGGAAGTTGACCATCGCGACCAAGAAGCCGTGTGAGGCCATCACCCGCGCGTTCCAGCGCGCCGAAAATTCATCTTGGAACGCGCCGAACGGTCCGCCGTGGATCGCCTGGAGCAGGGGCGCCTTCGTCTTCCCTGCTTCGAAACCGGGCGGGAAGACGATCATCACGTGCACCTTCTCGCCGCCACCGCCGATCACTTCGATTTCGCTCGTCTCGATAGGGGCAAGCTTGGCGATCCGCTCGGTGTTGAACGAGCTGAGCACCGTCTCGCTCCGCTCTTCGGCGAGCACGAGAGAGAACAGCTCCGCCGGGGCGCTTAAGGTGGCGCGGGTGAAGACCACCCGGCCGGCGGCGCCGCAGTCGGCCCCGGCGAGCACTCCCCCACGCGCCAGAAGGCGCGGCGCTTCCGTGGCCGACTTCGGCGCGAGGTAGAGGTGGATGCGCGCCCGCTCTTCGACCAGCAGGAGCAGCTCGCCACCCGGGCCGAAGCCGGAGAGGTTGGGCGCTACGTCCCAAGTCGAATAGAGTTCCTCGCTCTTGCCGGTCGTCCGATCGAGCCGGGCGAGGCGTTGGAAGTCGGGATCGACCTCCCGCCGTCGGGTCCGACCGTAATAGAGGTGGCGCCCATCCGGCGAATAGCGCGGCGAGCTCTCATCGGCCGGCTGGTCGGCGGTGAGTTCGCGGATCGGCCCGGCCGACTCGCCCGCGGCGGAAAGCGGCAGCGCATACAGGTTCGGGTTGAGCTCTTGGAACGGCGACGCGGTGGCGTTCGCGGCGAACGCGATCTCGCGGCCGTCTTTGGCGAGATCCCAATCGATACCGCCGCCCTGGAACTGGGTGCGGCGCTCGAAGCCGGGCATCAGGTCGCGCACCTTGCGGGTGGCGAGATCGAGCACGAACAGGTGCGCCGCCGTGCCGTCGGTGGCGTAGGTGTCCCACGCGCGCAGCCAGAGCCCGTCGGCGATCTTCGCCTGGGTTTTGTCGTCTTTTTGCTCACTGAGCCGTTTCTTGACCTTGTCCCAGTCGTCGTTCAGATCGGGGAACGTCGTGGCGGCAAAGAACAGCCGCGCGCTATCCGGGCTCCACTTCGCGGCCGAGGGAGAAACCGGCAGATCGGTGAGCGCCTGTGCCTCTCCCCCTTCGAGTGAGAGAAGGTAGAGCTGTGCGGGCTTCTCCTTGTCGGTTCCGCGCTTCGAGACGAACGCGATCGATCTGCCGTCCGGGCTCCAACTGGGAGAGCCGTCGGCCTCTTCGTTCCAGGTCAGCCGCCGCGGCGGCGCCGTGCCGTCGGTCGGCACCAGCCAGAGATCGGAATTCGCCTTGTTCTTTTCGATCGAAGAAACGGATACCGTAAACACCACGGAGCGCCCGTCAGGGGAAACCGCGATCGACCCTACCCGCTCCATCGCCCAGAGATCCTCGGGCGTCATCGGGTGCGTTACGGCGGCGGCCGGCACCGCAGGCGCGGGGGTCGGCGCGGGCTTTGGAGGGGTGGCTGCCGGCGAAGGAGCGGCGAGGGCGAGCAAGCCGAGAGCGAGTAGGCCGAATGCGACCAGGCGGAGACCGAGGCGGGACCGGAGGGACGGGAATCGGCGGTTCATGGCGGGCGCGATGTTATACCGACCCCGGCCGTGCGCAGCGGTTGGTACAGAGCGCAAGCCAGAGCGTCAATCCACCGCGCACCCATGGCCTCCCTACCACCTCCCCTACACCTCCATTACGCGCCCATCGAAGCGCCGCAGGGTGAAGCCCTGGAACAGCTCGTTGCCGGCGCCCTTCATTTCGGAGAGGACCCGGATCGCGACCTCTTCGCCGAGGAGCAAACCGGCGGCGGTGTCGCTCCGCCAATGGATGCCGGCAAAGCCGCGGCCCAACGAAACGTTGGCGGCGAGCTTGTCGAGCTCTCCGCCAACCGTCAGCTCATGCCCTTTGTAGGGCAGGAGCACGGTGCCGTCGGGCGAGGCTTCGACCGCCGGGAGGAGGGCTCGGTCGTCGAGATGTCGGTGCGCGAGAACCTGGTGGTCGTCCGCCTCGGCGGAGCCGGCGGCGTGTCAGCCGCCGACCTCTCGGCCGCGCAAGCGCTCAGCGAGTCCGGCTGGGCGCCAACGGCCGGCGCGCTCGCGGCGTGACCGCCGAAAAGCCGTTCGCCGCACCGGGACCCGGCGATCCGGCGCGGAAAGCGGGATTAGGAAGGCGAAGTGCGTGATTCCTTGCCGTATTCCGGCCATCCGAGACCGATAGCCGCTCTACGGGACCGAAGCGTCACTGTGCGAGACCGACAGCGGCTTTCGAGGCTCGATACCCGCTACCCAGGTCTTGGTAGCGGAGATCCAGGGACGATGGCGGCGATCCTGGCCAGATCGCCGCCATCCAGGGCCGAAGAGTCGCGATCCGAGACCGATAGCGGCTTTTTGGGAGGACGTCGTTCGAAGAAAGAGCTGTCGGCCCGCCAGGGTCTTATCGCAGCAGGTTTCCTGGGACCGCTGGCGTCCTCGCCGGCGCTTTCGAGGCGCGAACGTTGGCGCTTCGAAAGCCGCCGAGCCGGCGGCGGTCCCAGGGATCCCATGGAGAGAGGACTTCGGCCGACACCATTTGGTGGCGCTTTTCAATCTGACCGTCAACCAGGGGCGAACCGCAAAGGCCCGAACGCTGATCGAAGAGTCGCAGCCGACCTTCGCCGCCATGAAGATCCGCCGCGAAGGGATCGCCTCGATCGCGCACTTTGCCGAGTCCTTGCGCCAGGAGACGGCGACCGCCGCCGAAGGCCGCGAAGTGCTACGGGTGCACGGGGCGGCTGTGACCTGGCCGGTGATCGAGGTGGACTCGTCGTATCAATAAGGACGAGGTGGCAGCCCTAGGTCGAGCCGAGGAGGAAGTAGGCGGTTTCGGCGAGACCATCGCTGATAGGGCACCCAGACAGGTGGCGACGACGCAGAACACCAGTGAGCTGGACTAAAACACCACTGAGCTGAACCAGAACACCAGTGAGCTGGACCAAAACACCAGTGAGCTGGGCCAGAACACCAGTGAGCTGGGCCAGAACACCACTGAGCTGGACCAGAACACCAGTGGGCTGGGCCGAATTTGTCCCGCTCGTGGCGGTAGCCCATGGCGACCTTGTGCGGCGGCACGGGGTCGGAACCGGTCGTCTTGGCCAGCCGGTCGACGTGCGAAACCAGGTCGTCCGAGAGGAGGTTGAGCACGCACTCTCCCGTGCGGAGCAGATTTTGCGGCGTGTGCTCCCCCCCTACAGCCGCTCGGCGAGCGCCGCGTGGAGCTGGTCCATCCCTTCGCCGGTCGCCGCGGAGATCCAGATCTCGCCGGGACCGGGTGCCTCCTCGGGCGCCAGGCGGTCCCTCTTGTTCCACACCTTGAGGATCTTTTCGGGATCGACCCCTAGATCGGCGAGCACCGCGTCGGCGACCTCCATTTGCTCGACCCAGCGGGGATGGCTGCGGTCGATCAGATGAATCACCAGGTTGGCGGCCGTCGCCTCGCCCAGTGTGCTGCGGAACGACGAGACCAGGTGGTGGGGCAGCTTGCGAATGAATCCCACCGTGTCGGCGTAGACCACCGGTCCGGAGCCCTCGACGATGCCGCGCCGAAGCTTGGCGTCGAGCGTTGCGAACAGGCGATCTTCGGCGAGCGTGCCGGCCTTGGTCAGGCGATTGAACAGGGTCGACTTGCCCGCGTTGGTGTAGCCGGTGAGCGCGATCTCGGGGATCTGCTCGCGCCCGCTGCGCTGCACCGCGCGGGTCCGCTCGATCCGCTTCAAATCCGCTTCGAGATGCTTGATCCGGCCGCGCAGGAGGCGGCGGTCCTGCTCGAGCTGCTTTTCGCCCTCGCCGCCGCGCGTCCCTTTGCCGCCCCCTTGGCGCGACAGGTGGCTCCACTGACGGGTGAGGCGCGGCAGTAAGTATTTCGAGCGCGCCAACTCGACCTGGGTGCGCGCTTCGCTGGTCCGTGCGCGCTGGTTGAAGATCTCCAGGATCACGCCACTCCGATCGAGGATCGGCAGCTGGGCGATCTCTTCGAGGTTCTTCACCTGGCTGGGGGAGAGATCGTCGTCGAAGACGAGCATCACGGCGCCCAGCTCGCGGGCCTGCTCGGCGATCTCTTTGGCTTTGCCGCTGCCGATGAACGTCGCGGCTTCGAGGGCTTTGCGCGCTTGGACGGCGCGGCCGACCACCTCGACCCCGGCACTTGCGACCAGCTGCTCCAGCTCGTCCAAATGCTCTTCGACGACGAACGCCGGCTGGGTGGGCAGGATGACGCCGACCAGGAAGGCCTTTTGGGTTGCGGGTTGCCCCGCGCCGTCGGAGCGATTCGGACGACGATTCGAGAGATAGAATGCGGGTTCGGTGCTCAATGGATTCGAGGTCCTCTACCCATGGTGACAGGAAACGCCTCTGAGGTTCAACCCACAGGCGGCTCGCACGGTCCGCGCGGCGGCCTCGATCCGCGCTGGTGGGTGGCCGTTCTGGTCGTGGCCGCCGCGTCCGCGCTGTTCTGGCCTCGGGGCGAAGGGTCTCGGGCGGCACCGGGCGGCACCGCGATCGATGTCGCGGGCCGCCCCGTCAAGCTCGGCGAACGCATGGCGCCGGTCACCCTGGTCCATTTCTGGGCGACCTGGTGCCCGCCTTGCCTTCAGGAGATTCCGGCGCTCGCGCGCCTCCGCAACGACTTTGCCGATCGGCCGGACTTCAAGGTCGTCATGATCGCGGTCGCCGACGATCCTGCGAAGGTTCGTGCGTTCCTCGAACCCGGAGCGTCGGATTGGGTGCTCTTCGATCCGAGCTGGGACGTCGCCCACCGCTACGGCACCACCCAGATCCCCGAGACCTACCTGATCGATCGCGGCAAGGTGGTCGAGAAGTTCGTCGGCGCAACCGACTGGAACGACCAGGCGGTGCGCAAGCGGATCGCGGACCGCCTGTGAGCGGCCCCTAAAAGTGAACCGCCACGCCAACCTGCACGGTCCCGAAGTACTGCACTTCGTCGAGGTCGGCATAGTGGGCGGCCACTTCAGCGATGATCCCGAAGTGCCGATTGAAGCTGAACTCACCCGTCGCCCCGGCTGAGAGGCCGGCCGAGGTCTTGCTCTCCCCGCCCGCTCCCTCCAGGCGGTAGCCGCCGAGAGCGATAAAAATGCCGGAGTCATAGTAGGACTGCCGGGTCCGGTACTCGCCGCCGATCGACACGAACTTGAGTTCGGGCTCGAACAGGTCGCCGATCCGGTCGCCGTTGCCCGACAGGTCGAGCTGGCCGAAGCGAATACCCACCTGGGTCCGGGTGTCGGTCAGGAACTGCAGGTTGATCTGGAGGCTCTGGTGGTCGAAGCTGGTGCTCGGAGCGTCGGGCGAGCCGCCGAGACCGCCGAGAACTCCTGCGGTAAAGGTGTAGAGTTCCTGCGCCTCGGCACGGGTTCCGCAGCAAAGGGCGGCGAAAACGAGCGCCACTCGGGCGATTCTCCGGACGAAACTTGGTGCGGATCGGGCGCTCGATGCGCCCTGCCGGCCTGGGCCGACGGTGAACGAAAGATGAGCAAGCTCTGGCTTCAAGACCCCTCCTCGGTGGACCGCGCCACAACGGCGCTGGCGATTTCGCCCTTCGCTAAGGCGCCGCGGGCGTGGAGTATAACGTCCCCGATTCGCCCGATGGCCGATTCTTTCTACGCAGCCCGCCTCACGAACGTCCTCCGCCGGGCGCGCGAGGAGCTGGCGCGCTGGCTGTTTCCGGTCGCCTGCCTCGGCTGCGGAGTCGAACTTCGGGGCGGGGAGCCGCTCCACTTGTGCATCGCTTGCCGCGCCCGTCTTCGCCCCGCGGCGCCGGTTGCACCGGCCCAAACTCCGGGGCCTTTGATGCGCGCGCTCGCCCTCTGGCGCTACGAGCCGCCGCTCGATGCGGTGATCCTGGCGCTCAAGTTTCGTCGCCTCGACTACCTCGGCCGGCATCTGGCGCTGGAGCTGGCCCGAGCGCTCGGGTCCGAACTCGATGCGGTGGACCTCGTGGTGCCGATCCCCTTGCATTGGACCCGCCGGGTGGTGCGCGGTTTCGACCAGGCCGAACGGATCGCCGCACCGCTCGCCGAGACTCTGAATCTGCCGTTCGCGCGCACCCTCTCTCGGCGCCGGCCGACCCGAGCCCAGGCGCGGCTGGGCCGACGTTCCCGGCTCACAAATCTCGCCGGGGCCTTCCGGGTCTTTCGCCCACGCACCATCGCCGGCCTGCGGATCCTCCTGGTCGATGACGTCACGACGACCGGAGCGACTCTCGAAGCTGCGGCCGAGGCGCTCATGTTGGCCGGGGCGGCTTCGGTCGTCGGCTTGGCCGTGGCCCGGACTCCTCCCTGAGCGAACTGGACGGCACCCACCCTGCGCGCCCACCCCGAAATGCGTTGACAGCGCCCTTCCACCGCGGCTAGGGTCTCGGCCGGCACGCGCCCAGGAGGATCTACCGTTGAAGCTTCGCACTCTTTTTGCCCTGCTGTTACCCGTTCTCGCAGCACTTCCCGCCATCGCGGCGAAGATTGCGCCTCCTGCCGCGAAGAGCCTCGACCCCACCGCCGAGGCCGCGAAGATCCTCGCGACCGACCAGGAATCGTGCGCCGCCGCGCAGGCCACAGGTGCCAAAGGGTGGAGCGCGTTTTTCGACGCGGACGGAATCATGTTCTCGGGTCCCCCGGGAACGGTCCGGGGGCGCGAGGCGGTCGAGAAGGCGCTCGCCATCTCGTTCGCCGCCCCCGGGTTCAAGCTGACCTGGACACCGATCCGCGCCGAGGTTTCAACCGACGGCCAGCTCGGCTATTCCTACGGCCAATACGACCGCAAGATCGACAGCCCGGAGGGCCAGCCGGTCGCCCGCGGCGGCACCTACATCACGGTCTGGAAGAAGCAGAAGGACGGCAGCTGGAAGGTGCTGTCCAACTTCGGTACGGGAGCCGAGATGGCCACGGCCCGCAAGGCATCGTCGTAGCGCGGACTTCAAATTCGCCCTGCTAGACTCGACGACAGGCGCCCGTTCCGGATCGAGTCGATCCCGGGCTTCGACCTATTCGCCAGGGAGCTCCCCGCATGAACCGATCCCGTAGCTTCAGATCGAGCGCCTGCTTGTTGGCCGGCCTCGCGCTCTTCGTTCTCCGCTCTGGCGCGGCCGTCGCCCAAGCCCCTTCGGCGCTTTCGCCGCTCGATTCCGCCTCGACCGGCGGCTTCGCAGCGCTCGACCGGTCGCTCGCTCGGCTCGCCGTCCATGAGCGGGTGCTCGTGGTCGCCGCCCATCCGGACGACGAAGACACGTCGATGCTCACTCTGGTCGCCCGCGGCTTCGGCGGCGAGGCGGCCTATCTGTCGCTTTCGCGCGGCGAAGGGGGGCAGAACCTGATCGGCCCGGAACTCGGGATCGGCTTGGGGCTGATCCGGTCGCGCGAGCTTCTCGCCGCCCGCAGGATCGACGGCGCGCGCCAATTCTTCACCCGCGCGTTCGACTTCGGCTACACCCGATCGATCGATGAGACCTTTCGCTTCTGGCCGAAGGAGGCGATGCTCGAAGACGCGGTGCGCGTCGTCCGCCGCTTCCGCCCGCAGGTGATCGTCTCGATCTTTCCCGGCGAGCCGCATCAAAACCATGGCCAACATCAAGTCGCCGGCTGGACCGCCTACCAGGCCTATAAGACGGCAGGCGATGCCGCCTTCGCCGGCCTCTCGGGCGAGAACCTGCCTCCTTGGCAGCCGACGACCCTCTACCGATCCACCTGGTTCGAAGACAAAGACGCGACGGTCAAGCTGTCGATCGCGCCGATCGATCCGGTGACCGGCAAGTCGATCCTCCAGCTCGCAGCGGCGAGCCGCAGCCAGCATCGCTCGCAGGACATGGGACGGATTCAAAATCTCGGGCCGCGCGAAACCTCGGTGGCCTGGGTGGCCGGCGGCGCCGGAGCCCAAGGGGCCGGTCTGTTTGCCGGAGTCGACACCCGCTTGGTGGCGATCGCCGCCGGGCTGCCGGAGGGCGAGACCCGGCGGAAGATCGAAGAGAAGCTCACTGCGGTCCAGGCGACTTCGGAGCAACTGCGGCGGACGCTCAGCCCGTCGCGGATGGACGATGCCGTCGCTCCGCTCGCCCGTGTGCTCGCCGACCTCTCGGCCGCTCGCGGCCTGGTCGGACAGAGTGGGGCCGCTACCGAGGCCGAGCGGGCGACCGTGGACTTCCTGGACGAGAAGATCGCGATCGCTTCCGAAGCGCTCGCCGCCGCCGCCGGGGTCGCGTTCGACGCTTGGACCGAGCGGGAAACCTATATCCCCGGCGGCGAGGTTGCGGTGGCCGCCAACCTCTGGGCTGCGGGGAGCAGGGGCTTGGAGAATGCCCTTGTTGCAACCTCCCCCTCCGCGGACTGGGGCGGCCCCGGTGCCGCGGGTGAAATCAAGGAGATCGCCGCGGGGGTGCTCGGCGAATGGAGCCTCAAGACCGCCATCCCGGCCAATGCCGCACCGACGATCCCCTATTTTCTCCGCCGGCCGCTCCGCGGTGCGCTCTATGACTGGAGCGCGGCGGGCGCCGCGGTGCGCGGCGAGCCGTTCGACCCGGCACCGCTCACCGCCCGGGCGACGTTCCGGATCGCAGGGGTCGAAGTCTCCCTCTCCCGCGAGGTCGTTTCGCGCGTGCGCGACCAGGCGCTCGGCGAGATCCGCCGGCCGCTCCGCATCGTGCCGCCGGTCGAGGTCGGACTCGAACAGGACCGGCTGGTCTGGCCGCTGCCGAAAGGGAAAGAGCGAACCGAGGGCCGCACCGTCCGTGTCGAGCTGATCTCTCGCTCGCAGAAGCCGGTGACGGGCACGCTCCAGGCGACCCTGCCGGCCCCTTGGACACCGATCGCGCCGATCCCGTTCTCGCTCGCCCAAGAAGGGGAGAAAAAGGCGATCGAGGTGAAGCTCACTTTGCCCGGCGGCTTGCCGACCGGCGTCTATCCGCTGTCGTTTGAAGCGCAGCTCGAAGGGGGCGCAGAGGTGGCGCTCGCGGTGCCGACGATCGAGTACCCCCACATCCGGCCGACCTCGGTGCCGCGTCAGGCGGAGATCGAGATCCGCGCGCTCGATCTCGCGCTGCCGCATCTCGATCGTGTCGGCTACATCCGCGGCGCGTCCGACCGGGTTCCCGAAGCGCTGCGCCAAGTGGGCTTTCCCATCGAGTTGCTCGGCGCCGCCGAACTCGCCGAGGGAGATCTGTCCCGCTACGACGCGATCGTGGTGGGCAGCCGCGCCTACGAATCCGATCCCGCGCTGGCCGCCGCCAACCCGCGCCTGCTCGACTACGCCCGAGAGGGGGGGCTGCTGATCGTTCAATACCAGCAGTATCCGTTCGTCGAGGGCAAGTTCGCGCCGTTCCCGTTCGACATCGCCCGCCCGCACGACCGGGTGACCGACGAGACCGCGCCGGTCCGCATGCTCGATCCGGCAAACCCCGTGTTCACCACGCCGAACGCCATCGGCGCCGTCGATTGGGACGGCTGGGTGCAAGAGCGCGGCCTCTATTTCGCCCATACCTGGGACCCGGCCTATACGCCATTGCTCGCGATGACCGACCCGGGCCAACCGGAGCAGCAGGGCGGCCTGCTGATCGCCAAACTCGGTCGGGGGACCTACGTCTACTCCGGCATCGCGTTTTTCCGTGAGCTGCCGGCGGGTGTTCCGGGCGGCTTCCGTCTGTTCGCGAACCTGCTCGGCCTGGCGCGGTGACGCGGCTGGCAGTGCTCGCAATCGCGCTCGGTGTCGCCGGTTGCGCTCCCGGCGCCCCCCCGCTCCGCGAGGGCGCGCTCGTCCCAAGGTTTTCGGTAACCGCCCCGCGCGAAATCAAAATCTGGTCCGCCGCGAAGCCTCGGCATGTCCAGCTCGCCCAACGCCACCGCATCCGCCTCGGTACCAGCGATCGAGAGTCCGTCTTGACCCTTCCGGGGGTCACCTGGGAGTTGCCGCTCGGTGCTCGGTCCCGCGAGCTTTCGCTTTCGTTCGGCGCGGTCGCCGATCCGCACGACTCACGACCGAGCACGGCGCGCCTCGACCTGCTCCTCGGCGACAGCTCGAAACCGCTGCTCTCGGTTTCACTCCATCCGGGCGACGGTTGGACGGGCCGAAGGCTTGCCATCCCCGCCGGGGGGCGCTCCCGCCGCTTGGTCCTCGCGAGCGCCGGCCCCGCGCCGATCGCCTGGGCCGAGGTGTACGACAACCACCCACCGAGGTCTTCTGAGTCCAAGCGGCCGAACCTGGTTCTCGTGATCATCGACACGATCCGCGCCGACCACCTCTCGGCCTACGGCTACCGGCGCCCGACCAGCCCGAACCTGGACCGGCTGGCATCGCGCGCCCTATTGTTCAAAAACGCCTTTTCCGCCTCGACCTGGACGCTCCCCTCGACCGCGAGTCTGATGACCGGGCTCTATCCCGACCAGCATGGCGCGCGGCGGTTGCCGGATGTTCTCTCGCCCGAGGCGAACACTCTGGCAGAAAGGCTGCGGGCGCTCGGCTACCGGACCGCGGCGTTCACCGACGGCGGCTTTGTCGATCCGCAGTGGGGGTTCGCTCAAGGATTCGACCGCTACGACTCGACCCGCGGCCAGGCCTGGAGCCCGAAGGACGTAAAGCGGGTGGTCGAGCCGGCCGCGCGGTGGCTCGCCGAAAACCGGAGCGCCCCGTTCTTCCTGTTCGTGCATACCTACGAGGCGCACCAGCCCTACCTGAACCGGGAAGGGCTCGCCGACCTGTTCCTCCCGCCGGGTCCGAAGCCCCGCGACGAGGCGTACTGGATCCACTTTCCGGCCCGTCTCGAAGGAAAGGAACTCGCTCGCGTGGTCGCCCTCTACGACGGCGAGATCCGCCGCGCCGACCGCCACCTCGCGACGATCTGGCGCGCGCTCGCGCAGAAGGAGCTGGCGGCCAAAACGGCGATCCTGGTGACCTCGGACCATGGCGAGGAGCTGATGGACCACGGCAACATGGAGCACGGCCTGGGCAAGCTCTACGACGAGAACATCAAGGTGCCGCTGATCTTGAAGCTGCCGGATGGCACCCGCGGCACCGTCACGAGCCCGGTTTCCGGCGTGGATGTCGTGCCGACCTTCCTGGATCTGGCGGGCGCTCCGCAAGCCGATCTCGAAGCTCTCCCCGGCCGCTCCCTCCTTGCGCTCGCCGCCGACCCGCAAGCCCGCACCGCGCCGCGCGAGCTGCTGACCGCAGGGCTCAGCTCGTTCCATCAGGCCCGCGAGCTGCGCTATCGCTTGGACCAGGGCGAGACGACCTTGCTGTTCGACGCAGTCCGCCGCCGCGCACAGATCTTCAACCGAGGGGACGACCCCGCGATGCGCACCCCGCGACCCGCGACCGGAGCCGACGCCCGTGAGGTCGCGCGCCTGCAAACCGCGCTCGCCTGGTTTGGCGGCCCACGGTCGGTCCGGCTGCCGGAGGAGATCTCGGCGCTCGCAATTCCGCGCGCCTCACGCGTGGCGCCGCTCGCCGTCTGGGACGGATTGGACGAGCGCAAGCCGCCCCCGGAAGGCCAAGCGGTCGCCCTCACCCCCGGCCGCCCGCATGCCCTGGCGTTCACCCTCCTGCCAGGAACGGGCGAGATCTCGCTCCGCCTGTTCCGTCCCGGCGACCCGCGCCCCGAGCTGGTCCACCTCAAGGAGCCGGGAAAGGCACCGAGCGCTCCGCCGTTCATCGGCCCGCTGCCCGCCCTGGCAAAGATGTTGGTCGGTTTCCGCTTGGGTGGCGCCGGAGGCTCCCGGCTCGAAGATCTCGACGAAGAAGGGCGCGCCGAGCTTCGGGCGTTGGGGTACCTGCGGTAGGGCGAGCAGCGTTCAGCTGCCCAGGAGAAGGGTCTCGCCAAGCGCGATCAGCTCGTCCGAGAAACGATGGTGCAGGTAGCCGCGGGAGACCGCGGTCCCACCCGACAGATACAGGCCCGTATCGACGCCGAGGAGCGTTCGCAGCACTTCGTCCTGGAGCGGATAGAGGCGCTCGAAGTAAAAGCTGTTATCCACGAGTCCCTCGGTCACCCACGGGCGCTTCCAGAAGCTCTGGATGATGCTTCGGCAGCCAGCTCCAGCGGTAGCCAGGCATCGCCCCCACCCCCAAAGCGGTTAGACTTCTCCGTCACCTTAGGCGGTTCGATCGCTTTCCGAGGAGCCTCCCTTGATCCGCAAACTTTCACTCGCCCTGCTCGGTGCCGCGTGCGCGTTCTCGGTCGCCTGTTCGGGCGACGGTAGGACCCCGCTCGTCCTCTATTCCCCTCACGGCCGGGACCTTCTATCGCTGATCGAGAAGCGCTACGAGCAGCTGCATCCGAAGATCGACGTACGCTGGCTCGATATGGGGGCGCAGGAGGTCTATGACCGCATCCGCTCCGAAAAGGCGAACCCGCAGGCGGATGTTTGGTACGGCGGGCCGCAATCGACCTTCGCGCAGGGGGCTTCCGACGGGCTGCTCGCGCCGTTTCACCCTCCTTGGGTGAGCGCGATCACTCCCGAGAGCCGACGGGCGGACGATCTCTATTTCGGCCTCTATCGGACCGCGCCGGTCTTGGTCTACAACGACCAGGCGGTCTCGGCAGCTGACGCGCCGCGCGACTGGGACGATCTGCTCGCACCGCGATTCGCGGGGAAGGTACTGATTCGCGATCCGCTCGCGAGCGGCACCATGCGCACCCTGTTCGGCTCGATCCTCGCCCGCTCGATCGCCGAGACCGGCTCCGAGGAGCGCGGCTGGCAGTGGCTGCGCCGCCTGGATGTCCAGACCAAGGAGTACACCTCGACCCCCGCGCTGCTGATGGAGAAGCTCAACCGGCGCGAGGGGCTGGTGACCGTCTGGGAGCTGACCGACATGCTCTGGCAAAAGAAGCGGGGGGCTCCGCTCGGCTACGCCTTTCCGACCAGCGGCACGCCCGTGATCGACGATTCGATCGGCCTGGTGGTGGGCGCCCGGCACCCGGAAGAGGCGAAGGCGTTCATCGAGTGGGTGGGCAGTCCCGAGGCGCAGAGGCTCGCCGCCGAGCAGGCGTTCCGGCTGCCGGCGCGCACCGATCTGGCTCCTCTATCTCTGCCCGAATGGGCGCGCGACGTGCTCGCCCGGCTGGTGCCGGCGAAGGTCGATTGGACCCTGATGTCGGCCAAGAGCAAAGAGTGGATGGCGACCTGGGACCGCACCGTGCGCAACCGCGGCGGCGATGCTCCGAGTGCCGCGCTCAAGGCGAGCGGCGGATGACCTACCTTTCGATCGAGGATCTGGCCAAGGGGTTCGGTGGCAAACCGGTCCTCGAAGGGTTGTCGCTCGGAATCGAGAAGGGGGAGATCCTCGCCCTGCTTGGGCCCAGCGGCAGCGGCAAGACCACCGCTCTGCGCCTACTCGCAGGATTCGAGACGCCCGACCGGGGGCGGATCTCGGTCGGGGGGCAAGACGTGACGGCTCTCCCGCCTGCGCGGCGCAATTTCGGCATGGTGTTCCAACACTACGCGCTCTTCCCCCATCTGAGCGCGGGCGAGAACATCGCGTTCGGGCTCGAATCCAGGAAGGTCGGAAAGACCGAGATCATCCGCCGGGTCGCCGAAGCGCTCGCGCTCGTCGAGTTGCCGCAGTTGGCGGGGAGGAAGCCGGGCGAGATGTCGGGCGGCCAGCAGCAGCGGGTGGCGGTTGCCCGCGCGCTCGCGCCCGAGCCGCGGGTCTTGCTGCTCGATGAGCCGCTGTCGAACCTCGACCCTTCTCTGCGCGAACGGACCCGGCGCGAGCTCCGCAGCGCCATCCGCCGGGTCGGCATCACGACCGTTCTGGTCACCCACGAACAGGAGGAGGCGTTCCACCTCGGCGATCGGATCGCGGTCATCGCGGGCGGCCACTTGCAGCAGGTGGGGCGCGCCGAAGATCTGTACCAGCGCCCGGCGACCCGCTTCGTCGCCGGGTTCATCGGTCGGTCCAGCGCGCTCGCCGGCACCGTCGAGCGCGCCGAGGGAGATACTGTCCACGTCCGCCTCGAGGCCGGGCCGCTCTGGCCGGGCCTCGCCCTTAAGCCCCTCGGCGTCGGTAACCGGGTCGAGCTGATCGCGCGGCCGGAAGGCCTGATCTTCTCTGCTGCCGAGGCTCGCAATGCCGTCATCGGTCGAGTGGCCGAGCGGCGTTACGGCGCGCCCTCCGCCATCTTCACGATCGAGATCGAAGGCGCGGACACGGAGGTCGAGGTGCTGGCCGCCGCGGACGCCGCGCAAGAGGGCGATCGCGTGGGTGTCCTGCCGCTTCCCCTGGCACCCCTCCCGCGGGTGTTCCCGGTCGAGAAGTCCCCTGTTTGAGATCCGCCACTTGAGGTCCGCCACTTGAGGTCCCCCCGTTGACCACGGCTGCCCTTTCGTCGGGCGGCTCGAGGTCTCTCGGCCGGCGTCGCGTCCTGGGTACCCTGGCGCTCGCAGCGTTGCTCGGCTGGCTGGTCGGCTATCCGCTGCTCGCGACCCTGATCGAAGCTCTGCGCGAGCCGCGCGCGTTTCTGGACGTGCTCGCGCGGGGAGACGAGTGGCTCGCGCTCTGGCGCAGCGTCTGGATTTCGCTCGCTTCGGTCGGGCTCGCCGCGCTGGTGGGGGTGCCGCTCGCGTTCGCGTTCGAGCGCTCGGAGTTTCCCGGCCGCCGCCTCCTTGCGGCCGCCGCGGCACTTCCCGTCGCGCTGCCGCCGCTGGTCGGGGTGATCGCGTTCCTCTTCCTCTATGGCGAGAGCGGCTTTGCCACCCGCGCGGTCCAGGCGCTGCTCGGCCTCGAACAACCCCCCTGGCGCCTGCTCGGGCCGGGCGCGATCTTGCTGGTCCATACCTACTCGATGTACGTCTATTTCTACCTGTTCACCCGCGCGGGCCTCGCCCGGCTCGACGGCGCGGTGCTCGAAGCAGCCGCGAGCCTCGGTGCCTCATCCGTGCGCACGCTCTGGCGGGTGACCCTGCCACTTTTGCGCCCCTCCCTCTTGGGTGCCTCGCTGCTCACGTTCATGACCGCGCTCGCGTCGTTTTCCGCCCCCTACCTGTTCGGCGGCAACTTCCGTGTCATGACGACTCAGATCGTCGCCTCGAAGCTGAACGGCGAGCTGGCCGCGGCGCAAGTGGAAACGCTGTTGCTCGCGGCCGTGGCGCTCCTCGCCCTTTGGGTGCTCCGGCGGCTCGAACGGACGGCGGCGATCCCCGGCTCGTCGGGTGTCCGCGGCACGGCTCCGGCGCGCAAGCGGCCGATGCGGCGCGGCGTGCGGATCGCCATCGCCCTGGTCGCCGCGGGGCTCGCGGTGCTGTTCCTGCTCCCCCATGCGGTCCTGTTTCTAATCTCGTTCGTGCCGCCGTTCACCTGGACGAACGAGCCCCTCCCACCGGTCTTGTCGCTCGAAAATTACCGCGGCCTGCTCTCCCCCGAACGCCTGCGGCCGATCGGCAACTCGCTCTGGATGGCCACGCTCTCAACGGTCGCGGCGCTCGCGTTGGGATTCGCCGCGGCACGGATCGCCACCCGCAGGAGCGGCCGGGCCGCACGCGCGGTCGAGACGCTCGTGGCGCTCCCCTGGGCGATTCCCGGCACGGTGTTCGCGGTCGCGATGGCCACCGCGTGGAGCGTTCATTCCCCCTGGACACTCCGCTTCGTGCTGATCGGCACCCCCTGGATTCTGCCGCTCGCCTACCTGGTGCGCAGCCTGCCGGTGACCGGCCGGGCGGCGCTCTCCGGCATGCGCCAGCTCGATCCGGCCCTGGAAGACGCCTCGGCCTCCCTGGGCGCGGGTCCTTGGCGAACCCTGCGCCGGGTGGTCCTGCCGCTCCTGCGCCCCGCGCTCGCCGCGGGCGCAGGGCTTGCATTTCTCGCCGCGTTTGGCGATTTTGTCGTGTCGATCGTCCTCTACACCTACGACACCCGGCCGATTTCGATCGAGATCCTCTCGGCGTTGCGCCTCCAAGATCTGGGGCTCGCCTCGGTCTACGGGGTGCTGCTCGCGATCGGCAGCACCGCCGTCTTCTTCCTCTGGGGCCGGAGCGACACGCTGTGAGCACGATGGATCGAACCGGAAACTTCTCGCTCGAAAATCCGTTTCCGTTTCTTGACTCGCGGTCGACCGCGAAGGAGAAGCATGGAACGTAGCGCGGTGCGGCAGTTGTGGGTTCTCGGCGCCACGGTATTCGTGGACATGGTCGGCTTTCTGATGGTGCTGCCGCTGATGCCATCCTTCGCCGAGCGATTTGGCGCCTCGCCCACGGTCATTGGCCTGCTGGTTGCGACCTTTGCCGCCGCGCAACTTCTCACCGCGCCGTTTTGGGGGCACCTCTCGGATCGCTACGGCCGCCGGCCGATGCTGCTTGCCGGTCTCGCGATCTCGGGTGTCTCGTTCCTGTTCTTTGGTTTCGCGACGTCGCTCTGGATGCTCTTCGTTTTCCGGTTCGTCCAGGGCGTGGGCGGCGGAACCGTTGGCGTAGTCCAAGCGTTCGTGTCCGACTCGGTACCTCCCGAGCGCCGAGCGGAAGCGCTGGGCTGGATCTCGGCGGCGACCTCCGCGGGAGTGTCGATTGGCGCAACGCTCGGTGGTCTCACCCATACCCTCGGCACCTGGGTTCCGGGATTGGTCGCCGCCGGCCTCTGTTTTGCCAACGTCGTGTCTGCCTACCTTTGGCTTCCCGAGCCCAAAGAGAGAAAGAGGCCGACCGGCCCACGGCGCTCGCTCCGCAAGGCGATGCTCGACGTGATGAGCCATCCCGCCGACCCTGCCCCCTCGCTGATCTGGGTCTATGCGGTCGGAATGATGGCCTTCATGGCGATGAACGCAGTGCTCGCCCTGCTGCTCAAGCATCGTTTCGGCCTAACGGAATTGCAGGTCGGTTTCTACTATTCCTACATCGGCGTGATCTCGGTCGTGATGCGCGCGTTGTTGCTCGGATCGTTGGTGCGCCGGTTCGGCGAGGTCGGCGTTATGAAGGTGGGCGCGATCTCGCTGTCTGTCGGCCTTGCCACGATGGCGTTCGCGCCGAGCATTCCGCTCCTCGCCGTCGCCGTGATTTTCGTCCCGGTGGGCACTGCTCTTTTGTTTCCTTCGACGACCGCTCTTTTGTCGCGATTGGCACCCATGGGGCAAACCGGGCAGGTCATGGGAGTCCAGCAGGCGTTCGGCGGGGTCGCTCGCCTGATCGGCCCGATCTGGGCCGGTGCCGCCTACCAATACCTCGGCACCAACGCGCCTTTCTTGATCTCAGCGGCCCTAATGCTCGGCGTGGGCGGCCTCACCCGACGGGTCGACGTTCCGCCGCGCGCTCCGAAGAGCCCTGTGCTCGCAGAGGAGCCCGTAGCGCTCTGAGGCCCGAAACAGCGCGGGCTCAGCGGGGGAGGACCTCGCGCATCTGTGCATAGATCGGCGTGAGCTGGTCGATCTCGCAGGTGCCATCTCCAAAACGATAGGTCGTTTCGAAATCCTCATAGCTCCGGGCTCGCCAGACGCGGCCTTCGGGATCGACGACGAGCGAATGGCCGACTCCGCCGCGGAAGATGGCCGAGCCGTCGGTTCCGGTGTAGACCGTGCAGGTCCAGGGTCGCTCTTCCGGGTGCGCCGCCATGAACTGCACGATTTCGTTCACCAGCCGGGTGAACAGCGTGCGGCGTTCGGAGGCCGGTGCGGCCAACGTTCGTTCGATCGCCCGGCGGAGCATCGGGTCGGCCGGAGAGGTGACGACCCGGGAGCGTAAGGCGGGGTCCGATGGCTCTTTGATCTTCCTCGCCCTCCGGAGGAGACCTTACCGTATCTCAGGGATTTCCAGCCCGGCGGCGGGGAGCCCGATACACTGCCCGCTTGATGGACTTGAAAGTGGACCTCGAACAGCTGGAGCGGGATGCCGTGGGCTACTTCCTGCGGGCGGGGCATCCCGTCAACGGGCTGACCGCCGACAGCTCGCGCGAGGGCTCGCCGTGCAGCATTGCGGCCGTGGGGCTGGGGCTTTCGGCGCTCCTCGCCGGGGTGGAGCGCGGCTTTGTCTCCCGGTCCGAGGCGGCGGCGCGGACGCTTGCGGCCCTTCGGTTCTTCCGCGACAGCCCGCAGGGCGAGGAGCCGGACGCCACCGGGCACCGGGGGTTTTATTACCACTTCCTCGACCTGGCGACCGGGCGGCGGGTGTGGGATTGCGAGCTGTCGATGATCGACACCGCGATCCTGATCGCGGGCGTGCTCTCCTCCGGCAGCTATTTCTCCGCGGCTTCGGCCGACGAGCGGGAGATCCGCGAGATCTCCCGGTTCCTCTACGAGCGGGTCGATTGGGCCTGGGCCGCGCGCGACAAACCCGTCGTATCGATGGGCTGGAAGCCGGAGGCGGGGTTCATCACCTACAGCTGGGAGGGGTACAGCGAGGCGCTTCTGCTCTACCTGCTCGGCCTCGGGTCACCCACGCATCCGCTGCCCGCGGAGAGCTACAGGGCGTGGACCGCGACCTATCAGTGGGAGAACCTCTACGACGTCGAGTTTCTGTACGCCGCCCCGCTTTTCATCCATCAGCTTTCGCACCTTTGGATCGACTTCCGCGGTCTTCAGGATCAGCTGATGCGCGACATGCGCTCCGATTACTTCGAGAACAGCCGCCGCGCGACGTTGGTGCAGCAACGGTACGCCTGGCGCAATCCGAAGGGATTCAAAGGGTACGGCGAGAACAATTGGGGCGTCACCGCCGGTCTCGGCCCTGGCTTCGAGCGGCGGCGGGAGAAGGGGGGCATCGAGCGGCGGTTCTACGGTTACGTCGCCCGGGGCGTTCCCTTCGGTCCGGACGATGGAACGCTCGCCCCCTGGGCGGTCGCCGCGTCCTTGCCGTTCGCGCCGGAGATCGTCTTGGACGCCCTTTCGCACGTTCGGGACACTTACCCGCAGGTGCTTCGAGACGGACTGCTCACCAGCTTCAACCCGACATTCGAGACCGAGGACAGTGGCCCTGCCGGCTGGATCTCTCCGGAGCACTACGGGCTGGACCAGGGTCCCGTGGCGATCATGATCGAGAACTACCGCTCGGGGCTGCTGTGGAATTTGATGCGCGATTGCCCGGCGATTGCCACCGGGCTACGCCGGGCGGGATTCCGCAAGGCCGGATGGAGGTCCTCTTGATGAATCCCACCGTCTTGCCCAACGACGCGCACGACGCCGAACTTCTGGCCCAGGTGCGCCCGGCGGATTGGGTCAACCCGCCGCCCGCGCGTTGCTACAACCTGGTGGTCGTAGGCGGCGGAACCGCGGGGCTGGTTACGGCCGTGGGCGCCGCGGGGCTTGGGGCCAAGGTTGCGCTGGTTGAAAAGAATCTGCTGGGCGGCGATTGCCTGAGCTTCGGCTGCGTCCCTTCGAAGGCGCTTCTGCGGTCGGCGCGGTTCTACGCCGATTTGGATCATGCGGGCACGTTTACCGGCGGCGAGCGGCTCCCCTCCGAGGCCGATTTCGCCGCGGCGATGGAGCGCATGCGCCGGCTGCGCGCGGAGCTGGCCCGGCGCGATTCGGCCGAGCGGTTGCGGGGATTGGGGATCGACGTGTTCTTGGGCGAGGCCGTCTTCGCCGATCGCAACCATGTCGAGGTGGCCGGCGCCAGGCTGGCGTTTAAAAAAGCCGTGATCGCCACGGGCTCGCGCGCCGCGCGGCCGGAGATCGAGGGGATCGAGGCGGCCGGGTATCTGACCAACGAAACGGTTTTCAATCTGACCGCGCGGCCGCGGCGGCTGCTCGTGGTCGGCGGCGGCCCGCTCGGGTGCGAGCTGGCGCAGGCGTTCGCCCGGTTGGGCTGCGAGGTGATCATCGCCCACCAGACGCCCTACTTTCTGCCCGACGAGGAGCGGGACGCCGCGGAGATTCTGGCCGAGTCGTTGCGGCGCGACGGAATCGACGTCCGGTTGAACACCACCGTCCAAAGCGTCGTCATGGACCGCGGCGAAAAGCGCGTGCGGCTGATCAACTACGACCAGGATACGACGGTCGCCGTGGACGAGATCCTGGCGGGCGTCGGCCGCGCGCCGAACGTCCTCGGGTTGAACCTCGAAGCGGCCGGGGTCGAGTACGACCTGGAGCACGGCATCAAGGTGAACGATTTTCTCCAGACGACTTGCCCGCGGATCTATGCCGCGGGCGACGTGGCGCTGGCGCAAAAGTACACCCACATGGCGGACGCGACGGCGCGGCTGGTGATCCAAAACGCGCTGTTTTGGGGCCGGAAGCGCTTGAGTTCGCTCACCGTCCCCTGGTGTACCTATACCGATCCGGAGATCGCCCATGTTGGGGCCTATGTGGACGAGGCGCGGGAGCGGGGCTTCCGCATGAAGACCTTCACCGTGCCGATGAGCGAAGCGGATCGCGCCGTGCTCGACGGCGACGAGGAAGGCTTCGTCAAAATCCACGTCCGCGAGGGGACGGACACGATTCTGGGAGCCACCATCGTCGCGCGCCACGCGGGCGAGATGATCAACGAGATCTCGCTCGCGATGGTCGCCGGGATCGGCCTCTCGACGCTCGGCCAGGTCATCCACTCCTACCCCACCCAGGCGGAGGCGATCCGCAAAGCCGCCGACGCCTACAGCCGAACCCGCCTCACGCCGTTTCTCGCCGGGCTCAGCCGCCGCTGGCTCGCCTGGTCGCGCGGGTAGGTTGGGCTGGCGAACCCCACCGCACCGGCGGCCCTGTTTATCCGATCAGCTTCTTCACCCTGGCGGTCACGTTCGCCACCGTAAAGCCGAATTTTTCGGCCAGCGCTTTGTAGGGAGCCGACGCGCCGAAACCGTCGATGCCCAGGATGTCGCCGCCGTCTCCCACCCAGCGGTGCCAACCGAACGGGCTCGCGGCTTCGACCGCCAGGCGCTTGGTGACAGTCGGCGGGATCACCTGGTCGCGGTACTCCTGCGGCTGGGCGGCGAACAGCTCCCAGGAGGGGAGGCTAACCACGCGGGTGGCGATTCCCTCGGCCGCGAGCGCCCGGTGGGTTTCGACGCAGAGAGAAACTTCCGAACCGGTCGAGAGCAGAAGCGCCGCGGGGGTCTGCCCCTCGGGTGCATCGGCTACGACGTACCCGCCGCGCGGTACGCCGTCTGCCGCGTGGGCGACCGTCCCTACGAGAATCGGCAGCGCCTGGCGGGTGAGGGCGATCACGGTCGGCCCGGTCCGATGGCGGATCGCGAAGCGCCAGGCCTCGGCGGTCTCGTTCGCGTCGGCCGGCCGGATCACGGTGAGGCCCGGGATGGCACGGAGGGCGGCGAGCTGCTCGACGGGTTGATGGGTCGGGCCATCCTCGCCCAGGAAGATCGAGTCGTGGGTGTAGACGAAGATCGGACCGATCCCCATCAGCGAGGCGAGCCGGATCGGCGGGCGCATGTACTCCGAAAAAATCAGGAACGTGCCGCCGTACGGGATCCACTGCTTGGAGAGCACAATGCCGTTCAAGATCGCCCCCATGCCGTGCTCGCGGACGCCGAAACGGAGGTAGCGGCCGGAGCGGTTCCCCGCCGAAAAGTCGCCCCACCCCTTCACCTGCGTGTTGTTCGAAGGGGTTAAATCCGCCGAGCCGCCCACCAGCTGGGGGAGCTTCGGCGAGATCGCCGCGAGCACCTTGCCCGAGGCCGAGCGGGTGGCGATCGCCGCGTCGGTGGTCGCGAACTTCGGCAGCGCGTCCTCCCACCCGGCGGGCAGCTCTCCCGCCAGTCGGGCGCTCCAGTCGCGGGCGACCTCCGGATGTGCGGCGGCGTAGGTGCCGAACAGGGCGCGCCACTCGGTTTCGAGCTTCTTGCCGTTTTCGCGCGCGGCGGCAAACGGCGCGCGGGCCTCGTCCGGCACCAGGAACTTCGCCTCCTCCGGCCAGCCGAGCGCGCGCTTGGCGCCTTTCGTCTCTTCGACCCCCAAGGGCGCCCCGTGCGCTTCGTGGCTTCCCGCCTTGTGCGGCGCGCCGAAGCCGATCACCGTCCGCACCGCGATCAGCGAGGGGCGGTCGGTCTCGGCGAGCGCGCTTTCTGTCGCCGCTTCGAGTTCCTCGAGATCGTTGCCGTCCTCCACCTGCTGGACGTGCCAGCCGTAAGCGGCATAGCGGGCGACCACGTCTTCGGAGAACGAGAGCGAGGTCGGCCCGTCGATCGAGATCTTGTTGTCGTCCCAAAACACGATCAGCTTGCCGAGCCCGAGGTGGCCGCCAAGCGAACTCGCCTCGGACGCCACCCCTTCGCTCATGTCGCCGTCGGACGCGATCACCCAGGTGCGGAAATCGACCACCGGGAAGCCGTCGCGGTTGAACTCATCCCCAGAGAGCTGTTCGGCGAGCGCGATCCCCACCGCGTTCGAGATCCCCTGGCCGAGCGGGCCGGTGGTCGTCTCCACCCCTGCCGTGTGGCCGTACTCCGGATGCCCGGGGGTTTTGGAGCCGAGCTGGCGAAAGCTTTCGAGCTGCGAGATGGGCAGATCGTAGCCGGCGAGATGGAGCAGCGAGTAGAGGAGCGCCGAGGCATGGCCGCAGGAGAGGACGAACCGGTCGCGGTTCGGCCAGGAGGGATCGTCGGGCGAGTGGCGCAGATGGCGGGTCCAGATCCAATAGGCGAGCGGAGCGAGCGCCATCGGCGTGCCCGGGTGCCCTGAGTCGGCCTTCTCGACCATGTCGACGGAGAGGAAGCGGATGGTATTGATCGCCAGCTGGTCGGTCGCATTCGGGTCGGACATAAGGTCGATCCTCTCGGAAGTTGGATTTGGGGTGGCGGCCAACTCTCGGCCGAAATCGGAAATCCCTACCCCGCGTCGCGCCCACCCCGTAAGACTTCGAACGCCAGGCAGTCCGGGCGGGCGTAGTGGCCGGTGACGTCGAGGTTCATGCTCTCTTCTTTGATCGTACTGAGGTCGAGATCGGCAAAAAGGATCTCTTCGCGATCGAAAACCGGTTCCACAATCGGGAGACCGTTTGGGCCGTAGATTGCGCTGCCACCGCGGAGGACCCATTGTTCAGGGTCCTCAATCTTCGCCGGATGCGGCTCCAGCTCGGGCGGCAGGTCTTTTGCGCGCAAGAGGGAGCCCGCGGCGGCGACGAAGCAGCGCCCTTCGAAGGCGTAGGAGCGGCTTGCAACCTCAAGCATCTCGTGGACGTTTGGCCAGGCTGCGATATGGAGATCCTCTCCCGATTCGTGCATCGCCTGACGGGCGAGCGGCATCCAGTGCTCCCAGCAGATTAGACCGCCGATCCGGCCCACAGAGGTCGCGACCGCGCGCAGGCCGGCCGCGTCGCCGGGTCCCCAGACCATCCGTTCGGTGTAGGTCGGCACCAGCTTTCGATGGTGGTTCAAGAGAGCGCCGTCCGGGCCGTAGGTGAGCAAGGTATTGTAGAGCGTGCCACGCCCGAGGCCTTCCTCCACCCGCTCGGAGACGCCGATCACGAGGACGGCGCCGACCTCTTTGGCGATCGCGCCCAACGCCCGACCGCTGGCGCCATGGACCACGACGCTCTCGGCGGCGTAGCGCGCGAAGACTTTCTTGACCGGCTCGTGATCCCAAAGCGCCACGTCGCGGCAGACGTCGAGCCAGGCGGGGTAGCCGGGAAGCCAGGTCTCGGGGAAGACGATCACCTGCGCGCCGTCCGTGGCGGCGCGGCGGGCGAGGTCGGCGGTCTTTTCGAGCCCCGCGGCGAGCGAGGGGCCGATCTCGGCTTGGACGACGGCGAGTCGGAGTGTCGACATACGACAAGAGTGTACGCGAGGGGCGGGTGCCGAAACTTCGCGGACGGCGGTCTCGTAGTACGCTGCGTCCATTCACCCCAAGCGATGACGACCCTGCTCCTCGAAGCACGCGACCTGGCGAAATCCTACGGCGGCCGGCCGGCCGTCTCGGGTGTGACGATCGCGCTCGCACCAGGGGAGATCTTCGGCCTGCTCGGGCCGAACGGCGCGGGCAAGACGACGACGGTCTCGATGCTCTGCGGCCTGTTGCCGCCGGATTCTGGGACCGTCCTCGTCGGCGGCCGGCCGATCGCGGGTGACGCTGATCCGGCGAAGCGGCTGATCGGCCTGGTGCCACAGGAGATCGCGCTCTACGACGAGCTGTCGGCGCTGGCAAACCTCCGTTTCTTCGGCGCGCTGTATGGGCTCGGCGGGGCTGCGCTCGAAGCTGCCATCGGCTCGGCGCTGGAATTGGTGGGACTCGCCGATCGGGCGCGCGACCTGGTGAAAACCATGAGCGGCGGCATGAAACGGCGCCTGAACCTCGCGGGCGCGCTGCTCCACGATCCGGCGGTTCTGCTGCTCGACGAGCCGACCGTGGGGGTCGATCCGCAGAGCCGCAACGCAATCTTCGACAACCTGGAGGAGCTGCGCCGCCGAGGCAAGGCGCTCCTCTACACCACGCACTACATGGAAGAGGCCGAGCGCCTGTGCGACCGGATCGCGATCGTCGATTCCGGCCAGGTGATCGCCCAAGGCACCCTGCGCGAGCTGCTGAAGACGCTTCCGACGAGCAATCGGCTGCGGATCGAAGTCGAGGGCGCGGCCGATTTGCCGCTCGCGGAGCTGAGGAGCTTGCCCGGAGTGGCCGAAGTGGCCGATCCACTGCTTTCGGACGGCCGGCTCTCGGTGGCACTCTCGGACCTATCGCTCGGAACCGCCTCCGTGCTCGGCTGGCTCACGGCGCACGGCGCCACCCCCGGGCACTTGGCGAGCGAGCGCGGAAATCTCGAAACCGTCTTTCTTCACATGACCGGCCGGAGGCTCCGCGACGCATGAAGAACGGGAACGTCACCGCCCTGCTCGCCCTGATCGCCAAGGATCTCCAACTGTTCGTCCACGATCGGCGTGCCGTGGTGCTCACATTCGTCGTGCCGATCGCGATCGCCTCGTTTTTCGGCTACTTGTTTGGCGGCAACAGCGGCGGAAACAAGGACCGGGAAACCGGCAAGATCGAGATCCGCGCGATCGATCAGGACGGCACACCGCTCTCGCGGGCGGTGATCGCGGGGCTCGGCGGCGATCCCGCCCTCGCGGTCCGTCCGGCGACGCTCGAAGAGGGACGCGAAGCGGTTCGGAAAGGCAAGGCCGCCGTCGCGGTCATCCTGCCGAAAGGCTTCGGCGACGCCGCGGCGCGCGGCCTGTTCGACCCGAACGCGAAGAAGCCGATCGTCGGCCTCCTCCACGATCCGTCGCACGTGGGGGAGCTCCAAATGGTCCGCGGGATGCTCACCCAGCACGCGATGGAGGCGGTGAGCGCCGAGGCGTTCAACGGCCCGACCGGCGAGAAAATGCTCGACGAGCAGCTGCGCGACCTGGAGACACCGAATCCGGGAATGGCCCCCGCGGACCAGGAATCGCTCCGCCAGTTGCTCACCGGAGCGCTCGACCTGAACCGCCGCGGGCGCGCGCCCGCGGCCGACGGTAGCCCAAGCACGGCGCAGCGCGGCCTGGGGATGCCGTTCGACGTTTCAACCGAGGAGGTCACGGCACGCGAAGGGGTGCGCTACAACGGCTACGCCCATTCGTTCGCCGGCATGGGGGTGCAGTTCGTCCTGTTCGCCGCGATCGATCTCGGGGTGGCGATCCTGCTCGAACGCCAACGCGGCATCTGGAAGCGCCTGCGCGGCGCGCCCGTCTCGCGCGGCATGCTTCTCTTGGGCAAAGCGCTCGCCGCGGCGATGCTCGGCCTGCTCACCTTCGCGGTGATGTTCACCTTCGCCTTCGTCGTCTTCGGGGTCCGGATCTCCGGCAGCTTCCTGGGGTTCGTCGCGATCGCCGTCGCCTTCGCCCTGATGGCCGCCGCGTTCGGCCTAATGATCGCGTCGCTCGGCAAGACGCCCCAAGCCGCGCGCGGCATCTCGTCGCTCGCCGTGCTGCTGCTCGTCATGCTCGGGGGAGCCTGGGTCCCCTCCTTCATTTTCCCGAAGTGGTTGCAGACGGCAACCCTCATCACCCCCACCCGCTGGGCGGTTGACGGCTTCGACGCCATGACCTGGCGCGGGGTGGGCTTCGAAGGGGCGCTCGCGCCGGTCGGCGTCCTGTTGCTCTCCGCCGCGGTTTTTGGCGCGATTGCGTGGAATCGGTTCCGGTGGGAGGAGTGACGGGGGCTTCTACCTACCCAGGCCGATGGCCTGGGCTGACGTAAACGCGACCCTTCGGGCCGCAAAAGCACGGCACACGCAGATTTGTTTAAACGGCCTGAAGGGCCGGTGCCTCTTGGGCTTCCGTGATCGCCGCCTCGAACCCTCGGACATCGTCCAGCTGAAAGGCTGTCATGTTCTTGCCTCCTCTCTTCGAACCCTAGCGCAGGCGGAAATCGTCGGCAACTCGCGCCGGCCGGCTTCTTGTTGCTCTCCGCCGCGTTTTTCGGCGCGATTGCCTGGAACCGAAAAAACAAGCCTTACGGCTTCCTCTTGCCAGTGACCGTCTGGCCGCCCTGGTTCAGGATCAGGCTCTCGACCTTGCCGTCCGCGCCACGCACGAACTCGATCTCCGACTCGACCTCGCGCGGAAAGTACTTGTTCTCCGAGGCCGCGTGCAGCTCCAGCTTCCCTTGGCCGGTCGCCTGGGCGAAGAGCTTGTCGCCCTCGCGAGTGATCGTCAGATCGAAGCCGGGGAAGAGGTTGTAGACCCCGGCGAAGGCGTCGAACAGGGCGGGATCGACTTTTACCTCGGCCCGGTCGGCGGGGAGCGGCTCGTCGGTCTTCTTGCCATCGGACTCGGGGCCGAACGGCGGGACGAAGTGCGCGCCCGA
Organism: Holophagales bacterium; assembly: GCA_031404815.1. GTDB lineage: Bacteria > Acidobacteriota > Thermoanaerobaculia > Multivoradales > UBA5704 > DASYKS01. The sequence goes on along the minus strand of JANNIH010000011.1, from coordinate 9,995 downwards.
CACCTTGCCGTCTTTGCCGCGCAGGAAGGTCATGTCCCCGCGGCCCCCCGGGAAGAAGAAGACGTCCTTGGCGGCTGCCGAAATCTCGGACTTCTGGCCGCCGACGCGTTGCGAGAAGAGCTTGCCGTTCTCCGTTGTGATAACCCTTTTCGCCGTGTCATCGAACTGGTAGACGCCGACGTAGTCGGAGAGCGTCGCCTCCGGGAGCGCGATCGCCGTCCGGTCCTCGTACGATTGCCCGAGCGCCTTGGCCGCGATCGCAAGGCCGAGGGAGGTTGGATCCTGGTCGGCTCCCGGGTTGTTCGACAGCACGGTGATGAACAGCTTGTCCTCTGGCACCCGCAGATCGACCGTGACGAATCCGAAGATGCCGCCGCCGTGCGCCTGGATCGTCCGCCCGGCGAGCGACTGCACCCCCCAGCCCAGACCGTAGCGGCTGTTGCTGCCGTTCCCGGTCTTCGCCGGCACGAACAGGCGCTCGATCGACGAACGCTTGAGCAGCGTCTCGGACGAGAGAGCGCGGTCCCAGAGCGCCAGGTCGTCGACCGTGGACATCAGGGAGCCCGCGGCATAGGGCTGGGTCATGCTGAGATATTCGGCGTTCTTGAAGCCGGCGTCGCCCCGGTCGTAGCCATAGGCGCGATGGGGAATCACCTCGGAGGGGCTGCCGTAGCGGCTCGATGTCATGCCGAGCTTCTGGAAGATCTCGTCCTCGACGAAGCGCTCGTAGCTCACCCCCGAGACCTTCTCGATCACCGCGCCGAGCAGCACGTAGCCCGAATTGCTGTACGACCACTTGGAGCCCGGCGGGAAGTCCAGCGGCTTGTCCTTGAACAACGCGATCAGCGTGGCAAGCGGCATCTCTTCGCGTACCCGTGGCATCCACTCCGGAAAGTTGGTGTAGTTGGGCACGCCGGCCGTGTGGGTGAGGAGTTGCTCGAGGGTGATCTTGGCGTCGTGCTTCGGATAGTCGGGCAGGTAGGTCTGCAGCTCGTCGTCGAGCCGCAGCTTCCCTTGCTCGGCGAGCATCAGAATCGCGGCGGAGGTAAACTGCTTGGTCACCGAACCGAGCTCGAAGACCGACTCCGGCGTATTCGGCACGCCGAGCTCGACGTTGGCGAGGCCATACCCCTTGCGCAGAACGACTTGGCCGTCGCGCACGATGAGCGCCGCGGCCCCCGGCGCGTCGGCCGGGTAGTTCTTGGCCAAGAGCGCGTCGGCATAGGCCGCGAGATCGGAATTGGAGGGGCTGGCAGGCGCGGCGGCCGAGAAGGCCGCCGGCAGCAGGGAGGAAACGCAGAGGGCGGCGGCGAGCGAGAGGACGGCGACGGCACGCGAAGGCCGCGGGCCGGAGCGGGACGGGATCAACATGCTAGACCTCCAGGGTTCACGCCGGTCGAAAAACGGACACCCGTATCTTACGCGGGCGTGGCCTTGGAAGTTACCTGGAGCCGGCTCCGCTGGGAGAAGTGGAGCAGGTCGAAGGTCATCAGTTCAGATCCACGACGACGATGATGAAGAGCACGACCGAGGGCCAGAATGCGGTGCGACAGGCGAACTGCCAGATCGCTCGGCGAACTAGTTCGGGCGTGCAGTGGTATTTGAGTTCCATGGGAGTTTCGGGCGTCGCCTAACGCAGTTCAGCGGCGGCGTCCAGCGCCGTATTACCGTCCGCTGCAACTGCTTGTTAGGCCCTCACTACTCGAGCGTAACTAGGCTAGGCTGGTGCATGGCTATGTGTCAGATGCCAACGATCTGTCGGACGTAGTTGGCAATTCCCTGCATGTCAGGGAAGACGGTTCTTGGATTTATGTTAGCAATTTCCAAGAACTCATGAGCACCGTCGATCGCCCCCTGCTCGAGGACGACTCGCTTCACAGCCAGTGGACACAGCCGCTCGATGGGCGACAGATCGTCACCGTGAACCGTGAACACGCCGGACTGGGCAAAGATCCGATCATTCTGAAAAAGCGGCTGGATTGCTATCGGGTAAACCGGCGCAAACGGCCGCTTCTCCCAGTAGATCTTTCGATAGTCAAAGTCCTGATCGTCGGGAATGAATGGTACCTTTTTCAAGCCACTGTACTCGTTTAGCTTGATCGGGTCGAGTATGTAAATTGCCGCGCTGCCTTTGGTGTAAGTAACCGCGAAGAACGTGGCTATCCCGAGTGTGTCAGACCAATCAAGTAGACGTGTTGGCAGGCCGTAGTGTTGCATGTCAAACAACGTTTCCCAATCGGATGTCCGGCGCTGGAACACCTTGTACGAGTATTGAACGAATTTGTGAAAGATCTGTGATTCCTTTGAGGGTCCGCCTGAAAATCTCAGGAGAGCCGGCAGCAAGGAATAATCGGCGTTCGATTGCCCGCGAAACCATACCTGCTCAGGATCCCGTAGCGTCGACTTTGCTGCCTTAACGGCAGCGAGAAATTCGACCCAAGTGCTTGCTACGTAATCCATCGTTGTGCTCTCCGACGATCTCAACAGTTAGGCCTAACGCTATGCCGATGAACGGCGGAAACCGCTCTGCTTGAGGTTTCCGTCCGCTCGACTGCTTGAGCTAGGCGTTTGTTTCTAGCAAAAGCTGCGAAACCTCCCAAGATTGATACCATTTACCCTTTCGCAGAGTCGCATGCTGGAACGCAACAACAGCATCACGGACGAGCAAGTCAACCGATGCTCCTTCGCCTCGAAATGCAAGTTGTAGGTCTGCGTTGACATCCGTAAGCTTAAATGGCACAGGAGTTGAGGCGTCAGCATTGATTTCGACTCGCTGACGATCAGAGTACGTCATGGCCGCCGTTGTTATGTCAGCCTTCAAGATAGAGACAATGATCACTCTGTGTTTCCACCAATCAGCATCTTTGGCAAGATTGACAAGGGTCTTCTCCAATGCCGTCATATTGGCCACACTCTCAGTCTTCAGAATCTTAGCCTCAAGGAGGAATGAGGCACTTTTCTTCATTGCAAGACTAACCCCTGCTCTCGCCTCAACAAGAGCGCTATTGTAAACGGGAGCTTTGCCGGCAGCCTTGTAGGCTCGAGCAACCCCTCCTTCAAGCTCACGGCCTGGGGTGGTTGCGCCGTTGCGGGTCTCTAGCTTGAATCCATGCGACGAAATATTGAACTCGTAGGAGAATACCTTGCCGCTGCTCCACTTGCCTACATCGCCCAGGGCCACAGGGCGATTCAATGGCCAATTTGCATACTCTAGATACCTGCCATGGTAACGCTTCTGAAAATTCCTGACCGCAATGTCAGCCATGATCCTTTAGCTCCATGTTCATTCGTCATCATTGGTCGGTCTCTGATCGCCTAACCGTCTGGATGATATTCACCGTCGCGGCGAGGTCCCGGAGTGTCGAAGAGGTACTACCTGGCTCCCCCGAGGCCTTGGCATCCTATCCGGTTCAGAACGAACTTTGCCCTCCGCAGCTTAGCTTCAAAACTATACGAGCTGGCAGCCCGCGTCAACTCGCGGGTTCGTGACGGATAAAGGGCCAGATGTCCACCCGTAGGGCGCGCGGCAAGAATGCCAAACAGGTCAGCTCGTCCTGAGAGCTGAGGAGACGGAAGTCTCGATGGTTCTGAAACTTAGGACGGTGGTGCTCCTAAATGCGCGTACCCCTTGAAGTACTTCCTGGAAGCAGACGACCGGCAGGGCGAACGGAACCTGCTCGCACTCGATCTGGTCGAAGAGGCCGAGGGAGGGCGACAGATGTCCCGCAGATAGCCGATCAGGATCGAGGTGTCGACCAAGATCACGATTCAATCCGGAGCGCCTTGTAGTCATAGCCGGGCGCGAACCGGATCTTTCCCCTGAGGTCCAATAGGCTCTTGCGCTTCTGGGAGGCGACGAAAACGCGGAGAGCTTCGTGGACGAGATCCTTCTTCGTCTTGATTCCACTCAGCCGGAGCGCTTCTGCGATCAGGTCGTCGTCTAGAACGATGTTCGTTCTCATATTGCCTCCGTACACCTGATCATACACACCCCGTGCTTCTAAAGGCAAAGCTGCGACCGCCCGAGATGCTGGCGTATTTGGAGTAGGCCATGGGCGAGCTCCTGGGCTCGCCGGGCTCCAGCCTGGCATTTTTCGCTGCGCAGGCTGTCGGTCCATCGAACCCAAAGCGCCAGGCTGGAGCCTGGCGAGCCCAGGCAATGGGCTCCGCCCCTCACTGATCTGTCACAATCGCCTCGAACTTCACGAGGGCCGGATCGATGGGCGAAGCGGAAGCGATTTCCCAGCTGTTCGATCAGTGGCGGGCGGGGGACGCGCGGGCGCTCGATGAGCTGCTGCCTCTCATCTATGCCGAGATGAAGCGCCTGGCTTCGCGGCAGATGCGACGGGAGTCGCCCGGGCTCACGTTCCAGACCACCGAGCTGGTCCACGAGGTTTACCTTCGCCTCTTCGGTCGGCGGCCTCTGGAGATCCACGATCGCAATCATTTCTTCGCGATCGCCACCCAGACGATGCGGCGGGTTCTGGTGGATGGCGCGCGGCGCGCGCAGGCCGGGAGGCGGCCTCCGAAGGGCTTGCGCGCGGAGCTGGAACCGGGCGAGCTCGACCGAGTTGCCGAGCCGGGGGGCGGAGGAGAGGCGGCGGACGTGCTGGCGCTCGACGCGGCACTCGCACGTTTGGCGGGGCTCGATGCGCGGCAGGCGCGGATCGTCGAGCTGCGTTACTTCGGCGGCATGACGCTCGATGAAACCGCGGCGGTGCTTGAGGTGTCGGAGGCGACGGTGACCCGCGACTGGCGCGCGGCGCGGGCGTGGCTCAAAGCGGAGCTGGCCGCGCGGTGAGCGCGACGTTTCACGCGCGGGCCAAGGAGCGTTTCTCGGCCCTGGTCGAGCGAACGCCCGAGGAACGCGAAGCGACGCTCGAAGCGCTACGCGCGGAGGACCCGGAGCTTCACGCCGAGGTCGTCCGCTGGCTCGCCGCGGATGAGGAGCCCACGCAGGCGGATTTTCTCGACCGGCCCCCGGCCTTTCTGCTCGGCCGGGTCTCGGTGGCCCCGGCTCCCCCCGCGGCGGGCGCCGAGGTGCGCGGCGACCGGGGCTACCGGATCGTGCGCGAGATCGGCCGGGGCGGCAACGGGATCGTCTACCTCGCGGAGCGGTCGGACGAGTTCAGGCAGACGGTGGCGATCAAGGTGGTCCACCGGCGCGGCGAGGAGATCGAGCGCCGATTCCGCGCCGAGCGGCAGATTCTGGCCGCGCTCGACCATCCGCACATCGCCCGGCTGCTGGACGGCGGCACGGCGAGCGACGGTTCGCCGTTCCTGGTCATGGAGTACGTGGAGGGCCGGCGGATCGACGAGGCCTGCGCCGAGCGCCACCTTGACGCGCGCGCCAGAGTAGAGCTGATGCTCGACGTCTGCTCGGCGGTCGCGGCCGCCCACCAGCGCCTGGTGATCCACCGGGATCTGAAGCCTTCGAACGTCCTGGTCACCGCGGACGGCACGGCGAAGCTGCTCGATTTCGGCATCGCCAAGCTGCTCGACCCGGCCGAGGTCGATTGGACGCTCGCCGAGACGCGCCTGGGCGGCCAGCCGCTCACCCCGCGCTACGCGAGCCCGGAGCAGATGCGCGGCGAGCTGGTGAGCACCGCGACCGACGTCTACGCGCTGGGGGTGATCCTCTACGAGCTGCTCACCGGGCGCTCGCCCTACCGGGCCGATCCGCGCTCGCTGCGCGAGTGGGAGCAGGCGGTGTGCGAAGAGGAACCGCTTTCGCCGGGCACGACCGCCGCGCGCACCGCGCCGATCGAGGCGCCGGACGGTGGAGTCGCCTCTCCCCCGCCGCCCGAGCTGGCGGTCGAAGCCGACCTTGCGGCGATCGTGCTCAAGGCGCTGCGCAAGACCCCCGCCGAACGCTATCCGACGGTCGACGCGCTGGCCGACGATCTGCGCCGCTACCTGTCCGGCTGGCCGGTCTCCGCGCGGAAGGGCACAGCCCTCTATCGCACCGGCCGGTTCGTCCGGCGTCATCGGCTGTCCCTGCTGCTCGCGGCGGGGGTGGCGGCGCTCCTCGTGGGCTGGGGTTTGAGCCTCCGCTCGCAGCTTGCGGCCACCCGGATCGAACGCGACAAGGCGGCGCGGGTCGCGGGTTTTCTGGTCGATCTGTTCAAGGTTGCCGATCCGGACCAGACGCGCGGCGAGACGGTCACCGCGCGCGCGTTGCTCGATCGCGGTGTCGAGCAGTTGCGGCGGGACCTCTCCGATCAGCCCGCCGTGCGCGCCCAGCTGCTCGACACGGTGGGCTCGGTTTACGAATCCTTGGGCCACTACGAGCCGGCGATCGCCAATCTTCGCCAGGCGGTCGCCCTCCGCCGGGGGCTCCAGCCCGCGGAACCCCTGGCGCTCGCCGAGAGCCTCGGCCATCTGGGCACCGCCTACCGCGACGCGGAGCGGCTGCCCGAGGCGGAGGCCGCTCTCAACGAAGAGATGGCGATCCTGGGCCGCGAGTTGCCCGCCGACGAACTGCGCCGATTGGTGGCGCTCAACCGCTACTCCACCCTGCTCAGCGCGCAGAATCGGCAGGAGGAGCGCGAGAGGATCTTGGAGCAGGTGCTCGCCGCGCACCTGCGGCGGCTCAACATTCCGGCGCTTCCCTGGGACCCCCAAGGGACCGCGCTCACCCTGGAGCACGAGGATCTCGCCATGGTGCTCCACAATCTCGGCGAGCTCGCCTACCGGCGTGGCGATCCGACGCTCGGCCTAGAGCGGCTCGAATCGTCTCTCGCGATCAAGCGCGCGCGCTTCGGGGCGCGGCACACCTCGGTCGCCACGACCTATCAGGTGATCGGCTCCTGCTGGAAGGTCCGCGGCGACTTTACGAAGGCGCTCGAAGCGAATCGCCTCGCGCTCGACATCCGCCGCCGCCGGCTGGGCGAGGATCACCCGTTGACCGCCTCCACCTACAACAACGTGGGCAACCAGCTGCAGCTGCTCGGCCGGCTCGACGAGGCGATCCCCCTCTACGAGCGGGCGCTCGCCACCTATAAGAAGAGCTTCGGGGCAAAGAGCCCGCAGGCGGCGTTCGCGCTCTCGAACCTGGCCCCCGCCTACGCCCGCGCCGGCCGCCTGGAAGAGGGCTTGCGCACGGCGCGCGAGGCGCTCGCGATCCGCCTTTCGCTCTATCCCGCGACCGACGAGAACATCGCCTACACCCGCACCGGCCTCGCGGAATGCCTGGCGCTCGCCCACCAACCAAATGAGGCCGCCGAAGAGCGGAGCAAGGCGATCGAGATCTTTACCGCCGCTTATGGTCCCGATCACCTGACGACGCTCGAAACGCGGGTCGATTACGGCGCCGACCTGGTGGCGCTGGGCCGCACGGACGAAGCGGAGAAGACCCTCCGCGCCGCGCTCGCTCCGCTCGAAAAGAACCCGGATGGGGCAACGCTGCTCGCCATCGGCCGCTTTGAGCTGGCGCGCGCGGTGGCGGCGAAGGACAAAGAGGAAGCGCGCCGCCTCGCCGAACAGTCGCTTCGCACGCTGCGGTCGAGCCCCGAGACGGCGCGCCTGCCGAAATCCCGCGTCGAGGCGCTGCTCGCCTCGCTTGGGTAGGCAGTCTGGGGTTCTCTACTGGGTGCAGTTCTGGACCGCCTGGTTGTTGCAGAGGTCGAAAGCCAGATTGTGCCCGGAGCTCGAAGTCCGCAGGCGGCACTGGATGCCGTTGTTGAGCAGGAACGGATAGAAGACGTTCTCCCCCGTCGGCCAATCCCACCAGAGGTTGACGCCGAACTCGGTGACCGCGCCGCCCGGATAGGTGGTTTGGAACCGACCCGCGCGCTGGTATTCCGCACCATACGGCCCGGCGCCGACCATGTTGATGAACTTCACGGTCGAAACGCCGCGGTCGATGACGTTCGGGTTCGCGGCGTTCGGTTTCGACCAGGTGCAGGCATAGGGGCTGGCGGTCGGCCAATAGTTCACTGCTACTGCCGGACGCGCGGCGAGAGCGGCACCACCGACGAGGACGAGGGTCAAAGAGAAAGCCTTGAGAGTTCCAAGCATGATCCGATTCTCCTGGGTCGAGCCGGGACCAATCCCGGCCTCACTTGCTAGGAGCGGAGAAACCGGAAAAACTCCGTCACGAGGAGAAAGCATTGAGCGACCCAACGAGCCTGCCGCCAGGACAACGCGCGATCGACGATTTCCCACGCTTCGGATTGAACCAGTTCGCCTACCGGTTCCCGCGCGAGCCGCGGCGGATCGCGCTCACGGTGAAAGGGGATGCCGAAGCGGAGATCGTCGTCTCCGGCGAGGAGCTTTTCGAGCTGCCGCGCATCGAGCAGATGTCCGACTTTCACTGCGTGACCACCTGGACGAAGAGGTCGCTCCGCTGGAGCGGGGTCCGCTTCGCGGACTTCTTCGAGCGCATCGTGCGCCCCCGGGCGAACCCGGCACCGGAGAGCACGTTCGTCATCCTGCGCGGCCAGGACGGCGCGAGATCGAGCCTGCCTCTGGAGGATCTGCTCGCACCGGGCGTCCTGCTCGCCGACACGCTCGACGGCGCGCCTCTATCGATCGAGCACGGCGCGCCGCTCCGGCTGGTCGCTCCGGACCACTACGGCTACAAGAACGTCAAGCACCTTTCCGCAGTCGGATTCTGGCGCGACGATCGAAACTTCCGTCCGTCCGGATTCCGCTTTATGGACCATCCGCGGGCGCGGGTCGCTCTCGAAGAGCGGGGGCGCGGCGTACCTGGAACGATCCTTCGCTTCCTCTATCGCCCGTTGGTCGGCCCGACGATCCGCCGCTTCCGCCGCGCGCTAGAATCTCGACCGGCGGATCCTTCCCATGCCGATGGCCTGGGCTGACGAGACGCGAGCCCTTAGGGCCGCAAAAACAACAGCGCCCACGACCTTGATCTTCAGGCCTCTAAGGCCGACGAGGTTCCTACGATGCGCACCACCAGGATCTCTAGCACTTTCGTTGCCGCAGTTCTCGTCCTTCTCGTCTTCCCGCTTGCGGGCTTTGCGGCCAAGGCAAAACCGGCGGCCAAGCCGAAGGGGCCGCACTTTCGGATGGACAAGATCACCTCGACGTTCGGCTATACCTGCGGTTTCCGGGTCGCATCGCCCGACAAGCTGGGGACCACGCGGCGGATGGTCGTGCTGACGAGCGTGCCGATCGACTGTGCCGTGGCGGATCGGGAGTTCGACCCCGTCGAGGCGGTCGAGAAGGTCGTCGAAGAGAAAAAAGGCGCCTACGTGACGCTCTCGATCCAGGCGGACGGCGAGCGTGCCGACGGCAGCTGGCGCTCGTTTGAACCGGGCGACGCGTTCAGCTTCGGCGGTCAAGGCAAGTTGACCTTCACGCGCAACGACGATCAGCGCCTCGAAGGGCGCTACTACACCGAAAAGCCCGACCCCTTCTTCGACAAGACCTACGAATTCGATCTTCCGTTCGCGGTCGATCTGCTCGCCGGCTCACTCTCGGGTACCCCGCTGCCGAAAGGGGGCGGCGAGCCTGGGAAGGTCTACCAGGCCTACATGAAGGCGGTCGCCAAGAAGGACCCGGTGGCGCTCCAAAAGGTGGTCACGAAAGCCAAGGCGGAAGAGATCGCCGAGCAGGTCCAAGGCGAGATCTGGGCGGTGATCTTCGATTCGGCCAGGAGCCTCGAATTCGAGACCGCCACGATTCCAGGCGGTCTGATCCGGGGCGACCGTGCCGCACTCGACATCGAAGGCAAGAGCTACGACGGCGACAAGTTCCGTGGCCGGGTGTTCCTGATCAAAGAGAATGGAGCCTGGAAGGTCTCGGGCCGCGACACCGAGCTTGCGTTCGATTGACGGGCCAGGACATTACCACCCAGGCCCATCCCACCCAGGCCCATCCCACCCAGGGCCAAGGCCCCGTCAAAGTCGCCGGCTGATCCAAAGCGTGGAGAAGATCAAGGCCAGCATCGCCTGTCATCCGGCGGCGTCTGAGATCGGCCCAACGGGCCGGGAGAGCCCAGCCCAGGGCTGAGGCCGAAGGCCGATGCC
>JANNIH010000010.1:0-48056 GCA_031404815.1 Holophagales bacterium | reverse complement strand
TGGGTTCAACTTCTTGGCCTTCTTGATGAGGGCGGCGGATTGAAGCTGATCCTTAGGGGGGCTCCAGTCCATGTTGGTCACCTCGTGAGAAGGGCGCAGATGGGGATCGGGGTTGCGGTGGCAGTCCAGGCACCAGCTCATCGAAAGCGGCTGCGATTGCGCCACCACATCCATCTTGTCGATTCGGCCATGGCAGCTGGCGCAGCCGACCCCGGCGCGAAGGTGCGGCCGATGGTCGAAGTATGAGAATCCAGGGAGGTTGTGCACGCGGACCCAGGCCATCGGGCGGTTGCTCGAAGCGCTCTCGCGGATGGAAGCGAGCAACGGGGAATTCTGTTTGACCACGCGGTGGCAATTCAGGCAGGTCTCGGTGGGGGGGACCACGGCGACCGGAGCGCGGTCTACGGTGGCGTGGCAATAGAGGCAGTTGATCCCGAGATCCCCGGCGTGGAGCTTGTGGCTGTAGGCGACCGGTTGCTCCGGCTGGTAGCCGACATCCGTGTAGCTTGGAGAGAAGAAGTACCAAATGCCGCCGACCACCAGGCCACCCGCGACCAGGCTGGCCGCGGCGATGCGCAGCGGCAATTCATTGGCCCAACGCTCGAAAATCTGCGCCACGCGCTAGCCCCGCCCCCGATCGAACAGCTGCACGCGTGAGCGCTTGCAGACCATGCTCAAGGCATCTCTCCAACTTACAACCGGCTCTTGCTCGAAGTGTAAAGCGGGGCGCAGTCTACCGTGGCCGGTTTCGATGGGTCAAGGCGGTTTCGTCGCGTCCGCGGAGCTTCAGGTTCCGTGTACGATATCCCGACCCATGCCTGCCACCTCCAAAGAACGCACCGGTCTGCTGATCGTGAACCTCGGCACTCCGGACGCCCCGCGTCCTCGGGAGGTGCGGCGCTATCTGCGTCAGTTCCTCTCCGACCCGCGGGTGCTGGACATCCCGGCGTTGCCGCGGTTCCTCTTGCTCGAGCTGCTCATCCTGCCGACCCGGCCGAAGAAGTCGGCGGAGGCCTACGCGAAGGTCTGGAGACCCGAGGGCTCTCCCCTCCTGGTGATTGGCCGCGAGCTGGCCGCGAAGGTTCAGGCCCGCCTGGGGGAGGAGGTCCAGGTCGAACTGGCGATGCGCTACGGCAATCCCTCGATCGCGAGCGCGCTCGACCGGTTGGAACGCGCCGGGGTGAGTCGCATCGTGGTCTTCCTTCTGTATCCGGAGTACAGCTCCGCGGCCACCGGCTCCTCGATCGAGGAGATTCTGCGCGTCACGGGCGCGCGCTGGAACACCCCGTATCTCCAGATCGTGCCGCCGTACTTCGATCACCCCTCATACATCGAGGCGCGCGCCGCGGTGGCGCAGCCGTTTCTCGATCCCATGCCGGAACGGGTCTTCATGAGCTTCCACGGTCTGCCCGAGCGCCAGATCCGCAAAAGCGACCCCACCGGCGGGCACTGCCTGGCGAAGCCCGATTGCTGCGCCGAGATCGGTGCGGCGAACCGCTTTTGCTATCGCGCCCAGTGCTTCGCCACGGCGCGGCTGCTGACCAAGCGGCTCGACATCCCTGAGGATCGGGTCATCGTCTGCTTCCAGTCGCGCCTGGGGCGCACCCCCTGGTTGACCCCGGCCACCGACGAGGTGCTGGCCACCGAGGCCCAGAAGGGCATACGGCACGCGGTAATCATTCCTGCGTTTGTAACCGACTGTCTGGAGACGCTCGAAGAGCTGAGCATCCGCGGCGCCGAGACCTGGCATGAGAACGGTGGCGAGACGCTCAAGGTGGCGCCGGCGGTCAACGCCGACGACCGCTTCGTTGAGGCGCTGATCGAGATCACGACCGAGAATTCGGCCTGGCTCCAAGGAGCGATCGGTCGGGTGGCCGACGACTCATCGGTCGGCGCTCGCAAGGCCTCGGCCTCCTGACCATGCCGCCGCGGGTGGCGATCGTGGGCGCCGGCATCGGCGGTCTCGCCGCGGCTCACCGGCTGGCGCGCGCAGCGGCCGAGCAGGGCCGCCCGATCGAGATCACGCTGTTCGAGGCCTCCGAGCGGGCGGGCGGGGTTCTCGCGACCGAGGTTTGCGAAGGCGTCCTGCTCGAGCGCGGCCCCGACACCCTGGTAACCCACAAGCCGGCGGGCCTCGCCCTGTGCGACCGGCTCGGGTTTGCCGAGCGGATCACCTATCCCGAAACCGGCCACATCGAAATCCTCGACCGCGGCCGGCTGCTCCCCCTGCCCGCCGGATTTGCCTTTCTCGCGCCGACCCGTTGGCAGTCGCTGCTCTCCACCCCTCTGCTCTCCTGGCCCGGCAAGCTGCGCGCGCTCGCCGAGCCGTTGATCGCCCCGAGGCCGCGCGGGCCGGGGGAGCCGGCCGACGAAAGCGTTGCCTCCTTCGTGCGTCGGCGGTTCGGCCGGGAGTTGTATCGCCGCTTGAGCGAGCCGGTGGTCGGCGGCATCACCATGGCAGACGTCGAAAACTTAAGCGTCGCGGCCAACTTTCCGCGCCTGGCGAATCTGGAGCACGAGCCGGGTCGGGTCTCCGGCGGTTGGCGGCGGCGCTCCGCTCCGGCCGGCGCCCACGGTGCCCGCGATGCCGACGACCGGGGTCCGGCCGGTCCGGGTAGGAGCCTCGCGCCGCAGATCGCAACCCTCTCCGGCGGCCTGGGCCAACTCGTCGATGCGCTGGTTGCGGCTCTGCCGCCGGGTTCCGTGCGATTGGGTCGGCCGGTCCTGAACCTGGTGCGCCACTCTGAAGGCTTCCATCTTCGGATGGCCGACGGCGAAACGCTCGCCGTCGACGCGGTGCTGCTCGCCGTCCCGGCCCACGCGGCGGCGCCGCTTTTAGCCGACCTCGCGCCGCCGCTCGCCGAGGATCTCCGGCGAATTTCGTATGCCTCCTGCGTGACGGTCAACCTCTCCTGGCCCCGAGCCGCTGTGGAACGCCCGCCCCAGGGGCATGGGTTCTTCGTCCCCGGCACCGCGGGCCTGGCCGTCGTAGCGGCGACGTTCGTCAACGTCAAATTCCCCGAACGGGTGCCGGGCGATCAGATCGTCGCGCGCGTCTTCTTGGGCGGCGCGCTTCACCCGGAAGCCGCCGACGGCCAGGACGCCGATCTCGTCGATCTCGCCGTGCGCACCTTGAAGCCGCTGCTCGGCCTCCGCCAACCCCCGGCGTGGAGCCGCGTTTGGCGCCACCGGCAAGCGATCCCGCAGCGCTCGGTCGGCTATCTGGCAGTCGCGGCGCGGCTCTCCGAAGGTCTCACCCGGCACCCCGGCCTCGACTTCGCGGGCGGCCCCATGGGCGCCTACGGACTGCCCGATTCGATCGCCGCGGGCGAGGCTGCGGCGGAGCGACTGCTAGGGTGGCTCGCGGGGCGAGATCCGAGGCAACAGGCTCAATGAGCTGACTAGATGCTGTTCGTTCTTACCCGGACCCGCTTCCGCTTTTCAGGCGCGAGGTCCCGCTTCGAAACGGCCGCGGCGATCAGGGGCGCAACCTTGGCGAGACCATCAAGCGAGATCTCGGCTTCCTCGTAGAGCCTCAGCCAGGCGCGCCTCTGACGAAGAATGCGCTCGTCGTCGCGTAGGTGAAGCCGAAGCAAGGTGTGTTCGGCGCGAGCACGGTGCTCGGCAGGGATATTTTCCGTGACGACCAACTGGAGAGAGGGGAGCAGAACCTCGAACCAGCTTTCTCCCACTTCGTAGGGGTCGAGCACCCTCTCGTCGGCGGTCTGCTTGCTTTGGTTGAGCCAGCCTTCGACGAAACGATAGTTCTCCCAGGCGTATGTCAGCTCCGGGTGTTTCTTCCAGCTCAAATAGTGGTCCACGGTGCCTGCAGAGGACCACATCGCGCCATAGCCGCAGAGGTTTAGAAAGCCGTCGGCGAGTTGGTGTCGAAACTGAGTCCAGTAGTCGCGCGGCCTTTCCGCGGAGGGATGTTTTGCCAACCACTCCCGGCCCGGTTTGCCACACTTGGTCTCGAAGTCGGCGGGCTCCTTGACGGGCGTCACCGGAATCATCCCTTGCTCCGTTTGCCCCCGAGCTGCTCCGTTTTCACGAGCCAGCGTGGCCAGAACGAATCGTGTCCCGGTAGCAGAGTTCGGAGTCGCTCGTCGATCGCCTTCTCGGTCCGTAACTTCTGTGGGAGTGCCGAGAGGTCGCCGCGCATGAGCGCTTCTGCAGCCTCAATGGCCTCTTCAGCTTCCGCAGAGCGCGCTTGGCGCAGTCCGAAAATGGGCGAAACGAGCCAGTTCAACACGTCGCCCTGAGGGGTCCAATCGAAGCGCTCGAGACGGACCTTTCCCTTGACCACATCCAAGTGCCAGAGCTTGTCGTTTTCCTCTTGGAAAAGCGGCTCGACCGAGGCGAGGACGAGAGGGGAATGGGTGGCGGCAACTACTTGGACCTCGGCATTGCCTCCAGTCATCAGCTCACCCACCACCTCCAGCAAGGAGCGGAGAACCAACCGTTGCCAACGTGGGTGCAGGTGGGTGTCGAGCTCGTCGATCAGGAAGATCACCTGGTTCGTCGTTGTTGTACCGAGCAGACGGCTCGCCCGCTGGTGCTCTTCCCAGGCCCAGACCAAGAGGTAGACGAGCGCGGTGATCCGCCGCATTCCGGCGGAGGCGTGTACGATCGGCGTCTCCTCACCGTAGGAGGTCTTGAGCGTCGGCATATCGCGAACGTCGTCCAAGCTGATGCGCGTGAGCTCGCCGGGCAGCAGCGGATCCTCGCCCGGCGGAGACATGACCTTTAGAGCAGCCTTCAGCAGTTGAAACGGGCGCCCGTTCTCCTTCTGCCAAGAGGCCCAGTCGCGGATCAAGCCGTTGCACAAAGTCGTGTCGTGTGCGGCGAGACCATCCCACACCTGGGATGCCGAAAAGATATAGGCCGGCGGCCGGTCCTGTTGGACGTGCCTATCTGCGGCCTTCCAGTAGTTGCGGGCCGGATCCCAGACGGCGAAGCCGCCATCCACCTGCGCGTAGAGCACCAAGCCGGGCTTTGCGGGCCGTCCAACCTTCCCCGTCCAGATCTGCTCTTGCCGCTTCCAGACGCTTTTGTACTCTTGCCGCTTGCTCCTACCGCTGAAAGCGAACGAAATGCTCGGTTCGGATTTGGTTTTTGCGCCAGGAAGCGCGGGATAGCCGGCCCAAGTGCGGGTGAGCGCCCACCAGCCGATGTCCAGGAGAAAGCTCTTGCCCAGCCCGTTGTCGCCCGTGATGAGGTTAAGCCGAGGCGCCAGATCCATCCGCATCTCGGGCGCGGGGCCCACCCCCTTGAGGTCAAGGTACTCGAGCATCGGTCCCCGCCTTTCGAGCTTCCGAGATCCAACGCGAGCGCCCGCCTCTCGAGAAGTTCGAGCGTCGTTTTGATGGTGCACCCTGAGGGACTCGAACCCCCAACCCTCAGATTCGAAGTCTGATGCTCTATCCGATTGAGCTAAGGGTGCGTTGCGCCGCCGAGTGATTGTAGGACAAACCCCGGGCTCTGGGGTCGCGGCCGGGAGCGGCTTCTGGCGGCTGGATTGGCTAAGAGCCCGATTGGCCGTTTGGACGCGGCTATCTCGGTCGCGGACTCAGGCGGCACTATAGCTTATGGCGGGTGCTCACGACGAGCTTGGCGTCGCGAAACCCCTTTAGCTCCAGAGTGTTAAGCCCTGCCGGAAGGGGTGAGAGATCGATCGAACGGGTGCCGTCGGTCACGTCGAGGCTGCCGTGGGGCCGAGAGCTCAAGTAGATGTCCAGGCGGTCGATGTTTCGGGTGGCCACCGTGATTTCTTCCGGAGAGGTCGCCTTCGGAACCTGGACCGATACGGCATGCACCGGCATTCCGGCGAGCAATTCGCCCGCGCGATGGAGGAGGTCGACGTTGCCGTTCAAAACGTCCTGGCGGGTCGTGCGGTGGATATGGTCGGGAACGACTCCCAAGTCCTCGATCAGAACGCCCGATCGTTTCCCGACCCGGGTGCAACGGCGAACAGCGACGCGAAACGAGGCGTTGTTGGGCAGCGGCTGGAACGGAGAGATGGGCTCGGGGAGCATCCCAAGCAAAGTGGCGTGGTCCCAGACATTGGCGCCGCCCGCGCCCGTGGCGCCGCTGGTGCCGAGGATCGGACCGATCTCATGGTCTTGAAATCCGGCGCAGAAGATGTCGGTGGTGCTGTAGCACCGGGCGTCGGTGATGAGCACGACCGGGCCCTGATATCTCTGGCCGATGTCGTTGTAGGCCTCGACCGGTCGCAGAGAAAATCCGTGGGAGAACGGCGCGCCGGTTTCAACCGCCTGGGCGATCGACTCGCGCCAGTTCGCAAAGGAAGGACCGGTTTCACAGATCTTGAGGGTGAGCGGGGAGTTGATGAAGTAAAACCGCTCCGGATCGATCGGTTGCGGCGTCAAGACCTGGAGCAGGCGCTCCCCCGCGAGAATGTTGCCTCCGCCGTTGCCGCGAACGTCCAGGATCAGCCCGTTCTGTGGCAGCAGGCCGGCGATGCGGACGAACTCCTCCACGAACGCGGTGTCGTTCGAATGGAGAAATGTATGGATATGGATGTACCCGAAGATTCCGGACTGCGTCTCGATCGGCCGGAAAGTGAACGCGTCCGGGATCTTGCTGATGGCTTTGAAATCTACAGGGCTCGGGATCTCCGACCCTTCGGCGAGGAGCCGGACCTGCTTGATCGTATCGACCGCAGACGGAGCAAAGAGGAGCTTGCGGGTCTGCCGCTCCATTTCTGCTTTGGCGTCGAGGCCGAGGACGAGCGCCAGGTCGCCGGAAGCCGCGAGGGGGTTGTTGCCGCCTTCCGACTCGAACACCTGCCAGTCGAACCGGCGTTCACGGACACCACTGCTCGACCGAAAGGTGACGGCCACCCACTCCTCATCCGGCGGCAGGGACATGGCGAGCCAGCGGATCGTCATCGCCCCCAGTCCGCGGGCGTGGCGTGCGTCGAGATTGCTGCCCGCTTCGCGATCTGCGTTGATCTCGACCGCCCGATGGATCGGGGTGCCGTTCCAGTGGGTAACGAGGACACCGCGTTTGAAGAATCTATCCTCGGTGCCGGGTTTGACCTCGGTCACGGCGTAGAACCGCTCGTCCCCCTCGAAGTAGTCTTCGATGCGGAAGGGTAGGAAGGCGGTGCGGGTTCGAAGCGGCTCCGGCAGGATGTAGTTGGTGTGAAGGTCGCGCAAGCTATTGAAAATCGAGATCAACTCGGCATGGAAAGCCGACTCGGACAAGCTTGCCGAGTGGTGCCGCAACAGCCTGAGGCGCTGCAAGGGATCAACCGCGTGCATTGCACGCTTTAGAGGGAGGTGAACGTACAGCTGCTCAATCAGCGCCAGCGCCTGATCCACCAGGAGTTGGCGTTCGGCGACGCTTAAAAGCATGACCGCCTACGGGGAGGTCAGTTCCAGCCGATTTCGCTCAGGAAATCGCTCAAGCTCTGTCTTTTGCCGAGATTCGCGTTAACCGCTGCCACGCGTTGCTCCGCTGCTGACATCGGTGCAGTTTTACGATGAGCTCCTAAAGGCGAAGCGGCCTCTCTGACGGCTGCTTTCTTTGGGGCGGCTGCTTTCTTTGCGGGCATCGCGAACCTCCTGTTCCCGTTTGCCCCCACGCATGGTTGGAGACCACACCATTATAGCCCCGATTCTACGACGCCGCGAGCGGCAGGGGGAGCGTGGAGTGCTGCGGCCTTCGCTCACCACCCCCCTACAACCCCTCCAAATCCCGCTTCAGCTTCTTGATCGACGGTTCGTCCTGGCCGTCGTAGTAGCCTCGGATCGCCCCTTGGGAGTCGACCAGGACGAAGCGGGTGCTGTGGAGGATCGGTTCGATGACGCCTTCTACCCCGGGGGGCGGATCGGGATCGACCGCGAGGTGGAAGCCGTTTCGGATCAGATCGTACATCGCGGTTCGATCGCCCGAGAGGAACCACCAGTGCTCGGGTGCGCCAAACTTGACGGCGTAGGCTTCGAGCACGTCCGGCGTGTCGTGGTCCGGATCGACCGAGAACGAGACCAGTCGGGCGCCGATCCGGGGCGGCAGCTCGCGCTCCAGCTTCGCCATCCGCTCGGTGATCAGCGGGCAGCTCGTGGCGCAACGGGTGAAGATGAAATCGGCAATCCAGGGCGACCCGGCGAGGTCCGACCGTCCGACCCGTCGGCCGTTGCGGTTGGTCAGCTCGAACTCAGGGATCTGGCCGAGAATCGGCGGCGGTGGTCCCGGGCGTCGTAGCGAGAGACGGCTCGAGATCGCCGAGAAGGAGATCGCCGCGAGCGCAGCCACCAGCACGCCCCAAAGCAGCCTCCGGCGCCAGCGCCCGGTGCGGTCAAACTTCGGTTCCTCGACGTGATCCTCGTCCACCGATTCGTCCGCCCGTTCGATCAGTGCAGGATGCGATCGATCAGCATGGCGCCGAGCAGCGCCGGCAGATAGAGAATCGACGCAAACATCAGCCGCCGCGCCGAGGGGTCGCTCTTGTCGCGGCCGAACCGGAGGCTCGCCGCAAGGTAGGCGATGCCGAGCAGCAACGCGGCCCAGAAATAGACCGGGCCGAGCAGGCCGAGCGGGGTCGGCAGAAGCGAGACCGGCACCAGTGCCGCTCCGTACAGGATCGCCTGGCGGGCCGCTTGCCCTCCGGTCGGGTCGGTCACCGTGATCATCGGGAAACCGCCGCTCCGGTAGTCCTCCCGGCAGAGCCAGGCGATCGCCAGAAAGTGCGGCATCTGCCAGAAGAACAGGATGCCGAACAGCACCCAGGCCGGCAGGCCGATCTGGTCGCGCACGGCCGCCCAACCCATCATCGGCGGGATCGCACCGGGTACGGCACCCACGATCGTCGACAGCGAGGAAATCGGCTTGAGCGGGGTATAGATGAAGACGTAGCCCGCGAGCGCCGCGACTCCGAGCAGAGCGGTCAAGAGATTGACCCGGATCGCAAGGTAGCCGAGGCCCGCGACCCCGAGGGCCACGCCCCAGAGCAGGGCGGCATCCGGATGCATCCGGCCGGAAGGCACAGGGCGGTCGAGCGTGCGGCGCATCCGCCCGTCGCGCTCGCGCTCGATCACCTGGTTGAGCGCCGACGCGCCGGCAGAGACCAATCCGGTGCCGATCAGCGTGTGGATGAGCAACCAGAACGAGATCGGCCCCCGCTCGGCGAGCAGGAAACCCATGCCGGCGGTGAGCACGACCATCGTGGTGATCCGCGGCTTGGCGAGCGTTGCGAGGTCGGAGAGCAGGCGACTCTCGCGCGCCGGTTGCCCCGCGAGAGTTTCAGCCTTGACGGCATCCGCCTTCACAGGGTCACCTCCCGCGTGCCGAGCGAATCCAGCCGCGCGGAGTCTCTAGGTGCCGGGGCGGTGCCCCTCGATTCGTACGCTCGGGCCAAACGGGCTGAATGGAGAGAGAGCACCAGGCTGCTCGCGAGCAGGGTGGCGCCGGTCGCGACGTGGAGCGTGTTGACCCAGACCACCCGGCCGGTGAGCACCACGGCGCCGCCGAGCGAGATCTGGGCGACCACCAGGAGCGCCATGGCCAACGCGGGGCGGGTGAGGGCGCCGAGGTCGGCATGGCGGCGGAACACCCGGGTCACCGTCCACGAGAGCAGAATCAAGACCATGAGCGCGCCGACCCGGTGGGCGTAGTGCAGGCCGATTTTGAGATCGAACTGCTCCGGCACCAGTCGGCCGAACGCGAGGGGGAAGTCGGGGATGCTCAAACCCGCGCCGTTGTGCCGCACGAAGGCGCCGAGCAGGATCTGGAGAAAGATCAGCCCGGTGGTGGCGAACGCCAAGCGGCGGAGCGGGGCGACCGGTTCGGCCGGGTCCTCGCCACCGCCCCAATACCGAGGTGAGGTGACGACCGCGATCGAAGTGACCAGGCAGAGGAACAATTGGGCCAAGGCCGCATGGGAGATCGAAATGGCAGGCGGCAGAAAGAGGAGAACGGTCAAACCGCCCAAAAGCGCCTGAGCCAACACCGCGGCGACCGCGAAGCCGCCCAGCCGTCGCACGCCCGGCCGCCGCTCGGCCCGCGAGAGCCAGAACGCGAGCCCGACGGTGAGCAGCGCGACCGTCCCGGCGAACAGCCGATGCCCATGCTCGGCGCGAATCGCGTCGAGCTGCCACCAGCCGGGTGGGTTGAGCGTGCCGTAGGAGAGGGGCCAATCGGGGACCGACAGCCCCGCCTCCTTGCTCTTGACCAGGGCGCCTGCGGCGATCAGCAGGACGACCAGCCCGGCAAGAATCAGGGCGTAGGAATGAAGCGCCCGCGAAACCGGGGGCGAAGAGGAGGTCGGGTCGAAAGAATCCAAAATGGGGAATCCGTCGGAAAATGTGCCCCTGGAGTGTCCGAAGGGTACGACGGGCAGTCTAACGCGGAATCCCGGCCGGGCGCGCCACTGCCGTTCTCAAATCACCACCTCCCGCGCCGGTTCGCGCAGATTGTAGTGCGAGCTCATCGAGTGCCCATAGGCCCCGGCGGTGGCGATCAGGAGGACGTCACCTTCAAGGGTCTCGGGGAGATGCCGATCAACCCCCAGGACGTCGCCGGTCTCGCAAATCGGGCCGACGATCTCCACCCGTGCCCTAACGGGCTCGCCCCACCGGGTCAGGTTCACGATCTCCTGGTGGGCGCCATAGAGCATCGGCCGGATCAGCGAGTTCATTCCGGTGTCGACCCCAACGTAGCGATTCGCGCCCTTTCCCTTCACTTGAGTGACCGTCGCGAGCAGGACGCCGGCTTCCGCCACCAGGTAGCGCCCCGGCTCCAGCCAGAACTCGAGACGACGCCCGGTGGTATCCAGCTCAACCCGCAACGCCCGGAGCGCCGCCGCGAGCGGTTGCAGATCGAGTCGAGCCTGGTTCGCTTGGTCGGGAACGCCCAAGCCTCCGCCCAGATCGAGGACGGATACGTCCGTGAACATCTCCGCAGCGGCAGCCAGATCGAGCGCCGTCTGCCGCCAAATTTCCGGGTCGAGGATACCGCTGCCGGCGTGGCTGTGGAGGCCCACGATCCGCACGTCCGCGCGACGACTGAGCTCCGCGAGTTCTGCCCATTCCTCGCGCGGGATGCCGAACTTCGAATGCGCCCCGGCGGTGCGAACGTGGGAATGGTGCCCCGCACCCCGGCCGAGATCGAGGCGGACGAAGACCTCGCGCCCTCTGAGGCTCTCGCGCCAGTGGGTGAGCGGATGCAGGCTGTCGAGGGTCAGGCGGACGCCCGTTTCCAACGCCTGCTCGTATTCGCGGCGCGGCGCGAAATTCGGAGTGAACAGAAGTCGGTCCGGGGAAACTTCCGGGCAGCTTTCGAGGACCCGTTCGATCTCGCCCGGGGAGACACACTCGAAACCGAGCCCGAGCGCGGCGAAGCGGCGCAGGATCTCCGGGTGTGGGTTCGCCTTCACCGCATAGAGCCGGCGATCGAAAACGTCGAGTGCCGCGAGATCGGCTGCGGCGCGGTCGAGGCTTCCTAGATCGTAGACGTAGGCGGGAGAGGCTTCGGCGGCGATCGCGAGCAGCTCGGCGCGCCGGGTGAGCCACCAGGCCCCGGAATCGTTCACTGCTCTAGGCTTCCGGCGGATCCGCAGGCGAGTCGGACTGCACGGTTGCACGCAGAGTTTTGACCCGGTGCCCCTCGATCGCGATGACTTCGAGCAGGAGCGGCCCCAGCACGATCGAATCGCCGACCTCCGGGACGCGACCGAGTTCGGACAGGACGACACCGCCGATCGTGTCCTCGTCCCGCTCTGAAAACTCGAGATCGAGCTCGTCTTCGAGATCCTCGACCAGCATCGCGCCCGAGACGTGGTAGACGCCGTCGCTCCCCGCGAGCCCTTCGAGCTCGGCCGGTTCGCGGTCGAACTCGTCTTGGATCTCGCCGACGATCTCCTCGATCACGTTTTCGAGCGTGACCACGCCGGAGACCCCGCCGTATTCGTCCATCACCGCCGCGAGATGGAATTTCTCGGCCCGCATCCGCTTGAGCAGGCGATCGAGCTCCAACGTCTCGGGGACAAAGACGATCGGTCGAGCGATGTCCTGAATCTTTGCGATCGGTCGGTCGGCGCGGAAAATATCCTTGATGTGAATGATCGCGATCGGGTGATCGAGGTCGCCGTCGCAGAGCGGAAAGCGGGTATGTCCGGAACGTCGGGCGAGGCGCAGGTTTTCGTCGAGCGGCTTGTCGGTCGACAGATAGATGACATCGCCCCGCGGCACCATCACCTGTCGCGCCACCCGGTGGGACAGCTCGAAGATATTGTCGAGCAGTTCGCGTTTCTGGGTCGACAAGTCGCCGGCCTGCGGACCGGAGAGCAGCAGCCGGATCTCGGCCTCGTCGTGTGCCAGCTCGCTCTCCGACACCGGCTGAATGCCGACCAGGCGGAGCAGGCTGTTCGCCGCCAGATTGAGCAGCCAGATCGCCGGATAGGTGATTTTATAGAACGCAAACAGCGGCCAGGCGATGAACAGAGTCGTCGCTTCGGACTTGCGGATCGCGATCGACTTCGGAGCGAGCTCGCCGAGCACGATGTGCAGGATCGTGATGATCAGGAATGCGAGCGTGATGCTCGCCGAGCGGACGAGCGCGGGGTTGGTTCCCCCGGTGAGCGCTTCGATCGCAGGCGAGACGATCCAGGCGAACGCCGGTTCGCCGATCCAGCCGAGCGCCAGGCTGGTGAGCGTGATGCCGAGCTGGGTCGCCGACAGGTATGCATCCAGATGCCGGATCATGTGCGCTGCGACATTTCCGGCCCGGCGCCCCGAACCGGTGTGCGGCTCGATCTGTGTGGGGCGCACCTTGACCAGCGCGAACTCGGCGGCGACGAAAAAGCCGTTGAGCAGGATCAGGACGAAGGCGAGGAAGAACCCCGTCCAAGGCGCAATCAGGGAGGCTTCGGCTGGAACGCCGGCAGCGATCAACCAGGGAATCATGGGTTATTGAGTCGGGCGGTGCACGCCGCCAAGCCTGGCGCGTAGACGCCAAGGCGCGGCCGGACTGTGGTGTGCGAACTCGGCGGGTCGTCGTTCAAAGTGCGGCGAAGTCTAGCATAGGGGTTCGGAGGGGGTTGGGCCCCACTACTCCCGCTCGATCAGCAACAGCGTCACGTCATCTCCGAGCGGGCGGCGACCGGCAAAGGTCCGCACCTCGTCGAGCAGGCGATCGAGCGCCAGGCCAAGCGCCAGATCGCGGCTCGCTTCAAAGACCTCGGCGAGGCGCTCTCGGCCGAGCTCTTCGTCCGCTTCGTTGCGCGCTTCGAACGCGCCGTCGGTGTAGGCGAACAGGCGATCTCCGGGCGCAAACGTCACCTCGGCGACCTTCGGCGGGTTCGCCCGGAACGGCGAACAGACCAGGCTGCCGGTCGGCTCCAGGGTGGAGAGTCCGTTCCGGCCGAGCAGGAGCGGTGGCGGATGGGCGGCATTGAAATAGCGCAGCTTGCCCTCCGGCCCCAGCTGGCCGTAGACCAGGGTCGCGAACTTCCGGCCGTCGAAGAAATCGACCCCGTCGTACAACCAGCGCACCACCCGCTCCGGGTCGGTCGAGCGGCGCCGCGCGGCGTCCAGCGTCGAGCGCAGCATGCCCGCGTACATGGCGGCCGAGACGCCGTGGCCGACGACGTCCGAGATCGCGAAATCGACCGTGTCCTCGCCCCAGGTCTGGGTGTGGAAGTGGTCGCCCCCCAGCTCGTCGCAGCTTTGCAGCAGCCCCGCGATCCGCCAGCCGGCGTGGGCCACCGGATCGCGCGGCAACAGGCTCAGTTGGAAGCGCTTGGCGCGCTCGAAGTCCTCGTCGAGCCGCCGGGCGTAGCTCTCTTTGGCCTCGCGCTCGGTCTGGAGCCGGAGGCAGCGCTCGACCAGGGTGAGCAGCACGCGACGATCGAACGGCTTCCAGAGAAAATAGAACGCGTCCTCGACCAGCGAGCGGTAGAGCTTCTCGTCGGCGTGCGAGACCGAACCGGTGATCAAAATCACCTCGGTGTGCGGATTCTCCGCGCGGAGCGACCGGCAGAGCGCGTAGCCGTCCCCCTCGGCGTCGCCGAGATGGACATCCACGAGCGCCAGGTCGAAGCGCTCGGCGCGCGCCGCGGCCAACCCCTCCGCAGCGCTCGCCGCGGTGACCACCCGATGGCTCTTGAGCAGGCGGGAGATCACGCGCCGGATCGCCGGATCGTCGTCGACGACCAGGATCTTTCGTTCAAACGACATGTGGAGTCTCCGGCCCGTCCGGGGCCGGGCCTGCCGCGACCTCGGAAGGCGAGAACAGTTTCATCTCGACCGTCACGGTGGTGCCCGCCCCCGCTTCGCTCTCGATCTCGAAGCCGCCGCAGTTCTGCCAGGTGAGCGACCGGCAGAGCGAAAGGCCGAGGCCGTGGCCTCCTTGCTTGGTCGAGAAGAACGGTTCGAGCACCTTGTCCTTCAAGTGGCCGGGAATGCCGGGGCCGTCGTCCACCACGCGGAGAAACGCGAGCCCCGACTCCGTGCGGCCGGTCGCCACCGTGATGCGCGAGCCCGCGGCGCGCAACGCTTCGAGCGAGTTGGTGACCAGATTGAGCAGCACGTGCTCCAGATCCTGGCGCGAGAACAGCACCACCGGGATCTCGGGGTCGAGCGCGAGCGACAGGTCGATCCCTCCGCGGACGGCGGCCGCTTCGAAGAACGAGACCGTCTCGCGCACCGACCGGTTCAGATCGACCGGCCCTTCGCCGAGCCGCCCGGTGCTGCCGGCGCGCAGCATGTTGGCGAAGATCCGCTTGCAGAACTGGGCGCGATCGACGATCACCGCCAAGTCCTCCTCCGCCACCTCGCGCCGGAGGTCGCCGTGCCGCAGGTCGTCCTGCATCTGCTGGGCGAGCGGCAGGATCGCGCCCACCGCGTTGTTGACGTCGTGCGCGACCACCCGCGCGAGGGTGACCAGGCTCGCTTTGACCTCCGCCTGCGCCGCCTGGTTTTCGAGCGTCTGGTTCCACTGTGCGTTGCGGATCGCGACCTCGGCGACCGGCAGGAAGCGCTCGACCACCTCGGCGTCCCAGGCGTCGAACGCGCGCCGCTTCCAGGCCGCGACCTTGAGGACACCCAAGAGCCGGTCGTCGAAAAAGAGCGGCGCCACCAACAAGCTCCGGATCGGCGGGATGCCCGGAATCGGTCCGTCGTCGAGCAGCCGGCGCACGGCGTCGTGCGCGGGCGGGGCGCCCGGTCCTTCGTTCGACAGGTGAAGGCCGCCTTGAAGGATCTCGATCGTCTCGGGCGACACCGGGATTTCGCGGCCGACGGCGGTGCTCTTCGCCTTGGTCCAAGCGATCTTTTCGGCCTCGACCCGGAGTACTCCGGCTGAAACGTCCCAAGTGAGGAACGCCGAGGAGTGATCGTGCCCCACCAGCTGTTCCAGCCCATCGAGAATTTGATACGCGAGGTCGCGAGGCCGCAGCTCGGCGACGATCTTCTCTTTGATCCGGTCGAGCACCTTGTACAGCCGCTTCTTCTCGCGCCGCCCCAGCTCGGTCGCGAGGACTCCGGCGAGCCGGTCGAGCGTCCGCCGGTCGGCCGGCTCGAACGGCCGCTCGCGCCGAACCGCCCCGAGCAACCCCACCTGCCGCCCGAAGCGGATCACCCGGGCGAGAATGGCGGTCGGCGGGATCTTCGGCCGCCGCCGGGCCAGGAAGTCCCGGGCCAGCTCCAGGTCGAACAGCCCGGGCTCGCACTCCCGGGAGCTGCGCAAACCGGCCGCGCCGCGCACGATCGGCCGCCAATGCTCCTCGTCCACCGTGTCCAGCTCTGGAATGAGCCAGGCGCAATCGGCCGCCAGGCGAATGCGCACCGCCTCGACGAAATGCCCCGAAAGCTTGTAGTCCGCGGCATACCGCCGGAGGTTGCTCTCCAGCGCCACGGTGAACAGCTCGGGCGGAACTTGGGCGAGATCGATCATGGTGGTCCCGGCAGCGTTTGGACGAAGGGTACAGGTGCAGGAGCCGGGAGGCAACGGGCCTTGCTGGGCAAACCTGGGGAAACGACGCGGGGAGCGCGGCCGGGTGGCGCTCCCCGCGGAGCTTCACGACCGAGCTTCGACCGCTACCGGGTTCTCCGGCGTCGGTTCGGGCTGGGGCGGAACGGAGCGGCGGGCTTGCGCGTCGGTTTCGTCTGCGGACGCAGGCCGAACTCACGCAGGCGGTCCGAGTAGAGGGTGAAGTGCCCCTGCCGCGAGAGGATTCGAGCAAGGCGTGGGACGGTTCGAGCAAGCCGTGAACCGATCGGAGCGAACCGTGCACGGCCTGCCTGTACATCCGTCGCCTCAGCGATGTGGATCTCAAAGTTCTGGAGAAGCTTGTTGCTGGCTCCGTAGCGGAGGTCAAGCGTCGGTATGGGTAGAACAGCGGCTGCCTAACCCTTCGCTCGTGTCAAGGGGGCTGAAATTGCGGCGGACGGACGCGAAGCCTCGTCACGGTCGAAGTTGGAACGGAGCAGAAGCCAAGTCTGCGCCTTCTGTATCGGCGACGGCCTCTGGTGACGCCCTATGGCCGCCTAACCTGCCGGCCGATCTCGACAAAGCCCTTGCCGCCCTCGCCTTGGGTCTCCAGGGTAGTCTGTATAGCCGACATCCGCCATGGCGTGGCGCGGGCGACGAGACGAATGCAGCGCAGGGGTGTCGGCAAGGAGATTCGGATCCGACGCTATGGATTCATGAAACGCCATCAAAATACGTGAACTTCACTTGGTGGCTGAAAGGCGGGGTCCCTCATGAACCACATGCGTCGCGTCATTAGTGTCCGGTTTATTTGCGACCATCGGGCCGCAAGGTCAATGGTGACAGGAACTTCAGGCGATTCATGGGTGTCCACGATTTGAATTTGGGCGTGTGATGCTCGGGGGGTTCAACGACCCGGTGCCATAGCTATTCGATCATCACGATCTCGGCCGCGCGCTCGGCGTCGAGCTGGACCGCGGCGCGGTGCGGCGCAACCTTCAGCTGCTGGTGGAAGAGGAAATCCTCAGCCTAGAATCGACTACGAGCGGCCGGTTTCGCCTTGGGTGCCGGAAACTCGGCGGACAAGTCCCGCAAACGACCGAGTGAGGCCCCGAAGAGGGCGCCGACCCGGCACGCCGACCGGGTGAGCGGACTCAGAAATTCAGTGAAGTCCCCCAGAAATTCGGTGAAGTCCCCCAGAAATTCGATTTTCTGGAGGACTTCAGTGGTTTTCTAGGGGACTTCAGTGATTTCCTGGGGGACTTGAGCGATTTCCTAGGGGACTTCAGTGAATTTTTCGAGGACTTCGGTGAATTTCTGGGGGACCTCAGTGGTTTCTTGGGGGACCTCAGCGAATTTCTGAGGGACTTCAGCGATTTCCTGGGGGACTTCAGTGATTTTCTGGGGGACTTGAGCGAATTTCTACGGGACTTCACCCATTTCCTGTGTGACTTGATCCTCGGGCCGGGAGCGCCGACCGATTTCCCGCGGGGCTTGAACGTCCGGCTGCGCGCGTCCACGGAACCTCGAAGCGCGCCCGGCGAATTTTCGCCCGGTTCGAGGCAATTCCGGCAGAGCTTGAGTCCATTCCGGCGCGCGCTCGACGAACTCGACCGCCGCGAACACGAGATCCCTCGCGCGCTCCGTGGTGCCGTCGTCCACTAAAGCTCGAACGGCTCACAACCCTCGAAAGTCTTTCGTCGCCGGAGCGCCTCTTCGACCCCCGGGAGCTGCTGGGTCAGGCGGTGGAGATCTTCGAGCCAATTCTCGCCCCGGACGGGGCGGTGCTTGCGCAGGGCGATCACGTCCTCCGGGGTCGTCGGGATGTCGCGCTCCAGATTGAGCACCCATTCAGATTGATCGGTCAAGCTCATCGAAGAGGTCCCCCTGATCCAGGCGCTCAAAGTACTCTCGGATCAAACCCCGGTCAATGTCTGGCAGGCCCAGCAAAAACCGAACATCCGCGAGATCGCTCGGCGCGCGGGCGGGGTCGTTCTTCATCGCCTGTGCCTTAAGCGCCGCGAGGTGCTCCGGCTTGGGGACGAGAATCGTGCTCCCTCCCGGCCCTGGGAGGCGGCGGCACTCCGAGAAGATCTTCTCGGTCGTTTCTCCGCGAATGTAGACAAAGTCGAGCCGGCCGCGCTCTGAATCGGGATGCTTGTGGTTCGAGTAGCCGCTGCTGCGAAAGAGGGTCTCGAATCCTTCCGACTCCAGGAAGGCGATCAGGTCGTCCTGAAGGTCGCCCTCGACGATGAAATCGAGGTCGATCGTCGTGCGCGGGTTGCCGTAGGCGGCGAGCGCGATGCCGCCGATCACGGCGCTACGGCCGGCTCGGCGGCCTAGGAATTCCGTAATGAGATCGAGACCGGCGGCGAAATCCATCGGGCAGCTAGCCTAGCTCTTCAGCAGAGTCCCGGCAGTGGCCGAGCCTCCGACCTTGCGGGCGTTTTCAACTCGGTCTCCGCACTCGGGTCCATCTCCCATCGGCAACGGCCAGGCAACCGGCAAGCGATTCCAGCGGGCCTTCGCCGGCCACGCGACGGAGTACTTCGAGAACGGCCATGCTGCTGTTGCTGTTCGCCCGGATCAACAGGATGCCGGGATGCGTTCCCGGCGGATAGCGTCGTACGTCGGAGAAGTCGAGATCGAGGGTAATCAGCAGCCGCCCCTCGGTTCTCACTGTGCGCCAGATCTCCTCGTCACTCGCTCCGCTCAGGCCCTCGTCGTGATCTCGATCGGCTTCGTACCCCAACTCCAGAAGCAGGTTCTTATGCACCAGCCCCAGGTTCTCGTCCAGCTTGATCGGGAATCCCATCACCGGATCGGTACGAGCTCTTCTTCGCGCGCGAGCGTCGCCGCGTAGCCGAGGGCCGCGTGAATATCCTCGATCGCGAGCGGCGGGTATTCGGCCACGATCTCGCTGGGAGCGAGACCCTCGGCGAGGTTGTCGAGCACGACCGAGACGAGGATGCGAGTGCCGCGGATGCACGGCTTTCCGTGGCACACCTCCGGGCGAGCCTGGATGCGGTCCTGCCAGTCGGTCATCGGTTCGCGCCTCCGGGCCGATCTTAACGCCGATGTCGGGATGTCGCGCTCCAAGTTGTCCAAGAAGTCGGAACGATCGGATCCGCTCATTCCGCCACCGCGCGCTCCTCCGCCGCCGCCCCCGCCCGGTAGATGAAGAGGGAGATGGCGCCGATCAGGATCAGGCCGAGGCTCAAGGCGAGCGAGCCTTCCAGGCGGACGAAGCCTTTTTCGGCGAAGTGCCAGCTGCCGAGCCAGGCTCCGAAGCCGCCGCCGCGGGTTTGGATCGCGACCATGAGCGCGATCGCGACCCCTGCGAGACCTTCGCCCGCGATGAGGCCGGAGGCGGCGAGGATTCCGGGATCGCCCTCGATCGCTTTGCCCTTCCGCTTCCGCTCGACCAGGGCGCGGATGCAGCCGCCCAGGAAGATCGGGGTGAGGCTCCCGAGCGGCAGGTAGATGCCGACCGCGAACGCGAGGCCCGGGAGTCCGGCAAGCATGGCGCCGAGCGAGAAGGCCGCTCCGGTGCCGACGAGGCCCCAGGGGAGCGAGCCGGTGAGAACGCCGTCGATCACCGTTTTCATAAGGGTTGCCTGCGGCGCGGGGAGCTGCTCGGAACCGAAGGTGAACGCCTGGCCGAGCAGCAGCACGGTCCCGGCGATTGCCCAGCAGGCGAACGCCGCGCCGATCAGCTGGCCGACCTGCTGGCGCGCGGGGGTGGCGCCGACCAGGTAGCCGGTCTTCAAGTCTTGCGAGATATCCCCTGCTTTGGAAGCCGCGATGCAGACCACCGTGCCGACCGTGAGGATCGCGGCGCGCGCAGAAGGGTCGGTCCAACCGCAGAGGACGAAGACGAGCGCAGTGCCCAACAGCGTCACCAGGGTCATCCCTGAGGTCGGGTTCGACGAGACGCCGATCAGGCCGACGATGCGCGACGAGACGACCACGAACAGCACGCCGAAGATCGCCACGCCGAGGGCCGCGGCGATTCGCGGCACCAGGCTCATCTCTCCCGCCAGGAGGCCGGGGATGCCGATCAGGCTGAGCACCACGATCGCCGGCCCGGCGAGCACCATCCAGCCGGGGACGTCGCGGTCGGTGCGCTCGGTGTTCTCTACGGTGTCGCCCGTCGAGCCGGGCCCGGCAACCGGCCCACGCAGCCCCTTGAGCACCGCCTTGAGCGAACTCACCATCGTGGGCATCGAGCGGATGACGGTGACGATCCCCGCCGCGGCGACCGCGCCGGCCCCGATGTAGCGCACGTAGCGCGACCAGATCTGCCCGGCGGAGAGGTCGTGGATCAGCTTGGTCGATTCAGGAAAGAGCGGACTCGTCAGGCCGTCGCCCACCAAGCCGATCAATGGAGTGAGCGCGAGCGCCGAGATCAAGCTGCCCGAGACCATGATCGCCGACTGGCGATAGCCGAGGATGTAGCCGACCGCGAGCAGCGCCGGAGCGATCTCCAAGGCGAGTTCGGCTTTCGGCAGGAATGGCAGCAGGGTGGTGAGATCGGACTCGATCAGGCAGGCCGCCCCGATCGCGAGCTTGATCGCCGCGCCGACCCCGAGCCCAAGAAAAATCCAGCGCCCGCCGGAGGATTCCGCGGTCGTGGCACGCAACACCTCGGCGCACGCCGTCCCCTCGGGATAGGGAAGCTCGTCGGCGCTTTGAACGATCAGCAGCCGGCGCAACGGCACCATGGCCGAAATGCCGAGCACGGCGCCCAAGAACGCGAGCCCGGCGATCTGCCAGTAGGGCGGGATGATCCCCCAGAGGAAGAGCGCCGGGATCGTGAAGATCGTCCCGGCGGCGAGCGACGAGCTGGCCGAGCCGACGGTTTGCGCGAGGTTCGCTTCCAGGATCATTGTCCGGTCGCTCTTCATCAACCGGAATAGCGCCACGGTGAGCACCGAGATCGGGATCGAGGTCGCAACCGTAAGCCCCACGCGGAGACCGAGGTAGGCGTTTGCCGCACCGAACACGATGCCGAACACGACCCCGGCGGCGATCGCGCGGACCGTGAATTCGGGCAGCTCACCGATCGGGCGCAAGGTTTTTGCCGAGGCGCGCACGGAATTGCTCATCGCTCTCCCCTCCTCCTGGAACCTCCGGTCGAAAGACCGAGGGAGGCTAACACAGGGGGAAGTGGCACCGACCTTGCTATTTCATCTCGTCGCAGGTTTCTACTGGAGAGGAGTATCGACGATGAATACCCGTGTTCTCGCCACCCTGATTGCCACGTTCGCTCTCGCCAGCCTGGCCGCCTGCTCGCCCGGAGGAAACTCGATTGCCGGCCCGGAGAGTTCCGCCTTCGCGCCGACCGCGCGAACCGCTGATACCCCTGCGACCCCACCGGCACCGACCCTCTCCGAGGCCGACACCCGGACCCGTGACGAGCTGCTGGCCGGCCGCGAGGTCGCTCCCGCCATCCCTGGCCCGGAGGCACCGACCTCTATAGCCGACACCCCGTCCTCTAATGATCTCGCCGCCAAGGAGCGCGAGCTCGCCCGGCGCGAGCGCGACCTGCGCACCCGCGAGGCCCGCGCCGCGGCAGCGGCCAAACCGGTGACGACCGAGGCGCCGACGGCCCCGGCCAACGAATCGGAAGCGACGGAAACGCAAGACGCGGAACCGACGGAGGGCCGCGAGCCGGCCGACGATTTCGACCGCGAAAGCGTCTTGGAACCGGAGCCGGAGCCCGAAGCGGAATTGGCGCACGCCCCGGCCGCGACCGTGCCCTCGGGCGAGCGCGTGGCCGTCGAGCTGCTCGGTGGCCTGTCGAGCGTCACCAGCCAAGCGGGGGACACTTTCCGCGTTCGGGTGGCAGGTGATATCCGATCCGATGGCGAGATCGCGATTCCGGCCGGATCCGAGATCCACGGCCTGGTCGCCGAAGCGTCGAGCGCCCGCGCGCAGCGCGGCCAGCCGGCGAAACTGGTGCTCAAGTTCACCGATCTGGTCCTCCCGACGGGAGAGACCGTGCCGCTCCAGGCGACGATTGAGGAGTTGGGCGCCAGCCACCCCGGCCGCAAGGCCGCAACGGTTGGCGGCGGCGCGGCGGCCGGCGCGGTGCTCGGACGAGTGCTCGCAGGCAGCGGCTCGCGCGGCAAAGGAACGGTAATCGGCGCCATTGTCGGCGCCATCGCAGGAGCGGCGATCGCCTCGCGCACCGCGGAAAGTGAGATCGAGATCCCGGCGGGTACTCTGTTCAACCTCCGCCTGGATCGCGCAATCGAGATCGGGGGCGGCGCGCGCTAGCGCGGCGTGCCCGATCTCGACCAGTGCCGCCACCGGACAGCCCCCGGTTGGGGCGAAAGCCGGACAACGAGGACTGGTTCCGTCAGGATGCGCTGGCCAATGCTTTCGAGCGTCGGGTCGGGTGGAAATTGGTTTGGGCCGCAGGGCCGAATCAAACGAGGGATGGTCGCTTGCTTCTCGAGACTCCACCGTGCAACGCTTTTTTGAACTTCTCTGGCGTCAATCCTGCTAGGCTTTCCCGCAAGGGGCGAATCCGATAAGGCCCGAGTCGCATCGGTCAAATCCTATGGGTAGCTTAAAGTTCGAACTTATTGTTTTCGGCGGACGCGCAGACGGTCCGGACGCCAAGGTCTCGGCCGCCAAGCTCGCCGAGGTTCTTAGTGGTATCGATAGGGATGTCCAAGATATCGGGCGCAATCTGGCTGGCACTGGCGCCTTTGGAGAATCGGCAGACAGCCGCGTCTTTGTGGACGGCCCTCCCACTAAGGGCCAAAGTGTCGCGATGCCGCTGTCTGGTAACGAGGAGTTGGTTCGCGCCCTCGTCCACGGCGCCCAGATATTGAGGGATTCACCTGACACCAGTGACGAGAAACTGCCCAATGGATGGAGCCCGCCTATCGTAAGGCGGGCTTCCGACTATTCTGGAAAGATTCTCGAAGATCACGGCGGTTTTCGCTTGGCGCTGCCGGCAGTGAATGGAACCCCGGAGACTAGCGCGGTGTTCGACGCTCGCTTCAAGGCCGCCGCGGATCTCAAGATCGCTGCTATAGACCGCGCCGAGCAGCTAAGAAGAAGCGAGCGCCGCTCCGCGGCAGTCGATCGCAAAATCTATGGCTATTCTATTCAAGGCGTTCTCTTCGAACTATCGGATCCCAACTACGAAGACCCCGACGGTAAACTTACCGTCGAGATTGATACGAGGGACGGTCATGTCTGGGTGTGCCATCTAGATAAAGCTATCGCCCCAGTTAATCTTCAAGACCTTTGGCGCACCGAAGTTCTGGTCTACGGCGATGCTACTTTCAAACCGAAAAAGAACTTGATCGACGCGAAACAGTTCCGGTCTCTTCGGCCAATGAGTGATCCTGTAGGCGCCATGGAAAGGCTGGTCACCCTGTGTGCAGATATGGGCAGAGACGAGCCTGTGCAGAATTTCATGGATCGCGTGCGGGAGCGTAACTGAAATGGACCGCGTTTACCTTGACACATCGTTCTTCATTGGACTGCTAGAGAATCAAGATAACCGCCGCGAGGAAGCAAAGAAGATTTTAGCCTGCGAATCCAGGAGCCTTAGGTTCACGTCAGAGCTTACCCTGTGCGAATTTATGGTGCGCGTGTACGATGAGCATAAGGACAGCCCCGAGTGCGACAAATTTATCTCTGACGCCGAGGTAGAAATTCGCGCAGTTGCGAGCGTCATGGGTACCTCCGGCGACATCTATAAAGAGGCCGCTAAATTACAGAGCAAGTTTGGCGAAATTCATAAGCACAAAGCGCCGCCAAAAGAACCGCGCGATCGCAAATTTCGCTGGGACGCGATCCACATTGCCACGGCCAGAGAGTTGAAATGCAACAGGATCTACGCCTGGGACGGAAAGTGGAGTGACCTCCCGAAAGAAATAACCAGCGGCATGGGGGAAATCATCGCCCCTGCTCTGTGCCCCGCGCTGTTGTTATTTGAGCAAGAGGCAACCGAAGCTACGGGTTCGGATCCCGGCACTTCCGTCGGCGAAGGTGAGACCTAGACTCGGCGATTGAAACAAGGGCGCCCCGCCTAGACGCCGCCCTCCCTGCTACGCCCGTTCGCGTTCGCGCTGCTCTCGGCGAGCCTCGTCCGCGCCCCGTTTGACACCACCCCCACGCTAGGGCTAGCCTTCCGCCAGCATTGCGAGAGGCTCCGCCCTAGAGCGCGGAGCACGGCAACCTGGGGCGGACACCCAAGGTGCCATCCTGTTCGGGACGTTTCGTTGGACCGAGCAGGGATGCGGCCGATTCGATCGAATCGGCAACGAACTGTCCGCGGCGCCAAGAAGCCCGTTCTCGCGATGTTTCAAGCGATGCGGGCTTTTTTGTTGGCCCGAGAAAGAGCGGCAACCCGTATGACGACCCTTGTGGCCGAACCGTTGGACCTGCCGATCCCGCCGCGTCCGGTGGATCTCGAATCCCGCCGTGCGCTCTTGCTCAACGCACTGGCCGAACGGATTTTGGTGCTCGACGGTGCGACCGGCACCGCTCTCCAGGCGGCGGACCTCTCCGCCGAGGATTTCGGCGGCCCTGAGCTTGAAGGGTGCAACGAGGTGCTCTGCCGCACCCGGCCGGATGTCGTCGATGGCGTACACGAGCGCTACCTCTCGGCCGGCTGCGATATCGTCGAGACCGACTCGTTCGGGGGCACTCCGCTCGTGCTCGCCGAGTACGACCTGGCCGATCAGGCGTTCGAGCTCAATCGCCTCTCGGCGGCGATCGCCCGCAACGCGTGCGCCCGCTGGGACCGGCCGGACAAGCCGCGCTTCGTCGCGGGCTCGATGGGGCCGACCACGCGGGCGATCTCGGTCACCGGCAACGTCACGTTCGAGGAGCTGCAAGAGACCTTCCGCATCCAGGCGCTCGGACTGATGGCCGGGGGGGCCGACTACCTGCTGCTCGAAACCGCGCAAGACACCCGAAACGTCAAGGCCGGGTTGATCGGTATCGAGGAGGCGTTCACCCAGGCGGGTTGGCGCATTCCGGTCGCCGTCTCGGCGACCTTCGAGACCACCGGCACGCTGCTCGGCGGTCAGGACGCCGAGGCGCTGGTCGCCTCGCTCGCCCACGCCGATCTGCTCTACCTCGGGATCAACTGCGCCACCGGGCCGGAGCGGATGACCGATCCGCTGCGCACGCTCGCCGAGCTCGCCCAGGTCCGCATCGCCTGCGTGCCGAACGCCGGGCTGCCCGACGAGGACGGCTGCTACCACGAAGGCCCGCACGTCTTCGAGAAGATCTTCGGTCGCTTTCTAGACGCCGGTTGGCTCAATCTGGTCGGCGGCTGCTGCGGCACCACCGACGCCCACGTTCGCTCGCTCGTGAGCCTGGTCGCGGGGCGGCCGCCGCGCGCCGTGCCGCGGCACCATCGCGCCCTGGTCTCCGGCCTCGAAGCGGTCGAGCTGACCGCGGACAACCGGCCGCTCCTGGTCGGTGAACGGACCAACGTCTTGGGCAGCCGGAAGTTCAAGCGGCTGATCGCCGCGGGCGAGATCGAAGCCGCCGCCGAAGTCGGCCGCGCCCAGGTGCGGGCGGGCGCCCAGGTGCTCGATGTCTGCCTGCAAGACCCCGACCGGGACGAGCGGGTGGATGTCGAGGCGTTCCTCGGCCGCTTGATCCGCCTGGTCAAAGCCCCCTTGATGATCGACTCGACCGACGCCGTGGTGATGGCGCGGGCGCTCACCTACTGCCAGGGCAAATCGATCCTCAACTCGATCAACCTGGAGGACGGCCGGGTGCGCTTCGACCGGGTGGTCCCGATGGCCAAAAGCTTCGGCGCCGCGCTGGTGGTCGGCACGATCGACGAGAAGGGGATGGCGGTCACCGTCGAGCGGAAGGTCGAGGTCGCCCAGCGAAGCTTCCATCTGCTGACCGACGAGTTTCACATTCCCCCCGAGGATATCTGGTGGGACGCACTGGTTTTCCCGTGCGGAACGGGCGATGCCGCCTACATCGGCTCGGCGGCCCAGACGATCGCCGGAGTCGCCGCACTCAAAGAGCTGTTTCCCGACACGCGGACGATCCTTGGGGTGAGCAACGTCAGTTTCGGCCTGCCCGAAGCGGGGCGCGAGGTGCTCAATTCGGTCTTTCTCTACCACGCGACCAAGGCGGGACTCGACGCCGCGATCGTAAACACCGAGAAGCTCGCCCGCTACGCCGACATCCCCGAGGAAGAGCGCGCTCTCTCCGAAGCGTTGATCTTCCTGCCCCCCGGCGACGTCGAGGGGTCGGAGCGGGCGGTCGCGGCGTTTGCCGCCTATTTTCGCGGCCGGACCGCCACTCCGAAAACAGCCTTGCGCGCCGAGCTGCCGCTCGAGCAACGGATCGCCCGCGCAGTGGTCGAAGGGTCGAAAGAGGGGCTTGAGACAGACCTCGAAGCCGCTCTCGCCGACCCGCGCTGGCCGGCGCCGCTCGATCTGATCAACGGGCCGCTGATGACCGGCATGGCCGAAGTCGGCCGGCTGTTCAACGACAACCAGTTGATCGTGGCCGAAGTGCTCCAGAGCGCAGAGGTCATGAAAGCCGCGGTGTCGTTCCTCGAGCTCCGCATGGAAAAAGTCGAAGGGAGCTCGCGCGGCAAGATTCTGCTCGCGACGGTCAAAGGGGACGTCCACGACATCGGCAAGAACCTGGTCGACATCATTCTTTCGAACAACGGCTTCGAGGTGATCAACCTGGGGATCAAAGTGGCGTCCGAGCGGCTGATCGACGGCGTGCGCGAGCATCGACCGGATCTGATCGGCCTTTCCGGTCTGTTGGTCAAATCCGCCCAGCAAATGGTGATCACGGCGGACGATCTGCGGTCGGCCGGCATCGATCTCCCCCTGATCGTCGGCGGCGCCGCACTCACCCGCCGGTTCACCCATCGCAAGATCGCACCGGCCTACGGCGGCTTGTGCACCTACGCCAAAGACGCCATGCATGGCTTGTCCTTGGTCGAGCGGCTGACCGATCCGGCCGCGCGCCCGGCGCTCGAACGGGAGGTGGCGGAGATTCAAGCCGCCGACCGGGTGGACGCCGCGGAGGCCGCCGCACCCGGCGAAGCGGGCTCGGCGGCACCGGTGATCGTCCGGCGCGATCTGGCCGTACCTCCGCCGCCGGACTTCGAACGCCACGTCGAGGATCTCGACCTCGATCAGGTCTGGCGATTCTTGAATCCGCAGATGATCTACGGCAAGCACCTCGGGCTGCGCGGCTCGGTGAGGAAGCTCGAAGAGGCCGGGGACGAGCGGCTCGCCAAGCTCCGCGCCCTGATCGAAGAGCTGCAGGCGATCGGCCGTACCGGCGCTCTCCACGCCCGCGCGGTCTGGCGCTTCTTTCCCGCCGAAGCGGAAGGCGACCGGATCACCTTGCGTGAACCTCAGAGCGGCGCGGTCGCCGCGGAGTGGACCTTCCCGCGCCAGGCGCGCGAGGGGGGTTTGTGCCTTTCGGACTACGTGCTGCCGGGCGACTCGATCGCCCTGTTCGTCACCACCGCGGGGGAAGGGGTGCGCGAACGGGTCGAGGCCTGGAAGCAGGGGGGCGAGTACCTCAAAAGCCACGCCTTTGCGGCCCTCGCCTTAGAAACCGCCGAGGCCGCGGCCGAGTACCTTCACCACCGCCTGCGCGCGGAATGGGGCTTTCCCGATCCCCCCGACCTGCCGATGATCGACCAGCTCGCCGCCCGCTACCGCGGCAAGCGCTACAGCTTCGGCTACCCGGCCTGCCCCGATCTCGCCTTCCAGCGCCAGCTGTTCACGGCGCTCCAGCCGGAGGAGATCGGCGTTCATCTGACCGAAGGGGACATGATGGACCCGGAAGCGAGCGTCTCGGCACTCGTGCTGGAGCACCCGGACGCGCGGTATTTCGGGGTGTAGGGGTTTGCCGCCACCGATCGGAGGTGTTGGGTTTACGCCGCTCGGAGAGGTCGGTATTCCTGCTCGCCCAGAGACAGCTCTCCGAGATCCGACAGCAGCTGATTCAGGCGTCCTAGAGCCACCGCTTGAGGGGCGGTGATTTCAACTCCCAGGGGGTGTCCGTTCGAGGCGTAGTCCACGACCAACAGTCCGTCCGAAGACGCCGCGGTCTTGGTGCTTCTCTGCCCGGTAGGGTGCGACAGGTGCAGGTACGCCGCGAAGGGGCGGCCTTTCCGGTAAGAGATCTGTAATGTCCGCTCCGTCATTCCGACACCTCGTACATCGTCACCACAACGAGCAAGGTCGACTCAGAATCCGGCTCGTGAACGCCCTCATCGTAGCAAACGGATGACCCTCCGCGCCTGTCCGTTGGGTCCAATCCTGGACCAACGCAACCAATGCGCTCAAATTGGCGCACGTCGGCTAATCGGGGGGCGGGGCAGACATTGGCGCGGCTTTTGCTAATTCCTCGCGTAATCGGTGTGGGGGTTATGGCCCCTACTTCGAACAAAAGATCCGGTATGGAACGAGGAGAGGAACGCATGAGCTATCCCATCGAAGAGATCGAGGGCATCGGTCCGTCCTACGCGGCGAAGCTCGAGCCGTGCGGCATCAAGACCACGGCCGCCTTGCTCAAGCGGTGCGCGAACCCCAAAGGGCGCCAACAGATCGCCGTGGAGAGCGGCATTCCTGAGCTGCTCCTGCTCAAATGGGCGAACCTGGCCGACCTGATGCGGGTTCGCGGGATCGGCCGGCAATACGCCGAGCTGCTCGAAGGAGCCGGAGTCGACACGATCAAGGAACTCCGGCACCGGAAGCCCAGGAACCTCGCGGTCAGGATGGCGGAGGTGAACGAGGTCAAGAAGTTGACCCGGCGGATCCCGATTCCAAGCATGATCGAGGAATGGATCGAAACGGCCGCGAAACTTGCGCCGGCCATCACCTACTGATCGCGCAAACTCCCGGAGCCGGCAGCTCCCTGGAGCGGCGGGTGCACTCTTTACAAACCCTGGAGGATCACTCTCGCCAGTCGGCGAGCGGCAGAATCTCGCACGGGGCTCCCGCCGGGGCGGGCGGAGCCCCGGCGCGCACCCGGACGAGCGCGCTGCCGCGGGCGAACGCCGCCAGATCGTGCGAGCCGCGGGGGGGCACCGGTGTCGCGCGGATCACCCCGGAGGCGAAGGTGACCTCGGCCGGCAGGAAGCGGTCGCGCCCCCCCGCCCCGGGAAGCGGCGCTAGAAGCTCGGCGGCGAGCGCGCCGTGCCAGAAACCGTCGGGCACTCCGAGCCAGCGCCGCAAGGCAGGGCGGACGAACAGCCAGAAACAGGCCATCACCGACGCCGGGTTGCCCGGCAGGCCGAACACCACGCCTCGGTCGTGCACCGCGAAGACCAGCGGACTGCCGGGCTGGATCGCGACCGCGTCGATCTCGATCCGGCAGCCGAGCTGCGCGAGCACCCCTTCGGCCAGGTCATACTCGCCCATCGAGACCCCTCCACAGAGCAGGAGCAGGTCGGACTCGATCCCGCGGGCGACCTGCGATCGAAGCGCTTCCTCTCGGTCCGGCGCGATGCCGAGCGCGCTGGCATTCAGGCCGATCGAAGCAACCGCGGCGAGCAGGAAGTCGGTGTGGGAATCGCGCAGTTGGCCGGGCGCCGGCTCCCTCTCGGGCGGGACGACCTCGTCACCCGTGGCGAGGATCGCGACGCTCGGCGGCCGCACGACCGACAGCTCCGCAAAGCCATGGGTGGCGATCAGGGCGAGCGCGCCCGGCCCGAGGCGCGAACCGGCAGGGAGCAGCGGGTCGCCGACCTTTAGGATCTCCCCTCGACGGCGAATGTGGTCGCCCCTCGAAGCACCGGCGGCAAGAACCACCCGCTCCCGCCCCCCGTCGGTCTGTTCGACCGGAATCACCCGGTCGCCACCGATCGGGAGCGGAGCGCCGGTCATGATCCGCACCGCGGAACCGGCGGGCAGCACGAACCCCGGGGGATCGCCCGCGCGGATCGCACCGATCACCGGCCATGGCCCACCCGCCCCGGACTCGCCAATCTCACCGCCGAGAGCGTAGCCGTCCATCGCCGAGACATCCGCCATCGGGACATCCACCTGCGCTTCGAGCGCTCGGGCGAGCGTCCGCCCGGCGGCCTGACGGCGCGGTAGCGCGACAACTCCCGACCGAGACCGATGCTCATCGATCCTGCGCTCGATCCGAGTCCAGGCCTCTTCGGGGGAGATCATCGGCACAAGCTCGCTCCTCTCCGTTCGCGCGACCAAAGGCATTCCGGCGACGCGCGACCGCTTCCGATGGTATCCTCTCGCTCGTTCCGAAATGAGAGCGATGGCATGATGCAGTCGCAAGCGGAGGAAGACCTCCCCGAGAGCGAGGAAGCTTCGTTTCAGTACCGAGGGACCCTCTCTGAGGTCGCCCTCCCGGAGATCCTCTACACGATCGACCGCTTTCAGGTGCCGGGCCTGATGGAAGCCTCGCGCCCGGGCTCGGTCAAGAAGATCTTCCTGCGCGAAGGCAACGTCGTCTCGGCCAGCTCGTCGGACCTCACCGACGGTCTCGGCCATCATCTGGAGCGGAGCGGCCTGATCACCTCCCAAGCTTTTGCCGAAGCGATGGCGGAGCGTCGGCAGACGAACAAGCGTCTCGGGGTTCTGCTCATCGAGCGCGGCCTGCTCACCCCCGCGCAGGTCTACCAAGCGATCCGCCAGCAGATCGAGGCGATCGTCTGGAGCCTGTTCGATTGGCCGGAGGGCGAGGTCCGCTTCAAGATCGGCGGCTTCCGGACTCCCGACGCGATTCGCATCCAGCTCCCGATGCGCCAGGTGATCCTGCGCGGCATCGAGCGCTCGCAGAACGCCAAGACCCTGGTCGCCCGACTCGGACGGAAAGAGACGGTCTTCGAACCCTGCCACCGCACGGAAGATCTGATCGAAACCGCGCTCGACACCGACGAGATGCGCCTGCTCGCTCTGGTGGACGGTCGGCGGAGCCTGTTCGACATCTGCACCCAAGGGCCGCGGGGGGTGGCGGAAAATGGCAAGCTGCTCTACGCTTTTCACGCGCTACAGTTGATCCGCCGATGTGAGGCGCCCACCCCGCAACGGGCGGAGCTACCGCTCGACGAGTCTACGGGCGCGATCCGCATTCGGTGGAAGACGGCGTCCCCCAAACCCGGCTCCTGATGCGCATGCCGCCCGTCGGCGAACCTATCAAGCCCAGGAGTACCCTTAAGATGCCTCTCTACGAATACCAATGTCTACAATGCGGTACCCGCACCGAGCACCTGCAGAAGATCTCTGATCCGCCCCTTCCCGAATGCCCGAAGTGCGGCGGCGAGGTGAAGAAACTGATCTCCTCTCCGGCATTTCAGTTCAAGGGGAGCGGCTGGTACGCCACCGACTACGCCGCCAAGGGCGGTGGCGCCAAGTCGGAGGCCTCTTCGTCCGAGACCAAGTCGGACGGGGGCAAAAGCGACGGGGGCAAAAGCGAAGGCGGCAAGAGCGAAGGCGGCAAGAGCGAAGGCGGCGCGGCCAGCTCCTCGGAGACCAAATCGGAATCCAAGAACGAAGCCAAGCCGGACAAGAAAGAGACGGCAACCCCGAAAGGGGACTAGCCGGCACCGCGGGCAGGGCATCCCGGACTCTTCCCTCTAGATAGAAGAGGGAGTATATTTCGAAATTGGACGGCACGAAGTCCGCAGGGAAAATCGGTGAAGAGTGTTTCTTAAAGCGACTCGACCGATCTTGAGCCGCCGTTCTCAGCCGTCGCAATCCCGCAGGTAGAGGAGGTTCCATGAAGCGTACCGCCGCAGCAGCCCTCTTGCTCTCCGTTCTCCTGCCCGGCGCGGCCGCTCGCGCAACCACCTACAAGATGATGTCCGATGCCAATCTGGCCGATGCCGCGTCGGCGATCGCCCAGGTTCGCGTGACGTCGGTCGAGGCTTCGCCGGTCTCCGGCAAGCCGAGCACGGACTACCTGGTCGAAATCGAAAAGCTGGTCAAAGGCTTCGTGCCGGGCAGCACGCTGGTGGTTCGAGTGCCCGGCGGCGCCGGAACCAACGGTTTGGGGTTGAAGATCTGGGGTGCGCCGGTCTTCCGTTCCGGCGAACGGGCTCTGCTTTTCCTCGCTCCCCACGCCGAGGACGGGACCTATCGCGTCGTCCAGATGATGCTCGGGGCGTTTCACGTGGTCGAACGAGGCGGCGCGCGCTTCGCCGTCCGCGACCTGTCGGAAGCCCAGGAGCTGGTCGGCAACTCCAAGTCGTCGGAGCTGCGCGCCGGTTCCGACCCGTCGCGCAACCTCGGCGGGTTCGTCCGCTGGTTGGAAGATCGCGCGGCGGGCCAGCTGCGCTCCTCCGATTACCTGACCTCGATGCCGACCTCGGGTGCGCTCGAGGGAAACTTCACCTACCTTCTGCCTGACGACGGCTTCGCCATCCGTTGGTTCCGTTTCGACACCGGCCTCTCGACCCGTTGGCGGATCCACCAGGGTGCCCAGCCGGGCATTCCGCTCGCCCTCGCGATCGACTCTTTCCAAGTCGCCGCGGGAGTCTGGAACAACGACTCGTCGTCGAACATCAACTACGCCTACGACGGCACGACTTCCGCGAGCAACGGCCTCGGGGATTCGGACAACACGAACACCCTCCTGTTCAACGACCCGGGTGATCAGGTGCAAGGAAGCTTCGATTGCGATACGGGCGGCGTGATCGCGGCCGGCGGTCCGTTCTTCTTCAACTCGACCCGCGAGCACCGAGGGACCCGCTATCACGAAGCGGTCGAGGCCGATATCGTGACCAACGACGGGACGGATTGCTTCTTCGCCAACGACCCGAAGACGGTCCAAGAGATCCTGGGCCACGAGCTCGGCCACACCCTCGGCCTCGGCCACTCCCGCGAGCGGCAGGCGCTGATGTTCGCCAACGCCCACGCGGACGGCCGCGGAGCGAGCTTGAGCCAAGATGATCGGGACGGTGTTGCGGTGCTCTATGGCGACGGTTCGACACCTCCGCC
Organism: Holophagales bacterium; assembly: GCA_031404815.1. GTDB lineage: Bacteria > Acidobacteriota > Thermoanaerobaculia > Multivoradales > UBA5704 > DASYKS01. The sequence continues at coordinate 15,159 of JANNIH010000010.1, read as the reverse complement.
CCCGCCGCCACCGGCAGGGCTCAAGGCGCCGAGCGCCCTCAGTGCGCAAATTCTGAGTTCGACTTCGGTCAAAGTGACTTGGAAAGACAACGCGACGATTGAAGAACAGGTCCTCGTAGAACGCAAGCGCATCGGCGGCAGCTGGCGCCAGGTGCTCGCGTTGCCGGCGAATACGACCACCGCGACAGTGACCGGCCTCACCCCCGGCAAGCCCTTCGCGTTCCGCGTCCGGGTGAAGAAAGGTACGGCGTTCTCGCCCTATAGCGAGACCGTGCGCACCGCAAACCTGCCGACCCGCTGAGGCGCGCGGCCAGGGCAGCCAGGACACCCGCCTTCCGGAGAGGGCGCGCCAGTTTGTGGCGCCCCCTCCGACGAATCCCCTTCCCGTCTCGTAGAATGGCGCGGGACCCCGACTTCGGGCTCCCCCCTTCGATCCAGAGATCCTCCTCGATGCCCGAGCCGTCCGAGATTCCGTCCGTATTCCCGCTGGCTTTCCAGGGCGGCTGCACTCCCCTCCTGCTCGCGCTGTTCGCCGATACGCCGGTCACCGCCGGGGCCAACCTCGCGATCCATGCCGCCGACGACATGATGAACCACTTCCTCTGGAACTACGGTGGAGGGCGAGGGGGCCAACTGGAGCCGGCGCTCGCCGCCTACTTTCGGTCCGGCTTGGTGATCTGGGAGAACCAGAGGCAGATTCTAGAATGGCGCTTCGGCGATCTGGCCCATGCGATGAGCGTCCTCGACTTCGCGAGCGGCTACGGACGAGCCACCCGATTCATGGTCCACGATCTCGGTGGCGAACGGATCTGGGCGGCGGAGATCGATCCGGATGCCGTCCGCTTTCAAGAGGAGATCCTCGGCGCGCACGGTCTTTTGTCCACGACCGTCCCCGAGGAGTTCCGGAGCGAGCGGACTTTCGACGCCGTCTTGGTCTCGTCGCTCTTTACCCATCTGCCCGAGGTGACGTTCCGTCGTTGGCTGGCGCGCCTCTGGGCGCTGGTCGCCCCGGGTGGGGTCCTCGTGTTCAGCGTTCACGGCGAGCGCTTGCTGCCGCCCGGCGCCGCGTTGGCCGGCCCGGGGATTCATTTCGTCGCCACAAGCGAAAGCCGCCTGCTCGACACCGAACTCTATGGCAGCACTTGGGTGAGCGAGGACTTCGCCCGGAGCGCCATTCGTGAGGTGGCCCCCGGGGCCTCGGCGGCGCTCTTCCCCCGCGGTTTGGCCAACTTCCAGGATCTTTGGGTCGTGGTCGACGCGCCTGATGTCGAGTTTGCCGGCTTGGAGCTGCGCGCGCCGCTCGAAGGGTTCATCGAGAGCTGCCGATTCGAGCCGCCACACCTTCGGTTGGCCGGCTGGGCTGCGGACCGCGAGTCGGGCCTACCGCCGCTCGAAGTCCAGTTGCACGCAGGCGACCGGCTGCTCGCGACGACCCGCGATTTTGAGAACCGCCCGGAGGTTCGGGAGCTCTTCCCGACCGAAAATGTCGCCGCGGTCGGCTTCCGATTGAGCGCCCTGTGGCCCACGGAACTCTCCCGCACGGCGACCCGGATCGAAGTCCGGGTGATCGACGCGCACGGCCGAGCGAGCACGCTGCTCGCGGTTCCCTGCGAATCCGCCCTGCTCGCGGCCGCGCGGTTCGACGCCTGGCTCTCTGCGCGACTGGAAGAGAGCGAGAGGGGACGGATCGCCGAAGAGCGAGCTGCAGAGCGTGTGCAGGCCGAAACGACCGAGCGCGAGCTCCGAGCCCGCATCGCGGCGATCGAGGCGAGCCGCTTCTGGCGCCTCCGTAATACCTGGTTTCGGATCAAACGGAGACTCCGGTTGACCGACGAGGCTTAGAATCGGCCGATGGTGATCGCGCGGATCGAAGACGTCCTGGCCGAGGCCGAGCGGTCGCTCAAAGGTTGGGGCCGACTCGCGCTCTGCCAGATCGTCCGCGCCGAGGGCTCGACCCCCGGCAAGATCGGTTGGAAGCTGCTCGTCCTCCCGGATCGAACCTCGATCGGCAATCTCGGTGGGGGCGCCTTCGAAGCGCTGGTTCAGGCCGACGCTGGAGCGAAGCTCGCGAACGGCGCCGACTCCGAGATCAAGCGGTATTACTTCACGGAGGAAGCCATCAAGGGCGAGCCGACCGGCATGGTTTGCGGCGGTATGGCCGAGGTCTTCCTGGAGGTGCTTCGCGCGGCGCCGTTGCTGGTGATCTGTGGCGGCGGACCGGTCGGCCAAGCGCTCGCCCGCGCGGCGGCGCTCGCCGGATTCGATCTCGCGATCGCCGACGACCGCGAAGAGTTTCGCCGCCCCGAGCTGTTCCCGGCCGGAGCCGCGATTCTCGCGATCGAGCGCGACGATCTCGGCGACTTTCTGGCGCCCTTCGCGCGGCGTGACCTGTTCGTCGCGATCGTGTCACGCTGCTGGGAGACCGATACCGCGGCGCTCGCCGCCGTCCTTGAGGCGGCGCCCCCCCACCTCCGCTACCTCGGGCTGATGGGCAGCCGACGGAAGATCGAGCGCGTCCGCGCCGAGGTTTTGGCGCGCGGCGGCGATCTTTCCCGAGTGGCCCTGCGGGCACCGATCGGCCTCCCGATCGGCGGCGACTCGCCCGCCGAGATCGCCATCTCGATCTTGGCCGAGATGATTCGCGACCGGTACGCACCGCCGGCCGCAGCACCCTAGCGGAAAATGAACAGATGTTGGGTCGGCAGGCTCTCGATCCGTTCGACCAGCTCGAAACCCGCCGGGACCCACTCGGCGAGGACCTGTTCGACCGACATCCGGTGGTCGCGGTGGATGTGGAGGGCGGTGTTCCCCTCCAGCCGATACTCGACCAGGGCGACCCGCCCGCCGGGCGCAAGCGCCCGCCCCAGGTGGGCCAGCATCTCCTTCGGTTTCTGGAACTCATGGTAGACGTCGACCAGCAGAATCAGGTCGATCCCGCCGGCCGGCAGCTTTGGATCGGTCTCGGTCCCCAGGATCGTCTCGATGTTCACGATCCCATCCTCCGCCGCCCGCTGCCGCACCCGTTCGAGCATCTGCGGCTGAATGTCTTCCGCGTAGATGGTCCCCCCCGGCAACACCCGCCCCGCCATTCGCCGCGCGAAGTACCCGGTTCCGCACCCCACATCCGCCACCCGATCGCCCGCTTCGAGCCCCAACATCTCCAGCAACTCGTCCGGCCGCTCCTCCGCCTCCCGGCTCTCCCGCTCCAGCCACTCCGACCCGGTAAACACCTGAGCCGGCTTGCGATGCGGAACCGCATGCTCGGCGCAGCCGCCGCAGGCGACCAGCACGGAAGAGATCAGAAGGGCGGCAAGAACAGCCCAACGAGAAGAGGAACGGAGCATGGGGCGCGCGTTCATGAGGGAGAGTGTACTCGGCGGGGCGGGGAGGGGTAGAAACCTCGCGTGGTAAACTTTTCATGCGGAGATCTTCCGCCCTTGCCGGAGGTGCCTTGTGGCCCGTTCTTCGCCGATGCAGGATCTCTACTCCCGATTGGGTGAGGTGGGGTTCCCGCGAGCCTACGTCAAGGAGCGCATCCTGCCGGATTGGTGGGAGGATGATCTCGCTCACGACCCCGGCAATCGGCGCCTTGCGGAGCTGGCGATTTCTCGCACGCTCAAGATCTCCCTGGCCGAGTTGGTCGAGCCGAGCGCACCTCTGAATCTGGAGGGTGCGCATGAAGTCCGCTTCAAGCGCCGGCAGGACACGGATCACTCGAGCCTGTTGCCCGCCGTTACGATCGCGCGGAGGGTTTTTGAGCTGTTGTTGTCGTGCGCCAAGAATCTTCCGACCTCCCGGCTCGAAGGGTGCGACCCGAACGACCTGCGAGAGCGAATCCTGGCGCAGGCACAGAACGTAACCCTTGGCGACCTGCTTCGCTACTCCTGGGATTTCGGGGTGCCGGTCGTGCAACTGGATTCTCTGCCGAAGGGAGCGAAACGAGTCGACGGCATGGCGTTTTTTGTCGGCGGTCGCCCCTGTATCGCCCTGGCGAGCGCAAGAAAGAGCCCGGCCTTTTTGATTTGGCATCTCGCTCACGAGATGGGGCATGTCGCTCTCGGGCATCTGCATTCCGGTGCCGCCCTCGATGTCAAGATCGATTTCAGTTCGGAGCAAGTCGAGGAGCGAGAAGCGAATCTCTTCGCCAAGGACCTGGTCTACGGCAAGAAGAATCGTGAAGGGTTCAAGGCCGCCAGCCACCTGACCGGCGAGGCTCTGGCCTCATCGGCCCGGGCCACCGGCACCATGCATCGCATCTATCCCGGAAGCATCGTGACGAGCTATGGCTTCAACATGAGCGCGTGGGGCACAGCCCAAAGCGCGTTGAATGTGCTGGGTGTCGCCGAAGGCGGCTCTGAGGCGGTTCGCGCGGCGATGGCGGAGCGGATCGACCTCGACGAACTTGCCGACACCGATCGGCAATTCTTTACCAAAGCAACCGGTCTGCTCGAGTAGTCGGGTGGCCCGGGTCGGCGAGCGTTGGCCAAGGATGGATCGGGCGGCATCGGCCGACACGGCGAGCAGATTGCCGATCCTTCCGCCCCCTCAAGACATCGCCACCCTCGGTGCACTCAACTCCAGAGAAGGAATCGACGAAGGCGAGGCGTACATCCTGGCCCGGGCGTTGGAAGACCAATCGTTGTTGGTTCTCACGGGCGACGTCAGAATGATCCGAGCACTGCTTCAGGCGCCCACGTTCATCGATCTCGAAAGTCTTCGCGGGCGCATCATGATCTTCCCGCAGATCATCGGCGCGCTGGTCAACCGCTTGTCGGTTTCAGAGGTTGAATACCGTTGGCGCAAGGCAGCCCCGGGCGCCACGAGCCAGAGACAGAAAAGCCTCTCCGTGATGTTCGGATCTGCGCCAACTTCGGCCGAGGACTTCTGGAACGGCTATAGGTTTCAGGTGAGTCGCGTCACCGATGTCTGCGGCGAGGAGTGGCTTTACCCGCTCTAAGCGGCGTTGACAGGGACCGGCGGCGCTTCGCGGAGGAGTTGGGTCGTACTTGGCAACGAAGGGGTAGAGTTCGTCAGCCGCCGCCCAAGACAACGACATCAGGCATTTTCGCACCGGCCTTCTCGAAGGTTGCCATTCGCTCCACGCCAGAGCGGAGGTAGTTGTGGTAAATGACGCGATCGATGAAGCCGGGCTTCGCCGATTCGAGGCCGGGGGTGGCCAGAACTTCCATCATCTCTGCTGAGGCTTCGACGACCGAAGTGGTCCGGAACTCTCGGAAGGCTGCCAGGGCTTCTCGCTTCGAAATCCCATAGTGGTGCTGCAGCGCGTAGTAGGCCTCGGCCAGAACCATGTCCGACACCAAAACCCGATCTCCCGCGCGTCGGCGATCCAGAAGGTAGCGCAGGGCCGTCGCTGCAAGCTCCGCCGGAGCCCCCGAAAGCAGGCGCACGATGACCGACGTGTCGAGCCCTACAATCAAAGATTGCGCTCCTTGACGATCCCTGCCGCAATGCTCCGACGGATCGACTCCATGTCATGGTCGGCCACCCGGTCTGCGTACTTCTTGAAGATACCGAACCAAGCAGGGGGCGGCTCGCCGCCGAACAGCTGCGCTTCCTTCTCCGGCCCCTTTTGCCCGGAAGCCTCAGGTGCCTCCGTTTCGCTGGGATCCAGGTAACGCCGGAACAACGCCTCCGTCACCTCTCGCACGGCGCGTCCTTCCAAAGCGCTCTTGGCCTTGACCTGCCGGTAGAGGTCGTCGGGAATCTCGATCGTGGCTTTCATGCAGGAAGTAAACCGTATTGCTGTATTCCCGTCAAGCAGCGCGCATTTCGTCGCCCTCTGTTGGCGCGATCGAGCCAGGTTCCCTCGATCGGCTGGCCGGCGAGGAGCAAGGTGACGCCGTGAACCCCCGGCCAATCTTGAGGTTGGGCGACCAGGCAGCCATGAGACAGGATGTAGACTAAGTGCCCCACCTGGGCTTCCTCCTCATCGCTCACCGGGATGGCCTAATAACGGCGAGAGAAGACCTTGTCCCGCCATCCGGTCAATCGGGCTGAAGATCTCGGCAGCGGCCCGAACCCGCAAAAGATGGAGGCAAGTCTAGTGGCGGGGACTCTACCGCCACTTCAGGAGCTTTGAGTATTGGTCGTGAGATCCAATCCAGCCCCAGAGAATGCCGTCGGCGACATCCTTGCCTAGAGCGCGGTAGCTTCGACCAACCCGAACCGACCAATAAGGTCCGACCCTCTTGAACCTGAGCGATGAATGTCGTGGGTTGTCTTGGAGCAACTGGTAGTTCTCGCGGGCAAGACGCTGAATCTCTGCGGGAAGGCTCGCGAAGAGCTTCCAAAACGCCGGGCTCGTGAAGTGCCTCAAAATTCCTGGCTCTTGCCTGCCTGATGGTCGGCCAAGGCCGTTTCAAAGAGCCGATCGAGCTTCTCGAGCCGCCCGGCTGCCGCGTCTTCTTCGATCTGCCGGTCCCATCCGGCCCAGTTCTCTTCGAGCAACCAGTCTCGCAGCTCTACGAACTCCTCCCGGGTGAGCATCTGGATCTCATTTTCGATGGCTTCGACTCTTGTCATTTGCAACTCCCAAGACCGCCTCATTCCTCGTTCGCATGCGACCGCTCAGCTCGCCGAGGAAGGATACCAGTGCCGGGTGGAACCTGGAACAGGTGCGAAGGTTGGGGTTCCGGACCCCATAGGCTCCTGGGGAACCGTATGCGGTAGTCCCGCACGTACGCGGTTCCGCGTTCCGACACTTCGGTTCAACGATGACAGGACATAGACCAAGCGCCGAACCCGGTTCGTTCATGGCGGCGTACCCGGGCGTCACCGTTGTTCAGCGCAATGCGCCTGCCCTGGTGCCTACCTGGCGACCATTGCCGATGAACCAGTCTCTTGCTACCCTACGCCCATGCTCGACTGGACCGACTGCCCGGAAGTGACACGTTCTCCCGACAGGGTGAGTGGCGCCTGGGTTTTCCGCGGCACCAGGGTCCCCGTTGCGACGCTGTTCGAAAACCTCGAATCCGGAGCCCGGCTGGAAGAGTTCCTCGAATGGTTCCCCGGCGTCGGTAAGGACCAGGCGGAATCGGTACTCGAACACGCCGCCCGCAGCCTGCGCGTCGCGTGAGGGTCCTCTTCGATCAAGGCGTTCCGGTCCCTCTCCGGAGCCATATTTCCCATCATAGAGTCGTCACGGTCTTCGAGATGGGATGGAGCACTCTGCAAAATGGGGAGCTGCTCTCTCGAGCCGAGGCAAGCGGGTTCGAAGTGTTCCTAACGACCGACAGGAACCTGAGATACCAGCAAAATCTCGCCCGTCGTACATTGGCCGCTCCGAGGACCGGCGAAGCGAATCTCCCCGACGAGCGACGGACTCAAGAACTCCGGGCTTACAACCAGATCATGCGGCGATTGAGCGGTTCGGGATGCCTGCTACACTCCGAGGATGATCCTGGCCTCGCCAACTCAGCTGACGCCGCTCCCCGCGGCTCACTCCGAGGAACTATCGGAGTCCGCCGATGGCGTCGATCTGACGTTGATCCGCTGGATGCTCAGCCTGGCCCCCCTGGAACGGCTCGTGGTACTGCAGGATTGGGTAGACGGCCTCTCCGAGCTTTGGCGTGGACGCTTCGTCGAGCCCTAGGTTTCTCGGGCGGGTTCCTTCGATCTTATTTTCGCCGCGAGGGTCTGGCGGAGAACCGGAGCCATCCAACTTACGGAGAATCGATCCTCGGGCGACAGGTTGCGACGATTCTATCGGAGGTTGAGGGGCGCGCACCGATCTTGGAGAACCTTGCGGTCGCCCGAGGGCGACCCGCCGCAGCGGCTCGCCCTCGGAAGCACGGGAGCTCGCTCTAGAACTTATCCCCTGTCCTTGGCAGATAGCAGGTTCGCTCCGTGCTTACCCAATACGGAAAGCTGAAGGTCTCCGTGTAGGCATGGTAGAGCGCCTTCGCCGAGTTGTACCCGGAGGTCGAGGAGCACACGGTAGGGTGGCACTTGTTGCCCGCTTCGAAGTGGAGCTTGCCCGCTCCGAACTTGGCGATTGAGGAATCGAGAAAAAGGCGAGTCCCCAGACCGAGGCTTGCGGACAAGCTGTTTTGCGCGATGTTCCAATAGAGACCGAACGTCCCATCGGGATGTTGAACCACGAGGTAGTTGCCCCCCGTGGTGGGCTCGGTCAAATTGGCGGAGTGGCTATCGTCCAATGCGAACACATTGCCACCCCGCGCGGGGTAAATGTCCCAACCCGAAGGTCCCTGGAAGTCGAGGGCGAAACTGGCGGAGCCCCCGTGCGCGGCGCCCGCGTCGTCGAAGTTTCCCTTGGTCACCGAAATGACGCCCACGTTGGAGCCGTGGAATGGCTGCTGGTAGAAGCTGTCGAGCGAGCCCGCGCAGTTCGTGATCCGATCGCGGGCCAAGATCGGCAGCTTGGCGCCATAGGCGAACTGGAAACCGTTGCGCGTACCGCGAACCCACGGCCAGACGATCCCCGCGGGGTGATCGACACCCGTGCTGTTGAACTCGGTGATCTTGCCAAATCCGTAGGCCTCGTCGTCGTACATCTCGTCGTCATGCAACTCATCCCAGTCATAGATCGCGAACGGCTGGTTGGTATAGCGGATGCTCACCCAAGAGTCCGCATCGTTGACATTCTCCCAGCGGTAGCCGCGCCCCTGAAAGGACGGGTTGTTCGACGCTCCGATGACCGAGAGATTGAACCCTGTGACCGAGGCAGGTTCGTGATCGTTGACCGAAAAATCTCCCGCGACATCGAACACCGTCTTGTCATACACCGCCGTCGCATAAGTGCCGTATGGACGCACAAAGATTCCGACCGTATGCGTCCCGAGGGTGGTGGTCGAGCACAACGTACTGAAGCAGGAAGTCCGGAACACGGTCGCTGCCACCTGGCCCTGCGTGTTGTCCAGGAAACCCGAGGGGAGACCGACCGGTGGGCTGGTCTTTTTGAGATCACTCGCGATGGTCCAAGTGTTCGCCCCTTGGGTGACCACGATCTGCATCGAGTAGCTGTAGGTTGAGAGCCCGCTCGATGTCGGGCAGAGGAGGTCCACCGCGGCGAAACGCTGGTTGCGCTCCAGATCGGCGACGCCGAAGGAGTTCTGATACCCTTCGATGGGGAAGCTCGGCCACGGTCCCGTACCGTAGGGAGGAAATGCCCAGAACGGCGCAACCCGCAGATTCAAGCACTGCTGGGTCTTGATCAGTTCGACCTGCGGCTCGGGCACCTTGACCCAGGTCGCCAGGCGCGAGCCGTCCGCGAACTCGATCCCACGCGCTTCGATCTCGATGCGCTCGATCGGTCCCGTGCGGTAGTACCCCTCGGCGAGACCGATCCGCTCCCCTTTGCCGATGCGGAACATGCGGAGGTCGTCTCGCACTTCGGAGACCACGCCGTGCGCTCGGAACTTACCCACGACTTCCGAGCAAGCCGCGCGATAGAGCGGCGCCAACTGCGCGGCGCGATCGAACGCCGGCTGGGCGACCAGGCTCGGCAGAAGAGACGCCGCGAGCGAGGCCTCTCCCCCGTTCTTCTCGGCACTCCACGAGGCGACGAGCGCGTTCCCATGAGCTATGGCCTGAATCTCCTCACGAGCCGCCGCAAGCTCACCCAACGAAGCTTCCGCCAGACCCGCCGCGCCGCAGACGTCACCGCTCCGCATCGACGTGCCGGCCCGCCTAAGCTCGGCAGCGACCCCTTCCAAGCGGTCGACCGCAGAGGCCATTGCGAGATCCTTGGACAATGCCCTTTTCTGCACTCCCAGTTCACCGAGAGAGAAGTCGACCAGCGCCTCCGACGACAGCGCCACGTCGAGCGCCGAACACCCCTGCGAGACGATCTTGGCCCCGCCAAGGGTGCCCTGACAGAGGTCGAGGCGATCCGCCACGCCATCGCGATCGAGATCTCGGGTCGGCGCCTTCGCCGCCGCCATGGACGGGTCGAACATCGACACCGCGCCCCACAAAGACACGCCGAGAACCAAACCTCTTCCAAACGAGAAAGACATGTACCGCTCCTTTCGTTGTGCGAGCTGCGCCAAACGCGCGGTCGCTGTCCAAAGGAGACGACGAAGCGAAAGGGTGATGGTATTAGAGCGGAGCGCCCGTCGCCCTGCGCAACCCACCGAACCTGCAGATCCTGCGACCGTGCCGCCTTCGTAGCCGCCACCGGTTCGCTGCTACCATCGCGGTGGCTTTGCTTCGCCGCTCACCGCCATGGAAAACCGATCCGTAATTCCGCAGCCGACGCGGACCTCTTCGCCAATGCGTCGGCTCGTGGCCGGGCTGAACACCGACGCCTCGCTGTATCTCGCCTTGCTCCTGCTGGTTTGGGGGCTGACGGTTCCGCTGCGTGGCCTGTGGCAGGACGACACGCAGCTCCTTCGCCTGGCGCGTAATTTGGAAGGTCAGGGCTGGCTCGCCGCGTTTACACCGGTCGTGACTCCCCTGCGGCGCTTGTACACTTTGCCGTTCCGCCTGGCGCTCGCGACACCGCAGCCGGTTTGGACCTTGCACCTGCTCTTCGGACTGACCTGGCTCGGTCAGGCTCTCGCCGCCGGTTGGATGACCCGCCTGCTGCTGCCCGGGCGGCAGCTCGTGCGGTACTTCGCGATCTGCCTGACGCTTACCGCGACCAGCGACTACCTGACCAACAACCTCACCGCGCTCGGCTACAACATCGCCGCGCTCGCGCTCCTGCTCGCGATCGGCTGCGGCCTGCGCTACCTTAAAGGCGGGAAGGCCGGCTGGCTCGCGCTCTCCTGCGGTGCCATCGCGATCAGCATTTGGACCCTGGATGTCGCGTTTCCCGCCTTGCCTTTCGTGGGGCTCCTTTTACTCTGGCGAGGCGGCATCTCGGCCTGGCGCCGCCTCTTGCTTTTTGCCCTCGCGTGGAGCGTTACGCTCGGACCCGCCGCCTGGATCGAGTGGCAGTTTCTTCACATGAAGGTCGGGTACGCGGCGGTGGCGATGCAGCCGATCCCCCTTACCGAGCGTCTGGCGCGAACCGTCCACCTCTGGGTCGAGAACTTCGAACCCTGGCGCTGGGCTTTCGCCCGACCCGTCTGGCACCTCAGGCCGCCTGCGGCGATTCCGCCGTGGGCGATGGGACTCGCCGCAGGAGTCGGGGCGGCTTGGTTCGTCGTTCAGGCTCGCAAATCCAACGACCAGATCCCGTCGCGGGCCACCACCCGGTGTCTTTCGCTCGCCGCCATCTTTGCTGTGACGGCGTTGATTGCGAATGCGGCGTACGCCGGCCTTCAGATGGCCGAATTCCACTATCGAACACACATCCTCTCGCGCATCTGGGCATCGCTCGCGATCGCTATCTGTGTGGGCTGGGCGATGCAGAGGTGGCCTCGCTTCCGCATCGCCTTCCTGCTCGTACCGACCTGCTTCGTCAGTCTCGGCATCTGGGGCGGTATGGAACGCCAAGATCTTTGGGTTTCCACCTGGCGATCCCACGGCAGAGAGCTTCGATCGATCGTCACCAATGCACCGGCCCTACAACCCGGAACCTCCGTCATCCTACGCTCAGGGCCCGGACACCCTTACTATTTCGCGACCGAAGCCGAATATCTCGCGCAAAGCTGGCTGGCCCTGCTCTATGACGATCCGTCGATTCACGTTCTGGGCCTCTCCGCCCGGCGTGGAAGCGGATGCCGGGCCGAGCCGGAGACACTCGAATGCTGGCATGAAGGAGACGCGGACTGCTTCGCAGCGGGCTCATGCCGCGCCGCCCAATTCCCTTACGAGAAACTGGTGATCATGGACTTTGACGGGGAGGAAGGAGTCTATCGGTTGCTTACCAACCCGGAGAGCGATCCGTTGCTCGCGAACATCGAGGGCATCGCGACCCGTTATCGGCCCGAAAAGCGCATCGCGATCCGCCCCCTCACCGCGCGCCAGCGCGCCCTACTTCTGCAATGAGCGGACGGTTGACGCCAAGCGCGAACGACCGGGGAGTCTACGGGCCTGCCCATGATTCCTGATCTTTCCGTCGTCGTGCTCTGTTACCAATCGGGCAGCGAAGCACGCACCCAGGCGGAGCGAATCCGCACGGCCCTGCTCGACGCGGGCATCGAAAACTACCAGCTCGTGCTGGTCGGAAACTTCCTCTCCGGCAGCGACGATCCGACACCCGAGATCGTGCGGCAGCTGGCGGAGGGCGATTCCCGCATCGTCTGCTCGGCGGTCGCCAAGCACGGAATGATGGGTTGGGACCTGCGCACCGGTTTGGCTCTCGCTACGGGGGCGAGCCTGGCGATCATCGACGGCGACGGCCAGGTCCTGATCGAGGATCTCGTGCGGGTTTACCGGTTGCTGATCGACCAGGGGCTCGACCTGACAAAAACCTATCGTACGCGCCGTGGGGATGGCGCGACACGCAAGCTCTTGTCGGTGGTTTTTAACGGCCTCTTCCACGTTCTATTTCCCGGACTTACCGCGCGCGACATCAACGCCAAACCGAAGATTCTGACTCGTTCGGCCTACGAGCGGTTGACCTTGCAATCGGACGATTGGTTCATCGACGCCGAGATCATGATTCAGGCCCGCCGACTCGGGTTTCGGATCGGCGAGGTGGAAACCTCATTTCTCGGTCTCACCGGTCGGCGCTCTTTCGTCACCTGGTCGGCCGTCGCCCAATTCCTGCGCAATCTTTTGCGCTACCGACTCCGCGAGCGCCAACCGCGAGGCGGGCGATGAGAGTGCTGGTGACCGGCCCTGGCAAACTGGGCCGACCTTTGCTCGCCCAACTGCACCGGCGGGGCCTGACCGGAACGGTGCTAGAGCGCAACCCCTCGGCTCAGCTGCCTGCCGGTTGGGAGGCCATCCGCGCCGACCTCACCCAGCCGGAATCTCCCGTCGATGTGTGCAAGGACAGCGACCAGATTCTCCACCTGGCGGCCGTCACCCACTCGAACCGCGCCGCTCGATACGAGGAGGTGAACACCGTCGGCACGCGGAATCTGATCGCGGAAGCCCGGCGCTCCGGCGTCGCCCGTTTCACATTCGTGAGCACTCGCGCGATTTCCACCGAAGGCGGCGCTTACAGCCGCTCGAAGCTTCGCGCCGAAGAGATCGTCCAGGCATCGGGTTTGGCCTGGACCATTCTGCGGCCCGCCGAGGTCTATGGCGCAGGAGGCGAAGGGATCTCGGTGCTGATCGAGCGCTGTCGCTCCGGGCGTTGGATTCCGATCGTCGGCGACGGCGGCGCGCTCCTGGCGCCGATCTATCTCGACGACGTGGTCGATGGCATCTGCCGCGCGGTCCTCGCGCCGGCTTCCGGTGCAGTGCTCGATCTCGCAGGCCCGGAAGAGATGACGCAGCGGGAGCTGGTCGGTCGCCTGGCGACCTATTGGAAGACGCGCCCGCCGCTCGTCCGTGTGCCGGCCGGCCTGCTCGATCTCGCCGCCCGGGCGCTGGCGCTCCTTTCCTTGGAGAAGCCGCCGATCTACGTCGATCAGGTGGCACGCTTGTTGAGCCCTAAGGGTCACGATATCGAGGGTGCATTCCGCCGACTCGGCTTCCGGGGCCGGCCTTTGGAAGAGGGGCTGAACGCTCTCCTTGGCCTCGAGAAGGGGAACTCGCCTTGAATTTCGACGAGTACAGCGCGGACTACTCAGGCGAGGTCAACCGGGCTCTCGCGGTCGCCGGCCTCGAACATGACTTCTTCTTCGAGGCCAAGATTCGGCACATTCTGGAAGCGAAAGGTCGGCTGCCGGCCTCCCCGGCCTCCGAAGTGCGGGTGCTCGAGATCGGCTGCGGCGTCGGGTTGCTACAACAAAAGCTGCGCCCCCTGTTGAGGCACCTTTGGGGCATCGACCCCTCGATCGCCAGCCTGGCCGCGGCGCCAGGAGGCCGAGGGATCGCCGCCGACGGCCGCCATCTTCCGTTCGCGGACGAGAGCTTCCACCTGGTGATCGCGGTCTCTGTCCTTCACCATGTGCCACCCGACCAGCGCGCCGCATTCTTGGCCGAGGCGACGCGGGTGACTCGGCGCGGAGGCATCCTGACGATCTGCGAGCACAACCCGTGGAACCCTCTGACCCGCCTCGTGGTCAATCGCTGCGAGTTCGATCGCGATGCCGTACTGCTTTCGCTGACCGAAACGAAGCGACGGCTCGCCGCGGCCGGCCTCGGCGAACTCAAGTCCCGCTACATTCACTTCTTTCCCTGGCGCGGCGCCCTCTGGCGGCGGCTGGAGCGGCTGTTGGCTTCGCTTCCGTTCGGCGGCCAGTACGTTGTCGACGCCGCGCGGATCTGACTTGGCCTGCGGCGCTCCTTGAGGGCGAGCCGATCCATCAGGACCGGTAGGTGATCAGGACCATGGCAACCCCCAAGAGCAAAAATCCGACCATCTGCGAGAGGCCAAGCTTCTCGTCCAATACGAAGCGTGACACGAGCGCAACGCAGACGACGCCGAATGCCAGGTGAAAGCTGGCCATCTGTGCGCCGCTGTAGGTGCCATAGCCGTACCGGGTGGCGAACACGTTGAGCATGTACTCGGGCAAAACCAGAAGCCAACTCGCGCCGAGGGCGGTCCAGAAGCCGATGCTGTCGCGATAGCGTAGGTGTCCGAGCCAAGCGAGCGCCATCAAGCAGCTGGAAAGAAACATGAACAGGGGGATCAGGATGCTCTTGGGCACTCGTTATCCTCGGCTCGGCCGTTGAGCCATCCAACTTACGGAGAATCGATCCTCGGGCGACAGGTTGCGACGATTCTATCGGAGGTTGACGCCCAGCGCGCCGGGCTTTCAACCCTTCGGAGTCGCCGCCTCGGGTTTGGCCGGCTCCTTGGCGCGCCGGGCGCGGCGGCCGCGATCTTCGGAGCGGACGCCGAAGGTCTCTAGCTGTGGATTGGCGAAGCCCATGTGGGCGCGGGCGAGGGCCGAGAGGCGGCGGATCGCCTGCTCGGCTTCCCGGTCGAGGTGGCGGCGGCGGACCACCACCTCCTTTCGCAACCCTTCGAGCCTCTGGAGGTCGGCCTGGGTCTCCCGCAGCTCCGCCACCTTCTGCCGGGCGAGCTCGAAGGTCGCGTCGACACCGGGAAGCTGGTGAATCACGTCTTGAATGTTCTGGACCGTACTCTGCCACCGATCCAACCGAGCCGCGTACGATTTTTCTGCCATCGGGACCTCCTTCGCTTGAAATCGCGACTGATTTTCT
>JANNIH010000009.1:0-10945 GCA_031404815.1 Holophagales bacterium | reverse complement strand
TGTTGTTGGGGCCTCATGGGGCGGGCTTGCCGCCTAGAGCCGGCTGGTGGCGGAGTTGCCGCGGGATTTTGCGGTGCCGTTGGCAGTGGTGCACGATCTGGAGCGGCGTCTGGATCGCCCTGGCGATGCTGTTCAATGTCTGGATCTGGCAGGCGCGAGGGGGGCAGGCCGGGCTCGAATTCTTCACCGGCTATCTGATCGAGAAGTCGCTTTCGATCGACAACATCTTTGTCATCGCGCTAATTTTCACCTACTTCCGGGTGCCCGACAAATACCAGCACCGGGTGCTGTTCTGGGGCATCCTCGGCGCGCTGGTCATGCGTGCGATCTTCATCTTCGCGGGGGCGGCGCTGATCGAGCGGTTCCACTGGATCATCTACGTCTTCGGCGCCTTCCTGATCTTCACCGGTTTCAAGATGGCGTTCTTCGGCAACGAAGAGATCCATCCCGAGAAGAATCCGCTGCTTCGCCTGGCTCGCCGCTTGATGCCGGTGACCACCGATTATCGCGAGGATAAGTTCTTCGTCCGCGAAGGGGGGAGGCGGTTCGCGACACCGTTGTTTATGGTCCTGCTCATGGTCGAGAGCACCGACCTGATCTTCGCGGTCGATTCGATCCCCGCGATCTTCGCGGTGACCCGCGACCCGTTCCTGGTCTACACCTCGAACATCTTCGCGATCCTCGGGCTGCGCTCGCTCTACTTCGTGCTCGCCGGCGTGATGGGGAAGTTCTCGTATCTGAAGCTCGGCCTGGCGGTCGTGCTGGTGTTCGTCGGGATCAAGATGACCCTGGTCGATCTGTGGAAAATCCCCACGCCGATCTCGCTCGGGGTGATCGCGAGCGTGATTACGATCTCGATCGTCGCCTCGTTGGTCAAAGACCGCAGGAACCAGTCGGCCGTGCGAGAATTGCCGGGCGATGGCCCGAATCCACCACCTGTCTGACACGCTGATTTCACAGATCGCCGCGGGCGAGGTGGTCGAGCGCCCCGCCTCGGTGGTCAAAGAGCTGGTCGAAAACGCGCTCGACGCGGGGGCCAGAGAAGTGCGGGTGGAGCTCGAAGCGGGGGGCAAGCAGCGCATCACCGTCGCGGACGACGGCTGCGGCATGGACCGCGACGATGCGCTGCTCGCCTTCGATCGCCACGCGACGAGCAAGATCGGCAGCTTCGAGGATCTGGAGCAGGTGGCGACCCTCGGCTTCCGGGGCGAAGCGCTGGCGACGATCGGCGCCGTCTCGCGCCTCGAGCTGACCACGGCCGAGCGGCCGGGCGAGGGGACGCGGGTCGCGATCGAAGGGGGGCGGGTCGCCGCGGCGGAGCCGTTCGCGCGCACCCGCGGCACGACGATCACGGTTCGTTCCCTGTTCTGGAACGTGCCGGCCCGGCGAAAATTCTTGAAGAGCTCGGACACCGAGCTGCGACGCGCGCTGGAGTGCGTGCAGGGGTATGCCCTCGCGCGGCCGGAGGTCCGGTTCACCGTTCTCCATGACGGCCGCCCGCTGCTCGATGCGCTGGTGACTGAGGGGGCCGAGGGGGAAGATCCCGCTTCGGGGATGGCCGGGGCGGTGCGGCGGATCGGCCAGATCTTCGGCGAGCCGTTCGCCCGCCAGCTGGCCGAGATCCCGCTCGTCCCGCTCAGCGATACTTTGAACGGTCGTGACGGCGAGGTGATCTCGGGTCTCATCGGGGCGCCCACCACGGCCCGGGGGCGCCGCCATTTCACCTTCGTCAACCGGCGCCTGCTGCGCGACCGGGCGATCCTCGCCACCTTCTACCGCGCGGTGCGCGAGGAGTGGCGGAGCGACGACTTTCCGGCCCTGTTTCTGTTTCTCGACGTGCCGCCGACCGAAGTGGACGTGAACGTCCATCCGCAGAAGGCCGAAGTGCGCTTCCGCGATCCCGGGTTCCTCGGCCGGGTCGAGCGGTCGCTCCGCCGCGGGCTGGAGCGGGCGCGCGGCGAGGAGGCGGCCCCTCTGCGCGACCTCTCGACCTCGTCCCCTGCCGCGCCGCTCGGCGCGTTCTCCTGGCAGGGGCTCGGCGGAAGAAAGCCTTTCGAACCGGGGCCCGAGAGTTGGCGCGGCGCCTCCGAGATCGCCGAGCGGCCGCGCACGTCCGAACTCTGGACCCCCTCTCCGCCGAACCCGTCAGATTCTAGAACCCCACTGAACCCGGACGAGTCGCGCTTGGCGACCGCCGCCTATGCGCCGATCGCGGAGCGCGCCGCGGTGCCGCTCTCGGGGCGGAGCGGCGAACGCCGACCGTTCCGCCTGCTCGGCCAATACAAGGGGACGCTGATCCTGCTCGAAGGGCCGGACGGGCTCTACCTGATCGACCAACACGTCGCGCACGAGCGCATCCTGTTCGAGCGCCTCCGCCGCTCGCTCGCGGCGACCAGCCGGGCCGCGCAGCGGCTGGTCCACCCGATCCTCCTCGAACTGTCGGCCGCAGAAAGGCTGCGCCTGCTGGAGATCGCTCCCGCGCTCGAAAAAGCCGGCTTTTGCCTGGTCGAGCTGTCGGGCTCGGAGGTGGGGCTCACGTCGCTCCCCGCGGTTCTCTCGGCCGATGAAGGAGAAAAGCTGCTGCGCGCGCTCGCCTCGTCGGCGATCGGCGGTGGCGACCTCGAAGGCGCCGAGGGGGCCGAGATCTTGAGTCGCCAAATCCTCGACGCGCTCGCGGCGACCCAGTCGTGCAAATCGGCGATCAAGATGCACCACCCGCTCGCCCCGCTCGAAATGGAAGTCCTGGTCGCCGAGCTGTTCGCCGCCGAAAACCCCTACGCCTGCCCCCACGGCCGCCCGATCGTCCTCCAAATGACCGACGCCGATCTCGAACGGAGATTCGGGCGGCGGTAAGGGTCAGGCCGGCTTGGCCGCGCCATCGGGGCGCGGTCGGCCGTACCTCTCTTCGAGGTATCGGTGATAGTCCTCGATATCTGCCCCTTCAGCGATTCCCTTCAAGCGGGCGACCACCGGAGGAAGCGCATCGGAATCCGGCTTAGAATTCGCGGTGTTTCTTTTCATCAGGGTACCTCCTTGGGGAAAGTATAGGTCATTGGTCCAGGTCGGTTAAGCTCGGGGCCTCCATCCTGGTAGCATCAGCAGATCATGTTCGGTCGCCGATCCCCCCTTCCGCTCGAAGAGCGCCTCGATTACCGGTTCAAGAAGCCGGAGCTGCTGAAACTCGCGTTGACCCATCGCTCGGCTGCGAACGAGCTGGGGGTCGAACGCCACTACGAACGCCTGGAGTTTCTGGGCGATGCCGTGCTCGGCCTGGTGACGGCGGCCTGGCTCTATGAGCGGAACCCGAGCTTGGCCGAAGGGCAGCTCTCCAAGCTCAAAGCCCAACTGGTCAGCCGCTCGACCCTGGCGCCGCACGCCGAGCGGCTGGTGCTCGGTCCCGAGCTCGAGTTGGGGGTGGGCGAGGAGCGTTCCGGCGGGCGGACCAAGGCGTCTTTGCTCGCCAATTCGCTCGAAGCGGTGTTCGGCGCAATCTATATCGACGGCGGTTTGGATGCGGCGCGCGGGGCGATCGAGACCATGCTCGAAACCGCCTCGACCACCGGTGCCCCCCTCCTTTCGGTGGACGCCAAGACCCGCCTGCAGGAAGTCTCGCAGGCGAACGACGGCGAGCTGCCCGAGTACCGGCAGGTGGGCCAAAAGGGGCCGGATCACGACAAGATCTATATGGTCGAATGCTGGCTGGCCGGAGAGTTTGCCGGCCGAGGCGAAGGTTCGAGCAAGAAAGCCGCCGAGCAGCGCGCCGCGGCCGATGCGCTCGAACGGATGGGTAAATAGCCGCCGCACGACCTTAGGCGCACACGCAGGTGCGCCCCTACCCTGTCCGCCACCAAACGTAGGGGCAGACCTACGTGTCTGCCCTCGATCCGGGCAGCACTCGGTACGCCCGCCGCACCGCCGCCCGCCGTTCGTACTCGGGATCCTCGAAGCGGGCCGCGAGCGACTCGACGGTCGGCAGGATCATGATCATCGGACGCCACACGAACGGCTCGCCGGTTTCCTCTTCGATCACCCGGCCAAGGGCGACCAGCTGGGTCCCTAGGGCGAGTGGCCGGTCGCCGAGCGCCGCTTCGAGGCTCGCGATCCGCGCCTCGTCGTCGGGGTCGAGAAAGCGGAGCAGGCGCCGCCCTTTGGCCGCCAGGTGGTAGTAGGACGGAACGAACGAGATGCCGTCGAGCCCGAGCCGATCGCAGGCGGCGACCAAGAGCGCCATCACCTCGGCGAGCAGTCCGAGTCCCGGATGCTTCTGGCCGGGGAGCCCGGTAAGCCCTGGAGCGAAACGCGCGCGCGGATCTTGGAGCAGCAGCCATTCGAGATGGAGGAGCGGCACGCCGGGGATCAGGCGGCGGTCGATCCGCACCCGAATCTCCATCAACAGCTCACGTTTCGTCGGGTCGCCATAGAGGCGCGCCGTGTCGCCCGCCGGCTGGCCGAGATCGAGCTCGATCGTCGGCCGGTCGTAGCCGCGCGCGCGCAGCCGTTCGAGCAGGCCCGCACGTTCGAGAGCGAGCTCGACTCCGGAGCGTGAGTAGAAGCCCAAGAACCGGCTCGGTTTGCCGAGGCCGGTGCCGGGCGTCGGAGCGAGGTCGTCGGCGGAAAGGCCCCAATCGTCGAACGCGTCCGAGCGGGCTCCATCGGGTCGCTCCGGTTCGTCCTCCGCCGTCAGTTGGTACGCCGAGAGGGTTTGGGCGAGCGCTCGGAAGCGAAACAGAACCGCCTCCTCCGAGTTGGGCGGCTCGATCTCGCGGCCGCTCGCCAACCAAGCCAAGAAGCGCGCCGGATAGCGCCACGACCCCTTGCCGTAGCCACCGGCGAGGACGATCGCGATCCGTGGCGGTGCCTGGAGGGACCCGAGCCGCTCGATCACGAAGCGGTCGCGCGCGAGCATCGCCTTCGGGGTGATCCGCCAATCGCCGATCGCGTCGTCGGCCGCCGGATCGGCGCCCGCGAGGTAGATCGCGAGCTCGGGCGCGAACCGTTCGGCGACCGGCGGCAAAGAGGAATGCAGAGCCGCCAGGTACGCCTCGTCCTCGACGCCCGAGCCGAGCTCGATCACCGTCGCGTTGGGCGCCTCCGGGGCGCTGGTCTGGTTGTGGATCGAAAAGGTGTAAGTGAGAGGATCTCCGGCGAGGACGCTTCGGTTGCCGTCGCCGTCGTGAAGGTCGAGATCGACCACCAGGATCTTGCCCGGATAGCCGCGAGACCGAAGCGCGGCGATCGCTGCCGCGACATCGTTCACGGCGCAGAACCGCTCGCCACGATCTCGGAACGCATGATGAAAGCCGCCGCCCAGGTTGACCACGGGCGGGCCCGGTTCGTGCTCTCGACCGGTCTTGGGCCCGATCTCTGCTCTGTCCCCATCGCCTAAGCGGTAGCCCAGCGCCAGCTCTAGAGCCAGCAGCGTGCCGCCGGCCATCGTGCGCTGCGTTTCGAGGAACGCCTCGGCCAGACCGTCCGGCGGGTTGAAGCCGAGGATCGACAAGAACGCGTCCGGCCGGCCGAGCGCTTCTAAATAGTCGTCCGAGTGGGCTCGCCGGAGATCGTGGAACGACATCGGCTCGGGGTGCGACACGTCGTTGCTGCCGATCAGCCCTTCGGAAGCGAGAAAGCCGAGAATCCGCTCACCGCGTCGGGCATCGTGGCGGACCCCCGAGATCTCGAGCGCGTAGCGCGCCTCGTAGACCGCCAGGAGCCGTGATCCCGCGAAGCGGCGGGAGAGGCGCCGCAGCGCGCGGCGCAGCGGACCGGCGGGAGGGGAGGGCATGCGGCAAGGATAGCGCGCGGAGGGAGGATCGGGTCGCAAGAGGTCGGTCTAGTGCATCTCCACCCAGGTTGCCCCCCAGCCGCCCGATTCGGCCGGCGGGTCGCCGAACGAGTCGACCCGCGGGTCGGCGGCGAGGATCTTCCTGACGATCTCGCGCTGCACCCCTTTGCCTTTGCCGTGGATGATCCGAACGTGGCGAAAGCCCGCCGCGTAGGCCGTGTCGAGATACTCGCGCACGAGGTCGGCGACCTCATGGGGCGGGAAGCTGTGGAGGTCGAGCACGTCTTGAAGCGACAGCACGATCGTGTCGGGAAGGTACTCGTCTTCTTCGTCTGCGTCGGACGCTCCGGGCTCCGGCGGCTTCTCGGAGGGGCTTCGCTCACCGCGCAACCGCTCGATCCACCGCCGCCAGAGCCCGGCCATCTCGAGCCGGCCTCTACTTGAACAGCTTCAAGAAGACCACGTAGATCACGATGCCGTCGTCCGGACCGGCGACCGGCGTGCCGACATCCAGATTGACGATGGTCTTCCATGGGCCGAGAAAGGTGCCGCCGACCCCGACACCTGCGAGCAGCTCACGATCCAAGCCGGTGTCCTCGTCGGTTGCCCATGCGGCGTCACCCAGCAGGTCGAGCCGGAACAGATCGCCGAGCGCGAAACCGTAGGCCAAGTTCGCGGAGGCGACCTCGGTCGCGCGGACCCGATTGCTCTGGTAACCGTGGACCTGAGTCGGCCCGAAGTAGCCGAACTGGTATTTCGAGAAGCGGTCGAGGTCGCTGCCCGAGAGGTAGTTCACCCGGGCCGAGAGGCGGGTGAACTTCGCCAGGTTCCAGGTCTTGGCGAGCGAGACCTCCCAGCGCAGGTAGTCCTTCTTGTCGGGATCGAAATCCGGATTGCCGGGAAGTCCCCAGGGCTCCCACTTGGAACGTCGGTGATAGCTCCCCCCGAGGTCGAGCCGGTAGCCGGAACGGGCATAGCGCCCCGACAGCTCGATGCGCTGGGCGATGTTGTCGCTCGGCAGGCGGAAGTTCCGGTCCGCCGTATCGACTTTGCCGTAGGTCGAAGAGACGAAGCCGTAACGGAGGCCCCACTTCCAGAAGTTGCCCACCGGGTGGCCCAGGTTGAGTGTGAAGCTTGCGGGGCGAACTTCCACCTCCTCGCCCGGGACCTCGCGGTTGTCGCGGTACAGTTGATCCGAGCCCGAGATCGCGATGCCGAACAGGTCGGCGCCGAAGTCGAACTTGCTGCCAAACAGGCGGGGCTGGGCGACGTTGCCGATCAACAGCAGGCCGCCGAAGAACAGGTTGACCTGCTGACCGGTCCCTCTGAAGTCGAGCGAGAAGTAGTTGATCCCGGCGAGCGGCAGCGGGTAGTCGAACGAGTCGTCGTAGAACAGGCCGCCCGCGATGAACAGCTTGTCGCTATCGAACCCTTCCTTGACCACCCGTTCGCCGGTCTCGTCCTTGACCAGGTAACGCAACCCCTTGGCGGTATCGCGCACGATCGTGGCGTCCGAGGCGCTCGCGGCGGCGCGCGCCTCGGCGAAACCCTCGCCATTGATCTTCACCTCGGTGAGCAGGGTCTCGCGCTCGACGATGGTGGCGGTGTTGACGATCGAGAGAATCTGCTGTTCGAGGATTTTGAGCGGCAGGATGAAGCTTCCGGCCTCCCAAGGAACGGCGGCACCTTCTGCATCGACGGCCGAGTAGAGGAGCGTCTCCTCATTCGACAGCACCTCGCCGGTGAGACCGAGCTGAACCGCCCGCGTCTTCAGCCGGGACGAGAGCTGCTTGTCGATCCACACCGCGCCCTTGTAGAGGCGATCCGAGGTGCCGACCTGGTCGGCGACCGGTTCGAACTCGATCACCCAGGCGGCGCGCCCGCCGAGCGTGTCGGCACCGCGCAGCCGGTAGCGGTACTTCTTGTCGAACGTGATCTCGCCCGGCATGGTCGCCGCTTTTTCAGGCTGGATCAGCGGGATCTCGGGGATCGTCTTGCCGCGCCAGCGGACGCCGTTCAAGTACAAGCTGCTCCAAACCCAGTCGGGCGGCACACCCCGCTCGACGAAGTACGGGCCCTCCAGCCGCGCTTCGATCGACTGGACCCCGGCCGGAAAGCGGAGAGAGGTCGTATTGATCGCCGAAAAATGGTCGATCCGCCGGTTCTGTGCGTCCTCGAACGCCTGGAGGCGGCGCAGGATCTCATCGACCGTGATCTCGCGATTGCCGGAGACCGTGACCTTCTCTTCGATCCCCTCGCGTTCGGCGGCGGTCGAGCGTTCGAGCGCCAAGATCTCAATCGGCGCCGGTTCGGTGAGGCGCACCTCGAGTCCACCGCCGACCAGCTTGCCGTTCGGCGCCGCGACCTTCCGCGCAAAATAGCTGTAGCGGACCGGCCGGCGCAGCTCCGCGTCGCCGAAGCGCAGGGCGAGTTCCTTGGCCCCCGGCGGGGTGGCGGCGATCACCCGCACCCCGAGATCCTTGCCGCGAACGAACGCCCAGGATTCGGCGCCGGTGGGGGTGGAGGTCGGGTCGTACGACAGGTCGCCCGCGAACTCGCGCGCGAGCAGAACGAGGGGGGCCAAAATGGGGGCCAAAATCGCGTTGGCCGTCTTCGGTTCGGCGCCGGCCGGGGCCGCGAACAGGGTGAGGGCGACACCGCGGGTGACATTCTTCGCCGCCTCCGCGAACACGTTCCCCGGTTCGGCCGGAGCGGGCAGTGCGTCGAGCACGATCGGTCGGCCCGGATCGAGCTCGGACAGTTTCTCGACCGCGGCGCCGATCGCGACGGCCGTGTCGGGTGCCAAGGCGACCGCTTCTAAATAGGCGGCGATCTCTTCGGCGTAAAGCGCGGTCAGGAACGCCGGGTCGGCCGGCAGCGGGCCGGCGACGACTTTTCCTTCCGGAGCGGCGCCGGTGAGCACGACCGCCGCGCGCTTGAGCAGGAATCCATATTGAGCCGGGTCGAGCGCCGGGGACCCCTCGGGCCGCCAGACGATTTCAAAAAATGCGCCCGCCGGAGCCGCGGCGGCAATCGAGGCCGCGGCGCCGAGTTCCGCTTGGAGCGCATCGAGATTCTGGGTGAGCGGCGCCGGAGTGCGAAACACCAGCGAGAGCCAAGGGGTGGCGCCGATGCCGTACAGCTCGGCCGCGGGGGAAGGATCGGCCGTGCCGTCGAGCTGGAAGTCCCAGGCGACGAACAGGGGGCTGCCGGGTTCGAGCGTGCCGGCCGAAAGAGCGCTGATCGAAGAGATCGCGTCGGCGGGATTGGCCGGTTCGGCCAGCCGCAGGCCGGCGCACGGTTGGCAGGGTAGAGACACCGCTCCGAGCGGGCCGGGAGCGAGGGCGACCAAAGAGAGGAGGGGGAGGGCGAGATAGAGCGTACGCTTCATGCCGCCAAGCATACCGGGATTTCGCGACGGCCTCAGACCGAGATAGACTTCGGGTCACGCCATGGAATTCTCGGGACGCATCGAGGCCTTCCCGCCGGGGGATCTCCTCCAGTGGGCGAAGAACGAGCGCAGCTCAGGCGCGCTGGTGTTCCGCCGAAGCGATCGCGAAAAGCGGGTCTATTTCAACCACGGCGAGATCGTCTCTTGCCTGTCGAACGACCCCGCCGAGTACTTCGGCCAGCATCTCCTGCTCTCCGGCGCGATCACCGAGGACCAGCTGTTCTCGGCGCTCACCCAGTGTACGCGCAAAGGGATTCGGCTCGGCTCCGCCCTCTCCGATGTCGGCATCCTGGCGCCGGAAGCGGTCCAGGCCGCCCTCCACGAGCACATCCACGATCTGATCTGCGACCTTTTCCTCTGGGAGCATGGGGTCTTCTATTTCGAGGCCGAGCTGCCGCCGGACGAGGAGATCCTCCCCAACCCGATCCAATCGATGGGTATCGTCCTCGAAGGGACCCGCTGGGTGGACGAGCGGGCGCGCATGCGCAAGGTGTTCGTCCACGACAACGTGGTCCTGCGCCGCGGGCGCAAGTGGCCGGGGAAGAACCTGAGCACGGCCCAACGAAAGATCGCCGAAGCGGTCGATGGCAAGCGCACCCTGCGCGAGCTCTATCAGGCGGTGCGCGGCTCGTACTTCCGGTTCCTGGAGCATGGCTTCCAGCTCTGTGTGGACGAGACGCTCGACATTCAGGATGTGGGCGATCCGATCGAATCGGGGACGCTTCAAATTTCAGTACTCGACCTCCTGCTCGAGCGGGCGGCGGAGGAGCAGTCGCTGATCGCCCGTCGGCACATGGCGATCCCGCTCGACCTGCTGGAGCGGGCGGTGCCGATCTGGGTGATCGAGCCGGCGGAAGAGGAAAAGAAGCGGATGCCTGTCCGCGCCCGCGGCTTCTACGACCGGATCGACGGCGTCACCGCGCTCGCCCAGGCGTTCTCGGGCGACCCGCGGCTGCGCGGCAAAGAGATGGACCTGCTGCTCCACCAGATGCAGAAAGGGCGGATCGCGCTACTGCCCGCGCCGCTCGCCGAGCTCGACCGGGGTGCCGACGAGGCGCAGACTCCCCAGCTGAAACGATGGTGGCGGCGGGTGTTTCCCGGCTCCACGAGCTAGCCCGGGCGCTCTCACTGTTCGTGGGGGGCTGTCTTTCCCGGCGAGACGAGCGAGAATAGCCGGGAGGCCCCGACTTTAAGGTTCTGGAGAACGCGATGTCCGGCATGTTGGTCAAACACCTGATGACACCCAATGTTCTCGCGCTCTCGCCGCACGATGATCTCGCGGCGGTGCGCGACCTGATGGTCGAACGGCACATTCGCCACGTGCCGGTGATCGACACGGAAGGCGACCTGGTCGGCCTGGTCACCCACCGCGATCTGCTCCGCTACACGACCGTGCCGCCGTCCGGCCCGCCGGTCTCCGAAGGCGATCCGCTGGCCCTGATCTCGATCGAAGAAGCGATGGTGCCTTTGGGAGCAGTACATGACAAACCAACAAGAAGCACTCGAATCCGCCCTGCCTTCGGCGTGCCCACACGCAGCGTCGAAGAAGGCGCGCGCGCCCGGCAAGGTCTGGCGCTGGTTGCCGATCCGCACACTGGCCGAACGTCACCGCGGCCGGGTGCTGACCCACTTGCTGGCGCTGGACCCCCACGACCGGCACCTGCGTTTTGGCCACGTGGTCAGTGATGAACAGATCGCACAGTACGTCGCCC
>JANNIH010000008.1:0-12177 GCA_031404815.1 Holophagales bacterium | reverse complement strand
ATCATGAGTGCGATCGAACAACATAACGTCGATCCAAAACCGTTCATCTGGACCGCGAAGGCTTCCGACATCCTCGAGAAGGTCACCCGTGCACGCCGAAGCCTCGATAAGGTCGCATCCGCTTGACGCACTACACTAGTGATACTTATTCTGCATTTGGTGGCACGCCGGCCGATATGATTCCATCCGACGTGGATGCGCCACGCCCATTCGATGGATCGTCCCTGTTGCGCGGTGTGGAAGCAGCGGGCGAGATGCTCAACGTCTCCGAGCATATCGAGACCTTGCTGGTACGCATTCGCGCATTGCTCACCGACACCCGCATGAAGCCGGTTCTAGGTGATGCGTCCGACACCTCCCTCTCCCAATGGCTAACGGACTATGTCGGCAGCAACAATGCCGAAAATGGGTGTGTCTCAGTGATCGACCTGTCGCTGGTGCCCACAGAAGTCGTCCACGTCGTCACTGCTGTCGTCGCACGTATGGTGTTCGAGGCATCGCAACGCTATATCAAGCTTAACGGCGTCGCGCTGCCTACCGTGCTGGTGATGGAAGAAGCTCATACCTTCATCAAGCGGTACAAGGAAGACGTCGAGAATCAGGACGCGGCGGGCGTCTGCTGCCAAGTCTTCGAGCGTATTGCCCGCGAGGGGCGCAAGTTTGGGCTGGGGTTGGTCCTCTCGTCACAGCGCCCTTCGGAGCTATCTCAGACCGTGCTGTCGCAGTGCAACACGTTTCTGCTGCATCGAATCAGCAACGACCGCGATCAGGAGCTCGTACACAGACTGGTCCCTGACAATCTCAAGGGCCTGCTCCGCGAACTACCCTCGCTGCCTTCTCAGAGCGCCATTCTCCTTGGCTGGGCATCCGAGCTGCCGGTGCTTGTGAAGATGAACGACCTGCCGAAGTCACAGCAGCCTCGTTCCGATGATCCGGACTTCTGGGGGGTCTGGACGGGCAGGGGTGACAAAGGAGAACAGATTTCGCGGGAAATCGACTGGTCTAGGATTGCCGCCGAATGGCAAGGTGCATCAGTGGACGACGGCGATAGCCAGGAGTGATCGCCGACCTCAAACCGGAGGAGCTGCCCGCGGGAAGGACGGTTCCCCCGGTAGCGCCGAGCTCCAGCTCGGCCGTTTCAGCGATCTTCGCCGCTTCGAGCCCCGAGCTGGAGCTTAAGCGCTCCCAGGGAGCCGAAAAGCCTCCTCCCGCCCGCCGCCCTGGCTCAGAGCGCCGACGTACCCGGCGGCACCAGCCGGTCGATGGCCGCCGCTTCCTCTGCCGTGAGCGCGACCTCGGGGACGAGCAGGCTGTCTTCCAGCTGCTCCATCGTCCGTGGGCCGACGATGATCGAGGTGACGGCCGGGTTGTGGAGCGCCCAGGCGTTGGCGAGGCGGGCGAGCGGGATTCCTTTCGCTTCGGCGATCGGCAGCAGTTGCTCCACGACGTCTAAGCGGCGGGCGAATTTCGGGTTGTCGATGTCGCCTACCCATTTGGCGGCGCGGCTGGAATCGGCGGGGTTGGCCTGGCCGCGCCGGTATTTGCCGGTGAGCCAGCCCCCTTCGAGCGGGCTCCAGACGATGTTGCCCAGGCCGTATTTCCGGGTCATCGGGAAGTGGTCGAGCTCCATCGTCCGGCGCAGGATGCTGTAGGGCGGTTGCAGGCAGACGAAGCGCTCTAACCCTGAGCGCTCGGAGAGCCAGAGCGACTCGACGATCTCCCAGGCGGCGAGCCGCTTCTCCCACGGCCCCGGCCCCTCGTAATGGTTGGTCGAGCAGCCGAGGTAGCGGACCTTCCCCTGGCGCACCAGATCGGTGAGGGTGGAGAGCGTCTCTTCGATCGGCGTGCTCGGATCGGGGCGGTGGATCTGGTAAAGATCGATCGTCTCCACCTGGAGCCGGCGCAGGCTCCCTTCCACCTGCTGCTGGATCGCCTTCCTCGACAGGCCGCGGTCGTAGACCCCCGGCCCCATCGGCGACCAGACTTTCGTCGCGAGCACGATCTCGTCGCGCTCTCCGCGGCGCTGGGCCAACGCTGCCCCCACGATCTCCTCGGATTCGCCGGCGGCGTAGTTGTTCGAAGTATCGATGAAATTAATCCCGGCGTCGAGCGCGCGGTGGATGATCCGGATGCACTCGTCGCGGTCGCGGTTGCCCCAGGCGCCGAACATCATGGCGCCGAGGCAGAGCGGCGAGACCTTCAAGCCGGTCCGGCCGAGGCTCTTGGTTTCCATGTCTCCAGTTCTCCAAGAAGGTGAGGTTGCGGTGTCCGGCCCGGGGTCTTTGTCCTACCCTCCGGGCACCACTTCGATCGGCCCGAGCGCGGCGAGCTGTGGCTTGAGCATCTCGGCAGGGCCGACTACCACGATCGCCACCTGCTCGGGGCGAATGTGGCGGTGCGCGAGCGCCTGCAGCTCGGCCCGGTCGATCGTGCCGATCCGTTCGAGGTAGCGGTCGTAGTAGTCGTCGGGCAGGCCGTAGATCGCGAGCACTTCGAGCCGCTTTGCGATGTCTCCGAGCGTCTGCGACGAATAGGGAAAGACCCCGGTGATGTATTGGCGGGTCTCTTCCATCTCGTCTTCGGACACCGCCTCGGTGCGGATTCGATCGAGCTCGAACAGAACCTCGCGAATCGCGGCACCGGTCTTTTCAGCGGCGACCGCGGCGGCGACCGAGAACGGCCCGGGACCCAAGCGGCCGCCGAGCCGGGAGGTGGCGCCGTAGGTGAAGCCGTGCCGCTCGCGCAGGTTGAGGTTGATCCGGCTGGTGAACTTGCCGCCGAGCAGCGTGTTGAGCAGGAGGAGCGGCACATGGTCCGGATGGCGCCGACCGATCCCCGCATGGCCGATTCGCAGCTCGGTCTGAGTGGCGTCGGGCCGGTCGATCAGGTGGATCGTCCGGCCGGTGCGTGTCGCGGGCACGATCTCCTCGGCCGGCGGGGCGAGCGCGGTGGGTGCGGTGCCGAGCCGGGATTCGATCTGGCGGGCCAGCTCCTCCGGGTCGAAATCACCGACCGCGACTACGGTCGCCGAGCCGAGCGGATAGTGGCGCCGATAGAACTCGAGCACTTCGTCGCGGCCGATTCGGCCGACGCTCTCGATCGTGCCGAGCGGCGATTCGGCGTAGGGTGTGCCGTGATAGAGCACCCGGGCGAGCAGTTGGTCGGCGAGGGTGTCGGGCTCATAGCGACGGCGTTCCAGCTCGCTCGTGCGTAGCCTCTTCAACCGGTCGACCTCACGCTCGGGGAAGGTCGGTGCGGTCGCCACTTCGGTGAGCAGGTCGAAGGCCGGCGCCAGCTCGCTCGCGAGCAGACCGACCTCGACCGCGCCGTAGTCCCACTCGGCATAGCTCGCGAGGTAGCCGCCGAGATCTTCGGCGCGGCGGGCGATCTCGAGCGACGAGCCGGCCGCCGTCCCTTCGTCGATCAGCGAGGCGGAGAGGGTCGCGAGGCCGGGCAGACCGGCCGGGTCCCAATGCCCTCCCGCCGGGAAGACCAGCTCGAGCGTGGCGAGCGGCACCCGATCGACCTGGCCGGCGTAGATCTGCAGGCCGTTTTTGCAGCGTCGATGGAGAAACGGGGGAAAGCGGAAACCGCGCGCCTCGTTGGGTGGCGTGGGCGGCGGCGGGCTGTCGCGGTCGAGTTTTGAGCTCACGCAGCATCCTTTGGGACGATCCACAGGCTCGCCCGCTCCGCCGGTTGGCAGTGCTCTTTGACGAAGTGGGAGATCTCCTCGGCGGTGATGTTCTGGTAGATCTCTGCCTCCCGCCCGACGCCGCCCGGGTCGCCGAAATAGGTGGTCAGGCGGGCGAGCAGGTCGGCGCGCATGTCGAGTCGCTGGAGGTTGCCGTAAAAGTCGGTGAGCGCCCGCTTGCGCGCCCGCTCCAGGGCCAGGGCGTCGATTTGCCCCTCGGCGATGCGCTCTAAGTGGCCGCCGAGCCGCGCTTCGATCTCTTCGGCCAAGGTACCGGGGCGCGCGGTCGCGACCAGGGTGAAGGTTCCTGACGCCTCGCCCAAGTGGACCCAGGCGCCGACCTCTTGGGCGATCTGGCGGTCGTAGATCAGGTCGCTGTAGAGCAGGCTCGACTTGCCCGCGGTGAGCAACGACGAGAGGAGATCGGCGACGTACCACTCCCGGCTGCCGTAAGGCGGGGTGGCGTAGGCAATATAGACCCGCGGCATCATCACGGCGTCCGCGAAAACCTCGCGGCGTTCCTCTTCGGGTCGGACCGGGCGCCCTTTGGGGTAGCTCGGCAGGATCACCGGCGGGATCGGCTCGCCGCGTGGGATCTCGCCGAACCAGGCGGCCGCTCGGTCGAGCGCCTCGGCCGGATCGATATCGCCCGCGATCGTGAGCACCGCGTTGTTCGGTGTGTAATAGGTGCGGAAGAAGGCGCGGACCCCGTCGATCGTCGCGTTCGCGATGTCTTCGAGCGTGCCGATCACCGGCCAGCTGTAGGGGTGGCCCTCCGGATAGAGCAGGGCGTAGAGCCGTTCGCTCGCCTGGCCGTACGGTTGGTTCTCGACCCTCTGGCGCCGCTCGTTGATCACCACGTCGCGCTGGGTGTCCAGGTTCTCCTGGGTGAGCGCCGGGAGCAGGAAGCCCATGCGGTCGGATTCGAGCCAGAGGCCGAGGTCGAGGTGCGCCGAAGGGAGCGTCTCGTAATAGTTGGTCCGGTCGTGCGAGGTCGAGCCGTTCGCGACTCCGCCGACCTGCTGGACGAAGCGAAAATGGCCGTTGGTCGGCACATGGGCGCTCCCCTGGAACAGCATGTGCTCGAACAGGTGGGCGAGGCCGGTGCGGCCAGGGTGCTCGTTCTTCGAACCGACGTGGTACCAGAGGTTGACCGTGACCAGCGGCAGCGTGCGGTCGGGATGCAGGACCACCCGTAGGCCGTTCGGCAGGGTGTGGCTTTCGAACTTGAGCTCAGGTGTCGCGGTCATGGCATCCGTTCGGAGCACAGCGGCGTTCGGCCGTGAAGCGGTGTGCCCCGGGTCGAGGAAGACGCGCTGGAGTGTAGGAGGCGGGTCCCAAGAGTGTCAAGGAAGTCGTTTAGTGTTCTTTAGATCGGCGCTCTCGGCGAAACTTATCCGAGACACTCTTGCGCCTTCCGCCTGATTTGCGCTAGCCTTCCGCCATGGCCATCAGCCCGGCGTACCTCACCGAGAAGCAGAAGAAGATCCTCGACTTTATCCAGGAGTTCCAGGGCAAGCACGGGATCGCGCCGACCCACCGCGAGATCTGCGAACGGTTCGGCTACCGCTCGTACGGCACCGTGTACAAGCACCTGAAGCTCCTCCAGCAGAAGGGCTATCTCCATCGCGACTGGAACCAGAAGCGGGGGATCGAGCTGATCCGCGCGATCCCCGGCACCGATTTCGGCCAGCCCGAGCCGATGGTCTCGTTCTTCGGCAACATCGCCGCCGGCCGGCCGCTCGAAGCGGTGGAGGACGATCGCAGCCGCGAGCGGATGGGGGTGCCGAGCTTTTTGGTCAGCGCCCGTCCGAACGACCACTATGTGCTCCGCGTGGTCGGCGAGTCGATGATCGAGGAGGGCATTCACGACGGCGATTTCGTCGTCGTCCAGCGGCGCGAGCGGGCCGAACCGGGGGAGATGGTGGTCGCCCTGATCCACGACGAGGCGACGCTCAAGCGCTTCTACCCGGAAGGGGAGATGGTCCGCTTACAGCCGGCCCATCCAACGATGGAACCGATTCGGGTCGCGGCGGCCGATGTCCGGGTGCGCGGCATCGTGGTCGGCCTGATGCGCCGGTTCTAGGCGACCGGCTCCCCGATTTGGAGAGACGGCGGTGGCAGGGACGACCTCGTTCTCGGTCTTTCAGACCACCCTCGGCTGGGCGCTCGCGGTGGCCCGAGATGGCGAGCTGATCTGCCTGGAAAACCGGACGTCCCGAGAGGATTGCGAGAATGCCCGGGCGCGGCGCTGGTCCGAAGCGGTCGAAGATCCCGCGGCGCCCCCGTTGCCGGAAACCCAGAAACAGCTCGATGAATATCTGGCCGGCACGCGCCGCACTTTCGACCTGCCGCTCGGCGTTCTCTCGTCCGGCTCCGGCACCGGCGGCACCGAGTTCCAACGTTCGGTCTGGGCCGAGCTGCTGCGCATCCCGTTCGGCGCTACCACGACCTACGGCGAGATCGCCCGCAGCTTGGGGCTCCCCGGAGGGGCGCGCGCGGTCGGCATGGCGAATCACGACAATCCCATCGGCGTCGTGATCCCCTGCCATCGGGTGATCGGAGCGAACGGCGCGCTCACCGGCTACGCGGGAGGGCTGCCGATGAAGCAACGCCTGCTGGAGCTGGAAGGCGCGCTGCCGGGAAGGTTGGATTTCGGGGAGTAGAGTTTCCAGCTCGGCGACAGGGGTTTCGCCGTCCGGGAGATGGGTCAGCTCTCCTCCGAGACCCCGCAGACCGATCTGACGACGGCTGATCCGGCCCGCGAAACGGGTATCTCTCCTGACAAATCCCTTTTCGCGGATGACGGGACGAGAAATGCGATCCGGGCAAGCCCGGAGGCGTCCGGCGGAGGAGGCGCAACGTGCGCCGAATTCGGTTTTCTGAGTGCGCCGAGGGGTTTTCTGGGCGCGAGGAGCGCTTTTCTGGCCGCCGAATTCGCTTTGCGGACTAGAAATTGACGTTCTGAGTCAGCCGAGGGGTTTCGGCGATCAGAAAATCGAATTCGGCAGTCAGCGAAGGGGTTTTCTGGCTCAAGATACGGCTCGCGCCATCCGGAAATTGGCTTTGCCGGTCGCGAATTCACCTCCTGAGTCAGAAAATCGAATTCGGCGGTGAGAAAAGGGGTCGTCTGAGCGAGCGAAGCGAACTCGACGATCAGAAAAACGCTCCGCTCATCCAGCGAAGCGAATTCCGCGACCAGCTTTCCGGGCTCGACGGTCGGAAATTCGAAGGCCGCGGTCGGAATGTTGGTTGCTGTTCTCCCCTCTCCCTTTGGGAGAGGGGCCGGGGGTGAGGGCTGCTACCCGCTCACCAGCCGCGCCCGAATCGCCTCCACCCCAGCCGCGTCCTTCTCGGCATCCGGGTGCCCGATCTCCCGCTCGAAATCGACGCAGACCTGCATCAGTTCCACCGCCCGAGAGATCTCGCCCAGGTTCTCGTACGCGAGACCTAGATTCCACGAATCCTGGCTCTCGCCGCGCCGATCGCCGATCTCGCGGGCGATGGCGAGGACCTGCTCGTAGTGCTCGATCGCGCGCCGTGTTTCTCCGAGGCATGCGTAGGCGAGGCCGAGGTTGCCGAGGTGTCCCCCTTCCGCCGCACGGTCCTTCGCCCGCCGCGCCCCCTCGCGAGCTTCTCGAACGGCAGCGGATGCGTTCCGCCTGTCACGGGAGGTTTAGGTTTGATGGCCATGGGGCTTTCGAGAGAGGGATTGTACCGCCTCGGACGAACGAGGCGGACCGGGAGGGGGACGCCGCGGAAGCTATTCGCCCGGTGACAAAAGGCACACACTGGTTTAGGCTACGGAGGTGAAGCCGTTTCGGTGGAACCACGAGAAGAACGAGCGGCTGAAGGTCGAGCGAAACGTCTCCTTCGAGGAGATTGTCCTGGCGATTGAAGAGGACGGATTGCTCGACGTGCTGCGGCACGCCAACCCGGCTCGGTATCCGAACCAGCTTGTGTTCGTGGTCACCCTGGGCGGTTACGTCTACCTGGTTCCGTTTGTCGAGGAGACCGAGTACCACTTTCTGAAAACGGTGATCCCCAGCCGCAAGGCGACACGGGACTACCTGCTGCGAGGTCGAGACGATGAAAGACCCTGAGGATTCGGACGCGGAGCTGCTTCTGGCCTACGAGCGGGGAGAATTGACGTCGACTTCGCCGACCCGGGCGCAACTCGAAACGTATCGCCAAGCCGCGCGGGCCACCTCGATCAAGGATCGGCGGGTCAATATTCGTTTGTCGTCGCCCGACCTGATGGATATTCAGGCACGGGCGCTGGAAGAAGGTGTGCCGTATCAAACCCTGATCGCGAGCGTCTTGCACAAATTCGTCAGTGGTCGCCTCGTGGAGAGGCCCTCGCGACTGACCGCACGCTCGGCCCGCTCGGCGGGAAAGCGCACCGCCCGGTAGGGGCGCAACCTACCCGGCCGGACGAGATCATCTCTTCGCGAGGCCGACCCCGCCATAGCGTCCGTGTACAATGAGCCGCTTTTTCCCCGACCCGACCCGGAACCCCGCATGGAACTCGACAAGCTGCTGCGCATCATGACCGATCGGAAGGCCTCCGATCTGCATTTGAAACCGACCCGGCCGCCGCTGCTCCGGATCGCCGGTCGGCTGATGCCGCTCGACATGCAGCCGCTGCGCCCGGACGAGATCAACGAGATGGTGCTCTCGATCTTGAACCCGTCGCAGAAAGCGCGGCTCGATGCGAGCATGTCGGTCGATCTCGGCTACGGTGTCCATGGCCTCGCGCGTTTCCGCGGCAACATCTATATGCAGCGCGGCACCTACGCCGCCGCGTTTCGGCGCGTACCGTTCGACATTCGGAACCTCGAAGATCTGGAGCTGCCGAAGGTCCTGCTCGATTTCACCGATATGCCGATGGGGCTGGTGCTGGTCACCGGGCCGACCGGCTCGGGCAAATCGACCACGCTCGCGGCGTTGATCAAGCACATCACCGGCCGCCGCCCGGTCCATGTGATCACGATCGAGGACCCGATGGAGTTCCTGTTCACCGACGACGTCGCGACCATCTCGCAACGCGAGGTGGGGACCGACACGATCGGGTTCAAAGAGGCGCTGCGCAACGCGATGCGCCAGGACCCCGACGTGATCATGGTCGGCGAAATGCGCGATCCCGAGACCGTCTCGACCGTCATCACCGCCGCCGAGACCGGCCATTTGGTCTTCTCGACCCTCCACACCAACAGCGCCACCCAGACCGTCGACCGCATCCTCGACACCTTTCCGCCCGACCAGCAGGGCCAGGTGCGGGTGCAGCTCGCCCAGGTGCTCAAAGGGGTGGTCTCGATGAAGCTGGTCGAGCGGCAGGACGGGGTCGGCCTGGTCGCGGCGCTCGAGATCATGAAGTCGTCGCCCAAGATCTCCAAGATGATCGAGAAGGGCGAGAGCAGCGAGCTGCTCGAGGAGGTCGAGTCCTCGGTCGGCTACTACCGGATGCAGTCGATGAACCAGTCGCTCCTCGCGCTGCTCGTCCACGGCACGATCACCTATGCCGAGGCGATGCGCGAGTCGTCCGACCCAGAAGACCTCCAGCTCAAAATGCGCAAGATGTTCCCCAACATCGAAGTGCGGGAAGGTGAGATGAGCCCCACCACGTCCGATTTCGCCGAGATCCTAGAGCTCCAACAGTTCCGGAAGCTGTACGAGGAGCAAGAAGAAAAGACCAAGATGAGGCTGGCCGAGAAAGATGATGAGATCGAGGACCTGCACGGCGCCATGCGCCAGCGCGACGAGGTCATCGAAGACGCGCGCCAGCGCATCGCCGAGTCGCAGAAAGAGCAGGAGCGCCTGAAGGGCGACTACGGTCGCTTGCGCCAAGAAGCGCAAGAGAAGATCGACAAGCTGATGGAGCGGATCAAGGAGCTCAATCAGAAACTGGTCGGCACCGCTCGGTAGGGCGGCTCCGTTCTACTCGAAGTACCCGCTCACATCCACGACCAGATGCGCCTGGCCGCTCTCGGAGATGAAGGGGAGGGCGCTGATCGTGCCGTCGGGACCCAGAGCGAGCACGGCGTTGTTGGCGCGCGTCTGGCCGGCACCGAAGTTGATCGTCGCGGTGGCCGGCGGAGCGCTGCCGCCCGGGTAGAGGGCGAAGAATCCGGCTCCGGTAGGAGCGATCACCGAGACGTTGGCGGCGATCGCGCGGGCGGAGAGCGGGATGCCGCAGCTTGCTGCGGCGAGATAGTTGCCTGGGATCAAAGAGGAGAGGATGCCGCCGCTGATCAGCCGGGTGTCGATCAATCGGCAGGGAGGAACCGTGAAGTACGAGCCGGGCGAGGGCGCCGCCACCGCGCAGTTGTCGAACCGGAAGGCCGAGATTCTCGTCGCCGTGCCTGCCCCAAACGTGACTTCGGAAGTGAACCAGAACGTGCAGTCGTCGCTCGGGTCGATGGTCATCGCGGCGTAGTCGCCCCAGCGGTTCGTGGGATTCGTGCCGGTGCCCGCGAGGATCGTCCCTTCGCCCTGGGGCAAGGTGCCCGCCGGGTCGCCGGCGAGCCGACCCGCATAGCGCATGCTCGGCGCGACCGAAAGGCTCGACGCGCTGTAGCCGAGCGCGAGATTGCCCTGGCGGTCCATCGCGACCGAGCCGATCCAGCGCCGGGTCGCATCGGGCGAGTAGGTCCCTTCCTGGAACAGACTCCAGGCGGCGGCCCCGACCTTGCGCAGCTCGAACCAGCGAATCCCGGCCCGGTCCGCGCCATCGACATCGGTGACGAAGTTGCCGACCAACGTCTCGTGGCCGCCGAAGTTTCGATACTGAACCCGCGCCATGATCGGCTCGCGCAGCGCATCGAGCCGCGTGCCGCCGGTCTGGGGGATGCACGACAGGGCGGCGCCGTCCGAGCCACAGAAGCTCGAATCGAACTCCGCCACCGGGATCGCCAGCGGTCCGGTGAACACCGAGTTGGCCGGAGTCGCAAAATCGACCTCTAGGGAGAACAGCTCGACGAAATCCTGCGCCGGATTCGCCGATCCGGGTGAATGCTCTTCATCGTCGCGGTGACGGAGAAAGTAGGCCGGCGCACCGAGCGGCGGCGCGTTGCCGTCGGCGTCCCCGGGGGTGAGGACCTGGAACGAGAATCCATCCAGCGAGGCCGCGACGAACCGCTGAATGGTGGCCGGCAGCCCCGCCAACATCTGCGTCCGATCGAGCGCGTACGCGGTGGCAAAGTTCTGGCTCTCGTTGGTGGTGGCCAGGTAGGCGTTTCGCCACACCGCGTACTTTGGATAGTCGGGAAACCCGGGGGTGGTGAACGGGTAGGAGAACCAGCCTCCGGCGATCGGATCCGCGGTTTTCGAGACGAAGATACAGAGCAGATTGCCCCCGGAGCCGATCTGAGAGAGAAACCAGCGCCCGGCAACTGAGTCGTACAGGACGATGCCGTCGCCCGCCGCGGCGGCGCAGCCGCCGGTGCCGAGGGAGGTCATGTTGATCGGCCCCGCGAGGATCGCGCCGTCGCTCTTGCGGTAGACCGTGAACCGCGCGCCGTTTCCGTTCACCACTTGAATGTAGTGATCAGGGCCGACATCGCCGGTGGTGTCCGGCGGCTGGGCGCCGGTGGTCATGCCGGCGAAGGTCACGAGCGGGGTCGAAAAGGCGCGGGACGTAGGCTCGGGCGCCCGATCTTGGGCGTCGAGAAGGGGGTCGCGGCGGGGCACCGCCGGAGCGCGAGGCGGCAGCCCTTTGGGCTGGAACCGGAAGGGCTTTCCGGTGAACGGGTCGCCCGGTCGCCAGTCCGGAACGGTCGGCAGCGTCCGCAGATCGACATCGATCTCGATCGGGACGGCCCGCGCGACGAAGGTGGCGCCCGAGGTGTGTGGAGGCGTGGGCGTTTGTCCCATCGCCCCCGTGGCGCCGGCACAGGCCGCCAGCAGGAGGATCATGGTCGAGCGGTGACGGAGGTTCATCGCGATACAGTTCCCTAGGTTCGCTTGTCGAGTGTCGTCGGAGGTCGTGTGTGCCGAAAGAAGCGCCGAGCTTCGAGAGGTCGGCGATTGTAACGCCTCACGCGCCCGGTTCGCCAAATCTGAGAATTCGTGCAAACCCCTTTGGAATCATCGGTATATGAGCTCCCTAAGCACTTCCGCCCCCATCGATCCAACAGCCCCGATCGCTCCAGGCCCACCCGACGCGGTGCCGGTGCCCGCCCGCCCTGGGCGGCTCGAAGAGCGAGTAGGCCGCTTCCTGTTCTACTCCTTCGGTCCAAGGCTGCCCAAAGGGGTTCCGCCTTCGCCGTCGGACGATCTCGCGCCGTTCGAACGTTTCCTCATCCCCCGGGCGGGCCGCCGTGGATCGCTCGCGGCGACCTGGTATCCGGCCGACCGGAGCCGGGGCAAAGAGCGCGGAGCGGTGTTGCTCGCTCACCCGTGGTTGGAGTGGGGGCAGGCCTATTTCCATCGCCGGGGTCGGATCGAAGCGCTCCGCGCGGCCGGCTACCACGTCCTCACCTTCGACC
>JANNIH010000007.1:0-78284 GCA_031404815.1 Holophagales bacterium | reverse complement strand
ATCATGAGTGCGATCGAACAACATAACGTCGATCCAAAACCGTTCATCTGGACCGCGAAGGCTTCCGACATCCTCGAGAAGGTCACCCGTGCACGCCGAAGCCTCGATAAGGTCGCATCCGCTTGACGCACTACACTAGTGCCGCTCTAGATGAACGGCCTCAGGAAATCGCCTCGACCATTGAAAATGCCTACACTGAGCTGCCTGACGACTTCAGAGAGTCGATCACACTCGAGGAATTCAAGGCTTCTTGGGCGGAGAAGCTTAAATCGCAGGAGGGCCAAGCTGTGATTGCCCAGATCATTCGGATGGTCGTGGGAACGATGAATGAACCCGTACCCGAACTTAGAGCGCAATTGTACTCGAATCTCGACCAGTCCGTTGGGGTCTTAAGTCTGTCAGAAGTCTGGGACAGTCAGCCCATGTGGGCGCACTACGCAGCGGACCACAAAGGGTTCGTGTTTGCCTTTGACGAATTCCATCCTTACTTCTCGCGACGGAGGCCCGAAAGCGACGAGTTCTACTACTTGCGGCAGGTGATCTATACTGAACAAACTCCAACCCAGTCAGCTCTCTCGTTATTCCGCGGAACCTCACCGTTACTGATGAAATCGTTGTCTTGGTCCTACGAAAATGAGTGGAGAATGCTTGTACCTCTAGTAGCCGCCGACACCGTGAAGGGTACAGCGACCGATCCTATCCATCTTTTTCGTATCCCGGGCTCCGCGATCCAAAAGCTAATTTTAGGACGCATTGCTTCAACCGAACTCGTAGAACGGCTCCACAAGTTGGTCCGAGACACCCCTTCCTTGTCTCACGTAGAGTTAGTTCGAGCAGAACTCGACCTCGCCACGGGAGGTTTGACGACCGTGCCTACCGATCGATAAGAAAGGCACTGCGACGGAAGGAGTCTTGGCCATCCTTCCCGGGATCTTGATGCGTAGCCAGGAACCTGTCCGATCAGTCGTTCGTGGTTCCACCCGCGCCGTGTACGCCATTCCGCCCACGAGCGCCCAACGGACACCCAGCGCTCCAAGATCGGCCTGGAGCCGGACCAACGCACGTTCCAGGCTCTCTTCAACGCTCAAGGCTTGCTCGCGACCGGTTCCTCGTCGGGTTTCAGGAGCCAGGCAGAGAGCCGCCGCTCGATCTCCTCGCTGGTCTCCGCGGGATATCGGCGACAGAGGTTCTCGCGCATCATCTTCACGCCGAAGCGAAACAAATCGAAGCCCTGCGCGAGACGCTTGGCCGCTTCACGGTCGGCAAGTGCTGGGGCGGTTCTCATGGCGGAAATAATTCTACACCCGTAATTGGAGGTAGCGAAGCTCCCCCCGGCAGCAAAGAACCGCCCGCGGGGCCTTGCCCGGCGACCCTACGTTTTACTTCACCCGCACATACCTCACAGCCCCCACTTCCTCCAACCGCCCCAACTCCGACCGCCCCGCCCCCCCACCACTCCAGCCCGCCACAACACCCCCCCCATCCCCCCGCCGAAACAGCAGCAGATACGTGCCCGCCGACGACTCCAGTCGCCGTTCGAAGGTCGCCCCATCCAACTCCTCAATCAGCATCCGCAGCGCGTGGAAGCTCGGACGTCGCCGGAGAGCACCCCCCTCCTCCCGATCGACGAGGCCGTATCCTCGTGCGATCATTTGCCACCAGTAGACCCGTTCGGTCATGCCGGAGGCGAGGGCTAAGAGGTAGTAGCGGGAGAGGTAGTGACTTTGAGTCTGTTCGTCGACCGAGACGGATTTTCCGGCGGGAGAGTGGGGACCTTCCCAGAGGGGCCAGTTGACTTCGGTGACCCAGGAGCGGCGGCGGCCTTCGGTTTCGGTGACGTTCTTGGCGGTCTCGGCAATCGCTCGGAGCAGGCGGAGCTTGCCGACGGTGTCGAGGCCCATCTGGGGATTTTCGGGCGCTCCGCGGCGATCGACGTAAAGGAGGCTGCTGACGGCATCGAAGCGGAGGCCGGGAGCCCGGGAGTTCAGGGCCGAGGCGGTCGCGTAGAACTCGAAATCGATCACGGCGGGTCCGAGCAGTTCGACCGGTTGGCCGTTGCCGGCGGGGCGGGCGCGGAGCACGTCGGCGGCGATTTGCGCGAGGTCGAGGTATTCGCCGAGCGTCCAGATGCCCCACTTGCTCCGGTTGATCGCCTGGCCGATCTGGAAGCGGTGGCCGTAGGGGAGAAAGATCTCGGCGATCCGTTCCAGACTCGCGCGCCAGCGGGCCGGGTCGCGGACCAGATCGCGATTTTGGGGCAGCGCGAACAGGAGATCGCAGCCACGGGCGGACAGCGCTTTGGCCAGCTCCTCCTCCTCTCGGTGCTCCTCCTGCCAGGGGTGCAGGCGGAGCAGGATGTTGCGGCAGCCAAGCTCGTCCACCAGGGCGAGCAGCCCTTCCGGGCCTTCCGGTTCGGGGCGGAGGCCGATCCCGATGCCGGTGAACGGGCGGGGTCCTTGGAACAACTCGGCTTCCAGCTGTTTGAACCGGCGGCGGATGCGCGGCGCGGCGAGCAGTGCCGCGGAGGCGGCATAGAGATGAGCGGGCGCGTCGGCCAGGCGGACGGTCAGCTTTTCGAACCGCCCGGCGTGTTGGTGCGGCTGGTCCGACAGGCGATCCCACACCACCTTGTCGCGCGCCGCGGCCCCCTCCGGCGCGGGCGGGATGTGCGGATGCGCACGCCGGGGGCGGAGGGCGGAGAGGGCGCCGCGCAGGGCATCTCGAACGCCGCGGAACGCCCGCTTCGCGCGGTTCTTCGCCTCGAAGGCACCCTGGGAGAACGTGAGCAGTCCCTGCTCGGTGGCGCGCGGCGCGCGGCCGAAATAGCCGGCGAGCAGCAGGTAGCGATGCTCCGGCCGGAACAGGGCGAGGCGAGAAAACTCGCGCATCCGTGCCGCCAGGCCGAGCGTCACGCCAAGGTGGGCGCGGTTCAGATCGAGCAGCGAGAGCACCGGCGGCCCGCCCGGTTCACCTGCCCGGACCAAGAGATTGCCGACCGACAGATCGCGATGGCGGATGCCCGCGTCGTGCAGGCGCCGGGCGAGGCGACCGATTTCACCTAACACGGCCGCGAGGTCGAGATCGGGAAATTCCGTGCGCTCGAGCCCCGCCGAGGCGGCGCGGAACAGGTGGCGCACCTCCTGTCCTTCGATCCGGCGGCAGATGTAGATGGAGGTGCCGCTCGTCCCCTTGGCGTCGAGCCAAAGGACCGGCTCGGGAGTGGGCACTCCGGCGGCCTGCACCGCGCGTGCCGCCCGGAAGCTTCGCTCGGCTTTCGAGCCGCGGCGTTCGCGGCTCTTGCGCGCCATCCAGCTCTCCTCCCGGAACTGTTTGACCACCACCTCGAACGGCCCGGTGCTCGGATCTCCCGAACCCGGGAAACGTGTGGCGTAGAGATAGTTCCGCCCCCAGTGGAGCGTCTGGGTAGCCGCCCCGGGGTCGGTGAGGTGGGAGAGCACCGCGGGCAGATCCGCCGGGAGAAGACTGGCGACGATCTCGCCGCGCCAACCGGGGAGATCGATGGTTTCGAGCGGGGGTAAGGAGGCGTTGCGGCCCGCCACGCTAAACCTCGAGGATGGCGAACCGCTCGTGGTGAAGCTCGGGGTCGCTCTGGATCAGGATCTTGGCGCCGAGCGAACGTTCGACCTCCTCGTGGATCGACCTCTCCTCCTGTTGGAGCGCGCGGGAGACCTCCGGGTGGACGCGCAGCAGGATCTCCGAAGGGTGGATCCGATCGCGCAGCCGGAGCAGCTCCTTCCTGATGTTCAGGCAGATCGTGGCGATCGATTTGATCCGGCCGCGTCCGGCGCAATAGGGGCAGGCCTGGGTGAGCAGCCGCTCCAGGTTCGAGCGGCTCCGCTTGCGCGTCACCTCGACCAGGCCGAACTCCGAGATATTCAGCACCTTAGTCTTTGCCCGGTCCTTCCGGATCTCGGCCTCCAGGCGCGCGAACACCTGCTCGCGGTTGACCTGTTCGAGCATATCGATCAGATCGATCACGATGATGCCGCCTAAGTCCCGCAGACGGATCTGGCGGACGATCTCGCCAACCGCTTCGAGGTTGGTCTGGAGGACCGTGTCTTCGAGGTTGATATCGCCGACAAAACGGCCGGTGTTGACGTCGATCGCGACCAGCGCCTCGGTCGGGTTGATTACGATGTAGCCACCCGACTTCAGCCAGACCTTGCTCTTGAGCGCGCCCTCGATCTGCTCCTCGATGCCGAACTGTTCGAACAGGGTGTTGCTCTGGCGGAACAGGCGGACTTTGCCGACCAGGTTCGGCTGCACCTGGTCGAGGAACTCGACGATCCGGGTGTAGGTCTCTTCGCCGTCCACCCAGAGCACGCTGTAGTCCGAAGTGAGCAGGTCGCGCACGATCCGGAGCGCGAGATCGAGATCCTGGTGGAGCAGCGTCGG
This sequence comes from Holophagales bacterium, assembly GCA_031404815.1. Classification (GTDB taxonomy): domain Bacteria; phylum Acidobacteriota; class Thermoanaerobaculia; order Multivoradales; family UBA5704; genus DASYKS01. Next base: position 73,868 of record JANNIH010000007.1, on the reverse strand, counting down.
TGCGGAGACCCGGCCGGAGCGATGGCGGGTCTTTTCCCAGAGCTTCGAGAGATAGGCGAGGTCGGTCTCGAACTCCTCCCGCCCCCTCCCTTCGCCCACCGTGCGGACGATCAATCCGTCGCCCGAAGTCGGCAGCTCGGCGAGCACCGAGAGCAGGCGCTCGCGCTCCGGCTCGTCCTCGATCCGGCGCGAGACGCCGAAATGGCGGACCGTGGGGAGCAGCACGAGGTAGCGGCCAGGGAGCGTGACGTGGGTGGAGATCCGCGCACCCTTGCTCGGCAGGGGGTCTTTGACCACCTGGACGATGATCTCCTGGCCGGCCTTGAGCAGCTCGTCGATCGACGGCATCGGATGGGCGCCGGCCGCGGCGTCCTCGGTTCGAGGCTCGTCCAGATCAAGCTCGATAGGGTCGGATTCCTCGATCGCCTCGACATCGGGCGCCACGTCGCTCACGTAGAGAAACGCGTCGCGCTCCAGGCCGATATCGACGAACGCGGCCTGCATGCCCGGCAGCACCCGGGTGACGCGACCCTTGTAGATGTTGCCCACCAGGCCGCGGTGGCGATGGCGCTCGACGAAGATCTCGGTCAGCCGATCGTCTTCGAGCACCGCGATCCGGGTCTGGTGGGGGTCGCTCTCGACCAGGAGTTTGTTCGCCATGGGAGGGGAATTATGAGGGACGAACGCCGAATTCCGCATTCGCGCCGTTCGGGCGGTCCTTCGGCCCGCGAGCGGAGAGGCCCATCACCGGTTTACGTAGCGGCGTAGATCGACGCCGAGGATGATCCCGGTGGCGGTGAAGTTGTAGAGCATGAACGTGCCGCCGTAGGAGAGGAACGGGAGCGGGATGCCCGTGATCGGCAGGAAGCCGACCACCATGGCGGCGTTGTAGAGGACGTGGAAACAGGTGACAGAGAGGAGGCCGACGACCACCAGAATGCCGGAACGGTCGCGGGCGCGCATGGCGATGCGCGCCCCGCTCCGGATGTAGAGGGCGTAGAGCCCGAGCACGGTGGCGACCCCCAAGAAGCCCCACTCCTCGGCGAGCACCGCGAGGATGAAATCGGTATGGCGGGCGGGCAGGAAGCGGAGTTGGCTCTGCGTCCCCTGCATGTACCCTTTGCCCACCAGCTGGCCCGAGCCGACCGCGATTTTGCTCTGACGCACGTGGTAGCCCGAGCCTAGAGGGTCGCGCTCCGGCTGGAGAAAGGTGATCACCCGCTCGCGCTGGTACTCCTGCATACCGAAGTTCCAGAGCCCGAAACCGACGCTGGTCGCGACCACGGCGGCGATCACCAGGTAGCGCAGCTTGACCCCTGCGATCAGCAGCATGCCCGCGAGCAGGGGAACGAACATCGCGGCGCCCCCCATGTCAGGCTCGACCACGATCAGCAGCATCGGGGCCGCGACGACGCCGACCACGGAGAGGATCTGGCGGATCGAGAGCACCGGCTGGTCGATTTCAGACAGGATGCGGGCCACGAACAGAGTGGTGGCCAATTTGGCCAACTCCGAGGGTTGAAACTGCCAGGAGCCGACCACGAACCAGCTCCGGGCACCCCCGCGCACGTCGCCGAGCACGAGGACTAGACCGAGCAGGACCAGGCTGAAGAGGTAGAACGTGAGCGACAGATCGAGAAGAACCCGGTAGTCGATGCTCATCGCCGCCAGCAGCAGGACGAGTCCGATCCCGACCCAGACGGCCTGGCGCGGCAGATAATCGACCGCGAGCTCGGAGCTCGCGCTGTGGACGGTGGCCAAGCCGACCGCCGCGAGCAGAAGCGCCGCGAAAGCGAGCCCGCCGTCGATCGCCGCGAGCTGGGCGAGCGGCTGCCGCTCCTCAGGGCTCGCGGCGCTGCTTAAGGGACGAGAAGTATTTCGCAAGGACAGCCTTTGCGATCGGTGCCGCCGCCTTCGAGCCCGAACCGCCATGCTCGACAAAAGCGACGACCACGATCTCCGGGTGATCGACCGGGGCGAACGAAGTGAACCAACCGTGATCGCGGAAACGAAAGGGGAGGGAGTTGGGGTTGGTGCGCGCGGCTTGGGCGATCACCTGCACGGTGCCGGTCTTGCCGGCCACGCGCACGTTGGCGAGCCGCGCGGTGCCGGCCGTGCCACCGGGATCATTGACCACCGCATCCATACCGGAACGGACGGCTGCCAGGACGCTTGCGGAGAACTGGGGACGATCGGAATTCTCAGCTTCGGAGTTCTCCCCTAGGATCAGATGAGGGCGGATCGGCCGGCCGGCGTTCGCGATCAGTGCGGTCACCGCGGCGATCTGAAGCGGCGTAGTGAGGATCGGGCCCTGGCCGATCGCGACCGAGATCGTCTCGCCCGGGTACCAGGGGTGCTTGCGTGCTTTTAGGCTCCAGGCCGAATCGGGCACCAGACCGGCGTTCTCACCCCGCAGCTCGATGCCGGTCGTCTTGCCCAGGCCGAACATGCGCGAATAGCGGGCGATCCGCTCGATCCCCAACCGTTGACCCAGGTGGTAGAAGTAGACGTCGCACGAGTGGGCGAGCGCCCCGTGCAGGTCCATTCTGCCGTGCCCCCCGGCGCGCCAGCAGCGGAAGCGATGGCCGTAAATGCTCGCGGAGCCGTTGCACCAGACCGAGTCGCTCGGGTTGACGATGCCTTCCGTCAGACCCGCCGCAGCCATCATGATCTTGAACACCGACCCCGGCGAATGGGTGTTTTGGATCGAGCGGTCGCGCATCGGGTCGTGTGGCGCACCGATCAGCGCATCCCACTCCTGGCGGCCGAGTCGGCGAGAGAAGAGGTTCGGGTCATAGGAGGGGGCCGAAACGAGCGCCAGGATCTCACCGTTGCGCGGATCGAGCGCCACCACCGAGCCCACCTCGTCTACCCCTTCGAACTGGCGGATCGCCTCCTGCTGGAGGTCGAGATCGAGCGTCAGGCGGAGCGGCCGACCGGCTTCGACCGGGCGTCGGCCATACTCGTCGAGCAGCTTGCCGCGGCTGTCTACCACCACCACCCGTTCGCCGTCGCGGCCGCGCAGCACGGGATCGAACACCTGCTCGATGCCGCGCTTGCCGACCAGGTCACCCACCGAATAGGCACCCTCCGAGCGGTCGACCTCGTCCTGCGTCACTTCACCCAGGTAGCCGAGGACATGAGCGGTCTGCGGTCCATGGCGGTAGAGGCGCAGATTCTGTACCTCGACCTCGAACTCGGGGTATTCGCGCCCTCGGACGCTTACGCCCGCCACCTGCTCGAGGGTCAGATGCTCGGCCAAGAGGACCGGTTTGAAGTCGGGTGTGGAGCGGACGCGTTCCAGGATCGCCATCAGCTCGGGAGCCGGCCGGCCGAGGACGGCGGCCACGAACCCGATCGCTCGCGGCAGATCTCCGCTCCGGCTCCGATCGACCATCAGGTTGTAGCTCGGGATGTTCTCGACCAAGAGCCGGCCGGTGCGGTCGTAGATCAAGCCGCGCGGCGCTTTGATCGGCAGCTTGCGCAACCGATTGTTTTCCGCCAGCTCGCGGTAGTGCTCGCCCTCGACGATCTGGGTGAACCAATAGGCGCAGGCGATCGCGGCGAGCAGCCCGGTGACCAGGGCGTTCATCAACCAGATCCGGCCGATCAGCTCCTCGCGCAGCTCGCGGACGCCCTTCATGACCGGGAATCCATACGCAGCCGGCTCAAACGATGTTTGCGATGGCTCTCGGCCGCCTTGCGGAAGCGATCGGTGCCGGAATAGATCAACATCCCGACCAGGCCGGTCGAGAGGGCGCGTACCACCACCCAGAACGGTTCGGGTACGCTCGCCTGGGGGAGCAGGAAGAGCGAGAGCGCGATCAGGATGACCTGTTGCAGCGCGGAGGCAAAGCTCGCGATCGCGAACACCCCGACCGCCCGTTGAATCACCAGGCGCTGCGCGAGCCGGGCGGTGGCATAGCCAACGATCGTATCGGCGAAGCCATGTAGGCCGTACAGGCCGCCGGTCACCCCGTCCTGAAGGAGGCCCGCGGCGATCCCGCCGACCACCCCCGCGAACGACGAGCCCGAAAGCGCGAGCAGCACCAGCACGGGTAGAAACCAGTCGATCGCCCGTGGCAGGTCGGGGTGGATCTTTTCGCCGATCAGGTGCAGCAGCAGAGCTGCCACCAAGGCGGCGAGGTACTTAGCGGCGGCCATCTGCAACCACCTCCCGCAAGCCGGCCGGCACCGGCTGCCAACCGAGCAGATAGACCCGGTCGAGCGCGCGCAAGTCGACTGCGGAGGCGACGCCGATCTCGTGGAACAGCTGGCCTCGGTTCTTGACGGCGACCACGGTCCCAATGGGAATACCCCGCGGAAAGATCCCATCGATGCCGGCGGTGAGCACGCGGTCGCCCGCACGGACATCCGCTTGGACGGGTATGTACTCGAGCTCGAGCGCGCCGCTTCCCGCCCCGCGCAGTACACCCTGGCGCCGGGTGCGCACGATCAGTGCGCCAACGTTCGCCGAGCGGTCGGTGAGCAGCTGAACTTTCGCATAAGGGGCGGCGACCTCGACGACCCGCCCGACCAAGCCGGTCGGTGCGAGCACCACCTGATCGACCCGGATCGGCGCCTTCCCGGCGTAGATCACCAGCGTGGTCAGCCAGGAAGAGAAGTCGAGGTAGACCACATCGGCGGCCCGCAGCTCGCCGATCGGCGGTGGCGCATAGCGCAAGGCCTCGCCAAGGCGAGCGGCCTCGCTCGAAACATCTTCGAAGCGCAAAAGGCGGAGTTGCAGGTCTTCCACCTCCCGGTGCAGGCGCCGGTTCTCGTCGACCAGGTGCCCTTGGCGACGCAGGCTCTCTTGCGAGCTACGAAGCGTCCGCGAAGCTCCCGCGATCCCGCGGGCGAACGGCCCGATCATGCGCAGCCCGAGCACCCCGAGGTAGGTTCCCTTGCCGCCGGCCCCCGGGACTTGGAGCCCCAGCAGCACCAGCTGCCCCACCAGGGCGACGATCAAGAACCAGCCGGTACGCCGCTCGTCCACGCTTATCCCGCCAGGATCGCCCAGGCGTCCACCCCGAGACGGGAGGACGTCAGCGGATTGAAACCTTGCGCAACAGGTCGATGTCTTGCAGGACGCGCCCGGTTCCGAGCACGACCGAGCAGAGCGGATCTTCGGCGATCAGCACCGGCAGCCCGGTCTCGTCGCGCAGACGCTGGTCGAGCGCGCGCAGGAGCGCGCCGCCGCCCGAGAGAACGATCCCCTTGTCCATGATGTCGGCCGAAAGCTCGGGCGGGGTGCGCTCTAACGCCATGCGCACCGCTTCGACGATCGCCGAGACCGGTTCGGCGAGCGCCTCGCGGATCTCTTCGTCGGAGATCGTGAGCGTCTTAGGCACCCCCTCGACCAGATCGCGCCCTTTGATCTCCATCCGGATCTCTTCTTTGAGCGGATAGGCGGAGCCGATCTCGATCTTGATCTGTTCGGCGGTGCGCTCGCCGATCAGCAGGTTGTACTTGCGCTTCAGGTACTGGATGATGCCGAGGTCCATCTCGTTGCCGGCGACCCGCACCGACCGGCTGTAGACGATGCCGGCGAGCGAGATCACCGCGACGTCGGTCGTGCCGCCACCGATATCGACGATCATGTTGCCCGACGGCTCGGTGATCGGCAGGCCGGCGCCGATCGCGGCCATCATCGCCTGCTCGACCAAGAACACCTCGGAGGCGCCCGCGCGCATTGCGGAGTCTCGCACCGCGCGCTTTTCGACTTGAGTGATCTCCGACGGCACGCCGATCACGATTCGCGGGTGAACGTACATCTTGCGGCCGTGAGCTTTTTTGATGAAGTGTTCGAGCATCCGCTCGGTCACCTCGAAGTCGGCGATCACGCCATCCTTCATCGGCCGGATCGATTCGATGTTTCCGGGCGTGCGGCCGAGCATCTCCTTCGCTTCGGCCCCCACCGCCTCGATCCGATTGGTCAACTTATTGATGACGACGACCGAGGGTTCGCGCACCACGATGCCCTGGCCTTGCGCGTAGATCAGTGTGTTCGCGGTGCCGAGATCGATCGCGAGGTCCTTTGAAAAGTAGCGTAGAAGAGAGGCGAGAGGCACTCCTGTATTTCCTTTCCCGACGTGGCGGTAAAGCGCGTCGTCGCGTGCTCGCGCACCGTGCTCCCGGTCCTTTAAGAGACGCTAGAGGGGCGCGCGCGCTGATGGCTTAAAGAGCGTTCAGGAGGCCTCGATGAGAACCTTGCGGAACAGGACTTTCGGATTGCCATCCGAGTCCACCGCTCGGACTTCGAGGGTGCTCCATCCTACTCTATTCATTTGGATGGCTTTGTTGAAAGAACCGTCGAGATCGACCTCGACCGGCTCACCGTTGATCGAAACCCGCGCGCCCGGTTCGGTCCGGCCGCCCACGATCAAAATAGTACCGTACGGCTTGACCTCTTCGAGGTCAAGCGGCGGTGGGGTTCGATCGATCGAAGCGGCTCTGCGCGCGCCGGAAACACGCGTGACGTCGAACCTGCGCGCGTCACTCCAGGGGCCATGGACCCCTTTGCCATCGATCGCGGCGACCCGCCAGAGGAAGCTCCCTTCGTCGCGCACTCCGAGCGTGGCTGAACTCTTGGTCCGCGCGCCAACATCGATCACGTTATCCACGAATAGGTGATTGCGGCCGACTTGGAGCGCGTAGCGCGCGGCGCCGGTGACCGGCTGCCACCGGAGTGTCAGCTTCCCCGGCGCGCGACGATCGAAGGGGACTTGCAGCTGATCCGCCGGTTCGGTCAAGCGGGGGGCGCCCGGAATCTGTTCCGGTGCCGAGAGCTGACCGCCCGCCTGGACCACCTGCTGGAGTGCGCCTATGCTGCGTTTGAGACCGGTCGAAGAGGCCAAGTCGAGCCCGCCACGAACCGCGCCGAAGCGCCCTTTGCCCGCTCCTCGGTCGTAGGAGACAAACGCCTCCGAACTCTCTTTGACCCGGGCTTCCACCCCGGGGGTCGCAATCTGGCTCGGATTCGTCCGCGTACTCAAGTCGACCCACCCATAGTCCATGCGGATCGACTGCCCTTCGCCGCCGTCGGCACCGCGCACGGATGCGACGATGAACTGGGTGTTTGCACGCACGGTGTAGAACGTGCCGTCGGCAAAGACGATCTCCGCCGATCCGGCGGAGGTCCGCACATAATCGCCGGGCATAAGCGAGATCCGGCTCTTGGCCGGCTGCCAATCGCTGCTTTCACCACGGCGAAACTCAACCGCCCCTTGGACCGCGACGAAGTTGGCGGTCCCCTCCCCCGATCTCGCGGTGACCTCGAACAGCGATACCAGGACCGCGCGCGCCGCTTTGGCGCGTGAAATGGCGTTCCTGAAACTCCCTTCCCGATAGGCCGATTCGGCCTCTGCGAGGCTGGTACGGGCGCCATCGAACGCTTTGCGTTGATTCGGACGGGCGATCGGCTCGTAGCGATTGAACAGAACGCGCGCCTCGTCGATCACGTGGCTCGCTTCTCGGGAGAGCGCCTTCTGCTCCCACCGGTGGAAATAGCGCGCACCTACCACCAGCAAGCCGGCGGCCACGAGCAGAACCCCGAGCGTGCGCAGGGTCTCTACCGAGATGCTGTACCAGTTGCGCCGGGGGTCACTTTGGGGGCGGGCCACGGGTCTCCTCGATCCGAGCCATGGAACTTACCATGCCTGGTGGCGGCAAACCCTTTCGGCTCGCGGTCGAGGCGAATCTGGTCGCAAGAAGGTCGCGCGAGGGTTCGAGTTGAAACCTCGAGGAGGCACTGCTACAGTTCGGCGGTTTCCGCGATCGAGCCCAAGGAGTAGCAGATGCTTAAAGTTTTGCGAGAGAACATCAAATACCTGAGCTGGATTCTCTGGTTGATCGTGATCGTGTTCGTCGTCGCGATCTTCCTCGACTTCGGTCAGGTTCCCTCCTCCGGCGCCTCGGACGAGGCGGCCGCTGCAACGGTCGGCGGTGATCACGTCACCCGGGCCGAGGTGAAGCGACAGTACGACCTGCTGGAAGGCCAGTACCGACAGCTCTACGGCGAGCAGTTCACGCCCGAGATCGCGGATCGCTTAGGCCTACCGCTCGCGGCGCTGAACGGCGCGGTGAATCAGAAGGTGTTGCTCGCCGAGGCCAAGCGGATGGGCCTTGCCCCGACCGATAAGGATCTGCAAAAGCTGATCCTGGGGATTCCAGGGATGAAGGACGACAAGGGCAACTTCGTCGGCGCGGACACCTACGCGAAATTGATCCGCCGCGGCTATCAGATGACTCCGGCCGACTTCGAGCGGATGGCGCGCGATCAGATCGCGCTCGAGCGGTTGAACCAGGTGCTCCGCGGCACGGTCTACGTCTCTGACGCCGAAATCGAGAGGTCGTTTCGCGAACAGGTCGAGAAGGCGCAGATCCGCTATGCGCTGATGCCGAGCGGTCGGTTTCTCCAGGGCGAGCCGATCCCGCCGGCCGAGGTTGCGAGCTACTTTGCCACCCACAAGGAAGAGTACCGCCTGCCCGAGCAGCGCGAGATCGCCTACCTCATGGTCGACGACGGCAAGATGATGGGGCAAGCTCAGATCGCGGACAGCGAGGTGAAGGCCTACTACGACGCCAATAAGGCCACCTTCTCCCACGAGGCGGAAGTCCAGGCGCGCCACATTCTCGCGATGGTCAACGACCAGCAGAGCGAGGCCGCGGCGAAAGCGAAGATCGAAGCGGCGGAAGGAAGGCTCAAGGCGGGCGCCGATTTTGCGAAGGTGGCGGCCGAGGTCTCCGAAGACACCGGTTCGAAGACGCAAGGGGGCGAGCTCGGCTGGTTCGGTCGGGGGCGAATGGACAAGGCGTTCGAAGAGGCGTCGTTCGGCGCCGCCCAGGGTCAAGTCGTGGGACCGATCCGCAGCCAGTTCGGTTTTCACCTGATCCAGGTCGAAGGTCGCCGCGAAGCGGGAACCACCCCGATGGACGAGGTCAAGTCGCAGATCGTCTTCCAACTCTCCGGCGAGCGGTCCAGAAAGGAGAGCGAGGCGAAGGCGAAACGGATCGCCGAACGGTTGGCCAAAGAGAAGCCGAAGGGGCCCGAGGCGCTCGACAACATCGCCCGCGGGGACGCAACACTCGTCTACACGGCCTCCGCGCGCTTCGGCAGCCAGGAACCGATCCCTGGTCTCGGCAACGCGCCGGATCTCGCGACCGCGGTGTTCGCGCTGGCCAAAGGGGGCGTCTCGCAAGCGGTGCAGGCGCCGCGCGGCTGGGTGATCGCCTTCGTCAAGGATGTTCTCCCTCCGCGGGTCCCGGATCTCGCCGAGGTCGAGCCGAAGGTCCGGCTCGCAGCGGCGAAAGAGAAGCAGGGCCGGCTGGCGCTCGAAGAGCTCGCGCGAGCGCGGCAGAAGATCGACGGCGGCCAGACGCTCGACCAGGTCGCCGCCGGGCTCGGCCTCCAGGTGGTCGAATCGGCCGAGTTCGGAGCCGACGGCTCGATCCCCGGCCTGGGCAACAACCCGCAGCTGGCCAAGGCGGCTCTGGCGCTCGAAGCCGGACAGGTCGGCGGCCCGCTGGCCGACCCCCAAGGGGCGCTCCTGTTCCAGGTGAAATCCAAGAAGGCGTTCGATCCGGTCGAGTTCGCGAAACAGAAGGACACCACCCGCGAGTCGCTCGGCCGGGAGAAGACGGTCCGGCTGCTCCAGGCCCTGATCGAGAAGAAGCGCCAAGAGATCGGGGTCAACTTCAGCCGCAGCTACTTAGAGCAATTGGGGATCGATCCCGACCAGGCGTCGGCTCCGAAGAGCTAGCCCGCGCCTCATGATCGGTTTTCTGCGGGGCACACCGCTCAAAGTGAGTCCCGAGCGGGTCCTGCTCGATGTCCAAGGGGTCGGCTATGAGGTCGCCGTCCCGCTCTCGACGTTTTATGAGATCGAGAAGCGGGGCGGCGACGCCCCTTTGGGCCTGTTCATCCACACCCACATGCGCGAGGACGGCATCGCCCTGTTCGGTTTCTGGACCGAACGGGAAAAGCGGATCTTCGAGCGCTTGATCGGGGTCTCCGGGATCGGTCCTCGGCTCGCGCGGGTCATCCTCTCCGGGATGCCGCCGGACGAGTTCCTGTCGGCGCTCGCCGGAGGGGACCTCGGACGGCTCTCGACCATCCCCGGAATCGGCAAGAAGACGGCCGAGCGCCTGATCCTGGAACTCAAGGACAAAATGCGCGAGCTGGCGGCCGAGCTGCCGCCCAGCCAGCTCGCTCCGGGAACCCCCGATCCGGATGTGGTCTCGGCGCTGGTCAACTTGGGCTACAAACCCCCCCAGGCCGAGCGTGCGGTTTCCGAGGCGCGCCGCGAGCGGCCCGAAGCGGCGTTCCACGAACTGCTCCGCTCCAGCTTGAACCGTCTCTCGCGCGCCTGACCTTAAGGGAGCGAAACCGCGTCAGAGGGCGCTGCGCCGTCCGCAGCGAACAGATCGGTGAGCAGGGCGACCCGGCGGGCGAGCGAAGTGAGGTCGACAAACTCCTCGCGCGTGTGCATGCCCCCACCGACCGGCCCGAGGCCGTCCAGAACCGGCACGCGGCCGGGGTCGGGGAGGAAGTTGGGAAACGAGATCCCGCCCCGGTCGTCCTCGACTTCGAGCGTCCAGCCGCGCGCCGCAGCGAGCGCCACCGCTCGATCGCACCAGGAGCGCTGTGGGCCGTGCGGATCGACCGGCGGCACGGTATGGCCGATCGAAAGGTCGAGTATGGTGCCGCTCTCTGCGGCGATCTTTTTCGCCAGTGCCGTGAGGTTCGCCGCGAGGGTCTCCCCTTCCGCCGTGCGCAGGAAGCGAAACTCCCCCTCGGCGACCGCGCGGTCGGGGACCACATTCAGACGCGACTCGGTGCCGAGCAACCCGGCATGGGCGGCGGGGTCGGAGGCGAACGCGGAATCACCGGCGATCAGGCGCCCGACGTTGATCGTGGGGCCACCTTCACGCGCCGAGAGCGCTTCGGCCTCGACACACCAGCGCGCCGCGGCAGTGAGAGCCGAACGGCCCTGCCAGTAGTGGAGCCCTGAGTGGGCGGGCGTTCCCGACGCGATCAACCGCCAGTTGCGCATTCCCCGGCGCCCCGCGACCATCGTCTCCGAGGCGCCCCGCGGCTCACCCGGTTCGAGCACCCAGACCGCGCGCGCCCGCTCCCCCCAACGGGAGGTCGCTTCGCGCGACAGGACGCCTCCCACCTCTTCGTCCGGCACCACGACCAGGTGAAGATCGGAAGGAGGGCCGATCCCGCGCGCTTTGAGCAGATCGAGCGCGCCGATCAGTGTCGCGAGCCCACCCTTCATGTCGATCGCCCCGGTCGCGAGCAGCCGCCCGCCCTGGCGCTCGGGGGGAATCGCGGGGAGGACGGTATCCATATGGCCGAGCAACAGCAGACAGGTCGCACCTTCGCCGAGCGCCGCCGCTCCGCGGGCATGCAAGACCGGCAGGATCGCCCCGCCCGCCCCGCCGGCCACCCGCCGGGGCTCGATCTCGACGGTGAGACCCCGCGATTCGAGCGCCTCGCGCAGGAACGCCGCCACCCGATCCAAGCCATCGGGATCGACGCTCGGCGAGGAGATTGCGGTGAGATCGGTCAGGAACTTCAAGGTCGATGCGAACAGATCGGGCGGCAGCAGTGGGTCGGGTATCTCGTTGGACATGAGTGGGAGGAACCTCCTACGGTTTCCCTTAGCGTATCGCGCCCGTGCCACCGAGCGCACCGGTTCCAAGCGCCTGGCTCCAGAGCCGCAGCCAGGCGGACCAGGTGTGCCCTCCGCGGGTGTGGAGGACCTGCTCCGGCGGGAGCAGCCCGGCGAGCATCCGGTGGCCGCGGCGCAGGCGGTCGGAATCGCCGAATCCGAGCAGGAGCGGCGGTCTCTGCGCGCTCGGGTCGCCATACCCCTCTAACCAGACCCAAAGCCGACGCAGATCGCGCTCTTCGAGCGTCCCCGCGGGGCGCCAGGCGCGCGGGCCGCCCGCCTTCTCGATCTCGTCGAGAACTTTCTTGTCGCCCAGGTAGGGGGCGAGCAGCACCAAGCCGTCGATCTCGCCCGGCCGGTCGCGCGCATAGAGCGCGGCGCCCAACCCGCCGAGCGAAATTCCGGCGAGCACGATCCGTTCGACCCCGCGCGCACGGGCCGGAGCGATCACGTCCTCGTACAGCCGTAGGACGATCGAACCGTTGGCGTAGTAGCCGAAGTGGCTGTCCAGGGCGATCAGGGCGCAAGGCGAGCCGCCGGAATGGAACGCGCGGGCGAAACCCTGCCGCTCGAAGTCGTCTTTGCCGTCACCGATCCCGGGCAGCAAGACGACGAGACAGCGGCTTGTGTCGCCACCCGCAAACAGGGCGCTCGGGATGGGCACGGTCGTGGGCCCCGGCCGCGGCGGGCAGCCGGCGAGGATCACGGCGACGAGCAGGAACCCCCCGAAGCCACCTGGGGGGAAATAGAGCCGGCAACCGCCGAGAATTTTGAGCTTTGACATGAAAAGGGCTGCCCCCGCTTCGTGGTTCGAGTCATCCTCGGGGGGAGACTACTACCACTTGGGGGCAGCCCTTGGGCACGCCGGCCTGGAAGTTCGGCTTAGAAGCTGCCGATCAGAACGTCCTCCTTGCCGTGGCGCACGATGATGGAAAGGATCTCTTCGACCGGGAACACCTCGGACGGCTCAACGGTGTTCCACTTCTCCATATTGCCCATGGTGAGCAGCATCCTGAGCGACCCGATCTCGAAGACGCCACGGGTGGTAACGACAGAGATCGAAAGAGCATCGCGGTTCGGGATGTCGGCATGGACCGCAAGGGTGAAGATCTCCATCGTCTTGTCGCGCGAGACGATCTCGAGGCTGACATCACCGAACGCTTTGAGTTGCTCTCCGTACTTGGTCGGCTCCAGGGGGACGACCTTCTGGGCCTGAGCGATCATCGGAGCAACCAACAGGGCGGTTAGAACCAGCAGTAGGATCGGAAGCGAACGTTTCATGGTGTTCTCCTTTGGCGGCGGGCTCGAAAGGGAAATCTCACAAGAAGTCGTGCCACCGAGATCACAATAGACTCCGGTCGGTCCCGCCGAACCGCCCTCTTGGGCGGGGAGCGAAACACCACGGGGTTGCACGGCGTGAAAGAATCCTGCCGGTTCCTCCGATGCCTTCCCCAATCTCCATCTCCCGCGCCGAGGCACGTTCGTACCTGCTCGGCCACCTCGGCTTGCGGGCGGTGATCGACCCTCCCGGCGCCGAGGGCGCCCGCGCGCTCCTTGCCCGCCTGCGCGCGATTCAGCTCGACCCGCTCGATCCGATCGGCACCAACGCCGACCTGGTGGTGATGGCGCGGGTGGACGGCGTCCGCCGCGGCGAGCTGCCCGGGATGCTCTTTCCCGGCCACGCCTTCGAGCACTTCGCCAAGGAGCGTTGCCTGCTGCCCGCCGCGGCCTTTCCCTACTACCGCGACCGGCTGGCCGAGTCGTCCTGGTGGCACTTCGCGGCGCGCATCGATCGCCTACCCGACGGGGTGGTCGAGGCGGTCCACGCGGAGATCGAAGCGCGCGGGCCGCTCACCGCCGCCGACCTCGGCGACCATGGCGCGGTCGATCCGATCGATTGGTCGGGCTGGAAAGGGACCCAAAAAGCCGCCTCGATGGCGCTCGAGGTGCTCTGGTCGCGCTGCCGCATCGTGGTCGCCGGCCGCACCAGCCGCGGCAAGCTCTGGGATCTGCCGGAGCGCGCGCTCGGCGCGATCGCCACCCACCCGAGCGGCGATTTCGGCCGCTGGGCGATTCGAGAGCGTTCTGAAGCCGCGGGTCTCCTGTCGCGCAATATGGGCCCCTGGTGGTCGATGCTCACGGAGGTCCGCACCTCAACCCTCCCCGACGAAATGATCGCCGACGGCGCGGTGACCGAGGTGGCGGTCGAGGGGATTGCCCGCCGATTCTTGGCCCCGACCGATTTCCTCGATCGCCGTTTCCCGGAAGATGACGGCCGGCTGCGCATTCTCGCGCCGCTCGATCCGCTGCTCTGGGACCGCAAGCTGGTAGCCCACCTATGGGATTTCGAATACCTCTGGGAGGTCTACAAGCCGGCCGAACAACGGCGTTGGGGCTGGTACGTCCACCCGCTGCTCCACCGCGGCGAGCTGGTCGGCCGCCTCGAAGGGAGGATCGAAGGCAAAACGCTCGCGATCCACAAAGTCTGGGGCGAACCCAACCGCGAACTCGACCGCGAAGCGCTTCGCACCGCCCTCGACCGGCACGCCGAACTGTGCGGCGCCGACCGGGTGAAGATGCCGCGCCGGGTGCTCAAAGGGCGGCGTTAGGCGAAGGCACCCGCCCTTCGACTTCGCTCAGGGCTCGGGGCTCACTCCTTCAGCCATTCGAACAGCTCGTAGTGCTCGCGGTTCATGCCCATCCGCTCGTAAACCCGGGCGGCTAGGGCGTTGCCGCGATCGACGTAGAGCCGGATGCCGCACAGCTCCGGATCGGCCTCTACCCGACGACGTTGGAACTCGTAGAGAGCCCGGTAGACGCCGAGCCCGCGCGCCTCGGGAACCACGTAGACGGATTGAATCCAAAGCACCCAGCCCGCCCGCCAGTCGCTCCATTCGGGCGTCGTGAGGAGACAACCCACGAGCCGACCCGCCACCTCGGCGACCCAATAAGAGCCCCGCCCGGGATCGGCGAAGACCGCGCGGACCCCGCGCTCGACGCGCCCGGAATCGAGCAGCAACCCCTCGGTTTCACCGGCCATCGCGAGCTGGAACGCGACCAGCTCGGGCGCCTCCTCCGGGAGGGCCGGGCGGACGGTTGGCTGGGCCCCAGCGGTCTTCATGGACCTAGTATGCCTCGGTTACCGAATGCCCCCAAACAGCTTAGCCCTGCCGCAATGCCTCACAGGGATCGACCCGGCTCGCCCGGCGGGCGGGCAGCCAGCAGGCCAACGCAGTGACCCCCAGCAAGAAGCAGCCGATCCCGGCGAACATCGCAAGATCGCTTCCTCCAACCCCCACCCACAACGTCTGCAAGCTCGCGATCCCACGGCTCCCCGCTACGCCCAAGGCCGCACCGAGCGCGATCCCTAAGAGCACAAGCGCCAGGCCGCGGCGGAGAACCAGGGCGAGCAGCTCTCTGCGATCCGCTCCGAGTGCCGCGCGCACTCCGATCTCGCGGATTCGAAGGCGCACCGAGAACGAGAGCACACCATAGATCCCCACCGCCGCGAGCAACAGGGCGAGCGCGCCGAACGAAGCGGAGAGCAGGGCGTTGAATCGCGACTTGGCGAGCGGCGTCGCCTCGGCCAATCGCTGCTCGAAGGTCAGGAGGCGGGAGACCGGGAGATCGCGGTCGACAGAGCGCACCGCGTCGCGGATCGGTCCGGCAAGGGCGATCGGGTCGCCCGTCGTGCGCACGACGATCGACAGCCCGCGCAGGTAGCCGACCGGAACCGGTTCTTGATCGAACGCCAGATAGACCGTGGGGGTTGCCGGCTCGCCCGGTCGGCGAAGATCGGGGGCGATTCCTATGATGTCGAACGCTTCGCCGTCAAATCGAACGCGGCGCCCGATCGCCGACTTTTCGCCCAACAGATCCCGCGCGGCGTTCGCGTCGAGGAGCGCCACGCGCCGACCTCCCGCGCGGTGGCTCCCGCCGATCGTCTCGCCCGCCCCGCGGGCCGCGCCGAGCGCTTCGAAGTAGCCCGGCGTCACCAGCTGCCAGCCCGCGCTCGCCCCTTCGCGCACCGGTTCGCCTTCGATCTCGGGCGCGAAGCCCCAGGGCTCGGCGGGCGGGATCTCCTTGGCTCCGCCCACGGCGACCACACCGGGGAGCGCGCCGAGCCGGGTGAGCAGGTCGGAATAGAAGGCGCGGACCCGGGGCGCATCCGGATAGCGCGATTCCGGCAGCGCGAGGTCGAAGGTCAGCGCGTGTTCCGGCCGGAAGCCGAGATCCTGGTCGAGCAGGTGCCGGAAGCTGCGCACCAGGAGCCCGGCGCCCACCAGGAGGACGAACGCGAGGGCGACCTCGGCGATGACCAAGGCGCCGTGAAGGCGTTCACGCCCCGGATCGGTTCCGGCCGTGCCCGCGCGGTGGATCAGGCCCGGACCGCTCCGCCGCGTGCTCCGCCAGAGGGCCGGCAAAATGGCAAGAAGCGCGCTGCCGACCGCGATCGCCAAAGCGAATGCGAGGCCCGAAGCTCCGAGCGCCAAAGGAAGGCTCTTCGGCAGGTAGACGCCGCGCGGATCGGGGAGCGTCCGGAGCGCGATCTCGGCGAGCAGCAGGGCGAGCGAGCCGGCCGCCGCCGCGTGGAGCAGGCTCTCGACCCCGAGCTGGCGTGCGATGCGCCAGGTCGAGGCACCGAGCGCGCGGCGCACGGCGAGCTCCCGCTCGCGCGAGACGGCGCGGACCAAGTGGAGGCTCGCGACGTTCGTCGCCGCGAGCAGAAGGACGAGGACGACCGCGCCGAAGATCGCCCACAGGCCGGTTCGCGCGCTCTGGGCGTAGCGATCTCCAAGCGGCTCGACCCGGACGAGAAGTTCGCTCTCGGTTTGGGCTTCGGGCTCCGGGTGGGCTTGGGCGAATTGCCGCGCGAGGCCCGACAGCTCCCTTTCCGCCTGTTCCGGCGTCACGCCCGGCCGCAGCCGCCCGAGGCCGCCGAGGTAGGCGGACTCGCGATCCTCCGCGGCGTCGGCCGGGAAGATCAGCGGCAGAACCAGATCGGGATCGCCCCCCGGCAGGCGGAAGGCTGGAGGGAGCACTCCCACCACTTCGTACGGCTCACCGTCGAGCGCGAGGGTGCGGTCCACGATCGAAGGATCGCCGCCGAATCGCGCCCGCCAGAGCCGGTGGCTGATCGCGACCGCGCGCGCCCCGCCCGATCGGTAGTCGGCGGCAACGAAGAGCCGCCCCGCCGCAGGGGAGAGGGCGAGCGATTCGAGGGCGCCTTCGGAAACCAGGAACCGCGGCAAACGAACCGGATCACCCTCGCCTGTGAGGTCGAGAGTGCCGAACGGCACGTACGCGCCTAGAGTAGAGAACGACCGGCTCGCCGCGCGCAGGGCGAGGAATTCGGCCGGAGAGAGCGACGTCGGCTTCGGTCCGCTCGACGGGCGGAGCGCCAGGACGCTCACGATCCTCTCCGCGTCCGGATAGGGCGCCGGCCGCAGCACCGCCGCATCGAGCACGGCGAAGATCGCTACGCAGGCGCCGATCCCGAGGGCGAGCGTGGCGATCAGAGCCGCTGAAAACGCCGGACGGCGCAACATCGAGCGCAGCGACCCAACGATGTCTCCGACCAGATCCGTCATGGCACGATTCCTCCGTTGCGCGTTCGAGCGGTGCCATTTTACTCAACGGGTCGCCGGCTAGGCCAGATTCCCTCGTGGCACGGACCCTGCTCTCTACCCTCGTCGTGGCGGCATTTCTCCACGCGAACACCCCATTTCGCCGCCACCGAAGGAGGACACGATGAACATCCAAAGATGGACCTTCACGGCGGTGATCCTGGGGGGCATCGTTCTGTCGGCCGGCCTGGCCGCCCCCCCCGCGCGAGCGGATCAGGGGTCGCTGCGGGCCGAGGTCGGCATCTACTACGACGAGCTGTCCCCGTATGGGGACTGGGTGGACGACTCGCAATACGGTTCCGCCTGGTGCCCGCGCAACGTCGGGTCCACCTGGCGTCCTTATTCCGACGGCCGTTGGGTCGATAGCGAATACGGCTGGACCTGGGCTTCGGAAGAACCCTTTGGGTGGGCCACCTATCACTACGGCCGGTGGGCCTTTGATCCTCGCTACGGCTGGATCTGGGTGCCCGGCACGGTCTGGGCTCCGGCCTGGGTCTCCTGGCAGTACGGGGGCGGCTACGTCGGTTGGGCTCCTCTGCCGCCCTCGGTGGGGTTCGACCTCAACGTCGGGATCCGCCTCGGAGGGCTTTCCTTGAGCGCCGTGATCCAACCGCGCGACTACATTTTCGTTTCGGAGCGTGGGTTCCTGGAGCCGCGAATCGGCCGCAACGCCGTGCCTCGCGTGCGCAATCAGGAGCTTTGGCGCCGCGCCCGCAACGTGACGAATTACACGGTGGTCAACAACCGGGTGATCAATCGCGGCATCACCATCGTCAACATCGAACGCGCCACACGGCACAAGGTGCCACGCTTCCGGATCGCCGACGTCGACAGCCGAGCCGCGGCCGGTGTCGATCGGGATCGCCTCCGGATCTATCGGCCGCCGGCCGCCCGGCTTCGTTCGATCGATGTCGCCGTTCGCAACGACGGCGGAGTTCGGCCGGGAGCGACTCGGGAGCGGGGTAGAGACCGACGCCCCGAGGCGGCTCCGAACGTCCGAAGCCGCCGACCGGAGGCAAAACCGGAGCCGAGAGGTCAAGAGCGCCGGAACCAGGTCGGGACACAGCCGCAACCGAAGCCGAACAAGCGGCCGGGCACGAAGCCCGCGGAGCGTCCGAACCACCAGGCAAGGACGAAACCCGCGGATCGGCCTCGCTCCCGGCCCCCGGTGGTTCAGAACCGGCCGCATCGGCCGGAGCCTCCCAAGGTGAACAAGCCTCGGCCGCATGGGGCAAATCCCGGCACGGAGACGAACCGGCAGCCGCGGCACCAGAACCGACCCAAGGCCAATCCGCCCCAAGAACGGCGGGAGCAGCGCCCGGCGGCCAAGCCGAAACGGCCGCACGGCGGAGGCGGAGGCGGAGGCGGGAACGCCAAACCGAAACCGCACGGTCACGGGTGAGTCGCAAGTTCAGTCCCTGATGATCTCTGCCGACGGCGGCGCGATCTGTGTCGCTGTCGGCAATTATTGCTGCCCTCTCTCGGGAACTTCGTCGCTCAGGAAGTCAGGCTTACCTACTCCACGGCGATCGCTTCGATCTCCAGCAGCCACGCCTCGGAGTAGATGCCGGTGATGATGATCGTCATCGCCGGGGGAACTGGATTCGTGGCGAGAACTTCCGAGCGCACCTCGTAGGCTTCTTGGATGTAGCTCCGGTCCGACAGGAAGATCGTCATCTTGGCGATCTCGTGGCCGTGGGTCCAGCCGGCTTTCCTTCGTTCCTCCACATGTCGGACCCTTGCGGATATATCTTTTCTGGTCTATTGTAGGTTTTGTGAACGGCAAGGCGATCATCGCCAAGCTCAAAGCGGCCGGCTGGGAACTGGATCGGGTCCATGGTAGCCATCACGTCATGGTGAAAGGCTCCCAAGCCGTTCCCGTCCCGGTGCATGGTTCGCGTGACCTTGGCGTCGGGTTGATCGCAGCGATCGAACGGCAGTCGGGCGTCAAGCTCAGATGAGGTGCTCTTGTGGAAATTCGTTACCCCGCCACCATCGAAGCACAAAGCGACGGGCGCTTCCTCGTCCAGTTCGTCGACCTGCCCGATACGATGACAGAAGGTGAGACGAAAGAAGAAGCCTTGTTCAACGCATCCGAGGTCCTTTCGGCGATGCTCGCTTGGCGGCTCGACGGAGAGAAAGACGTTCCCACTCCCAGCACCAAGGTGAAGGGCGCGTTCTATATCGCACCGGATGCCAAGACGCAGGCTGCGATGCTGCTCCGCCTCGCGCGGGGCGATCGAAGCCTCTCCGATCTGGCGCGTGCGTTGGAGACCTCTTGGCCGGCCGCCAAGCGCCTGGAGGATCCGACGCACTGGCCGTCGCTCAAAACGCTCGACCGAGCGGCGGCAGCTCTCGGCAAGCGTCTCGTGCTCGTCCTCGAATAGCGACCGTCTCTAGACCTCTACGAGCAGAGGCTGCTGGTCGCTGAATGCGCGCCACCCCCTCACACCGCAAGGCCCTGAACGGGTCGAGGTGCCGGCTGTGCGGCTGCCGCAGGCTCAAACCCGCTCGATCTCGCCGGGAGGCAGACGGGCGAGCAGCTCGCGCACCGTCTGCCCCGTCGGCGGCACGGGCTCGTCCGGAATCAGGTCGGCGAGCGGCTGGAGGACGAAACGGCGCTCGGTGAGGCGTGGATGCGGCAGGGTGAGTTCCGGGCGGAAAGAGATTCGATCACCCCACCAGAGCAGGTCGAGATCGAGCGGGCGCGCTCCCCAGCGCTCGCCGCGGCGCCGGCCGGCATGGCGCTCGATCGCCTGGCAGAGCGCCAGCAGCGATTCGGCGTCGAGGGGAGAGCGGGCGACCAGCGCGCTGTTCAGATAGTCGGGCTGCGCGACCGGCGAGACAGCCGGGGTGCGATAGAGCGGTGCAACCCGGACTTGCCGTAGATGGGCGCGCAACACGCCGAGGGCCCGATCGAAGTGCTGTTCGACGGGCCCGAGGTTGCCACCGAGGGCGAGCGCGACGTACCGATCACTCGTCGTCGTCGAGATCCTCCTCTACTTCGTCGACCCCGAGATCGGCTCCGATCAAATCGTCGTCGACGATCTCGTCGTCCGCGACGACCTCTCCCCCCACCACCTCTTCCGCTTCGTCGTCGAACGTGCGGGCGACTTCGGCTTTCCGCTTCTTGCGCGCGGCCTGGGTCGCGGCAAGTTGCGTCGAGGGAGCGGCGTGGGCCTGGTTCGCACCACACTTCGGGCAGATCGGCTCCGGCTTGCCCAAATCGTAGAACTTGGTGCCGCAGCTATAGCACTCGTGCTTGCTTCCGAGCTTTATTTCAGCCATCGATACGGATCTCCGCCGCGGCGAAGAAGCCGCGATTTCAGGCGCGGGAACGTAGCATCCGCCTTTGGAGCTGTCAACGGCAACGGCTGCAAGGGTGGGACCGCACCTGCTATCATCCCCGGCCCTATGATCGCCGTTTCCGACCTGGGCAAGTCCTTCGGCCCGCAGACTCTGTTCACCGGCGTCTCGATGCAGTTCAACCCGGGCAACCGCTACGGGTTGGTCGGCGCGAACGGTTCGGGCAAGTCCACCTTCCTCCGTATCCTCACCGGCGAGGACCAGCCGAGCGAGGGGACTCTTTCACTCCCCAAGCGGCTGCGCCTCGGCGTGTTGCGCCAAGATCACTTCAGTTACGAGAACATGCCGATCCTTGATGTCGCCCTGATGGGCAATCGCGAAGTGTGGGAGGCGATGGTCGAGAAAGAGCGCCTGCTCGCGGCTCCCGAGGTGGAGTTCGACCACGAGCGCTACGCCGAGGTGGAAGAGCTGATCCTCCACTCCGACGGCTACACGCTGGAGGCGCGGGCCGGGGAGATCCTGGAGGGGCTCGGGATTCCGACCGAGGTCCACAAGAACGCCCTCTCCACCCTGTCCGGCGGCTTCAAGCTGCGTGTGCTGCTCGCCCAGGTGCTCGCCTCGTCGCCCGATGCCCTCCTGCTCGACGAGCCGACCAACCACTTGGACATCTTGTCGATCCGTTGGCTGGAGAAGTTCCTGACCGAGTTCAAAGGGACCACCGTGGTGATTTCCCACGATCACCGGTTCCTGGACAACGTCTGCAACTACATCGTCGACGTCGACTACGAGACGATGATCCTCTATCCGGGCAACTACCAGGCGTTCACGGATGCCAAGGTCGGCAACCGCGACCGCAAGGAAGCCGAGATCGAGAAGCGGGAAAAAGAGATCGCCAAACACCAGGACTTCATCGACCGGTTCAAGGCCAAGGCGAGCAAGGCACGCCAGGCACAGAGCAAGGTGAAGATGATCGAGAAGATCACCATCGATCGCCTGCCGCAGACCTCGCGCCGCTACCCGACCTTCAAGTTCAAGCAGGTCCGGCCGAGCGGCCGTGACGTGTTGGTGATGGAAGGGATCTCGAAGTCGTACGGCACCAAGCAGGTGCTCAACAACGTCACCCTCCGCGTTGAGCGCGGCGAACGACTGGCGATCTTGGGTCCGAACGGGATCGGTAAATCGACCCTCTTGAAGATCGCGGTGGGCGAGGTGACCGCCGACCAGGGGACGACCCAGTGGGGGTACGAGACCCACCCGGGCTACTTCTCGCAGGACCACGCCGAGCTCAAGGCCTCCGGCAAACAGAGTGTCGAGGCGTGGCTCTGGGAAGCGGTGCCGGCCGAGACGATCGGTTTCATCCGCGGCAATCTCGGGATGGTGTTGTTCTCGGGCGACGACGTGAAAAAAGGGGTGGGCAACCTCTCCGGCGGCGAATCGGCACGGCTCACCTTCTGCCGTCTGTCGGTCACCCTGCCAAACGTCCTGGTGCTCGACGAGCCGACCAACCACCTCGACCTCGAAGCGATCGACGCGCTGGTCGAAGGGCTGAAGACCTACAACGGCACGCTGGTCTTCGTCTCTCACGACCGCTGGTTCGTCTCGCGCCTGGCCAACCGGATTTTGGAGATCACCCCGGCCGGCATCCGCGACTACAAGGGCACCTACGACGAATACATTGAGGCGATGGGCGACGACCACCTCGATGCCGAGGCGGTGCTCAAGGCGCGTCGGGCGCAGAAGAAGGCCAAAGACACCCCGCGCCTCGACGATAAGGAGCGCGAAAAGCGCCAGCGGGCTTTAGCCAAGCGGCGCGACGAGTTGACGGTGGCGATCGACAAAGCGGAGAACCGGGTCCACGCGATCAACGAGCTGTTCTGTGATCCGACCTTCTTCGACCGCACCTCGCGCGACCAGGTGAAAAAGCTCGAACAGGAGCAACACCAGGTGAACGCGAAGATCGTCGAGCTGATGACCGAGTGGGAGACGGTCGAAGCCGAGCTGGGCGAGCTGTCCGGGTAAGCCCTGCTAGACTCCCGATCACTTTGACCGAACCCGACCGCGCCGCTCTGCGGCACGTGAAACGACCCGGAGCGGCACACCGGCGGATTCTGGCCCTCGCTTGGGGGGCCTGGGCGAGCGGTTTCTGCTCGCTGATGCTGTTGTCCTTCCTGCTCCCCGCGATCCAGAAGGATCTCGCGATCTCCGATTCCGCGCTCGCTGCGCTCACCGGGATCGGCGTCGGGATGAGCGGGGTCGGCGGTTTCCTGTTCGGCTGGATCAGCGACCGGTGGGGCCGGCGCGCTTCTTTGGCGCTCGCGATCGGCGCGTTCTCGCTCGGCAATCTGGCCTGTGCCCTTGCCGGCAGCGACGCGATGCTGTTCTTCGGCCGGGCGCTCGCCGGGCTGGGCGTCGGCGGCACCTGGGGGGGCGGCCAGGCGATGATCGGCGAGACCGTACCCGCCGCCTTGCGCGGTCGGTTCGGCGCGATCGCCCAATCGGGCGCGCCGGTGGGGTTGGGGCTCGCGACGATCCTCGGCTCGTTCTTGAGTCCCGCGGTCGGTTGGCGGGTCACTTTCGGGATTCTCGCGCTGCCCGGGCTCGCGCTTCTTTTTTTCCGCCACCTGCCGGAATCGGATCTCTGGCTCGCCCACCGGGCGAAGCTCGCGGCGGGCGGGCCGGAGAGCGGCGAGATGGCCCGCGCGCGCCGGCCGGTGCTCGCGCAGCTCGTGGCTCCTGACCTTCTGCCGACCTTTCTGCGCGCGTTCCTGCTCACCGCATTCAACATGAGCGCCTACTGGTTCGCGGTGATCTGGCTGCCGCGCTACCTCCAGAAAGAACGCGGCCTCACGATCTTCGGCACCGGCTGGTGGACGCTCACCTTCGTCGCCGGTTCGCTGGTTGGCTACCTGTCGTTCGGTTGGGTTTCGGACCGGATCGGCCGGCGGCCGGCGTTCGCGCTCTATTGCGCCGTGACGGCGCTGGGACTGGTACTCGTCACCCTGTTCTGGTCGGGATTTGCTGCGCGCCCGGCGATCGGCCTCGCCTGCCTGTTCGTCGCCGGGCTCGGCACCGGCACCTGGTCCTGCTACGGGCCCTATTTCTCGGAGCTGTTCCCGACCCGGGTGCGCGGCACCGCGATGTCGGTGATCATGAATTCCACCCGCGGCATCCAATACCTGGCGCCGCTCGCGATCGCGGCGGTGGCCGGAATGGTCCCGAGCGCTGGGATGGGGGGCGGGATCGCGCTCGCCGCGGGTTTTGCGTTGCTCGCCGGGGCTTGGGTGTGGACGCTCCCTGAGACCGCCGGAGCAGCGATCGAAAACTAGGGTCCGGCCTGATGCCCGGGCTTCGAGAGAGGAGAAACGCTTGAGCGATTCCGCTTTGATCGACGCCGCCGCGGCGGCTGGACGAAACCAGGGCACCGAAGGGAGCGACGGTTTCCGCCGCGAGGTCTCGCGCTGGGAGATCGTCGGTTTTGCGGTCAACGACGTGATCGGCAGCGGCGTCTATCTGCTGCCCGCGGCCGCCGCGCTGATCCTGGGGCCGATGAGCCTCTGGGCGGTCGTCCTCGCCGGGGTCGCGGTGCTGCTCCTCGTCCTCTGTTTCGCCGAGGCGGCGAGCCACTTCGACCGGGCGGGGAGCGGCTACCTCTATGCCAAGACCGCGTTTGGCGATCTCGTCGGTTTCGAGGTCGGGTGGATGACCTGGCTCGCCCGGGTCTCCTCGGTCGCGTCGCTGTCGGTCGGTTTCGCGCAGGCGGTGGGCTACCTCTGGCCCGCGGCCGGTGCCGGGTGGGCGAAAGCCGCCGCGATCGTGCTGCCCCTGCTCGGCCTCACCGCGATCAACATCTTGGGGGTCAAGTCGGGTGTGCGCACGGCGGTCTTCTTCTCGTTGGGTAAGACGGTGCCGCTCGTCCTGTTCATCCTGGTCGGCCTGCCGGCGGTCTCCGTGGCGCTCGCCACCCGGGCGACCCCGACGGAGGGGAATCTCGGCGAGGCGGTGCTCCTTTTGCTGTTCGCCTATGCAGGATTCGAAAACACCGCGGCGCCCGCGGGAGAGTTCAAGAATCCGAAACGCGATGTGCCGTTCGCGCTGATCACCCAGATCGTCATCGTCACCCTGATCTACACCGCGGTCCAGTGGGTGGCGCTCGGTACGCTACCCGACCTCGCGCATTCCCAGACGCCGCTCGCCGATTCGGCGCGCGGATTCCTCGGGCCGTTCGGCGGCCTGCTGCTCACGGTCGGCGCGGCGATCTCGATTCTCGGCACCAACGGCAACACGGTGCTCGCCGGTCCGCGCTACCTCTGGGCGCTCGCGCGCGACGGCTACGGCCCGGCCTACCTGGCCAAGCTCCACCCCCGGTTTCGCACGCCCGCCGCGGCGATCCTCACCCAGACTCTGATCGCCCTGCCGCTCGCGCTCTCGGGGACGTTCGCGAGTTTGGCGACCCTCTCGGTGATCGCCCGGCTTGGAACTTATGTCGGCACCGCCGCAGCGGTACCCATCCTGCGCCGCAAGATGCCGGCTAATCCCGGTGCCTTCCGGCTCCCCTTTGGTCCGACCATCCCGATCCTCGCCTGCACCCTGTGCGTCGCCTTCGCGGCGAGCGCGGAGGCCAAGAACCTGATCGCCGGCGCCATCGCAGCCCTGATCGGCGGGGCGATCTACGCGCTGCGGCGCCCCAACCCTTCCTTTGAGTCCACGGAGGACGCATGAGCGAAACCACACCCCAAACCTTTGCGAACCACGCAAAGTTCGTCCCGCTGTATCACTTCGTCGCCTTCGGCATTGTCGTCATCAACCTCTTCGCCCAGTTGTGGTTTCTGATCAAAGCGCCGTCGTTCGCGACCGGCCTCAATCTCGCCATGGCCCTGGCGATCATCCTGATCGCCTGGTTCGCCCGGACCTTCCCTCTGTCGGTCCAGAACCGTGTGATTCGGCTGGAAGAGCGGCTGCGCTTGGA
This sequence comes from Holophagales bacterium, assembly GCA_031404815.1. Taxonomy (GTDB): domain Bacteria; phylum Acidobacteriota; class Thermoanaerobaculia; order Multivoradales; family UBA5704; genus DASYKS01. The sequence goes on along the minus strand of JANNIH010000007.1, from coordinate 48,291 downwards.
GCGGCTGCTGCCCGAGGAGCTGCGCGGCCGGATCGGCGAGCTCACCGTGGGGCAGCTGGTCGGCCTTCGTTTCGCGAGCGACGGCGAGGTCGGCGACCTGGTGCGCCGGGTGCTCGCGGGCGAGCTCAAGACGAACGACCAGATCAAGCGCGAGGTTAAGAGCTGGAGGGCGGATCACGTCCGGGCGTAAAGCCCGGCTCTGGTGCCTCGGTTTAGGGTATAATCCCATAGAGAGGACACTCATTAGAGCCTAGGGCTTTTGGTTGGCAAGCCGGGTTCTCCTACGAAGGAGGTTGTCATGAAGCACTTTGGGATCACCCTGTGTCTCACCGCCCTGATGCTCCCGCTCGCCGCGGGCGCCCAAGAGCTTCGGATCAATTCGACCGGCGACGTCAAGCAGCGCACGCCCGCGGCGGCCTTCGCGGCCGATGGCGGCTTTCTGGTCGCTTGGGTGAACGAGCGCGATGGCTTGGTCGCCCGCTCGTTCGACGCGAACAGTCAGCCGCGTGGGCTCGATCGCATCGTGGCTGCCAACGTCAACCTGCCGTCGATCCCCGGCGAAGGGGAGGTCAGGGCGCAGCGTGAGCCCGCCGTGGCGCGCCTCGCGAACGGATCGTTCCTGGTCGCTTGGAGCGAGGAGACGGCGCACCTTCGGTCGGACATTTTCTACGAGAAGCGCACCGTGCTCGACCGCGAGATCTTCGCGCAGCGGCTCGACAGCGCGGGCAACCCGCTGGGTGCGAAGTTTCGGGTCAACCAGGCGGCGGCCGATCTGCAAGAGCGTCCGAAGATCGTTGCGTTCGGTCGCCAGGCGGCGATCGTCTGGTCGACCAACGACGGCAAATCGGAAGTGAACGCGAATGAAGGGATCTTCCTGCGCCGGTTCAACCTCGCGGGCAACGCACTCGCGGCGGAGGAGCGGGTGGGTGCACCGGGGACCTTCGGCTACAACCCGGCGGTCGCAGCGGATGCGGCGGGCGGCTTTGCGGTCGCTTGGGATGGTCCGGATGCGGATGGGCGCGGCGCCTTCGCCCGCTTCTACAACGCTTCGGGCGTCGCTCGGGGCCGGGCGGTGCAGATCAACACGACGACCTTCGGCAGCCAGGCGCGCGCTTCGTTGGCGCAGCTCGCCGACGGCAACTTCCTCGCGCTCTGGCAGGGCCAGTTCGAAACCGTGCGCAAGAGCCGGGTCTATAGCCAGGTGTTGGACCGCACCGGTTCCAAGGTCGGCACCGAGCTTCAAGTGAGCGAGGGGACCCTCCCCTGGCACCTGTCGCCGATCGCTCTGGCGCGGACGACCAAGAGCCCGGCGGCCACCTGGCTCGAGTGGTCCGAATCGTTCCCGAATGGCGTTTTCGGCGTCGATCTCTCGGCCGCCGGAGCTCCGGCCGGTGCGAAGGCCAAGGTCAGCGAGCGCCAGATCGGCGCGGCGTTCGAACTCGCCGCCGCGACCAACGGGCGCGGTGATCTGCTGCTGGTCTGGGAGGGCTTCAACGGCGGCGACAAGCCGGGCATCACCGCGAAGGTCACTCGCGTTTCCAACTAGATTGAGTCGATGGAGCGGTGGGGAACGGCACCTGCCGCACACTGAAAAACGGCCGCCCGGTCTGGAGGAATCCACCGGACGGCCGTTCTGCTTCTTGTAGGTCACCTACCGATCAGACGGTAATCGTCTCGCCGTCGAAGCCGGTGAAGGTATAGCCGTTGAAGATCTCGTTGTAGCCCGACCGCTGATCGCGCAGGAGGTCGACCGCGATCTCCTGGCCGAGGCGGAGGGACCAGAATGCGTCCGTGCGCCAGTGAACGCCCGCGATGTTGCGGCCGGTCGCCACGTTCGAGGCCAGCTTGTTGAGTTCGCCGCGCACGGTGAGAGCGGGACCTCCGTAGGCCACCGTGGACAGACCGTCGCTCGCCGCCACGACCGGGTTCGGGATGACGAAGTTCTCGTTGAACAGCGCCTTGAGGAGGGTCACGCAAGCCCCGGCGACCGTGGCGTGGCCGGCGCCGTACGCCGGGTGGGTGGGAGATCCCTCCGGGAACGCCATGGGCAAGAAGTAGGTGCCGTACTGCGTGTGGACCCGGTCGACCGCCTCGGAATTGAGCACGCTCGGGTGGAGCACGCCGGGATAGCGGTTCGACGCCTTCTGGAAGTGGACCAAGCCGCCATACGCCTCGGGGCGGAGGCGACGGTGGACGAACCATTTCTGGAACCAGACCGCCTTGAGCGCCCGGCTCGCGACCTCGCACAGCAGCGCCTTGATCCCCGGAGGGCCGAAGGTACCGAACCCGAACTGGGTCGCCGAGCTGTTGTACGGGTTCCCCGGGTTGAGCGGGCAGCCGATGCCGCCCGAGAACGGGTCGTCGTTGTTGGGGGGCGTGAGGAGCGTGAGGCACGCATTGAAGTAGCCCTGGAACAGAACGTCGATGTTGACCCAGCGCGACATGTCGCGGCCGTTGCGCAGGTAGCGGCGCTGCGAGTCGAACACCGCGCTCTCGATCGGTACGTTGCCGTTCTGGACGTTGACCCAGGTCGAGGCCTGGGTGAGGAAGTTGGTGCCTGGTGCGAACACGCGCGAGCGGCGGTCGACGAACTCGGAGCCGAACGGCGTCGGCAGGAGGAAGAACTGGGACAGGTAGGGGCCGGAGGTCATGCCCGGCCCGATGTCCCGGAACAGGGTCTGCGCGGTGACCTGGCCGCCGATTCGCGGGCCTTTGAAGGCGGAGGCGGGCAGGCTGTCGAGCTCCAAAATCGCGTCCTGGGCGAGCGGGTGGGTCGCGTAGTCGTTGAAACTGACGTCGCGCAAGAGCGCCATCCAGTAGAGCTCGATCTCCTCGGCCGCCTCTTCGGCGCTCGCGAGCGCCGGAGCGGGTGGAATCGCGTGCTGGTGGGCGTCGGAGCCCTCTAAATCGAAGGCGAGACCGCACTGCGGGTTGACCAGCTTGCCGACCGGTCCGGCGCCGGTGCCGCCGAGGATGACGTCCTCGAAATCGGCCGGGTCACCGGACGAGAGTGCGTCGAACAGGCTCTGGTAGGCGTTCGCGTTCACTTCGCCGAACGCATTGTGCGGCAGGCCCTTCGAGTAGCTGCCGATCTTGTTCGGGTAAAGCGTTTCGTCGCCGTTGCACGGATGGTTGGGGAATCCTGCCTGCTTCCAGAACTGCGCGGCGTCCTTGCGGAGCTTGGCCGCCTCGTTGCGCCGCTGATTGTTCCCCAAGGGGCCGATCTCCGCCGCTTCGGCGACGCCGCCGAGGGTCGGCTGAAGCGCCGCGCCACCGACCGCCATCACGGCAGCCGTCGTGCCGACGCCACCCAGAAAGCTTCGTCGACTGACCCCGGGTGAATCCAAGGATGAAGTCCCTTCCGTAACATCGATAGTTGGGTCGTTCTCTGGCTGGTTCACAGTCGTTCTCCTGGACTGCCGAATTGGCGCGACGAAGGGCGAAGTAGTTTTTGTGGTTGTTTGCTTTTGGCGAACATCCGCAAATCTGAGTACTAAGCGCTTCGTTACAGCCGGGTTCAAAAGGGTAGGTGCGAGAGGCTTGCTCTAGCGGGACATCAGCGCGAGAAAAACTATTAATCTTTGTTAATCGAGCTGTTTTCAGCTCGATGGGTAAAGGTATTTAATCGACGACCTTCAGGCGGCGGTTGGTGGTGTCCAGGGCGTTCTGTTGCGCGCGAGGCACCGGGCTGCGCTATCGTGTGGCCGTGGGTAAAGTCCCCCTCCGCCTTCTCTTGGTTGCCGCGGGCGCAGCTTTCGGGCTGGCTTGCCCCTACCCCTCCTCGTCCCGACAGGAGCCGTCTTCCGAAGGGGACGCAGCCCCATCCTCGAACGGGCGGAACACCCCTGCCATCCCCCAGAGGAGTGTTCAGCCCTCGGGCACCCGACGACTGCCGCAGGCACCGATCCCCCGTGATGCAATGATCCTGGCGATCAACGCCGAGCGGATGCGGGCGGGCGTCTCTCCTCTCCGCTCCAACCCGGCGCTTGAACGGGTCGCGCAAGAGCGAGCCGACGCGATGGCCGGCAAGGGCGCGCTACCGAATGCCGCCGAGGCCCCCCGGATGCTCGGCGCGGTGCAGCGCCGTCTGGTCCAAGAGGGTTACACCGCGCACGGCTGGGTGGAGAGCCTCGTTGCAAGCGATGGGGATGCAGGAGAAGTGATCGCCTACTGGCGCGGCGATCCGAGTTTCGAAGACATCCTGCGCGCGGATTTTTCCGATCTCGGGCTCGGGGTTGCCCGCCTCGGCGAGGTGCCGCTCTATACCCTGCTGGTCGCCTGGCCGGAGGCGGAGGTCTACGCCCGCGAGGTGCGCGGCCTCGCCGACCTGGCCGCCGTCCGGCGCGAGATGCTGGCCGGAGTGAACCGGTTGCGCGGCGAAGCGGGACTATCCCCCCTGGTCGAGGATCCGCGCCTGGACGCGGCGGCTCAACGCCACGCGGAGGACATGCTGGCGCGCAGCTATTACGACCACAAGTCGCCGGAAGGTAAAAACGTGGGCGACCGTCTCCACGCGCAGGGCTATCCCTGGCGCCTGGCGGCGGAGAACCTGGCGGCCGGGCATCTGAGTGTTGAGACGGCGCTCGCCTCCTGGATGCAGAGTTCCGGTCATCGCGCCAACCTGCTGCGCAGCAATGTCACCGATTTCGGCTTCGGCCTCGCCGTCGGTCCGTTCGACGATCGCTATCGCGTGCTCTGGGTGCAGACGTTCGGTGCGCCGCTCTCCGGTTCGGCGCAGTAGCCGCAAGCCAACCGGGCTATCATCTCCCTCGTGAACGAACGAGATACGCAACAGCGGCGCGCGATCCGCCACGCCTTTGAAGAGGCCGACCGGCCGCTTTCGCCGATCGAAGTCCTCGCCGCTGCGGCGGTCGAGGTCCCGAACCTCGGGACCGCCACGGTCTACCGAACGGTCAAATCGCTGCTCGAAGCGGGCTGGCTGATTCCGGTGGCACTCCCCGGCGAACCGCCGCGCTACGAGCTGGCCGGCAAGGATCACCATCACCACTTTCACTGCCGCGCCTGCGGCAAGCTGTTCGAGCTGGAAGGGTGCCCGGAGGGGTTGCGCCAGTTGACCCCGGCCGGCTTCCATCTCGATGCCCACGAAGTGGTTCTCTACGGCCAGTGTGCCGGGTGCGCCTGATGCGGTCTGCGTTGTTGGAGTTGGCTGCGGCTTGCCGGCTCAGCCCTCAGGTCAACTCGAAATGATCTTCGACACCCTGCTCGTGGCCCTGGGGTTCACGCTCTGCGCATTCGCCGTCGGCGCCCACGCCACGGTTCCCTGGCGGTTGCGCCGCTCGAATCCGGAAGCTTGCCGCCCCTGGGCGCTCGCTGCGGCCCTACTGCTCTCGGCCGGGGGCTTGGCCTACCTTGCGCTGCTCGGCCGCTTCGAGGATGCGGTGCTCGGCAGCGGCCTGGTTCCGTTCGCGGCCAGCCGGCTCAGCCTGGCGTTCGGCGTCACCGCCGCCGCATTGTGCCTCTCGGACCTTCTGCTCCTGTTCGCCTGGCGCCGTTTGGAGCAGGGTGCCTGGCCGCTCCTGGCAATATTTGGGTTGGCGACGGTCGTCACCCAATCTTTCGCGTTGGCCGCGCTCGCCGGGGGCGACGGCAAGGCGCCGGCCGCAGCCCTCGCCGTTCGCGCCGCGGTGCTCGTAGCGCTCGCGCTCGCCGCCAGCGAAGCGATCACCTCGGCGGCCCCCCGCCTGGCGCCGGTTGCGAGCCTCGCCGGATTGGTGCTTCCCCTCTTTGCCTTCGCCCTACCGGATGCCGTGCGCGAGCCGTTCGTCGCCCGCGGCGGGCTCGCCCTGCTCGGCCTGGCCGCCGCCCTGCTGTTCTCAACCCGCTTCGTCCCCCGCCCAACCCCACGCCGCGCCCTGGCGCTCGCCGCCCTCCTGCTCGCCGGCTTCGCCTGGGCCAAATCGGTCGACATCGTCGGCGCGCTCGCCGGGCAAGTGCCGGCGGTGGATGCGCGGGAGGTGGAGTGAGGTATGGGGTCGGTCTGAAGTAGAGTTTCTCCCCATGAGCGACAGGGATACGAACGCGGTCCTCGCGGTGGTCAGGCGGGCGGTGGATGCGGCGCCGGGCAACAAGCGCGACCTGGAGACGGCCATGGGGATCGGCCACGGCCGGATCAACGATCTGTTCGATGGCCGCTTAGAGCTGCGAGCGCGTCATATGACCGGTCTCGCGCGCTATCTCAAGGTGCCGGCGTCTGACTTCTTCCGCGTGGCGCTCGCCGAAGCGGAGCGGGTGGCGCCCAACCGCCTGGAAGAGTGGATCGATCCGGATCCCCCGCCACCGTTTCAGCGCAAGGAAGCCGCGCGGCCGGCCGCAGCCGACGATTTGCGCCGGATAATTCGGGAAGAAATCACCGCCGCGCTCGCCGCTCTGAAATAGGGGCTGCGGCGGGCGAATCGCGCGGTACGCGCCCGCAGAGCGCGAGGCGTGCCGGTTTTGGACGCTTCGCACCGAAATCCGGCCATCCAGCGCGAAACCTCGCTATCGGTCCCAGGAAGCGTGGTGCCGTCCCAGGAAGCGGATGGCGGTCCCAGGAAGCGGATTGTGGTCCCGGAAAGCGGCTATCCGTCTCAGGAAGCGGGCCACGGTCTCGGGAAGCGGCTATCCGGCCCGGGAAGCGGCTCGTGGTCCCAGAAAGCGGCTTGCCGTCCCAGAACCGCGACTGCGGTCCCGAAACGCGGCTTTCGGCCGCGGAACCGCGCTCTCCACCGCGGCGAGCGGCTCGCGAGTTCCGAAAGAGGCTTTCCGCGGCAGGAGCGCCGATTCTTCCCCGGCAAGCGAAATGCGGCGCGAGTGGCGCCCGTTCCACCGCTCCGAGCGCTCACACCGGATCGCTGTGCACAAACACCTTCGCCGGCGCCAATTCCTTCTCGATCGCCCGTAGCACCCGCACCGTCCGATCGTGGGCCTCTTCGAAGGTCGCTTCGCGCGGGATCTCGAGGTGGAGATCGATGAAGCGCAGGTCGCCGCTTCGGCGGGTTTTGAGGTCGTGGAGGCCGACCACTTGCGGGTGAAACGAGGCGACGATCGCGCGGACTTTGTTGAGATCGGCTTCGGGCAGGCCCCGATCGGAGAGGTCGGCCATCGCCCCTAGGGTGAGCTTGGCGGCGGTGCGGAAGACGATTCCCGCGACACCCAAAGCGACCAGCGGGTCGGCCTGCGCCCAGCCGGTGCCGCGGACGATCAGGAGGGCCACCAGGGCCGCTCCGTTGGTCCAGAAGTCGGTCGCGTAGTGCAGGCTGTCGGCGGCGAGGGCGGGGCTTCCCGTCCTTTGGGCCGCGCGGCGAAGCCAGGCGGCGACCGCGACGCTCACTCCGAGCGAGACGACCAGGACGAGCGCGCCCCACCCGAGCTTTTCAGGGGCTGCGCCCGAGATCAGCCGCCGGACGCTCGCGACCACCAGGCCGCCCGCCGCGACCCCGAGGAACAGCCCTTGGCCCAGTGCCGCGAGGTTCTCGAACCGGCCGTGGCCGTAGGCGTGGTCCTCATCCGGCGGCCGGGCCGCGCGGCGCATCACGAAGAAGTTGGCGGTCGAGATGAAGACGTCGATCAGCGAATCGAGCGCGGTGGCGCCGAGCGCGAGCGAGCCGGTTGAAAACGCGGCCGCCCCTTTGAGCACGGTGAGGAAGGCCGCGGCCGCGATCGCGACCAGCGGCGCGCCGCGTCCGGAGAGGTGGTCGTCGCCCCGTCGGCCCGATGGCACGGCGACGGTTTCAGCCACCGGCTTTCCCGAGCAGGACCTTCGCCTCGGCGATCGGCGAGGCGTCTTCGACCGGGCGTTCGGCCGAGGGCTTGAGCGCCGCCACCCGCTTGAGGATCGCGATCGCTTCGGGCTTGGCCGCCGAGCGGTATTGCAGCAGGGCGTCGGCCAGATAGAGCTGGTTGTAAGGGTTCTGCGGCGCGAGCGCCACCGCTTTCTTGAGGTGGTCGATGGCGAGGTCGCGATCGACCCAGCCGGTGATGAACGGCACCTTGGGCGCGAGCGTGTGCAGCCGGCCGAGCAGCCGGTGCCCCCCCGCCTCCTCGAAACGCGGGTCGGTCGCGAGAACGATCTCGCCGTAGCGACGGACCTTGTCGCCCACCCCTTGGCGCGCGGCGGCGAGCTTGCCGAAGGCATCGCCCCAGAGCCCCCAATCGACGGCGCCCCAAAGGAAGATGTGCGGCGCTTCGGGAACGCCGGCCAGCGCCTTGGCCGCCGCTGCGGGAGTGAGCGCGTCGAACTTCGCCCGGCCGCCCGCCCGTTTGCCGAGCTCTTCGATCGCCGCTTCAACCACCTGCTTGCCCCGGCCGAATGCCGCCTGTTTCGCCTCGGCCGTGGTCGCCACGTACTCGCCCTTGAAGTGGAGCGCGCGCAGCAGCTTCCACGACGCTTCGAGCTGCGCGGGCTTCGCTTTCAGCGCCTTCTCATAGCCGGCGATCGCCTGATCGATCGGGCCGGCCACCGCCCGCGCCCCTTTCGCCCCTTCGGCCCGGCGGGCGAAAGCGGCGTCGCCCTCGGCGATCGCTTCCACCTGGGCGGGCAGGGCAGCGGTGGTGGCACAGAGCGCCAGCGCGACCGCGAGGCCCAAGGGGAGGAAGCGCATGGCCGGCCGGAGAGGATGTCGAAGATGGGTTTTCATGGGCCGGATTCTGTCACGCATGGATAGCGGTATCCTTCCGGTCGCAATGACGAACCGAGCGCTCGACCTCGCCGCCCATCATGCCAATCTCTACCTGAACGGTCTCGACGACCGTTCCGTCGCGGCGACGGTTTCGCGCGAAGAGCTCCTTCTGCGTTTCGACGTGCCGCTCGCCCGAGCGGGGTTGCCCGCCGAGCAGGTGGTGGACGACCTGGTCCGCGCCGCCGAAGGAGGACAGCTCGGCAACGTCGGAGGGCGCTTCTTCGCCTGGGTGATCGGTGGCGTGCTCCCCTCGGCGCTCGCCGCCGACTGGCTCGCCGCCACATGGGATCAGAACGCGGCGATCTACGCCACGTCGCCGGTGGCGTCGGTGGTCGAAGAAATTGCGGGCAAGTGGCTGCTCGATGTCTTGCGCCTGCCGGCGAGCGCCTCGTTCGCCTTCACCACCGGTTGCCAGATGGCTCATTTCACGGCGCTCGCCGCGGCCCGCGATCACCTTCTGGAGCGGGTCGGCTGGCAGGTCGGCGAACAGGGGCTCGCCGGGAGTCCGCCGATCCGGGTGATCGGGAGCGCCGTGCGCCATGTGTCGATCGACCGCGCCTTGCGCTATTTGGGTGTCGGCGCCCGCCAGATCGTCGCCCTTCCCGTCGATGCCGCCGGAACGATGACCCCCGAGGGGCTCGAAGCGGCGCTGGCAGAAGGCGATGGGCCGACCATCGTCGCCCTGAACGCCGCCGATTTGAACACCGGGGCGTTCGATCCGTTCGGAACACTCATCCCGCTCGCCCACCGCTACGGCGCCTGGGTCCATGTGGATGGGGCGTTCGGCCTGTTTGCCCGAGCGTCCGACCGTCGCGCCACTCTGGTGGCGGGGATGGATCTCGCCGACAGCTGGGCCACCGACTGCCACAAGTGGTTGAACGTCCCGCAGGATTGCGGTTTCGCCGCAGTCAGGCACCGGGAAGCGCACCGCCGCGCCTTCACGATTCACGACTCGTATTTCGTCGGCGAGCCGGCCGCGCGCGACCAGATCGACTGGTCCCCCGAATGGTCCCGCCGCGCCCGAGGTTTCGCCGTCTATGCCGCCCTTCGCGAGCTGGGCCGCGACGGCCTGGCCTCGTTGATCGAGCGCCATTGCGATCAGTGCGACGCCTTGGTCCGCGGGATCGGAGCGCTCCGGGGCGCCGAGGTGGTCTGCCCTGCCCGGCTGAACCAGGGGCTGGTGCGCTTTCTCGATCCTCGGCCCGAGGCGACGGCGGCCGATCACGACACGTACACGGACCGCATTGTCGAGGCAATCAATCGCGGGGCCGAAGCCTTTTTCGGTCCCGTCACCTGGCGCGGGCGGAGGGCGATGCGGATCAGCGTGGTCAATTGGCGGACCACCGGGGTCGATGTCGCGAGGGCCATTGCGGCGGTGGCCCAAGCCCTCGCCTCCGCCTGATCGCGATCCGCCCGACTCCGCTATCATCGCCACGCTATGCGCCCTCTCATCTGCCCTCGCCATATCGCGGCGCGTTCCTCGCGGCGCTGACTTCAGAGCTTCCGATCCCGCCTTTGCGCCCCGTGCTCTCTCTTCGCGATCCGGTCCACGGTTTCGTCCATGCCGATGCGCTCGAAGCCGCGCTGATCAACAGTCGGCCGCTCCAGCGGCTGCGTTGGATCCGACAGCTCGGCCTGACCTCGTTCGTCTATCCCGGCGCCGAGCACAGCCGATTCAGTCACGCGCTCGGCGCGATGCATCTGGCCGGCCGGGTCTACGACGCACTCGCGCTGCGCGGGACGGCGCCGCTGCCCGCCGGGCCGACCAGCCGCGAGCGCCGCTTGGCGCGGGTGGCGGCGCTCCTTCACGACCAGGGGCACGCGCCGTTTTCTCACTCGGCCGAGGAGCTGTTTGAAGGGGGCATCGATCACGAGGAGATGACCCGGCGGCTGCTCGAGCTGTCCGACGTGCGCGAGATCTTCGAGCGGCTGGGCGACGGCATCGCGCCCGAAGACGTGGCGCGGCTGCTCGCGGGGAAGTTCGAGGCGCCGATCGACCGCCTGCTCGGCCAGATCGTCTCCGGCGAGCTGGATGTCGACAAGATGGACTACCTGCTGCGCGACAGCCTGTTCTGCGGCGTCCGCTACGGCCATTACGATCTCGACCGGGTGCTGGAGACGATCCTGCCGCTCGCCGACCCCGACACCGGCGCTTGGGGGATCGGCGTCGACGAAGGGGGCATTCACGCGCTCGAAGCGCTGGTCATGGCCCGCTACTACATGTTCACCCAGGTCTATTTCAACGCGACCGGCAAGGCGATGGAGCTGCACCTGAACGCCTGGCTGCTCGAAACCGGTGCCCGTTGGTCGGCCGATCCGGAGCGTTTCATCGCCGAGGACGACCTGACCACGACCGCCGCGATGCGCGCTTCGGACAGCGTCCACGCCCGCGCCGTAGTCGACCGCGAGCACTTCCCCGTGGCGTTCGAGACCAAGGAGCACCTGGTCCCGGAGGAGAAGGAGCGATTCGAAGCGATCCTCCCCGGCCTGTTCGCCGAGTTCGGCGACGGCAACCTGCTGATCTCGAACTCGGCCAAAGACCCTCACCACTTCGGCCAGAAACGCGTTTGGGTGAAGAAATACGACGGCCGCTTCGAAGAGGTGCGCGACGCCTCCCAGTTCATCCGCCACATCGGCCGGATCGACCGCTATCGCGTCTACACCCCGCACCTCCTGCGCCCGGCGGTCCGCGCCGCGATCTTGGAGCGCTTCGGGCAGGGGTGAGGCGCACCTGTCCGGCCAGGAAACTCACCGCTCCCCGAGCAGGTCCGCCAGCGCCCCGTCCAGATCCGGAAAGCGAAAGCGGTAGCCGAGCTCCAGCAGCCGCTTGGGTACCGCGAGCTGCCCTTCGAGCAGCATGTCGGCCATTTCGCCGAGTGCGAGGCGGAGGGCAAACGCCGGGGCGGGGAGGAACGAGGGGCGGTGAAGAGCGCGGCCGAGCGCCTGGGCGAAATCGGCTTGAGTCACCGGATTCGGCGCCGTGAGGTTGAACGGGCCGCTTGCTTCGGCATGATCGAGCAGGAAGCGGATCGCGCCGACCTCGTCGGCGAGGTGAATCCACGGAAACCCCTGCCGACCCGAGCCGAGCGGGCCGTTCGCGCCGAACTTGGCGGGGGTGAGCATCTTGCCCAGAGCGCCCCCTTCGGGGGTGAGCACCAACCCGGTGCGCAGCAGCGCGCGGCGCACCCCGAGCGCTTCGACCTCGCGGGTCGATTCTTCCCATTCCACACAAACCTTGGCGAGGAACGTCGATCCGGGCAGCTCGCTCTCGGCGATTGAGTCGTCGCCGCGCGGGCCGTAGTAGCCGACCGCGGAGGCCTGGAGCAGGACCCGCGGCGGGGTACGCGCCGCGCGGATCGCCGCGACCACGGCGTCACCCGAGACGATTCGGCTGTCGCGGATCTCTCCTTTACGCGCCGCGGTCCAGCGGGCGTCGGCCACTCCGGCTCCCGCGAGGTGGACGATGGCCGTTTCCGAATCGATCAGCTCGGACCAGCCCGCACCGCTCTTGCCGTCCCAAGCTTCGGCGCGTACCCCGGGGGGGAGATCGGCACTCGCTTTGGCAGGATCGCGGGACAGGACAATCGGTTCATGGCCGTCGGTGGCGAGCCGGGCGGCGAGAACTCGGCCGATCAGGCCGGTGCCGCCGGTGATCAAAATGCGCATGGGTGTTCCTCCTCTATGGGGAGAACGTCAAACCGCGGCCAGCTCTTCCTCGAGCTGCTGGCGCTCGGCAAGCTCGGCATAGAGCCCTCGCTCTGCGAGCAGCTGCTCGTGGGTCCCGCGCTCGGCGATCCGCCCGGAATCGAGCACCACGATCAGGTCGGCGCTTTGCACCGCGGAGACCCGGTGCGAGACCAGAAACACCGTCCGGCCGGGAAAAAAGCGGCGGAGGTTGCTCAAGATCCGCTCTTCGGTCTGGGTGTCGACCGCGGAGAGGCAGTCGTCGAGCAGCAGGATTCGCGGTTGGCGTAAGAGAGCCCGGGCGATCGCCACCCGCTGCTTCTGGCCGCCGGAGAGGGTGAGCCCGCGTTCGCCCACCCGCGTTTCGAGCCCCTCGGGGAAGCTCGCAAGGTCGGGGCCGAGACCCGCCAACTCCGCCGCTTCGAGGATCTCCGGAAGGGCCGCCTCCGGGCGACCGAGGGCGATGTTTTCCGCCAGCGTTGCCGAGAACAGGAACGTCTCTTGCGGCACCACCCCGATCTCCGCGCGCAGCCGGGCGAGCGGCAGGCGCCGGATGTCCGCCTCATCGACGAACAGGGTACCGGGCGGCGGATCGAGCAGCCGCGGCAGCAGCGAGAGCAACGTGCTCTTACCCGAGCCGGTGCGGCCGACGATCGCGACGGTTGCGCCGGCCGGAACGGAAAGCGAGATGCCGGCGAGCGCCGGGGGGAGGTCGGGGCGGTACGAGAACGCCAGATTCGCGAACCGCACGGCGCCCGCATAGGCGGCCGGTTCTTCAAACGGCGGTTCGTCGCGGATAGCGGGCACCGCTTCGAGCACCATGCGCATCCGTCCGAGCGACGCGGTGCCGCGCTGAACCAGGTTGATCACCCAGCCGAGCGCGATCATCGGCCAGACCATGCGGGCGAGGAGCGTGTTGAAGGTGACGAATTCACCGATCGTGATCTGCCCTGAGACCGCGAGTTTGCCGCCGAGATAGAGGACCGCCACCATCGCGAACCCGGCCAGACCTTGCAGAGCAGGGAAGAACGCCGCCTGCCAGATGATCAGCCGACGATTGCCCTCGACGTAGGAGTCGTTGGCAGTGGCGAACGCTTCGATTTCGCGCGATTCTTGAGCGTAGGCGCGGACGACGCGAACGCCGGCCAGGTTCTCCTGCGCCTTGGTCGAGAGGGCTGAGAACTGCTCCTGTACCCCCTCGAACAGGCGATGGATCCGATCGCCGAACAGCTGGGTTGCAATCGCCACCAACGGCATGATCGCGAGCGCCACTCCGGTCAAGCCGAGGTGAATGTGCGCCATCAAGGAGAGCGCCCCGATCGCGAGCAGAACGGTGCTCGTGCTGTACATGATCGCCGGGCCGCAGAGCATGCGGACCGCTTGCAGATCGTTGGTCGCGCGCGCCATCAGGTCGCCGGTCGGATGACTCTGGAAAAACGACGAGGGCTGCATCTCCAACTGAGCGAAATATCGGTTGCGCAGGTCGAATTCGACATCCCGGCTCATCGCGACCAGGAGCATCCGCTGGAGATAGTTGAAGAAACCGGCGACCACCGTGACACCGATCATCGCGAGGGCAAAGAGCGCGAGCGTTCGCATCCCGGCCCCGGCGCGCACCGCATCGATGGCCCGACCGATCAGCAGCGGGTTCAGCAAGCCGACCGCGACCGAGGCGAGGATGGTGGCGAGGCCCTGCCCGAGCTTCTTGCGGTAGGGCCGAAGAAACGGCCAGAGGGCTATGAGGTTCTTGCGCACCGACGTTTGAGGCTCCGGCCGGGGAGGATATCGCACGCCTGCGGTAAACTCCCTTTGCCATGTCCTACGAAGCCGTCATCGGCCTTGAGGTGCACGTTCAGCTCCTCACCGAAACCAAGATGTTCTGCCGCTGTCCGAACCGCTTCGGTGCGGAGCCGAACACGCAGGTCTGCCCGGTCTGCCTCGGCTATCCGGGGACGCTGCCGGTGGCGAACCGGCATGCGGTCGATCTCGCCGTTCAGCTCGCGAGCGCGCTCGGTGCGACGGTCTATCCGCGCTCGGTGTTCTCCCGCAAGAACTACTTCTACCCCGACCTGCCGAAGGGGTATCAGATCAGCCAGTACGACAAGCCGCTCGCCGAAGAGGGCCGGCTGCCGCTGTCGCTCCACGACAAGGTGGTGCGCATCGAGCGGCTGCATCTCGAAGAGGACGCCGGCAAGCTCCTCCACGAGGCGCCCGGCGGCGGCCCGCTCCATGGCCAATCGCTGGTCGATTTCAACCGCTGCGGCACGCCGCTGGTCGAGATCGTCTCGCGCCCCGAGATCTCGTCGGCCGCCGAGGCCCAGGACTATCTGCAGACGCTCCACCAGCTGCTCCTCTACACCCGCACCAGCGACGGCAACATGGAAGCGGGAAGCCTGCGCTGCGACGCGAACGTCTCCGTTCGCCGGTCGGGCGACCCGAAACTCGGCACCCGGGCGGAGGTCAAAAACCTCAACTCGTTCAAAAACGTCGCGCGGGCGATCGAGCACGAGATCGAGCGCCAGATCGAGATCCTGGAGGACGGCGGTCGGGTGGTCCAAGAAACCCGCAGCTTCGATGCCGACACGGGCACCACGCGGACGCTGCGGAGCAAGGAAGAGGCCCACGACTACCGCTACTTTCCGGATCCCGACCTCCCCCCGTTGGTGATTGATGATGTGCGCCGGGCCGCTTTGGTGGCGGCGCTCCCAGAGTTCCCCTGGCTGCGCCGGGCGCGCTTCGCAGCGCTGTACGGCCTGTCGGCCGCCGATGCTACGCAGCTCACCGGAGCGCGCGAGCTGGCCGACTACTACGAGGCGACGGTGGCCGCCCTGCCCGAGGGAGAGATCCGCCGGAAGGGGGCCAAGCCGGCCGCCAACTGGGTGATGGGCGAGGTGCTGCGCGAGTTGAAAGAGAGAAAGGTGGGGCCGGAGGCGGCGATCGCGCCGGAACGCCTGGCCGCCCTGGTTGCCGCGATCGAGCTGGGGAAGATCTCCGCTTCGGCGGCCAAAGAGGTGTTCGCCGCGATCTGGGAGAGCGACGAGGAGCCGGCCGCCGCAATCGAACGGCTCGGCCTCGGCCAGGTCTCGGACACGGGCCAGATCGAACTCTGGGTGCGCGAGGTGATCGCCGAGTTTCCGGCGCAGGTGGCGCAACTCCAAGGGGGAAAGCTCCAGGTGCTCAGTTTTCTGGTCGGCCAGGTGATGAAGCGCTCCGCCGGCCGCGCCCAGCCCCCAGCGGTGCAACAGCTGATGCGCCGCGAACTCGGGGTTCCGGAGAGCTAGGGTCTGATCCAGGTCTTCCACGTCTCGAAGCTCTACCCCGGGGGCCAGGCGGCCCTCTCGGATCTCACGTTCGAAATCAGCCGCGGCCAGTTCGTCTTTTTGACCGGCGCGAGCGGCGCCGGCAAGACCACTCTGCTGCGCCTGATCTTTCGCGAGGAGGTCCCCTCCTCCGGCCAGATCCTGGTCAACGGCAGGAACGTCGCCTCGATCCCCCAGCGCAAGATCCCCTACCTGCGGCGGACCATGGGCGTCGTCTTCCAAGACTTCCGGCTGATCGCGAGGAAGACCGTGTTCGAGAACGTGAGCTACCTGCCGCGCATCTTGGGCGTCGATCTGCGCGGCCGGAAGAAACTCGCCTACCAGGCGCTCCGCCGGGTCGGTCTCGCCCACCGGATGAGTTCGTTTCCGCCCGAGCTTTCGGGCGGCGAGCAGCAGCGGGTGGCGATCGCCCGGGCGTTGATCAACGAGCCGGACATCCTGATCGCCGACGAGCCGACCGGCAATCTCGATCCCGATCTCGCCCGCGAGATCCTGCGCCTGTTTCTCACCGTCAACCAGCGCGGCACGACGGTCCTGCTCGCGACCCACGACCGGGAGATGATTCAGCGGGTCGGCGGCCGGGTGCTCACGCTCGACCGGGGAACGCTGCTCACCGATCGAGTGGTCGAGGGGAGTGAGCCGCCGGAGCTCCGGTTGAAGGGGCTGGCCGATGGGGACGACGAGGGCCGCGCGTCAGGGTCGGCAAGGGACCTAAAGGACGTAAAGGACAGCAAGGACGAGGGCGGCGTTGACCCGAGGTTGGGCGGGGAGGAGGCGGACAACAGTCTGTTACTGGGAAGCGGGGAGGCTTCTGCCGTGGGTGACGAGCCGGACACGGCTCGGGGAGAGGAGGGCTCTTGAGCTTCTTGCAGGCGCTGCGCTCGTTCTTCCGCGATGCCGGGGTCAACTTGATCCGGGGATGGAAGGTCAGTCTGGTGGCGGTGTTGACCATCGCGGTCAGCCTGTTCCTCTCGGGGGTCTTTCTGCTCGCCAGCCGGAATCTGGCGCAGAGTGTTGAACGCTGGCAGCGCGAGGCTCGGATCGTGGTCTACCTGACGCCGCAGACCACCGCGGCGGAACTCGGCCTTCTCGCGCGCCGAGCGGGTGCCGAGCCCTGGGTGCAATCGGTCCAGGCGGTCGATCAGCGCCAGGCGCAGACCCGGTTCCAAAAGATCTTTCCGAGCCTTGCCGACCTGGTCGCGGGCGGGAGCGAAGAGCCGTTGCCCGCTTCGCTCGAAATCCTGGCCAAGCCCTCCGCCCGCAACACGAAAGAGCTGGCCGGCGCGCTCGCCGTCTGGCAGAAGATGCCGGGGGTGACCCTGATCGATGACGACCGCGAATGGCTCGCCCAGGTGCAGGCGCTGGTCGCGGTGATCCGCGGCATCGGCCTGGTTCTCGGCCTGGTGCTGCTGGGTGCCGCGGTGTTCACGATCGGTAGCGTGATCCGCCTCGCCGCCTACCTGCACGGCGAGGAGATCTCGATCCTCCGCCTGGTCGGTGCCACCGAGTTTTACATTCGCGGGCCGTTCTACGCCGAGGGGCTGCTCCAGGGCACGCTCGGCGGCCTGTTGGCGGCGGCGGGGCTCTACGGCGGGTGGCTGTTCGTTCACCACCAGGCCGGCGCATCGCTCGTCGCGTCGCTCCTCGCCGCCGATTTCCTCGCCCCCGACCAGATCGCCGCCCTCGTCCTCTTGGGCGCCGCCGCCGGCCTGGTCGGCGCGATCACCTCGCTCCGCGGCGAGACGCTCCGCTCGGCTTGAGGGGGTCTCACTCGATCGCCGGCATCTCGCTGCCGTAGATGTATCTCTCGAACCAGGGGCGCCACGGTTTGCCGGTCAGCTCGTCGAGGATGGTGACGACGTCTTTTGTGCGGACGATCTCGAAACGGTGGTCAGAGAGAATGCGGCGAATCCAGGTGAAGAACAGCCGGTCGCCGTCGGGCTGGTTGCCGGCGTGTCGTTCGAGCTCTTTCCTAAGGGTGTGGAGGACGAATGGCCCCTTGCCGTAGAGCAGAGCGCGCCGGGTCGCGAAGTCGTCGCCCGAGTTGATGGGCATCCGGTTCGCGAGGAAGACGCTCGCCGCGGGGTCCGAGCGGAGGGAGCGGGAAAGATCTTTCCATTGCGTCAGTTGAGAATTCCAGGCGGCCGCTCGTTCGCTCGGACCGTCGGCGAGCAGGCTGCCGCAGACCGAGGAGACGTACTCGGCGAAGCTCTCCGACAGCCATTCGTCTTCGGAATCGTTGATCTGGGCGACGTGCGGAAACCAGCCATGTGCCACCTCGTGGGCGATGCGCGCATCGACGTTGGTCACCATCTCCCGCGCGAACCCCTGCTGGCTTTTCATCGCGCGCAGGCGCGCCTTGCTCAGGAACGCCTCTTTGGTGATGAAGATCATGCCCGGGGGGGCCTGGCCCCAGCCCCATTGGTTGATTTCGAGCAGGTGCAGCTCGGCGAACGGATAGGGCTCGGCGAGCAGGTCGGTGAGGCACTTGCGAGCGCCGAGCACGACCTCGCCGACGTGCTCCAACTCGCCCGAAAGGCGGGCGCCGTAGGTGGAGATCCCGATTCGAAAATCGTCCACCGTGGTCCTTGCGGTCGTGTATTTGCCCGCCCCGATGAAGGCGATCGACATCGGTCCCGACAGCTCGGTGGTGACGCGGTTCGTTTCCGCCGTTTCGGTCCGTTCGAGCGTCTTGCCGGGCGCGAAGGGGACGAACGGCTTATCGACCTCCAGCACGACACGGAAGCTCGAAGCCAGCGCGCCGCCGGCTCCGACCGGCATGGGGTACCAGGGGATGCCGCCGACCCGCCAATAGTTGTCGCCGTTCGGTCGGGCGAGCAGTTCGCCCGACCAGACGGTTTCGACCTCGACCGTCTGCCCCAGGGCCGGTGGTTGCGCCAAGGCGATCAGCAGGTGGTTGCGATCGGCGATGAAGCTCGCCGGCTCACCCCCCACGCTCACCCGTTCGAGCTTTGCCGGGCGAAGGGCATCCGAGCCGCTGATCGTGTTGGTCAGTAGCCCGAGGGCGAGCACCTTGAGGCCGGGCGCTCTCGCCGCCAGGCGGACCCGGCTTACCACCCGCGCCCGCTGCCCCGGCTCTTCCCGCACGTCGAGATCGGTCGCAGCACTCACCCATTCGAGCCCGGTGGGCGCGTCCCACCAAGTGCGGCCGATCGGCTGGGTGGCGATTTCCACATCGGTCCAGCTTCCCCGGTACGGGCTGGTGATCGGTTCCTTCTGCACCTGCGACAGGGCCTCGCGGGTGACGGTGGCGCGCGCGTCCCAGTCGAGCACGAAGTCCACCCGCTCGCCATGGAGGAGCGCCCAGGCATAACGCGGGTCGCCGTTGCCGTCGCTCACCAAAAGATCGCGCGACGGATTCGCCGACAGGCGATGCGCCATCCGGTCGGCCGCCCACTCCGGAAGGCCCCGCGCTTCGATCGGTTGCCAGTTCGTCGCCTCCGGACCCAACTCGGCCGCCAGCGACCAACTCCAGATCGCGACTCCACTCAGGTTCCCGCGGAACACCAGGACTCCGTCCTCGTCCTTAGCCTCCAACCGAGAGCCCCGCCGCGCATTCTTCCGCGCGATCGGCTGCGAGAAGCGATCCTCCACCCGATAGGCCCAAACCGCCGGGCCGTCGAGCAACACACCGCAAGGGCGCCCGTTCGCCACCATCCGCCAGAGCTGGGCACCCGCCCCCGGACGGATCTCCGCCCGTCCGACCACCAAGCGCGCCGGGGCCGGCATCGAAGCATCGAGCCGCGGCGACTCGATCGCCCGGTAGAGGGCGGCAATCTCGCTCGGGGTACCGACGGAGGAAGCGAGCGGAGGCGGCTGGGCCGGGGCGGGGGCGCCGGTGAAGAAGGCAATCGTCAAAGCGGCGATCGCCGCGGCGCAGCTCGAAAACGGTCTCATCGGCGGGTCATCCCTTCTCGTGTGCTCTCTCGAGGGGAGATCCTACCTCTCGCTGGGTGGTGGCGTTGGGCTTCGGGTCGAAGGTGTTGCGGAAGACCTCAGGTGGAAGGCTCGGCAGTCCGGTGACCATAAAGGTAGCGGTCAAGGTTCGACGACCAGCCCTCGGGGCCTTCGAGGTTCAGGCGCGCCGTAGCCTCCAGAAGGGAGGCCGGAGCCTCCTCGGCCGGATCGTCCGTCACAACCACGTGGAGTGGCGTGTTGGGCTCGAACGGCAAGGGCTCCTCGGGGTGAAGCACCGAGCCGTCGTAGGTCGCATGAATGACTCTCACCATGGCACCGAGAACGGTAGCACGCCGGCCCTCCTCGTCCAGCAGCTGGATCGCTCTTTGCGAGACCCTAAGCGTTGATCGTGGACGGATTGACACTGATGATGAGGAGGCTTAACCTCTATTTTGGCCTCTTGGCCTAGAGCTATGACTCTCACGACTACAGAAGACGCCCTGACCGTCGACCTGCTCGACGGACGCACGATCTCCGTACCGCTAGGCTGGTACCCGCGGCTTCTCCACGGCAGTCCCACCGAGCGCGCGCACTGGCGCTTGATCCAGGGCGGCGCGGGGATCCACTGGCCCGACCTCGACGAGGACATCAGCATTGAGGGGCTGGTCCTCGGCCGGCCGTCGGGCGAAAGTCAGGCTTCTCTCGAGCGTTGGCTACGTGGGCATTCGAAGTCAGCGGCATGACCGAGATCACACCGTCGAGCGGCAACGTATTCTTGGACCTCGGCTTTGGAGCGGAGGAAGCGGCGCACCTTGAAATGCGCTCGTCTTTGATGTTCACGATCCGCAAGCTTATGCAAGAGCGAAACCTGACGCAGGTCAAGGCCGCGCAACTGTTCGGTGTCACCCAGCCTCGCATCAGCGATCTGGTGCGTGGGCGCATCGATCTCTTCAGCGCCGACTCTCTGGTCGATATGCTCGCTCGCGCCGGAATCAGGGTCGCCGTCACCTGCTCTCCTGCCTTGGAGCGCGGCGCCGTATAGAAATCTTGTCGGACCAACAGGCGGGCAAGCCTTCAGGCGTAGCCTTCCCGGAGAATCGCTCGAAAGCCTGCTTGCTCGAAATGGTGGTCGGCCGTGAGTCCCACCGTTAAGCCGAGATCGTGCATTGCAACAAACGAAAGGCAATCGGTTACGCCCCATT
Organism: Holophagales bacterium; assembly: GCA_031404815.1. Taxonomy (GTDB): domain Bacteria; phylum Acidobacteriota; class Thermoanaerobaculia; order Multivoradales; family UBA5704; genus DASYKS01. The sequence continues at coordinate 27,489 of JANNIH010000007.1, read as the reverse complement.
CCTTGTCCTTGCGCTCGGCGAAGAGACTCCAGGCGCGACGGAGAAGCGATTCAGTCACGGGGAGGATTGAGACGTAAGGGTCAGCCGCAAGATTTTGCTGGATCGTGATCGCCGCTTCGCGGAAGGGTGGCTTGGCGAAAGCGTTTCCGACCTCCAGCAAAATCGCCTGCGTTGTGATCATCCGCGTTCGGGAAGAGCGCAGGATTTGAGAGGTTCTGAGCGCTCGCGCATGGTTTTCGTCGGTGCGAACCGCCAGTGCAACGACGAAGGAGGTGTCGAGGAAAACCTCAGGTGGAAGGCTCGGAAGTCCGGTGACCATAAAGGTAGTGGTCTAGGTTCGACGACCAATCCTCGGGGCCTTCGAGATTCAGGCGCGCCGTAGCCTCCAGAAAAGAGGCCGGAGCCGCCTCGGCCGGATCGTCCGTCACAACGACGTGAAGCGGTGTGTTGGGCTTGAACGGCAACGGTTCATCGGGATGAAGTACCGAGCCGTCGTAGGTAGCATGAATGACTCTCACCATGGCACCTGGAACAGTAGCACGTCGAGGGGCTGGTCCTCGGCCGGCCTTTGGGTGAGAGTCAGGCTTCGCTGGAGCGCTGGCTGCGTAGGCGCTCGGAGAGCTGAGAGACCGAGTCACCCCCGCCGCCGGTGCTCCTCCACGATCGCGGCCACGACACTCGGATCGGCGAGCGTCGAGATATCGCCTAGTTCCTCGTATTCGCCTGCGGCGATCTTGCGCAGGATGCGGCGCATGATCTTGCCGGAGCGGGTTTTGGGTAGGCCGGGGACGACTTGGATGCGGTCGGGAGTGGCGAAGGGGCCGATGATTTCTCGGACTTTTTCTTTGAGCATGCCGGAGATCTCCTCCGGGTCCCAGGATTCGAAGTCCGGTTTGACGTGGACGTAGGCGTAGATTCCGGTCCCTTTGATGTCGTGGGGAAAACCGACCACCGCGGCTTCGGCGCAGGCTTCGTGGGCGACCAGGGCGCTCTCGATCTCCGCCGTTCCCAGCCGGTGGCCGGAGACGTTCAGCACGTCGTCCACCCGGCCGGTGATCCAGTAGTAGCCGTCTTCGTCGCGGCGGCAGCCGTCGCCGGTGAAATAGAGGCCGGGGAACTGGCTGAAATAGGTTTTCCCGAACCGTTCGTGGTCGCCGTAGACTGTGCGCGCCTGGCCGGGCCAGGAGCGGGCGAGACAGAGATTGCCGGCTACCCCATTGCCTTCGATGCGTTGGCCGGCGTCATCGACCAGCACGGGTTCGACGCCGAAGAACGGTAGCGTCGCCGAGCCCGGCTTGGTCGGCGTCGCTCCGGGGAGCGGCGTGATCAGGATGCCGCCGGTCTCCGTTTGCCACCAGGTATCGACCACCGCGCAGCGACCTTCTCCCACCACGTCGTGGTACCAGATCCAGACCTCCGGATTGATCGGCTCGCCCACCGTGCCCAAGATGCGCAGGCTCTTGCGGCTCGCGCGCGTCACCGGCTCGTCGCCCGAGCGGGCGATCGCGCGGATCGCGGTCGGCGCGGTGTAGAAGATCGTGATCAGGAGATCGTCCACCATCCGCCAGTAGCGCCCGGCGTCCGGATAGGTGGGGATCGATTCGAACATCACCGTGGTCGCCCCGTTGGCGAGCGGGCCATACACGATGTAGCTGTGGCCGGTGATCCAGCCGACATCCGCGGCGCAGCAGTAGATGTCGTCCGGCCGCAAATCGAACACCGTCCGGTGGGTGAACGCGGCATAGACCAAGTAGCCGCCGGTGGTGTGGAGCAGGCCTTTCGGTTTGCCCGTCGAGCCCGAGGTGTAGAGGACGAACAGGGGATCCTCCGCATCCATCCATTCGATCGGCGCGGTCGCCCGTTGGCGGGCGAGCTCCTCGTCGAGCCAGAGATCGCGCCCTTCCCGCATTGGGACTTGCAGTTCGGTGCGGCGGGCAACCAGTACCGTCTCGACGACCGAGAGCCCCTCGACCGCGTGATCGACCGTGGCTTTGAGCGCGATCCGCTTGCCGCCGCGGAGCGCCTCGTTCGCCGTGATCACCAGCCGGCAACCGGCGTCCAAAATGCGATCGCGCAGCGACTCGGCCGAGAAACCGGCGAAGACCACCGAATGGACCGCGCCGATCCGCGCGCAGGCGAGCATCGCGTAGGCGAGTTCCGGGATCATCGGCAGGTAGATGCACACTCGATCCCCTTTGCGGATGCCGTTGGCGAGGAGCACGTTGGCCATTCGCGAGACCGCGCGCTGCACCTCGCGATACGAGATTTTCCGGTATTCGCCCGGCTCGTCGGCCGCCCAGATAATCGCGGTCTTGTCGGGCTGGGAGGCGGCGTGGCGATCGACGCAGTTGTAGCAGGCGTTCAGCTTGCCGCCCGGGTACCAGGAGCAGTCGACCGCGGCGAAATCCCACTGCCCGGCCGCACGGGGCGGCGAAAACCAATCGAGGATCTCCGCCTGTTCGAGCCAGAACGCTTCCGGCTGGTCGAGCGAGCGGCGGTAGATCTCGTGATACTCGTCCAAGCTCCGAATGCGGGCGTTGGCGGAGATCTCGGGCTTGACGGGGATCATGCGGCCTCCTCGAAGTCGATCGATTGAGTCAGGAGGCACAGGATAAAGGCAAGCCGAGAGCGAGGCAAACCCCGGCCGCGAAGTCCCAGGCCGCAAATGCGCTCCGATCGCGCGAGGGGGGGGGGGGGCCGAGCAGTACTTCGTCCACTCCCCCCTCGCTTCGAAGTTCCAGCTTCCTGGAATACGGGGAATCTCCGGATCGATCTGGTGTGCCCTCCACGCCCGCGACGCGTTACTATGCCCAAAACTCGAGAGCGTCCAGGAGGATCTAACATGGCCGGGCCCTTGATCGCAGAGGCGGTTGCCGCCTATCTGGCCCCTTTCCTGGGCGCGTTCAACGCCAAGATCTGGGTGAAGACGGTCGCCGACAAAAAGCTCGGCAAAACCGCCGAAGCCCTCTCCCGGCTCGATGTCGCCGCTCTTGGCCAAGGCCTCCTGCCCGCGCTCACGACGTTCATGGGGCGGGTTGCCGCCGAAGAGCTGGTCCAAAAGATCCAGCGGGAGGTTCGCTAAATGCGTTTGCGCCAACTCGCCCTGTTCCCCTTCGCCTATGCCGTGCTCTTCGTCGTGATCGTGCGATCGCTCGGCAGCGAGGACGTCGCCTCGTTCGTCGTCGGCCAGAAACTCCTGGTGCGCGTGCTTGCGATCGTCGGCTGCCTATGGGCCGTCTCGGTGTTCGATCGTGGCGATCACTTGCGCACGGCGTGGATTTGGCTGGTCCTGGCGACCGCGCCGGTGCTGCTTCGCGACCTGCTCCGGCTTGGGCCCCTGGAGGTGGCCACGGGTGCCGGCCAATGGCTGCTCCATGGCCTCGGCTTGATCAGCAACCTCGCGCTTGTGATGGGGATCTGGCGGCTGTCGCGCTCGTGGCGAATGGCGGCCATGGCGCAGCCGGGCAGTTCGAGGAAAGGGCTCGCCCTCACCCTGGGTGTGGCGGTCCTGGCGCTCGTCGTCGCAGGGCCCGCGGCGGTCGGCGCCTGGAAGGATCTTCTCGGGGGGAATGGCGCGGCCTCGGTGATGCTGGGCTCGGCTCTGGCCGACATCGCGGCACTCTGTCTGATCGGACCGCTGCTGTTGACCGCGATCGAGCTGCGCGGCGGGATGTTCTCCTGGCCGTGGGGACTGATCACCGCGAGCCTCTTCTCCTGGCTACTCTACGACGCCGCTGCGGCGCTCCGGCCGACCCTGTCGCCCGACTTTCCACTCCACGAGATCTTCCGCGGCTTGGCCGAGAACTTCTTGTTCGCCGCGGGTGCCGCCCAGGCGCTCGTGGTCCGTGCGGTCCGGAGGGCGGCGGCCTGAAAGGGTCCGCTCGAACCCTTCGCGCTTGCAACACGCTACTATGCCCAAAACCCGAGAGCGTCTGGGAGGATCGAACATGGCCGGGCCCTTGATCGCACAGGCGGTTGCCGCCTACTTGGCCCCTTTCTTGGGCGCGTTCAACGCCAAGATCTGGGTGAAAACGGTCGCCGAGAAAAAGCTCGGCAAGACCGCCGAAGCGCTGTCCGCAATCGATGTCGCCGCCCTGTCCCAAGGTCTGTTGCCCGCGCTTACGACGTTCATGGGGCGGGTTGCCGCCGAAGAGCTGGTCCAAAAGATCCAGCGGGAGGTTCGCTAGATGCGTTTGCGTTGGCTCGCGGTATTCCCTTTCGTCTTCGCGCTGCTCTTCATCGTGTTGTTGCGGTCGGTCGGCAGCGAACAGATCGCGGCGTGCGTGCTCGGCCAAAAGCTCCTGGTGCGCCTGTTGGCGCTCGCCGGCTGCGTCATCGCGGCCTCGGTGTTCGACCGCGGCGATCATCTGCGCCGGGCCTGGATTTGGCTCGCCCTATCGACCGCGCCCTTGTTGGTTCGCGATCTGCTTCGCCTCGGGCCGCTTCGGGACGCCACGGGGGGCGGCGCCTGGCTGCTCGACGGCATCCTCCTGTTCTGCAATCTGGCGCTCGTGATCGGCGTCTGGAAGCTGGCGCGCTCGTGGCGCATGGCGGCGATGGCGCAACCGGGCAGCTCGAAGAAGGCGCTCGCCCTGACCCTTGGGGTGGCGGTGATAGCGCTGGTCGTTGCGGGTCCCGCTGCGGTCGCCGCCTTTCGCGATCTGGTCGCCGGCAACGGCCGCGCCTCGGGCGATCTGTTTTCGGCCCTGGCCGACATCGTTGCGCTCTGCCTGATCGGGCCGCTGCTGTTGACCGCGATCGAGCTGCGCGGCGGGCTGTTCGCTTGGCCATGGGGGCTGATCGCGGCGAGCTTCGTCGGCTGGTTGTTCTACGACGCCGCGGTGGATCTCGGACCCAACTTCATTCCCGGCTTTCCGCTCGACGAGGTCTTCCGTGGCCTGGCCGAGAATCTTCTCTTTTCGGCCGGAGCTGCCCAAGCGCTGGTGGTTCGCGCGGTCCGGAAGTCGGCGGCCTAGCCCGAGAATCAGAGTTTGCCTCCGCCCACGTGTCGAACGTCGTGGGCGGAGGCAAGGTGCCTGCTACTGGTCCGGATCCGGGATGTCCGGAACGGTCGGGGTATTGATGCCGCCGTGGCCTTGGAGCAGGCCCTGGTGGGCGAGGGCCAAGAACGGGAAGCGGTCGAGGAAATTCTTGTCGTTCACCTCGGTCCCTTTGGCGAGACCGGCGGCGGGATCGCCCGCGGCGATCAGGCTGATCAGGACGGTGTTGACGTTCACCTGATGGCTGTTCGGGGTCGCTCCGCCGCCCAGGCGCCGGCCGTTCGGGAAGCTCGAATCGACCGCGGCGTCGAGCGTGATCACGTCGCCGGTGAAGCCGTCGGCGACCGGGATCGGCCGGCCGAGGTTGATGGCGTTGATGATGTCGAGCCGCGGACCTTTAAGCGTTGCCACCGCGGAATCCGGAACCCCGAGCGCCTTGTAGACGCCGAGCGCCTCAGCGTCGCGAACGAGGACCGGGAAGAGGATATCGGCCCCGAACGAGCTCACATCGGTCGCCGGGGTTTGGTGAAGATACTTGCCCTGGCGCTGGGTGCCGACCAGGCCGGCATTGAACAGCGGCAGAGCGTTGCGGCCCACCTGGACCCAATCGCCCGAGCCCCGAAGCCCCGTGATGGCGTTGCCGGGGTCGACGATCTGATTCTGCTGCCGGCTGATGCTGGTCCAGATTCGCAACAGGCTGTCCGTCGAATTGGGCTGCAGCACGCCGTTGTGCGGAATGCCGGCAGGGAAGATGTCAGACATCGGTACTTCGAGGGCGATCGAAAAGATATTGAAACCGGTGAAGACATCCTCGCCCGGAGCGCGGCGGGCGCCCGGGATGCCGCCGAGATCATCGGTGTTCAGGTTGACCAGATCGAAAATGCCCTTTTCGTCGAGCTGATACGGATCGTCGAATTGACCCGCGATGACCCTCCCGCCGTTCGACAGCGTGTGAATGTAGGTATCGACGAAGTCTTGGTCGTAAAGGCCGACCTCGCGGCTCGAAGAATCCCCCGAGTCGTAGCCTTGGAAGGCGCCGAGGCCGTAGACCAGACGGTCGGTTTGGGGGCCGTGATTGTTGGGCAGCACGGGAAGATTGCCGCCCAACAGCACCCGCTGCTTGCCAGGGGCCGAGCGCGTCACGCGCATCTTCTCGGTGCCGCCGGTCAACTGCCAGAGCAGCTCGTTGCCGCCGCCGAGCGCGTCCGTGGCGCTCGGTGAACCCTCGGGCGTCAGCTTGTTGGTGAACTCGACGCGATAGACCACCTGGTCGGCGAGCTTCTTGCCTTTGCCGATGTGAAACTCATAGCGGTAACCGTTGCACGCGCGCAGCCCTTGATTCCCCTGCCCCGGCTCGTGGAGCGGGTTGAAATTCATGATCAGGTAGAGCTTGGCGTGGGCGCCATCGGAAACCCAAGCGTAGGTGTCGGTGTTGTCGGCGCAGGGCTCATTCAAAACGGTCAACGCCTCGCGGTGACTGGATGCTTGTGCGGCGGTCGAGATGACGGCGAGGCAAGCTAGCGCCACCAGTGTCTTGGACACTCGATTCATTGGAAACTCTCCTTTGGGTGGCCGAAAGCGGCCTTTAGGTCGGCGATCCGGGTTGGTCGTGTCGGGTTCGCTTTGGATGTCCTACGCCGACCTCGAGAGTTTGGATGAGTCCCGTTTCGAGGATCTCGAATGGGAATCTCTCCGCCCAAAGAAAAAGGCCCGACGCCAATGGGCGCCGGGCCTCGCTCGAATCGGGGAGTCCTTTCGTCCATCCCTCGCCCCCACGAACCTCGCCCCCCCTCAATCGAATCGGGCCCACCAGACCTGGGCGCCTCGCTTCTCGCGAAGCGGAGGCGCCCGTCAATCTTGCGAGCCCGCTGGAGCGGGTAGTCTCGGGTAGTCTCGCTTTTCAATCCTCGGGGCACTTGTCTTCTCAGGATCGCTCGTCTGCGCAAAGGCGAGAGTGGGGGCCGGGTGTCCCCGCACACACCGCGCGCAATCGCTTCGGGTCGCGCGGCGCGTTGCGTGCCGCGGAGGAGGACCGATGTCTAGAGCTTGCCAAAGTTCCGTTTCAGCCGTTCCCCTCTTCATCCGCTCGTCTGCTCTCGCCGTCTACCTCTCGACCCTCTTGGCCCTGGCCGCTCTCGGGGCTGGGCCGCTCGCTGCGGCCAGTGAGCCGCGCGTCCGCGGCGCCGAGGTTGAGCTGCCCGACTCGGCCAAGTACTGGGTCTTGTTTCGTCACTTGACCGCGCTCGAGACCAAAGCGGCGGAAGTCGAGCGCCGCGGTCTCGACGGCGCACCACTCCGCAACGCCTACCGCGAGAAGGCCAAGTTGACCGAGGAGCAGGCGGCGCGCATCGCGTCGATCGCCTTCGACTGCGTAGCGCGGGTCGAGGAGAAGGACCGCGAGGCGATGGCGGTGATCCGCGCCGAGCGCGCGGCGTTCCCTGGTGGGCGCCTGAAAGCGGGCGAGGCGCCGCCCCCGCCACCCGTGGAACTCGCGCGCTTGGAGGCCGAGCGCGAAGCGTTGATCGTTGCCGCACGCGATGCGCTCTTCCGCGCGCTTGGCCAGGAGGAGTTCGCTCGCTTCGAGCACTTCGTCGAACGCGAGATCGGCGCCAAGCTCCGTCCACAGAAACTCACCGCCGCGAGCGGCGTCGAGCGCTGAGCGAAAGGAGCCGACCATGATCCGCACTCGCACCGTTCCCGACTCGCGTCCGCGTTTCGCGCTCCTGACCGCCGCGCTTACCCTCGCCGCGTTCACCGCGCTCGCGCCTCGCGGGTCCGAGGCGCAGCTCGTCTACGGGCTTTCCCAAGTGACGCTCGACGAAGTCGGCTTGCGCGCCTATGGCTACTCGCTCACCCAGCTCGACTACGCCGCCTGCTACTACTTCGACGCCGCGGTCGACGGGAAGCTCTACGACAACGCCGCCCTTGTCGACTCGGGCTCGGCGCGCGGCGACTGCACGGCCCAGGTCTTCAACGATGCCGCGATCCTCGAAGACCACACCTACAAAACCGAGTCGATTCATTCGGTCGTCGCCTACTTCTTGGTCCAGGTCTACTATGGCTTTGGCTCATACGATCCCTACGGCTACAGCGCCTACGGCTGGCACGACCTGGTCGGCGGTTTCTCCTATTACGGCTGCAACTGTCTCTACTACGTCTTCCAGGCGTCGATTCCACTGGCGCGGACGACGGAGTCCAAGCTCTACCAGCAGCCATGCAGTCGCACTCCAAGCCTGGCTGGACCCGCGAGCGTGACACGCGGCAGCACAACGAGCTTTACGCTCCAGAACGCCTGCCCCACGGCCGCGATCAGCAACTGGATCTGGACCGACGGAGTACGGCAAGTTTCGCGAGGCGGCTCGTCGGCCTCTTCCTGGAGCGGAGTGATGGTCGCGAGCGGAACGATCCGAGTGACGGTCGTCCAAGGAGGGCGGACCCACAACGTGCAGGCCGCGGTTGCGGTGACGCCGCGCGCGTGGGCCTTCGCTGCCAAGTCGCCGACCCAGGTGGGCAACGGCACTTACCGCTGCAAACCGAGCGACTCGCTCCTTACCGTTCCCGACCCGCCGACTGCGAGCGGCCAGGCTTTCGGTGAGATGCAGACTTGCGTGCAGGCGGCTTGGACTTACTCCCCGCCGCTCGTTGACGGCGGACCGAACCAGGGCTTCGCCTACGTGACCTCGGTCCAGGACTCGACGGTCTTCGCCTGGACGATGACACCTCAGATCGACAACTCCGCGAGCGATCTCTACCGCGCTCAGTGCGGACGCGATGGCTGGATTGGCGGTGCCCAGCTCCGCAGCAATACGATCGCCCACGAGCGCGGCTCGCTAAACAGCCACTACTCGCGCTACGTAGCCGCGCAGAACAGCCCTGCGAACAATGTCGGGGCGGGGCTCGAAGCGATGGTGGCTCCTCCAGGGGAGACTTCCCCGGCTTTCGGAACCCGAGTCCAGACCGAGTTCGACCAGCGCTCGGCACGGATCGTCGCAGCCGCGCAACAGGAGCCGTGCGGTGCGTCTGACGTGACGAAGGATGAGAACTGCACGCCCTATGGCGCTGCGAATTTCTCGCCCTACACCCCTTGCTCGCCGCTCAACCTCACGGCCGTCGGGTCGAGCGCGAGCCAGGTGACCTTCTCCTGGACCGACGGCAGCTTCAACGAGACGGGATTCCGCGTCGAGCGCAGCACCGGGGGGACGGGGTTTACGATCCTCGCGACGCTCCCTGCGGGGACGACGAGCTACTCGGACCTGTCGATCGCCGCGAACACGACCTACGTCTACCGCATCCGTGCCCTGGGCGCTGCGGGAGTTTCCGCTCCATCGGCCGAGCTGGTAGTGAATCCTGGCGGGGGGCCATACTTCTAGCAGGCGTTGCACTGGCGGATCGCCCGCGTCCGCGAGCCTGTGGCGCACGCGGAGGTCCGATCAGCCTCGTCACGGAAGTCGGTTTCGAAGGCTGCGAACGCCGAGCGTTTTCGAGCCCTTCGGGCGTCCGAAGCGTTCCGCGAAGCCCTGGCACTACTGATGCGGCGGCCTTGATCGATCACCGCTTGCCCGAACCGCCGCAACCTGTTAGAAACCGCGTTTCCGCGGCGCCGCCAGGCGCCGCTTTTCAAGGAGGTGCGCCATGGCACACGACGACCTCAACGCCGACCAGCCTTGCTTTCGAGCCGAGTAGCAAGCGTAAGAAAGGCTTCCCGTCCGAGTCGCGCGTGATGCGCGGTCACCGAGTCGTTCGCGGTGACAAAGAGCTGCTCGAAAAACTCGGTCGCAAAGATCCCTGCCCGTGCGGTTCGGGCCGCCGGTTTCAAGAACTGCTGTATGCGATCCGGGCTGCATGACGGCTCGGATCGCGATCACTACTTTTAGGCCGTAGCTCGGGACTAGGCAACCGCGGGAAAATCTCGCGGTTGCCCGCTGTGTAGCGCGCCCTACCTCTGGCGCCTACGCCCTGGGCGCCGCCGCGACCACGACCGCAAGCGCGCGGATCAACGAGCTGAACCAGGGCTCGGCGCTGCCGGTCCTCGCCGCCGTGACGATCGACGCTTCTGCCGCCGAGGCGGGTGCCGCCACGGCCTCTCGTCGGCCCCTCGAGCGCGCCGGCGACGTTGATCGACAACGACTGAGAAAGGGATCTTGGCGCGCACCTCACGGCGGGGTGCGCGCTCTTCGTCGGGCGACCGGTTCCGGGTTTACGCCCGCCGCCGCCGGAGCGCGGCAAACGCCCCGGCGGAGAGAAGGAGAACCAGGAATGCCAGACCGATGCCGTCGAGCGTCGGAATCTCGATCACCGACGAGACCAGAACGAAGACGGTCGGCGTGCCGTTGTTGTTCGGATCGCCGTCGCCGTCGGGGTCGGGATCGTTCCCGTCTTCTGAGTCATCGATGACGACCACGCCGGCCGGGCTGATTCCGGAAGCCCTGCTGGTGCAGCTGTAGGGTCCGGTCTCGCCGCCCGTATCGACCCGGACCACCAGGGTGATGATTCCGCTTCCTCCCACCCCGAGCGTATTGCCCGCCGCCAACAGGTTGGTGTTCGAACCGCCGGTAAAGCTGCCGTTGACCGTAAGGTCAGGGCTCGTGACCGAGACCACCGTGAAACTCGCGGCCACGGCGAAGGCGGTCGCGAGATCCGCTGTCGCCTGGACGCTCGACAGCGGCACGTTGCCTAGGTTTTCGAGCCGGACTTCGAACCGGAGCTCGAACAGGGTGGCATCCACCCGCTCTTGTGAGACCAACCGCTTGGCCACACCGATCGCCGGATCTTCGACCCCGACCGGGGCGAGGTGATCTTCGACCTCACCGTCGCCCACGAGGCCGGTGGGCGCGAGCCCCGTGACGCTGCTGATCCGGACCCGCACGCAGGCCGTCCCTTGCAGCGAGCCGACCGGCACCGGGAACGTCAATCCCTGCGCCGCGCTCGCGCCGAGGGCGACATCGGTCGCCACCTGCTCGCCCGCCTCGTTCCAGTCGCCATCCTGGTTCCAGTCGATCCAGGCCGAAACGAAGCCGCCGGTGGTTCCGGTGGTCACGTTCATCGTGCCTTGGGTGCCTGGGACCAGAACCGTCGGGAACGAGACGCCGTCCTCATCGTCCGGTGAACCGGTCGTGTCGTCGCCGTTGTGTGAAGCCGAGGGCTGGCCGTCCGCTTCGGTGTCGACGGTGCTGCCAAGCGTCGGGTTGTCTGTCGGCTGCACGGCGTGCCGCGCGCCGTTGTTCGCGAGCAGCGTCGGATAGGTCGGGTCGGGAGCGTCGCCGAAATCGAGCCCCTTGACCACCACCGGGTAGTCCTCGACCTCGCCGTCCATCGCCGGACCGCCCGAGAGGGCGACCCCCGTCGTGCTCATCCGGAAGCGGGCGAAGCTCGCGACCGAGGGGACGTCGCACGGCGCGGTGAACGAGATCGAGTTCGAACCCGGAACCAGGATCGCCCCGGTCAAAACCCGATCGCGCGGTTCGGAAAACGTGCCGTCGCCGTCGTAGTCGACCCAACCGTCGAGCCGCGCCTGCGTGATGCCGACCGGTGCAGTCAAGGTGACGGTCAAGCTCGTTGTGTCGCAAGCGGTCACCATCTTCATCTCACCGTTGTCGAAAGCCACCCCGTCCTCGTCGTCCGGCACTCCGTTCAGGTCGTCGCCGTCGGCTAAGGGCGTCGGCTGCCCGTCCGGCTCACCATCGATCGCGCCGCCGAGCTCGAAGCCGGTCAGCACGCCATGGTGCGCGCCGTTGCTGCCGATCACGGTGCCGTAGCTGTTCGGCAGATCGCCGAAATCGACCGCCTTTTGGGTCACCGCGTAGTCCTCGACCTCGCCGTCGGGTGCTACACCGCCTGGTCCCGCGACACCTGCCGAAGTGAAGCGGAAGCGCGCGAAGCTCGCTCCCGCGACCGTCGTGCAGGGGACGGTGATCGCGACGTTGTTGCTCCCCGCGGTGAGCGCCTGGTTCGTCGCGATCCGCTCCCCCGCGTCGGCGAAGTCGCCGTCGCGGTTCCAGTCGATCCAGGCGTCGAGGCGGCCGGCCGCGTTGGTGGTCGCCGTGATCGTTGCCGCCTGACAGGCGATCAACATCGGGATCGCGATGCCGTCTTCGTCATCGTTCGCGACTGCGCAGGTGCCAACCGTCTGGTCGCCCGCCGAGATGTCGTCGCCGAAAGCGTCGAGCGGCAGGCTCGCGTCATCCTCGGTCTGGATGCAGGCGCCCAGGAAGAGCGGGGTTGTGGTGCCGACGCCGTGGAGCGGGCCGCCCGAAGCGAACGTCGTGCCGTACGAGTTTGGCGCGTCGCCGAAGTCCGAACCGCGCGAAACGATCGTGTAGTCCTCGACCTCACCGTCCATCGCGGGGCCGGTCGGAGGAAGGCCGCCCACCGAGCTGAAGCGGAAGCGGGCAAACGTGGCGCCTTCCACCGCGCTGCACGGCACCGAGAGGTTGATCGGGGTGGGCCCCGCCGCGAGCGCCTGGTTGGTCGCGATCTGTTCGCCCCCATCCAAGAAATCTCCGTCGCGGTTCCAGTCGATCCAGGCGTCGAGCCGACCGGCCGCGTTCGCGGTGACGGAGAGCGAGAACGGCTTGCAGGCGCTTGGGCTCCCCGTGAACACGACACCGTTTTCGTCGTCGTTGCCGCCTGCGCAGGTGCCCGCGGCCGGGCCTCCCGTGACGTCGTCGCCCGTGGCATCGAGCGGCGTGCCGGCATCCGTTTCGGTATCGACACACGAGCCGAGGAACAGGGTGGTCCCAGCCGCCACGCCATGGTTCGGACCGTTCGCCGCTTCGGTCGTGCCGAAGCTGTTCGGCGCGTCGCCGAAGTCAACCCCCTTGGCGGTCACCAGGTAGTCCTCGATCTCACCGTCCATCGCGAGACCGCCCGAGCCGACCACCCCGGCCGACGAGAGCCGGAAGCGCGCACCGCGCGCACCCGGAGCGGTCGTGCAGGGGACGGCGAACGTCAAGGGATTGGCTCCGAGGACGAGTGCGCGGTTATCGAAAATCTGCTCCCCCGCATCACCGAAGTCGCCGTCACCGGTGAAATCGATCCAGGCGTCCATGAGGCCCGCGGCGCCCGCGGTGACCGAGATCGCCGCCTGCTGGCAGGCGATGATCATTCCGTTGGTGAAGGTGACCCCGTCCTCGTCGTCGTTGGCCACGGCGCAGCTGCCCGACGTGCTGGTGCCCGCACCCAGGTCATCACCGTTGGCCCCCGCGGTCGGCTGACCGTTGCCCTCGGTATCGACACAGGCGCCGAGCCGAAGGTTCGAGGTGAGGTCGATGCCGTGGGTCGGACCGCCCGCGGCGAAGGTCGTCCCGAACGAATCGGGAAGGTCACCGAAATCGGCTCCCTTCAAAACCACCCGATGATCTTCGACCTCGCCGTCCATCGCGGCGCCCACAATCCCGAGTCCGCCCGCCGAGCTGGTGCGGAAACGGGCGAACGTGGTGCCGGGGTTGACGTTGCACGGCACCGCGACGTTGAGCGGATTGGCGCCTGCCGCGAGGGCCATATTGGTCGCGATCTGCTCGCCCGCGTCGGCCCAATCGCCGTCGCGGTTCCAATCGATCCAGGCGTCGAGACGACCTGCGATGTTCGCCGTCAGAGTGATCGTCGCCGTCTGGCAGCCGATCATCATGGTCGAGAACACCACGCCATCTTCGTCGTCGTTGGCCGTACAGGTACCGACCGCGGGGCCCGCGGCGAGGTCGTCGCCGTCGGCGAGCGCCGTCGGCTGGCCGTTCGCTTCGGTATCGACACAAGCTCCGAGGAAACGCAGCGTGGCGGGATCGACCCCATGGTTCGGGCCGTTGTTCGCCAGCAGCGTCGGGTAGGGTGCCGGGGCGTCGCCCCAATCGCTCCCCTTGATCAGGAGCGGGTGGTCTTCCACCTCGCCGTCAGCTGCAGCCCCTGTCGGTGCGAGAGCGCCTGCTGTGCTGAGTCGGAAGCGCGCGTAGCTCGCCCCCGCCGAGGCGTTGCAGGGAACCGCCACGTTGAGCACGTTGGCTCCCCCGACGACCGCCAGGTTGGTCGCGATCGGCTCGCCCGCATCGAGGAAGTCGCCGTCGCGGTTCCAGTCGATCCAGGCGTCGAGCCGACCGGCGCCGCTCGCGACGACCGAGACCGCCGCGCTCTGGCAGGCGATGATCATCGGGATCGCCACGCCCTCTTCGTCGTCGAAGCAGAGGCCGACGCCGGTGTTCCCTTGGGCGTTGTCATCCCCGAGCGCGGTCACTCCCGGCACGCCGTCGGCCTCGGTGTCCTCGCAGGTCCCCAGGGTGAGCGGCGCGTTCGGATCGACATCGTGGCGCGGACCGTTGGCGCCGAGCGTGGTGCCGTAACTGTCGGGCGCGTCGCCGAAGTCCATGCCGACGATCGCGACCGGAAAGTCCTCGACCTCGCCGTCCGGCGCCATGCCGGTCGGCCCGGCCACCGGTACGGAAGCGCAGCGGAAGCGGGAGTAGGTAAAGCCGGGCCGGGCGTTGGCCGGCACCGTCGGAGTCAAGTTCACCGTCGTCCCCGCCGGGACGTTTTGGGCATTGGCGATCTGCTCCATCGCGTCGAGGAAGTCGCCGTCGCGATTCCAATCGACCCAGGCTGAGAGAACGCAAGCGTTCGTCCCGGCGCTCGCGGTCACCGCGAACGTAGCGGGTGAACCGATCCGCAGCGGGTTCGTGAAGGCAACGCCGTCTTCGTCGTCGCCCGCCACCGCGCAGCTGCCAACCGTCTGGCCGAACGAGTTGGCGTCATCGGCGTTGGCGCCGCTGTTCTGCTGGGTGCCCGGATCGGCATCGACGCAGGCGCCGAGGAACGGCGCGTTCGCGACACCGGCCCGATGCGCGGCGCCGCCATCCAAAGCGGTCGTCTGGTAGTCAGTGGGAGAGAACGCTCCCGCGACCACGTCCGGATCGTCGCCATAGTCGAACTGCGGCGGCGACGGTCCGACCGCGAAGCCGAAGTCGAGGGAGAGGTTGCTGTTGTTGTCCGCGTCGCCGTCGGTGGTCGGTTCCCCATTGGCAGAGAGGGTGATCGGCCGGCTCGCGACGAGCGCTCCCGCAGGGGTGCCGTTGTCGTCGCCGTTGACGTTGTCGTCCGGATCGGGAGCCGGGTCGTTACCCGTGCTGCTCTGCTTGCCCGCGAGGGGGCCCGAGCCGAGGAAGTTCGACGCCGGGATCACCACCAGATAGTTGCCCGAGGCGAGCTGGGTAAACTCATAGCGCCCCGCGAAACCGTTGGACGTAAGCGTCGAGGTCGTCGCCACGTATTCATCGAGCGTCGGCGCGCCGTCGTTGTTGGCGTCGAGGTAGAGATCGAGGCGGACGCCGTCGAGCCCCATCTCACCGGCCTCCGGTTCGAAGACGCCGTCGTTGTCGGTGTCCATCCAGACCTGGTTGCCGAGCCGGAGAGCCCCTACGACTCGAACGAGACCCGCGTCGACCGTGAGGTTGGTTTCCCCCTCCATCAGCATCAAAATCTGGCTCGTGCCATCGCTCGGGTTGGCGTCGGAATCCTGCGTGTCGTCGCCCCCTGCGTCGCGCACGGTGAAGCCCGTGGCGGCCGGCGGCAGCATGAACTGGACGAAGTATTTGACCATCGGCAGCAGGTTTTCGAACAGGTAGTACCCCGGCTGGCCGTAGGTGTCATTGGCGGTCACGGTGATCGCGAGCGGCGCGCCGTCGGCGGCGTTCGGTTCGGGCGTGCCGTTGCCGTTGTCGGCGAACAATTTCACCGCGACGCCGTTGGCCCCGAGGTCGCGCGGGCCGTCTTGCAGCCCGTCGTTGTCGAGGTCCCAAAAAACGTAGTTGCCAAGCGCCGCGGTGACCGGCGGCACGAGTCCCATATCGATGGTCTGATTCGAATCGACGGGGCCGAGGGTGACCACCGGGCTGCACGCGGTCACCGCATCGACGTCGGAGTCGATCGTGTCGCCCCCCGCGTCGCGCAGGGTGACTTCGAGGTTCGGCGGTGGCGTGAAGCGGACGAAGTAGTTGCCCGCTGCGAGGCCTGGGAACTGGTACCAGCCGGGATTGTTCGAGAGGTCGTTCGCGGTGACCGTCGTGCTCACCAGGAGGTCATCCGCCGTGCGGGGAATCCCGTCCGCGCCGGGGGCGAGCAGCTCGGTGAAGACACCGTTCACACCCGTTGGCCCGTCGTCTTGGAGGCCGTTGCGATTGGTGTCGAGCCAGACGAAGTCGCCGAGCGCAGCGCCGGGGCAGGTGCCGATCGTCATCCCGACCTTGTTCGGCTCGGCCGAAAGGTTGCCGATACCGTCGGCGCGCGCGCCAAGGTAAGCGAACGAGTTGAACGCCTGCTGGCCGCCGAGCGGGGCGTTCCCGGGGGCGGTCATCCGGAAGTCGAAGGTCAGGAAGTCGAACGGATTGATCGTCCGCGCTCCGAACTCGACCTTGAACGCGCGGGCCAAGCTGACCGGAACGGGCGCCGCGGTGGTCCAGTTCGGCGGATCGCACCCGGTGTTGGGGCCACCCACTTCCGGACGGCAGGGGTTGCCCGAGAGGCTGTAAAGAATAGTCGTCCCCGGCGGCGGTGTGATCGGCGCAGTCAGGATCGGCGCCCAGAGCGAGCTGCGCGGGTTCGTGTCGAGCACGCCGGTGTCGCCGACGAACGGCAGGATGTCCACGATGACAAAATTGTTCATCGGGATCGTGCCGACGTTCTGCACCAACAGGCGATAGTTGATCGCGCCGCCGTGCAACGTGCCGAGCGACGACGCGGTGAAGGCGGTGTCACAGACACCCTGGGTCCGTTTGTTCGAGACCAATTGGGCGACCGGCGCGATGGTGATCGTCCCGGTGCCGCGGCAGAGTGTCTCGGCGGTGTCGGCATCGGCATCCAGATCGAGCGGATCGGCTTGCGACGCCCCCGAACAGCGCTGGCCCAAACCCGGAGCGTCATGCTCCAGCGTGAAGTCGTTCGAAAGGTTCCCGTTGAACGCGCCGTTTCGGACCGTGGTCGAGATGTTGATCCAGACCTGTTGGTTAACCGCGAGGTTGCCGCTCCCCGCGTTCCACCTCCAGCGCAACAGGGTGCGGCCGGTGCCCGCGAAGTTTGGGATCTGGTCGAACGTCTGCGGCGCGGGCAGCCCCGTCCCCTGGTCATCGAAGGTCCAGGAGACGAACTGCAGATCGACCGGCAGCAGGTCGCTCGCGACCAGAAATTGGAGTGGCACCGGATCGCTCGACTGCGGCGCCGAGCGAACGCGCAGGCGGAACGCGACGGTATTGCCCGGTAGGAACGGGCCACCCGAAAGGTTTTCTTTCGCCGGGTTGAGCTGGACGAACGGGCCGCTCAAGGTGAGGTTGTTGCAGGCGTTCCGCGTGACGTTGGTCGGGCCTGGGGTATAGACCGCCATCAGGTCGACGCAGTTCATGATCGTGTCGCCAAACGCGACGGGGCCACCCGCGCGATCGGGGTTCGTGATCTGCCCCGTGACCAAGGGGCTCGAAGACGCCGCCATGCCGACCGCCGCAGCGCCGTACTCCCAGCGAATGCGGGTCAGGTATTCGCCCGCGCCGAGGCCAGGCGGAGGGGACGTGAGCGTCGTGTTCGTGGTGGTGTTGGGCGAGCTTCCCCAAAGAGTGAAAACGCCGGGCGCCGTGTTCTTCTCGTAGCTCACCTGCACACCGACTCCCGCGGCGAAATCGGAGAGCCCCGAGTAGGAGCCCGTGGTCACGCTCGCGACCAACATCTGGATCGGCAGGGTATCGATCACGACCAGGTTGTCGAGGGCTACGTTGCCGTTGTTCGAAACGCCGATCTGGTAGCTGAAGGTCTGGTTGAGCGTCGGCGGGTTCGGGCTGCTCCCCTCGATCCCCTTGGAAAGGGCGGCGCTCGGGTTCGGTACGAACGTGGTGACGGGGTGGGTGATCGTGCCGAGCCCAAGGTTCGGGTTCGCCGGCTGACCGAGCGGTGTTCCCGCCGCGGTGAACGAGTTCGTGACGTTGGTTCCGGAAGTAAACGTGGCGCTCGGGAAGGTGACGTTGACCGTGATGTCGCAGCTCCCCCCGGCAGGCACCGGGAGCGAGCAGGGGGAGGTCCAGGTGAGCGTCGCCGGGGTGGTTCCGACGCAACCGGGTTGGCAATCGGCGGCGGGGGTGGCGCCGTTGAACACCGTGCCCGGGGGCAAGGTGTCTACGACCGGGCCGACGGCGGTCAGGTTGAGCGATCCGGGATTTCCCGAGACCCCGATGCTCAATCGATAGCTCTCGGGCAGATCGAGATTCGCGGGCACAGTCAGGAGCGATTTCGAGAGCGAGATCTGCGCGCTCGCGACCGCGGTCACCGCCACCGGCGGCGTGGTGAAGCTACCCGGTGGGGTCGCTAGGTTCGTTCCGGTCGCCGTGTTGGTCGCGACCGTTCCGTTCGGTGTCGAGCCGTTGGGAAAGCGGACGTTGATGATCAGGTCGCCCGAGTTGCCGGCGGGCAGGGGCGTCACCATCGTGAACGTCACGGTGCCCGAGCTGCCGACCGAAGGCGTCGTGGTCGAAGCGACGTCGCTCGTTCCAACGGCCGAGACGAA
This sequence comes from Holophagales bacterium, assembly GCA_031404815.1. GTDB lineage: Bacteria > Acidobacteriota > Thermoanaerobaculia > Multivoradales > UBA5704 > DASYKS01. Next base: position 8,964 of record JANNIH010000007.1, on the reverse strand, counting down.
CCCCACCTCGGGGGGGAGCACGTCGCTCACCACCGCGTTCAGACAGTTGCCCACCGTGGCGTTGCACCGGTAGGTCAACCGATAGCCGAAGGTCTGGCCGGTCAGTTTGGTGTTGCCTGGATCGACTTGGATGGCCGCTTTTTGCAACGGCTGAGCGGACAGCACGCCATTTCCTACAACGATTCCTGCAAGCGCGGTGAATACGAACGTGGCGAGCCACGACCTACGACCGACTGAAACCATGGAACCTCCCGGGAGCTTTGGAGCCTGCGCGTCAGGATGCGCTGAGCGGGATAGCAATCGGCGTGCCGGCCGGGTCGCCCTACCGGCCGAACGGGTGCTCGAAACTGATGTAGAGGAACACCGCCCTCTCGCCGTCGCTCGGGCCCACGCCGATCGGAAACGCGATCCCCGGGACGATCTGCAGGCCGCTCGCGAGGTTGTACGACCAGCGGATGCCGGGGCTGATCGTCAGGCTCTCGGTCGTCTCGGTGCGGCCGGCAAAGAGCGTCGACTCCTCATTGGCGTACACGGCTTCGAGCATCAGGTTGACGCGCGGATGGACCAGCCAGACGAGGCTCTGGCCGATCTGGGGAGAGAAATTATCGGCCTTTTGGCCCAATTCGTTCTCGGCGTCGGGTGTCCAGGTGAAACCCACGTTGGTGTGGGCCACCCAGCGCGGGGAAAGAACGACCGAAAGCGGCAGGTTGACCTGAAGGCCTGCCGTCCCCGCGCCGCGCCCCTCCTCGGCGTCGCCGGTGGGCAACAGCAGCGAGAGGCGCGGCGAAAACGCGACCGGTGCATCGCCGTCGCCGATCAACTGATACCGGTAATTGATCGCGAGATCGCCCGGGCCGCCGTCGCCGCCGTTCCCCGCCGCGTGGTCCCAAGCGAGCGTGTAGCTCAGCTGGTGCTTCTGGCTCAAGAACGGCCACTCCTGGGTGAAGGTCGCGTTCCAGTCTCTGCTGTCGCGATCCTGCTGCCAGGTCGTGATGTGCTGCACCACGCCCGCCTCCTGGTTGTAGGCCTCTTCGATCAGGAAGGAGTTGTCCTGGATCGGCGGGACGTTGTCTTCCGCCCAGGCGAAGACCGGGGCGGCGAGCATGAGGGCGAGGACGGGTAGAAGTTTTGGCATCTCAAAATCATGAGCCATCAAGGCTCGAAAATCAAGTCGCCTGCTCGCGGCTGCGCTATGGTTAGGGGAGGCTGGGCGGCCGGCAGAAGCGACCGCCGCCAACCCTAAAGAGAGAGGCCGCACCATGAGCCACCCACGCGATCCCCGCTTTCGCCCCATCCCCGACACCGCCCAGGATCTCGCCGCCCAGGGCGCTCACCCCGAATCGTTCATGATGAGCCACGGCTACCACCCGGAGTGGTCCGAGGGTTCGGTCAAGCCGCCGCTCTTTCAGACTTCGACCTTCGTGTTCAAAAGCGCGGAGCAGGGGAAGGCGTTTTTCGCTTTTGCCTATGGGCTCGCGCCGCTCCAGGGTCCGATGGGGCTGATCTATAGCCGGATCAACAACCCGAACCTCGAGATCCTGGAAGGGCGGCTGAACCTCTGGGACCGCGCCGAGGCGAGCGCGGTGTTCGCCTCCGGTATGGCGGCGATCTCGACCTCGCTGCTCGCCCATGTGCCGATCGGCCAATCGATCGTCTATTCGCGACCGGTCTACGGCGGCACCCACTACCTGCTCGAAAAAATCCTCCCCGAGATGGGCATTCCCTCTCGCCACTTCCCGGCGGGTGCGGACGCGTCCGAGGTCGAGCGGCTGTGCGGTGAGCTGGCCGCGGCGGGCACACCGTGCAAGATGGTGCTCCTCGAAGTGCCGGCGAACCCGACCCTCGTGCTCACCGACATCGCCTCGATCGCCGAGGTCGCCCATCGCCACGGCGCCCTGGTCGCTGTGGACAATACGCTGCTCGGGCCGCTCTACCAACAACCTTTGGCCCTGGGCGCCGACCTCGTCCTCTACTCGGCGACCAAGTACTTAGGCGGGCACAGCGACGTGGTCGCGGGGGTCGCCCTCGGCAGCCATGCGGTGATCGATCGGGTGAAACAGTTCCGCACCATTCTGGGCACCATGCTCGATCCGCATTCGGCCTGGTTGCTTCTCCGCTCGCTCGAGACCTACAAGCTGCGCATGACGTGTGAACGGAAGAACGCCGAGCGGATCGCCGCCTGGCTCGCCGGGCACCCGGAGGTGGCTCGGGTCTATTACCCCGGCATGATCCACGACCGGAGCCAACGCGAAATCTACGAGCGCCAATGCACGGGGGCGGGCGCGCTGATCTCGTTCGAGCTCAAAGAGGGGGGAGAGGCGGAGGCGTTCCGGTTTTTAAACGCGGTCAAGCTGATCAAGCTCGCGGTGAGCCTGGGCGGCACCGAGTCGTTGATCGAGCACCCGGCGACCATGACCCATTCGGACATCCCCGTGGCGGAGCAAATGGAGATCGGCATCACCCCCCAGATGATCCGCCTCGCTGTGGGCATCGAGCACCCCGATGAGCTGATCGCAGACTTGGAGCGCGCCTTCGAAACGCTCGCCGCGGCAAAGGCCGAGGCGGCGACTGGGGGGCGTGCGGTCGTCGAAGCGGTCTAGGAATCCATTGAAAGCCCTGCACTCCTGAAAGGAGTTCGTACCTTGTTGAGACACCGACGCGCCATGCTCACCGGCGCTATTCTTCTCGCCGCCTCTCCCTTCGTGGTCCCCTCTCGGATCCTGGCGTACACGCAAAGTGGCGTTGGTACATCGATCGCCAACGGCATTCCTATGGGGCACGAATGGGTCACCCGCATGGCGGCCATCGAGCTCCTTGGGTTTGCCCCTGCGAGTGCTCCGGATGTTATCGATCCGCAGGATCCCCACTCGCGCTGGACGATGGGGAAGGCCAAGAACCTCAACCTGTCATCGCCCGGTGCCCAGTCTGAGGTTCAGCGCATCAAGGGCATTGCCTGCCCTCAGTCGGATGATGCGTGTGCCCGCTATGCTTCACGTTACAAGCCGGTCTACGATGCCATCATCGGGGAGCGCTGGGTCGATATCGCCGGCTACAACGTCATTGCCGGTAAGGTGCCGCTCATCGCCAGCGACTGTTGGGACGCGGTTGCCCAGGAACCTGTCGAGGTGCAGTACGACCACTTCATGCGCCGTTACGACGACAGCAATGGGGAGGGTGGTTCCGGCGCCGCCTATCGCTCACAGCTGCGCTTCATCAAGTATTTTGTCGAAGCGGCCATGGCACCCGCAAGCGTCATCTCGGTCTATGACGGAGGCGCCGCCGATTCTACCGCCGTCCAGGTGGACCGCAACTACTTCCTGTTTGGCCGCCCGGTCCATCTCTTCGAGGATTCGTTCAGCTCTGAGCACACGGTTCGCGTCGACGTGGACAACTACACGAGAGTACGCCAGGTGAAGAGCTACCTCTGTGCGAAAGGTTCCGAACAGCACACTCACTCAACCCTGGAGACTCTGAGCTACGCCAGTGGCGATGTGGTCTGGAACAAGGGCACGGGGCTCAATCCTTCTTGGGAAGGCTACAAGGCGAGCAACATGAAAACGCCCGCCCTCGTCGCCGTAGAGGCCACCAAGGATCTGTGGGCGGCATTCATCCGCACCATGGGCACACCGCTCGCCCAGCGCGAAGCCGTGGCCGTCGCAGAAGCGACGACACTGGTCAACAACTGGCTCAGTTTCGACACCCAAGAGGTGAACGGCTGGTACCAGAACCCGGCGAACCGGCTCGAAAACTATGTTCTGGGCGATGGCGAAAGCGGTCCCGGCGATACCGTGCAGCAATGCATGGACCGTCTCAGCAAGGGCACAACGCAGCAGGCTTATGTGGCCAAGCTTCAGGCCCTACAGAAGATGTGTCTCTACAATGCCATCCCATGGCCCGGCTACGAAGATCTCGTCGACACGTCGATGCGCACCCACTTCTCCTGGCAATGGAGATCGCAGCTTACCTACCAGCAGCCTCCGGCGGGCTGGACGATCCCCGACCTTCCCGCGGACAGCGGTACCCGCGTGCGCATCAAGAGCGTTGTAAATGGCCAATACTTGACTGCGCAAGACGGCCTTGCCTCGGGGAGCTATGTCTACGCCAAGGGGGGTGGCGCGCCGCTCGAGTTCACGCTCGTCGGTGCGAGGGATGCGCTCGGTGTCAGGGACAATGCGACGTTGCGCCTCACCGACGCGCCGTTGCTCTTCCTCAGCTACGCCGCCGTCACCGGCGCGGGCCAGCTCTTTGCACCAGGGTGGCTGCTCTCCCCGACCAACTATACGATCACTCGGATCGGCGCCACCCAGAATTCGGCGATCAAGAGCACCTACTGGAACGAGTACCTGTATCTCAATGCCGCGACGCAGTCGCCCTACATCGACAAGAGCGGCAATCCAAGCAACGCCAACGCCCAGTGGTATCTCGAACCCAAGCAAAACGTCACATCCGGCAACCAATGCTGTTGGAATCGCCTGGTCCAAGGTTGCTCGAAGGACTCGCAGTGCGATCCCGGTGGAGAGGGCTGTATCTATTCCGGCACCAAGACCGCCCAGTACGGAGCATTCCAGTGCAATGTCACCAAGTGCTGCTGGGATCGCCTCTTGCAGAGCTGTTCGCAAGCGTCTGAGTGCGATCCCGGCGGCGAAGGTTGCATCGCTTCCGGCACCCCGACGCTGACCTACGGCACCTTCCCATGCAACACCTGTGAGATGCAGGGCAAGGTCTATGACCCTGCGACCAGCTCCTGCCGACCGAAGTAGTTCGCCCCGGCGTTTTTACTCTCTGGACGCGTTGCGCGGCTTGGCGGCGCTCTCGGTCGTCTTCTGGCACTGGCAGCACTTCTTTCTTGAGGGGACGACCCCGGGCGTGGGGGAGCGGCCGCTGCTCGGGGTTTTCCTGCTGTTTTACCAATACGGCCAGCTCGCGGTCGATCTGTTCTTCGCGCTCTCGGGCTTCATTTTCTTCTGGCTCTACGCCCGGCAGATCGCCGAGCGCACGGTTTCGGCGCGCGAGTTCTTAGCCCGCCGTTTTTCGCGGCTCGTGCCGCTCCACCTCGCCACCCTTCTGGCTGTGGCCTTGGGCCAGCTCGCGCATCGGCATCTGTTCGGCACCGACTTCGTCTTCCCCGACAACGACTTCCGCCATTTCGTGCCGAACCTGTTTCTCGTCTCCGCCTGGGGTATCGGTTACGCGCACTCCTTCAACGGACCCGTCTGGTCGGTCTCGGTCGAGATCTTCCTCTACCTGCTGTTCTTTGTCCTCTGCCGCACGATCCCGATTCGAACCGTCGTCCTCGTCGGCCTCTCCGCCATCGGGCTCGTGCTCCTGGCCCAATGGGAAGCACCGATCGGCCGCGGCATGATCGCGTTCTTTCTCGGAGGGTGCGTCTATCAGGTGTATATCCGGAGCTTGCGAACCGGAGCCGCCGCAAAGCTCACGCGGGCGCTTCCCTGGGTGACGGCGGCTCTTTGGGCGGGAGCGATCGTGGCGGTCTATTCGACGTTCCGCCTCGAAGCCTGGCCCTGGGCGAAGGCACACCCCCTGGTCGGCTCGATCGGGCCGACGGTCCTCCTGTTCCCGGTGACCATCCTCACCCTCGCGCTCGTCGAGACCCGCCGAGGAACCTTGGGCCAACGCGTCGCTTTCCTCGGCGATCTCTCCTACTCCTCGTACCTGCTCCACTTCCCGCTACAGCTCGCCTTCGTGGTCGTCGCGGGGTGGTTCTCGATCGACCGCGCGTTCTTCGGGACGCCGATGGCGCTTGGGCTCTTCTTCCCCGTATTGCTTACGGCATCGTGGGGGAGCTACCGGTTCCTGGAGCTTCCGGCCCAGCGCTGGTTGCGGCGGCGGCTGCTTTAGGGCGAAGGCCCGTTCGACCGAATCGCCCTAGAGGTCCCGGGCCCTCCTAATCGTGCCGCAGCGCCTCCACCGGATCGACCTGGGTCGCCCGGGTCGCCGGGAGATAGCTCGCGAAGATGGCGACGCTCGCCAGCAGGATCGAGATGGTGGCAAACGAGACCGGATCGTAGGGCTCGACGCCGTAGAGGGTCTTCGAGAGGACGTTGGACAGAGCGAGAGCCATGGGGATGCCGAAAGCGAGGCCGAGAAGCGCGAGGTTGGCGCCCTGCCGGACCACCATCCCGAGCACCTGACCGCGCCGGGCGCCAAGCGCCACGCGCACCCCGATCTCGCGGCGGCGCTGGCCGACCAGATGGGAGAGGACGCCATAGACGCCGATCGCGGCCAGCAGGAGCGCAATCCCGGCAAAGATCGAGAAGAGGCCACCGAAGAAGCTTTGGTCCCAGGTCTCCCGGATGAACAGCGCACGCAGGCTCTGGGTGTCGAACACCGGCAGGCCCGGATCGGCGGCGCGGATCTCCCGGCGCGCGGCGAGCGCCACCGTCTCGGGCGGGCTTGAAGTTCGGATCGAGAAGCCGGTGTTCGGCGTGGCGTTCCAGAGGTAGGGGAGAAACGCCGCGGGCTCGACCCCTTCGTCTTCGGTGTCGAATCCGTCGAAGTGAAAATCGGGGACCAAGCCCACCACCGTGATCCAGGGTTGACCCTCTTCCTCGAGCAGACGGAAGCGTTGGCCGATCGGGTTCGATGTGCCCCAGTGCTTTTTGGCGAGCGCGCGGTTGACCACCGCGAGCGGCGCCTTGGCTGCGCCTTCGGAATCGGTGAACGGGCGACCGGCGACCAACTTGACACCGGTGGCGCCGAAGAAGTGGGCGGTCACACCGGCCCAAAAGGTTCGCGGCTCCTGGCCGGGTTCCGCCGGATGCCCGGCGATCTCGATCGCGCCGCCGCTCCCGCCGCCGCCGAAAGGGATCAGGTTCGAGGCCGCGACCGCCTCGACACCCGGTAGGGATTCGAGGCGCTGCACGATCTCTTCGACGCGACGGGCCTTGGCCTCGGGCTCGGCGTACGTCTCGCCGGGCAGATAGATGCGCAATGTCATCATCCGTTCGAGATCGAAGCCCGGGTCCGCCTTCTGCACCGCGAGGAAGCTGCGCACCATCAGCGCCGCCCCGACCAGGAGGACGAGGGCGAGCGCCAGCTCGCCGACCACCAGCGCTCCGCGCAACCGAGAGCGCCCGCCGGCCTCCGAGCGGCCACCCGACTTGAGCACACCTTGTAGATTCCTGCCTGTCGCCTGAAGGGCCGGGATGAGGCCGAACAGAATTCCCGTAGCGATCGCGGCGGCGGCGGTGAACGCGAGGACCGGGCCATCGATCACGACCTGGACCCAAAACGGCGGTTGATTCTCGGCCGGGATCGAGGCCATCATCCAGCGCACGCCGAAGTGGGCGAGCCCCAACCCGAGCAGACCTCCGCCCAGGCCCACGAGCACGCTCTCGATCAGCACCTCGCGCACCAAGCGCATCCGTCCGGCGCCGATCGCCGCGCGCACCGCGAGCTCCCTGCCGCGAGCGCTCACCCGGGCTAGAAAGAGGTTCGCCACGTTCGCGCAGGCGATCGCGAGGACGAACAGGACCATGCCCATCAGCGTCAAGGTCATCCGGTACATGCCTTCGCCGGCCATCTCGCGTCGGAGCGATTGGACTCCGGCGCCCCAGCCCTTCTCCTCGGGAAACTCGGTGGCGAGCTTGGCGGCGAACGCTCCGACCTCGGCGCGGGCCTGGTCCTCGGTCGCACGGGGCCCGAGGCGGGCGTAGAGGGCCAGGTTGCGCTCGGTCCGTGGGGCTTCGTGATGGTCGAGCGCGAGCGGGACCCAGGCCTGGTTGTCTTGGGGAAAGAGAAAGCGGGGCGGCATGACGCCGATCACCGTCGAGGCGCGATTGTTGACCATGATCGAACTGCCGACGACTTTCGGATCGCCGGCATAGCGGCGGAGCCAGAGGTCGTGCGAGAGCAGGATGGTGCGCGGCGCTCCGGGCTGGTCCTCTTCGGGCCGGAAGCCGCGGCCGAGCACCGGCTGAACGCCGAGCAGGGGGAACAGGTTGGCCGACACTTCGAGGCCGATCACCCGCTCCGGCTCTTCCTTTCCGGTCAGGGTCAAGCTGCGCATGGTGAATGCCGCGACCAGAGAGAACGCGCCGCCCTTTCCAGCCTGTTCGGCCAGCTCGCGGTAGACGGGATAGGAGAGGTCGCCGCGCTCGATGTCGTTCAGCAGCTGCTCGGTGTGGATGGCGACGATCCGATCGGGGTCGGCGAACGGAAACGGCCGGAGCAGGATCGCGTTGACGACGCTGAAGATCGTCGTCGTGGCACCGATCCCGAGGCCGATGCAGGCGATGGCGGCGATCGTCGTCGACGGGTTCTTCACCAACATGCGAAAGGCGTAGCGGATTTCACGAAGCAGGCTGTTCACGAGGCGGCCCTCCCGAAGATCGAAACAAGACTCTCTCAGGGTCGTCTTACGGGGTTTAAGAGGCGTTTGTTTCTCCCGGTCTGCCGGGGTTCCGCGCCTTCTACTTCAAAGCCTGAGCGAGATCCTCGATCAGGTCGTCCGGATGCTCCAAGCCGACCGAGACGCGCAGCAGCCCTTCCGGCGCGCGGGTGTTCGCCCCTTCGACCGAGGCGCGATGCTCGATCAGGCTCTCGACGCCGCCCAGGCTGGTCGCCCGCGTGAAGACCCGGACCTTCGACGCGACTTCGAACGCGCGCGCCCGGCCGCCGGGCACGACGAACGAGAGCATGCCGCCCCAGCCGGACATCTGGCGCCGGGCGATCTCGTGGCCCGGATGGCTGGCCAGTCCTGGGAAATACACCCGCTCGACGGCGGGATGATCCGCGAGGAATGCGGCGAGCCGCTCCGCGTTCTCTCCGTGCACCCTCATCCGGGCCGGCAGAGTGCGTATACCCCGCAGCACGAGCCAGCTGTCGAACGCCGAGGCGCCCGCCCCGGCGCTCGCCTGAAGGTGGCGGACGCGGGCAAACAGCGGACCCTGTTCGCGGGCGACGAGCGCGCCGCCGAGGACATCGCAGTGGCCGCCCAGATAC
>JANNIH010000006.1:0-5640 GCA_031404815.1 Holophagales bacterium | reverse complement strand
GACAACGACAGTTCGTTCTCCAACATGCAGGGCAGTTTTTCGACCCGGCGCGTATTCGCACCCGAGCATTATCTCGAAGGGGAGCACTACCTCAACGCTACGGTCGGCTATGCGCCTGACACCACCGAGGTTAATACGGGGCAGGGTACGCGGCTGCTGAATGCCATCGTCTCCCACGGCTGGACCGTGCATCAGGATCTGAACATCAACAATCAGCTGTCGCTGGTCAATAACAGAACCACCCAGTTTCTGGGCAATACCCTGAACTTCAACGACTCGACCATCTTCCTCGGTTCCAGCACATTCAACTGGCGGCCCGACGAAGACCTGCCACTGACCGTCAGCGGCGGCGCCAATTTCGGCCATACGCAGTCGCAGACAGCCGTGGGCGGGGAACAGACCAGCCAGCAGTTCCTCGCCGCCAACCTGTCCGCCACCTATAACTACAGCAATCAGCTTTCCCTCTCCGCCGGTGGTTCGGTGGCCACGGTCAACTCGGATACCGGCCGCTTCCACGTTGCGGGCGGCAATATCGGCGCCTACTATAACGGCCTGCCGATCCAGTTCAACGGCTACACCTATGCATGGTCCGTCGGCGGCGGTGCCAACGCCAACGCCAGCAGCGACGGCGAAAACGCATTTGGCATTAGCAGCACGGTCGGCCATAATCTGGTGCGCGACTTCGCCATCGACGCGCGTCAGGGGGTCACCCTCACCGCCGGGCAGAATGTGTCGTTCAGCCACCAGCAGGAGGACAGTTCCCTCACCTTGTCGAATTCGATCGGTGCCGGCTGGCGCGCCAGCTATGGCGACGCCTTGTCGGCGAATCTGAGCGCCAGCGCCAGCTACGCGACTGGAACGGATAACAATCAGTCCTTCGCCGCAAACCTGGTGGGTGGAGGCAGCTATCAGATAAGCTCGCGCCAGTCCTTGCAGCTCAGTTCCAACCTGAACTGGAACCGAAGCCGCACGGCCGACGTCAGGACCCAGAGCCTGAACGATATCGTGGTCGATTCCGACCAGTCGCAAATAACCGGGGCCCTGTCGCTCGGTTATGCGCACACCAGCCCGTTTTCGATCCGCAACCTGATCTATACCGCAGACCTGCTGTGGACCGGCAGCGATTCCAGCCAGCGTCTGGTCGGTGTCAGTTCGCAGAATAGCGGCTTTGTCAGCACTCTGTCGTTGACGCAGATGGCACGTTACCGGGTCGGCCGCCTGAGCTTCAACCTGAGTGCTTCGGTGATCGAATCGGGTGGCAGGATGAGTACGTCCATGTATGGCACGGTCACGCGCGAATTCGACGGTTTTTTTGACGGGCGCTGGTAACCGCCGCATTGCGCGGTTAAACTTCACGTCTGGTTTTTGCATAGAGGAAAATCATGTCCGGGAAAACGTTCAGGCGGCGCTTGCTGCTGATTCTGCTGGCGCTGGTTGCGGTGTTGAGCATCGATATCGACGAGGCGCGCGCCGAATACGGCGATGTGGTCATCAACAACTACTCGGACGCCGCGGGGATGCGGCCGGCGATCTTCCCGCACTGGTTTCATCGCGTGCGGTTCCGCTGCAAGGTCTGCCATGCCGACCTCGGCTTCAAGTTCAAGGCCGGCTGCAACGAAATCAATATGGTGAAGATCATCGACGGCCAGTATTGCGGCGCTTGCCACAACGGCGACCTGGCCTGGTCGGTGGAGAACTGCAACCTGTGCCACTCGGGCAAGCCGGGCACCCCGACCCAGGTGCACGAAAGCACGATCCAGCAGCTTGCTCCAGTTGCTGCGCCGAAGAAATAGGGGACGGTCGATCATGAAAAATGAACGGACAAAACGCGTTGCGGCGCTGGCGATTCCGGCGCTGGCCCTTTCGTGCGTGTTGACGCCGCCGGCCATTGCCGCCGATGCCGGCAAGGACTTATATACCAAGACCTGCGCCGTCTGCCACGCGGCCGGAATCGCCGGGGCGCCGCGCTACGGGAACGCCGCCGATTGGCAGCCGCGTACTGCCGCCGGCACCGGGCGCCTCTACACCAGCGCCCTGAAGGGCACGGCCAAGGGAATGCCGGCCAAGGGCGGCAACACCGCGGCTTCCGATGCGGAGGTCAAGGCAGCAGTGGATTACATGCTGGCATCGGTCAAGGCTGCGGGCGCGAGCCCGGCGAAGCCGGCCGCTGCAGCCGAGGCGCCGAAGCCTGCCGCCGCGCCTGCGCCCGCGGCCGCCGCACCGGCAGCCAAGTCCGCCGCCGAGCCCGCAGCCGCTGCGCCGGCACCCAAGCCAGTGGCCGCCGCAGCCGACCCGTTCACCGCGGTCGTCTACGGCGCCGGCAAGGCGCTCGACGATCTCGAGCTGCTGCGCGACGTCAGCTTCGAGTAGCGCGACGCGCCGTCAGGGCGCCTTCAGCGCATCCCGCGCGCTCTCCTGCTTCTGCTGCTGCTCGACGACGAGTTGATACGCCACGTAGTACTTGAAGATGTTCGCGACGTAGCGAACGGTCTCCTGTCCGATCTCCTCAGCCGCGATGCGCTCCACATTGTCGAACCAGACATTCGAATCGAGGCCGCGCGCCTCGGCCTTGCGCCGCAGACCCGCGACGCGCGCCGGCCCAGCGTTGTACGACGCGAACGCAAAGAGGCAGCGATTCAGGCCGTCGAATTTCGCGTCGGGGAAATAGCGGTCGATCACGGTGCGCAGATACTTCGTGCCGGCGTGGATGTTGTTCTCGATCTGGTGGATGTCGCCCACCGCCAGTTCCTTGCCGGTGGCAGGCATCACCTGCATCACGCCGATCGCGCCCACCTTGCTCTTCACGGTCTGATCGAGTCGCGACTCCTGGTAGCCCTGCGCGGCGAGCATCAACCAATCGAAGTCGTACTTCTGCGCATACTTCTGGAAGAAGTGGAGCGTGTGCAGGAATTTGATCATCTCGTCCTTGGAGACGGAGTTCCTCACATACTTCGTGTTCTTCACGTACTCGCGGAACTTGGCGTTGCCGAAGAGCGTGCCCTCGCCGTGGCTCTTGGCGAAGTCGGCGAGCGACGCGGCGAGCTTCGGGCTGTCTTTGCGGAACGCCCAGGCGATTTCGCCCTCACTACGAATGGCAATGTCGCGGTGCAGTGTCAGGTTGGGCAGAACCTGCGCCCAGAACTCCGCCTTGAAGTCGTCCACGATCGCGAACGGCAAGAGGCCCGCGCTCATCATCTCGAGCAGGTCCTCGTCTTCGAGCTGCTCGGGCGTCGCCTTCACTTTCACCGGCGCCTTGCCCGACTTTCCGAACTCTTCGTTCAGATGCCACAGACTCTGGAAATAGCTGCTCGACAGCCGGACGAAGACTTCCTTGCCGGAGAGATCATCCACGCTCGCCATCGGCGGTGCACTCGGTCCCGTGACGAGAATCTCGGAGACGTCGGACCAGAGCGGCGCCGAGAAATCGACCCACTGCTCGCGCTCGGGCGTGATCGTGAGGCTCGCCGCCGCGATGTCGCCGCGACCCTGGATCAGCGCGGGAAGCAGATCCTCGCGCGACACAGGAACGAAGATCACTTCGACGCGTAGCTCCTTCTTGCCGAGCTTCTTGTTGAGATCGTCTTCGAATGCCTTGCCGCGATCGTAGGAAAGACCTCGCTGCTGGCCCCTATCCACGAAGTAGAAGGTCTTGCTCGGAACGACGAGCACGCGAATCATGCGCCGCTCGATCATGCCGTCGAGATCACCCGACCAGGGCTTGTCGATGCCGTGTTCGATGCGCGTCTGCGCGCCGGCCGCCGGCGCCAGCACGAACGCGACGATGACCGCGGCGATCCATCGTGTGCAACGCGCAAGTCGCAGGCGGATCTGGTGACGGAGGCGTCGTCGTTCCATTGTGTTGCTGAACTCCCACGCGGCATGTAGCGAGCCTCATCGCTTCTAGCACGCAATCTTTCTGCGATCAGGATCTCATCCGGATTTCATCAGGGGCCGCCAGGACTCGGCGCGCGGGCGCCTTCATGCTGCGCAGACTCGTCCGCCCCTTCTGCCGAGTCCGGCGCACCCGAGGAGAGATCGCGTGAACAACTTCGCCGCCGAATTCATCGGCACGTTCTGGTTGGTATTCGGCGGCTGCGGCAGCGCCGTCATTTCGGCCGCGTTCCCCGAGGTCGGGATCGGAGAGCTCGGTGTCTCGTTCGCGTTCGGTCTAAGTCTACTCATTATGGTGTACACCATCGGGCCGATCTCGGGCTGTCACATCAACCCAGCCGTGTCGGTCGGGCTGGCCGTGGGTGGGCGCTCTCCGGCTAGCGAGCGGCTTCCGTACATACTCGCGCAAGTGGCGGGTGGCATCCTCGCTCCGCTCGTGTCCTCGTCGATTGCGAGCGGCAAGCCGGGCTTCGACCTCGTCGCATCCGGCTTCGCGGCGAATGGCTTTGGCGATCACTCGCCTGGTCACTACTCAGTGACTGCCTCGTTCCTCTCGGAACTGGTGCTCACGTTCATGTTCCTGATCATCATCCTCGGTGCGAGCGACAAGCGCGCGCCCGCAGGCTTCGCAGGAATCGCGATCGGACTCGCGCTCGTTTCGATCCACCTGATCAGCATTCCGGTCACCAATACGGCGGTGAACTCGGCGCGCAGCACCAGTCCGGCGCTCTTCGTCGGAGGCTGGGCGCAGGGGCAGATCTGGTTGTTCTGGCTGGCGCCGATTGCAGGCGCGGCGCGAACTGGCATCACCTATCGTGCGGCTCTCAGCGACTCCGAGTAGCCGTCGAGCACAGGGTCGCGACACGCGATACCAGCGAGAACCACGAATCGACACCACGACATCCGCCGTCTCGAACGCCGAAGCAAACGAGTTCCAGATCTCGCTGGTCCGCAATGATCTGTTCTTTCGTGCGCAGCGTGCGATCGGCCTGATTCCTGCGACGGGGCTCGGTGTTGGGCGAAGGGCGCTGGCGCTGGCGCTCTTCACTTGGGCGCCGATCGCGGTGTGGGCCGCGATCGCCCAGCGCGCGCTGCCCGGTGCGGTGACGAGTGAGCCGCTCTTCCAGCATTTCGGCGTGACGGTGCGCTGCCTCGTCGCGATCCCGCTGCTGGTGATCGCGGAAGGCGTAGCCCACGCGATGACGACGCGACTCGTTCCGCACTTCGTGCGATCCGGGCTGGTCCGCGACGCCGATCGCGAGCGCTTTTGCGCGATCCTCGAGGGTGTCGCGCGGCTGCGCGATCGCTCGCTGCCGTGGATCCTGATCGGGAGCGCGGTCGCCGCATGGCTGCTGCTCGGTCCGCCGACCGGGGATCAGCACGAGTTGAGCTGGGCGGCGGATTCCGACGCCCCGACTCATTTCGGTTTTGGCGGAATCTGGTTCCTCTACGTGGTCCGTCCAATCTTCGTCGCGTTGGTGCTCGCCTGGCTGTGGCGACTCTTCCTTTTCTTCATGCTGATGAGCCGCATCGCGAAACTCGATCTGGAGCTCGTGCCGACGCACCCCGATCGCGCCGGCGGCCTCGGTTTCCTCGAAACGCTCCCCTCCGTCTTCAGCGCCGTCGTGCTCGCCGCATCGGCCGTGCTCGCATCGCGGTGGGCGCATGACGTCGTCTATCACGGCATGGACGTTCAATCGCTGCGCTTGCCTGGGATCGTATTCGTGGTGTCGATGCTGCTGCTCTTCC
>JANNIH010000005.1:0-169204 GCA_031404815.1 Holophagales bacterium | reverse complement strand
GCCACGGGCAAACCTTTCCAGCTGTTGCCTCTCCTCGGTCGAAATCAGAACCTCTGGCGCGACTCGCATTCTCAAATCCTCCTATTGGATTATACGAGCGAGATACGCTTAAGGTTCAACAAATTGGGCGCACTACACTAGAAGAGCGGTCAAAAACGCGATCACCGCGGTCCAGAAACCCAATTTCTTCTTGATTCCGGCCAAGGTACTCCCTCCCAAAGGAAGCCCGAAAAGCAGGGTTGTTTCCAAAATTCATGCGGCTAGGGTTGCAGAGACTCTTATATTTTAAGCCGGATAGCCGGCAAGGTCAATTCGCCCCAAATTTGCCCCCTACCGCTCCTTCTGGTAGGGCTGGCCGAGTGCCTTCGGTGGACGGGAGCGGCCGATGAAGCCGGCGAGGACCACGAGGGTGAGCACGTAGGGGATGATCTGGATGAACTGCACGGGGATCTTGGCCACCCCCTGCATCTGGATCGAGATCGCTTCCGCGACGCCGAACAGCAGACAGGCGAACATCGTGGGCACCGGTTTCCATTTGCCCATGATCAACGCGGCGAGCGCGATGAAGCCCCGCCCGGCGGTCATGTTGCGCGTGAACAGCGACGATTGGCCGATCGACAGGTAGGCCCCGCCGATCGCGGCGAGCGCGCCGGACAGTACGACCGCCAGCGTGCGGATGCGGGTGACCGAAACACCGGCCGCATCGGCCGCCGCGGGGTTTTCTCCCACCGCCCGGAGGCGCAGGCCGAACCGGGTGCGGGCGAGCAGCAGCGTGAGGATCGGCACCAGGGCGAACGCGAGCACGATCGGCGCGACCGGCAACAGGTTCTCTTTCGGGATCTGGGGCGTGGCACCGGTCGAGGCGAACAGCGCGCCCGACAGGAGCGCCGGGACCCCGAGAAAGAGAATGTTGATCGCCGTGCCGCTCACCACCTGGTCGGCGCCGAAGCGGATGCAGGCGACCGCGTGAATGTAGGCGACCGCCGAACCGGCGAGGATGCCGGCGAGCAGGCCGAGCCAAGGGTTCCCCGAATAGTGGGTGACCACGGCGGCGGTGAACGAGCCGGCGAGCATCAACCCTTCGAGCGCGATGTTGATCACGCCGGAGCGTTCCGCGAGCAGGCCGCCGAGTGCTGCGAGCAGGAGCGGAGTGGCGAGGCGGATCGCCGACATTACCAGGCCGACCTCAAACAGTTCGCTCATCGGCGTCCTCCGGCCGCGCGCTCGCGCGACCCGACCGCAACGAACAGGATGATCAGCGCCTGGAGCACGAAGATCAGATCCTTCGAGACCTTCTCGGTGAAGATGTCGACGAACAGGCCGCCGCGCAGGAGCGCGCCGAACAGGAGCGCGGCGAGCAGCACGCCGAGCGGTCGATTGCGACCGAGCAGGGCGACCGCGATGCCGGTGAACCCGTAGCCGGCAGAGAAGCCGTCGTAGTAGCGGTAGCGATAGCCAAGAACTTCGGACACCGCGACCAGCCCGGCGAGGCCGCCGGAGAGCGCCATCGCGAGAACGATCTGGCGCGGAGTCGAGATGCCGCCATACTCCGCGGCGTCGGGGTTGGCACCGGTGGCGCGGATCTCGTAGCCCCAGCGGGTCCGTTTGAAGAAGATCGCGACCGCCACGCACATCGCGAGCGCGAGCAGGAACGCGACGCTCAACGGGATCCGCTCGGGGAAGTTGGGCACGAAGGTGCCGAAGCGCGGAATCCGCGCCGCGTCGGCGATCTGGACGGTCTGGAGCAGCGCGTCGCCCGGCTTCTTGAAGTGGTACTCGGTGAAGTAGCTGGCGACCGCGGCGGCGACGAAGTTCAGCATGATCGTGGTGATCACTTCGTGCGCCCCAAATTTCGCTTTGAGCACCCCTGGCACCGCGCCCCAAAACGCGCCGGCCGCCACGGCGGCGACCACGCAGATGGGGACCAAGAGGAACGCCGGGGCGCCGGAGAAGGTGATTCCGGCCCAGGCGGCGGCGAACGCGGCGAGGGTCAGCTGACCTTCGGCGCCGATGTTGAGCAGGCCGGCGCGCATCGCGAGGGCGACTGCCAGACCGGTGAAGATCAACGGCGTGGCATAAAACAGGGTGTAGCCGATGCCGTCCGGCCAGGTGAGCGCGCTGCCGATCAAGAGGGTGAAGGTCTGAACGGGCGAATCGCCGACCAGGGCGACGATCACGCCACCGACCGCGAAGGCGGCGAGCACGGCGAGGATCGGCTGCGCCCAACCCGGCAGATTCCTCAGGCGTTCTGCGGTGCTCATGCCGCACCTCCCAACCGTGCGGCCCTGGTATCCGTCGAGAGAGCCGCTCGGCCGCCGCCGGTCATTAACAGGCCGATCTCGGCGATTGAGGTGGCCGTCGGATCGACCTCGGCGGCGATCTTGCCGGCATGGAACACGAGCAGACGGTCGGACAGGGCGGTCACCTCTTCGAGTTCGGCCGAAACCAGGAGGATCGCGACGCCGCGGTCGCGCAGGGCCAACAGTTGCCGGTGGATGAATTCGATCGCGCCGATGTCGACGCCGCGGGTCGGCTGGGATACCAGCAGAAGTTTCGGCCGCTGCCCCATCTCGCGGCCGACCACCAATTTCTGTTGGTTGCCGCCCGACAGAGCGCGCGCGGCCAAGTCGGGGTTCGCCGGCCGGACGTCGAATTCGGCGAGCAACGCCTCGGTCGCGGTGCGAATCGCGTGCAAGTCCATCCAGGCCGCACCAACGTGCGAGACGGTCGGGGGGCGATCTTGAACGCCCAAGATGACGTTCTCGGCCAGCGCGAAATCGAGCACCAGACCGCGGCGGTGGCGATCCTCGGGGATATGGGCGAGGCCTCGCGCGCGCCGCGCATGCGCCCTCAAGGGGACTAGATTTTCGCCGTCGAGCTCGATCGACCCGGAAGTGAGGCCCGGCGCGGTCAAACCGGCCAGAGCCTCGATCAGCTCGGTCTGGCCATTCCCTTCGACCCCTGCCACCCCAACGATCTCGCCTGCGTGTACCTCGAAGGAGACGCCGGAGAGCCGGGCGCTCGCGCGCTCCGCGGCGGGGCGGGAAACGACCAGATCCCGCACGGCCAAGACCGGTTCCGTGGACGGCTGGACCGCCCGTGGACTCTTTTCGACCCGCAGCAGAACGTCGCGGCCGACCATCATCCGCGCCAGCTCGGGTGCCGAGGTCGCGGCGGTCGCGACCCGGCCGACCACCCGGCCGTCACGCATGACGGTCACCTCGTCGGAGATCTCCAGCACTTCGGCGAGCTTGTGGGTGATCAGCACGATCGTCTTGCCCTGAGCGCGCATCTGCCGGAGCGTGCGAAACAACTCCGCGGTGTCTTGCGGCGCGAGCACCGCGGTCGGCTCGTCGAGGATCAACAGGCGCGCCTGGCGGTAGAGCGCCTTGAGCAGCTCGACCCGCTGCTGCTCGCCGACCGAGAGGTCGGAGATCTTCGCCCGCGGATCGACCGCCAGGCCAACCTCCGCGGCGAGGCGCTCAATCTCGGCTTCGGCGCGCCGCCAATCGAGCCCGATGCCGAGCCTGGCGCCCACTCCGGAGCGCAGGGGCTCGGCGCCGAGCGCCACGTTCTCCGCCACAGTCATCGGCTCGACCAGCATGAAGTGTTGATGGACCATGCCGATACCCAATGCGATCGCGTCTTTAGGGCTCGCCAAGATGCGCGGCGAGCCGTCGATCACGATTTCGCCGCCGTCGGGTTGGTAGAAACCATAGGCGATGCGCATTGCGGTCGACTTGCCGGCGCCGTTTTCGCCGACCAGGGCGTGGATCGTCCCCGGCCGCACCTCGATCGACACCTGGTCGTTCGCGGTCACCTGGCCGAACCGCTTGGTGATCTCCCGGAGCGTAAGCACGTCGTTGTGGTTCCTCGGGTCTAAAAGTTGGGGCGAGAGCTGCGGCGGGTCAGTTCGCCATCGCGTCGGTGACCTTGATCTCGCCGCGGATGATCTTGGCCTTCGCGGCCTCGACTTCGGCGATCACGGCATCCGGGATCAGCCCGGCGTTGAATTGGTCCATCGCATAGCCGATACCGCCGTCCTCCAGGCCGTAGACGTGGATGCCGGCCGCGAACCTGCCGTTCACCCGATCCTGGATGATCTGGTAGACCGCGTTGTCGATCCTTTTCACCATGCTGGTCAAGACATGGCCGGGCTTCACCCAGTTCTGGTTCGAATCGACTCCGATGATGAACTTGTCGCGCTGCTCGACCGCGTCGAACACGCCGAGGCCGGAATTGCCCGCGGCGGCGAAGATCACATCCGCCCCTTTGCCGATCTGCGCCTCGGCCAGCTCCTTGCCTTTGCCCGGATTGTTCCAGGCCGATTCGGTGACGCCGACGTAATTGGGGATCACCCGAATGTCCGGGCGGACCGCGCGCGCCCCTTCTTCGAAGCCGGTGGCGAAACGATGGATGAGCGGAATGTCCATGCCGCCGACGAAACCGAGCACACCGGTCCGGCTCTTGTGCGCCGCGATCATGCCCACCAGGTAGGAGCCCTCGTGCTCTTTGAACACCAGCGAGGCGACGTTCGGCTGATCGAGCACGCCGTCGACGATCGCGAACTGGAGCTGCGGATAATCCTTGGCGACCGCTTCGACGATCGGCATCTGGGCGAAGCCGACGCCGATGATCAGGTCGTAGTTGCGCTCGGCGAACGCGCGCATCGCCGGTTCGAGCGAGGTCGGATCGCCCGGCTCGGCGTCGCGCAGCACGATCGGCATCTCCTTGGCCGCCCGCTGGACGCCCTGCCAGGCGGCGGCGTTGAACGAGCGGTCGTCTTTGCCGCCGCTGTCGAAGACGATGCCGACATGGACCTTACCCGCCTCGGCCGGAGGCGCCCCGGCCAGGCGGCAGCCCGCGAGCAGAAGGCCCGCGGCCACGATCGCCAAGCAAACCCTTAAGTCCCACCGAGAGATCTTCATGTTGGTTCGGAGCGGCAGGCTAGCGCGAGCGGCAGGGTGAGGGCAAGCGCTACTCTGATCTGATCTTGGGCGGTTTCGGGCGCGATCAGGAGTATCGACCATTGCGCATTTCTCGGCGTGCCGTTTTTTCCCTTCTCGTTCCAGCCGGGGTCAAATCCAAAGCCACCGTCGCGCGGCGTGGTAGGGTTGTCGTTGCTGCAACTTAAACGGGTAAAGCGACTATGCCGCAGTTCATTTTCGAGGGGAGCGTCCTCTGCCGAGAACGACCAGGCCGAAGAACCCGCCGGGCGGGAGAACCAGGGCGGTGACGGCAGCTTTCCCCGCGACTCGCGGCGGGCGGGTATAGGAGGGATCGGTTCGATGTCCGCATTGGGAGATCTTCGCTTCGCCTTCCGCCTGCTGGCGCGCGCGCCGATCGCGGCCATCGTTTCGGTCGCCACCTTAGGGTTGGGGGTGGCCGCACCGACCGCCGTGTTCACGCTCGTCGATACTCTGTTCCTGCGCCCGCTGCCGGTAGTTCGTTCCGCCGAGGAACTGGTTGCCGTTCGATCCGTTCATGTGTCCGAGCCGGGGCGGCTCCGGCCGCTTGCTTGGGCCGACTTTGTCGATCTTGCGGACTCGCGCGGTGCCTTCGCCGGCCTCGTAGCCTCTGCAGAGTGCGACCTGGCTCTCGGTTCCGGTGGTTCCGCCGAGAGGATCTCGGGACTGGCAGTGTCCACCAACTATTTCTCACTCCTTGGCGTTGTGCCCGAGGTCGGTCGGTTCTTTTCCAAGGGTGATGATTCCTTGCCGGTCGCGGTGCTCGGCAACGACCTTTGGGTCCGGCGCTTCGCGAGCGATCCGCACGTCGTTGGTTCACCCATAACCCTCAATGGACGAATTCTCACGATCGTGGGCATTGCGCCGAGCGGCTTCCGGGGCACCGATCGGCTGGCCCACCGCGAGATCTGGCTGCCGCTCGGTGCCTATTCGGACGTCGCGACGGGAGTTGTCGTTCCTTTTACCGGCCGACGAGACCGCGAGCAGGAGTGGCTCCTCGCGGTCGGCCGGCTGCGGCCGGGCGCCGAGGTCGGCCAGGCGCAGGCGGAACTCGATGTCCTCTCCGCCAAGCTCTCCTCCGCATTCCCTGCGACCCACTCCGAGCGCGGCTATCGCGCAGTCCCGCTCGCAGATCTGGCTTTCGGACCCGATGGTCGGGCGGCGATCCGCGCCCTCATCTTGCGGCTGGCCGCGATCACTCTTCTGGTCCTCGTCGTCGCCATCGTCAATCTCGCGGGTTTCTTTCTCGCGCGCGCCGCGAACCGGCGGCGAGAGATCGCGATCCGGCTCGGCCTGGGCGCAACCCGCGGCCGGCTGCTGCGCCAGCTCGCGATCGAGGGGCTCGGACTCGGGGCACTGGGGGCAGCTACCGGGGTGTTAATCGTGGGCGCGGCCCTGCCGCTGGTCGCGCGCCTTCACCTTCCGGCAGAAGTCGCCCTCCAGGGCATTGCGGTCTCGGGACGTGCCCTCGGTTTCAGTGTGTTGACTGCCGGGCTGGGCAGCCTTGCGTTTTCTCTCGTACCCTTGCTGGCATGGCGAACCCAGCTCGCACCCTCACTTCGCGGCGCCGCGCAGAGGACCGGCCGGCGCCGCCTGGGTTGGCACGAATTGCTGGTCGTCCTACAACTCGCGTTCGCACTGCCGCTGCTGGCCGCCGCAGGATTCCTCATCCGCACGGTGGCCAATCTTCGGGCGGTTGACCCTGGGTTCCGCCCTGAGGCGGTACTGGTTTTCTCGATCGACCTGGCGCCCGCGCGCTACTCCGCTGCGCAGGGAGCGGCTTTCTATGCTGCCCTGGAAAGCAAACTCCGGCACTTGCCTGGAGTCGAGGGCGCGACCATGATTTCGGCGTTGCCGATCATGGGAAGCGACCTGTCGGTCGATCTGAGTGTCGAGCCGGCGGATTCGCCGGCGCCGGACGGATCGGGCGCCCAACGGCCGGCAATACGCCACGTCCTGGTCGGCAACGACTATTTCCAGGCGACCGGAATTTCGTTTCGGCGAGGACGAGACTTCGACTCCGGAGACCTCGGCATTTCACCGCCCGTTGCGATCATCAACGAATCGGCGGCCCGCAGGTTGTGGCCGGGTCGCGACCCGCTCGGAAGGCGTCTTCGCCTGGTCCAGACGGATACCCCCTTCGAGGTCATCGGTGTGGTCTCCGACACCACTTTTGCCGCCCTTCGCGAGGCGCCGACCCCCGTGTTGTACCTGGCGCATGCGCAGGCCGAGAAATCGTTCATCGGCGCACTTCTGGCGCCCGGCATGACGATTCTGGTCCGCGGTTCCGGGGGGGTACTCCCTGCATTCGATTCAATGCGCGCCTCGGTTGGCGCTCTCGACCCACGACTTCCCGTGTTTCGCGTCACTACGCTCGCTTCACTGCTCGCCGTTTCGATGCGCGCCGAGACCCAGGCCGCCGTTCTGTATGGGCTGTTGGCGGCGATGGCCATTGCGCTGGCGTTGCTCGGTCTTTTCGGGGCGCTCGAACGTTGGATCACCGAGCGCGAGCGAGAAATCGGCATTCGGATCGCCTGCGGCGCCACCCCCCGGGCGGTGGGTGGGTTGGTCTTGGGCCAGTGCGCGCTTTTAATCGGCGTGGGGTCGGTATTCGGTTTGGCGCCGGCTCCTTGGCTCGGTCGATCTATCGGCCCTCATCTGTTCGGAGTCCCGGCCAACGATCCCGGCGTGTGGGTCTCCTCCGTCGCCTTCCTCGGCGGCTGCGCCTTCCTCATTTCGTTCGCGCACGCTCGCCGGGCCGTAAGGATCGACCCCGTAAGAGTCCTCAGGAGGGAATAGAACGCGACGCTTCGCGAAGTTGACAGGAATCTCTCTCTTCCTCTACGCTGACGCTGGAGATAAGAATATCCATGGAGCAGCACCTAGAAAAGGAGTTTACCGATGAGAAAGCGAACGCTCGTAGCCAGAATTCTGGAGGCCAGGCGCCGGCAGGAGGGAGTGAAAGGTCTCGACCTCGCATTGGTGCATGGTGGGATCAAGACGATCACCCAGGACGCGGGAGGCAAAGTCATCGTCGTGGATGGCGACACGATCCAGATCTGAAGCGGTTCGCCCCATCCGGGTTCCAACCGGAATCGGCCACCCTCCGGGCAAGGGGTCGGCCGATTTGGTGCCTTGTGACCGCCTACGCATGAAAAGCACTGTACTTATTATTTCAAACCCTCAGGATTTGCATACCCATGCGATGTGCGAAGCCTTCGCCAGGAAAAAATACGGAGTCGACACCTTTTTCACTCCCGATTTTCCAGGGCGGGTTTCGTTGGCGATTGAGCTTTCGCCTCGCGGGGCTCGGCTGTCGAGCCAGGGTTCGTTCCGCCTTGGCCAATCTGCCGGGTACAGCTCGGTCTGGCTGCGTCGCCCCTCTTTCGGTGCAGTGCCCGCGGATTTTGACGACAGTGATCGCGTGGTGATCTCGCGCGAATGCCGCGATATGCGCTCTAGTTTCTTCGAACTTCTCTGTCCAGATTCGTTGTGGGTGAATCCGGTTCGCAGCTTCGGCGTGGAGCGCGCAAAGGCATTGCAACTGATGGCGGCGCAGCGGGCGGGCTTTCGTATCCCTCCGACCCTATTCGGCAACGACCCGGCTGAAATCCGATCCTTTGTGAGCGCGGCGCCTGGCCCGGTCGTGTTCAAGACCTTCGGCTCGCTGGTGCCGACCACGGAGTTCACACCTGAGTTGGTCGAAGACACCCAGGCGCTGCAATGGACGCCGGGTATCTACCAGCATTGCATCGAGAAGGATCACGAAATCCGAGTCACCGCTATCGGCCAAAGGCTCTTCTCGGTTCGAATCAACTCTCAGCAGACGGCGCGCGGGCGCCTCGATTGGCGAGAGGCGCAATGGCTTGCGCATGGGGCGGACACCGATCTGACCTTCGAGCCCGTCCGGCTCCCTTTGAACATTGAGCGGCCTTGCCGTCGGCTCATGAAAACCCTCGGCTTGGTCTATGGTGCGATCGATCTGATCGTGACGCCGCGAGAAGAACTCCTGTTCCTTGAGGTGAACCCTTCGGGCCAATTCCTGTCCTTCGAGCTCGAATCCGGATTGCCGCTGCTCGATGCGATGTCAGAGATGCTGGTCCAGGGCAGATCCGACTACGCCTGGGATCCGAAACCCCCAAAGTTGAAATTCGACTTGTCCTTTCTGGGTGCTGCGGAAGATAGGCAGCGGCAAGCGATGGCCAAACACGTCACCGAGCTTTACGAGACCGGATAGCGGTACCGTATCTTTCCCAGTGTTGCCCGCGGTCGACGCAGCAGCCGACTACACCGGGTCGGCCGTGCTGACGGAGCGTTTGAACAGCGGTTGAGGTTGGCGCTTCCTGACAGGCTTCGCTGAAGCGAACCTGATCGTCCCCGCCAAGAACGCGCAGGTACTCAAGCGCGGTCGGAGGGATCATTCCCAAGATGCCGCGGATCTCATCGAGATTTTGTCGGTCCACGATGGGCAAAACGAGGGGCTTGCCGTCGGCTTGACGGCCGACCTGGGTTCCATAGATCTGGCGTTCTCCTTGGAGCAGGCGGGTGCGGTCGACTAGTAGCGGATAGTCGTCGCCGATGAGGCCCATGGGGCCTGTCGACTTTTCGATTTCGGGGATCGCAGCCAGCATCAGCGGCAGGTCCATGCTGTGTTGGACGATCAGAAAAGCCGCGACGGCGGTCGGGTAGCTGAACCTAAGAACGTCGATCCACCCCACCTCAAGGACGAGCGACCGCAGGTAGGCTGTGTTTTCCCCACTCACCTGAATCTGATGGAGGGCTGCGGAATCCAAAGCCATTCCAGGGATCTTCGTACCTTTTCGCCGTATCGTGGCCTGATCTTGCTTGAGGCGGCGATAGAGCTCGCTTTGGATTTCCATCACCCGGCTCAGCGGCAGGGGTTTCGGCTCGGGAAGGCGCAGCGGTTTAAGGTCCAGCGCCGCCGGCCAGACGGGCAGGCGGTGAAACTCCGTCACCGGCCCCTCGGGGGACTCGCGCCAAGCCAGCCGGTCACCTTCTACTCGCGCCTCAGGGTAGGCGTCCTCGCCGAATTCACAGACTTGAAGCCGGGCGCCCTGGACGTTCAAGAGCTTGGTGACCCGGACGATTCTACCCCCTTGGCTCTCGTTGATCTTCCCGCCGTTGAAACCGAGAAGGTGACCGGGCTCCGCCGGGTCTTGCCAGGCGCCTTCCAGACTCACAGGGGCCTGGACCCCTCCGGCGGCGCCCGCCGAAGGCCCGGCCGACAGCAGGCCAAAGAGGATGAGGCCGGCAAATCCCCGCAGCACTCGTTCGTAGCCGGTGCCCTTCAGGCTTTCTCTGGTATTTCGGTCCACGCGCGAAGCTTAAGTCAATTTCTGAGGGTGTTGCAAGTGCCCTTGAAGTCAGGCCGCGACACCCGAAAGAGGAAGATGCGGCGTAAGGAAGAAAGCTCCTAGCCGCCGCCTATTTTCGCCTTGCCCTGTTGTAGGGCGCGAAGGAGAAGCCGGGCTTCTTCGGCGGTCGCCGTCTCCTGGCGCAGGGACTCGGCGAAGAGCGCGATCGAGGCGATCCATTCGCGGTGGATCTTCAAGGCGGCGAAGGTCGGCTGCGACTCTTCGATCAGCGTTCGGGCTTCCGCGGTTCGGCCCTGATCGAGCAGCCAGGCCGAGGCTTCGAGGGCGGCGAGCGCGGCGTCGTAGCCCAGCCCCCTGTCCTCGAAGGCCTGCTTTACCTCGACCAGGATGGAGATCGCTTCGTCCCGGCGGCCCGCAGCCGCCGCGGACTTCGCTTCCAGCCAGCGCAGCCGCAGCCGGTCCAGGTCGTTGCCGGGCTCGACCAGTGCCCGGACCTCCGGGAGCAACTCTTCCGCCTCGGCCGGGCGCTCCAGATCGAACAGGTTGACGGCCAGGTTGAACAGCGCGCCCCACCGTAGGCGCGGCGGGTTGTCCGGGCCGTGGGGCTGGCCTTCGAGCGCTTCGACGGCGCGGCGCAAGGCGTCGATCGATTCTTCGGTGCGACCGGCAACCTCAAGAGTGGCGGAAAGGTTCAATTCGAGGAAACCGTGCTCGTCGGGCTGGGCAAGCCCCAGCGCCTTCCCGTGCAGCTTGAGCGCTGCGCAGAATTCGCGTCGCTCGCGGAAGAATGAAGCTTCGCAGTCCAGGAGCCGGGCGCGGGAGAACGGCGACGCGCCGCCGACCGCAGCTTCGCGCTTCGCGGCGGCGATCGCACCTTTCGCCGCGTCGTGGTCCCCTTGCACCCGGTAGGCGTTGGCCAGGTAGACCCAAGCGTACTCCCGGGCTGCCGCGCCGAACGCTGAAGCGGCGATCTTTTCGGCCACGCGGAAAGCCAACCCGGCGAGAACAAGGGCTTCGTCCGCATCGCGCGCCGCCTCCCGCTTGCTCTCGTGGGCGAGCCGCTCGACGAACGCCCAGGTCTGAAATGCGGGGGAGCGATCGACCAGCTTGATTCGATCACGTTCCAACAAGGGGGCGAGCTTCTGCCAGAGCCGCCGGGCGAACGAGCGCTGGTTCTCGGCCCTGGCACCCTCTTCGCCGCCCGCCAGCCACGCCTCGACCTCGCCGAGCGCCGCTTCGGCCACCTCCCGCTCCAGTTCGGCGATCGTGCGCTCAACCGTCGGCTCCCCGGTGTAGGTCGGCGGCCGAGAGCCCGCCGCCTGGATGCGCGCGAGGGTCGCGGCCCGCGGGTGGAGCCGGCCCCTTTCATACGCGGAGAGGTTCGCGCGGTTGACGCCGGTGACTTCGCTCATCTCGGCTTGCGTCAATCCCAGCGAGACTCGAAACCGCTTGATCGACCGCCCGAGGTCCAGGCCGGGGACCCGCTCAAACGCCGGCTTCAAATCGTTCGGCGGGCGCAGACTCTTCC
Organism: Holophagales bacterium; assembly: GCA_031404815.1. Taxonomy (GTDB): domain Bacteria; phylum Acidobacteriota; class Thermoanaerobaculia; order Multivoradales; family UBA5704; genus DASYKS01. The sequence goes on along the minus strand of JANNIH010000005.1, from coordinate 157,373 downwards.
CCTTGGCCCTCTTCGTCGTCCCATTCATAGGACACTCTCCCGTAAACGATGTTCGGCATAGTCTCTTTACCCGATTAATCGGGTGGAAATCCCAACCCAAGGAGGCTCGCCGTGACCCGAACGCTCCGTCGCTTCGCCGTCCCCTTCGCCCTCGTCTTCCTCTTCCTCATGACCCCCAACCCGCCCGCGCTCGCCGCGCCGGGGGGAGGCGGCTTCCGAATCACCGACTGGCTGGAGGTGTTGGTCCGCCTCTGGGCTGTTTCGGGCTGCATCCTCGATCCAAATGGTGACTGCCGGAACGGCAACGGCGCACTGCCACGCGAAGAAGGCTGTGGGATCGACCCCGGTGGCAAATGCGCGGCAGCGCCGATTTGGGCACATTCGGGCTGCATCATCGATCCAAATGGCGGGTGCCGCGACAGCGCCGTCCTGCCGCGCGAAGAAGGCTGCGGGATCGATCCCCACGGCAACTGCGGGCAATGAAAGCTCATTAACTGATCTCCAGGCCTGGCGCGGCGAGGGTGTACCCTCGCTGCGCCCTGTCGGCGGCGAGGGCGCGGTAGGCGAGGCGTGCCTGCTCGGCGGTCGCCCGTTCCAACTCGGCCGAGGCGAGAAACAGGCGCACCGCCGCGAGCTCATCCTTCTCGATATCGAGCTCCCGAAAAATCCCGGCGGCCTTGCGGGCGAGCACACGCGTTTCCGCGTGCCGGCCGGCCGCCAGAAAGCATTCGGCGAGGTTGAGCGCCGAGAGCCCGGCATCGTGGTTGATCCTTCGCGTCGTAAACTCTTGCCACACTCGTTCCAGTACCGTCGCGGCAACCTGGAAGTCACCGAACGCCAGGGCGGTACGCCCCTCCAGCCAGTTGAGGCGGACCAGGTCCATCGTGTCCCGCCGCGCTTCAACCAGGATGCGCACACCGGGCAGTAAGGTCGCCGCTTCCTCCGCGCGCCCCAGGTCGAGCAGGCACGCGGCCAGGTTGAACCGTACGCCCCAAAGATCCCGAGGTTCGCTCGTGTCGTCGAGGTGGGCATGCGCTTCCCGGAGCGCCGAGAGGGCCGCTTCCGCGTCGCCGCTCTGTTCAAGGATCGCCGCCCGGTTGAGCCAGAGCATGCCGAGCTCCGATGGGAGGGCGACCGCCAGCGCCTGGTCTGAAAGCTTCAACGCCTCATCGAACTGGCGCTGGTCGCGCCACAACGACGCCTCAAGAACCAACATCCGCGCCCGCGAAAACGGCGACATCCCCAACGGGCTTGCGCACTGCGCTTCTTTCTTCGCCCGGGCGAAAGTGGACGCCGCCTCGGCGTGCCAGCCTTTCACCCGCTTGGCGTTGGCCCAATGGCACCAGGCATATTCCTTGGCCGCCGCCTGGAGCGCCGGGGGGCCGGGCACGTGATCAGACGTCCAGACGGCCAGCTCGCCCAGCTCCAGCGCGTCTTTGACACTGCGCGCCGCCGCGCGCCTGCTCTCGTGCGCCAGGCGTTCCACTGTCGCCCAGGAGGCATAACCCGGCGTGTGGTCCAGCAGGAAGCGGCGGTCATCGTCCGACAATCGTTGGAGGGCTGCCCACACCACCGCCGCCTGCGAGCGCGCAGCTTCGAGCAGGAGATCGTGACTTACCGATTCGAGATTCTGCCGCCGCATCCTCCAGATCTTCGCCGCCGCCAGCTCCAACACCTCGCGCAGCTCTTGCGGAAGGGCAAGCTCGGTGTCCAAAGCGCCTGCGCCGACGATCGATCGGATCGCTTCCAGGGCGCCGAGCGCGATCTCGACCGCCGCTTTCGGCGCGCCCATCAGAGCCGCCAGCTGATCGAGCCGTTCGCGTTCCAGCGGCTCAGTGTGGCGGCCCAGCTCGTAGTCGCTGATCGTAGCCGGCGACACCCCCGCCATCGCCGCAAGCTCCTTTTGATCCCAACCGAGCGCTTCTCGGATCAGGCGCAGCGCGGCGTTGGTCAGCCAATCGACCGGATGAGGCATCGGGCATCTCCTATAGAGGTTCTCTAAGCAAGGGTGTCTAGCATAGCTCCATCGTGACAACCAAGAAACGAGGATGCCGTCGGCAGGGGCATTTCCGGCCTGGGAGGCGCCGTTCTGAGTAAAAAGTGCCGCAGAAATCCGCCGAACTGCATCCGGATGAAGTCGTTCAATAACACTTGCTCTACGCGTAGAAAGTGTGCCCTACGCTTTTGCGCATGCACACTCCTTTCACCCCCGGGCTTCACTCACCCCCTCTCACACCCGGGGGACTAGCGAATGCGTCGGCGCCGACACCGGCGCATTCGCCCTTTTTCCGACTCGCCTGGCGGTCCATGGATCCGGCGGAGCGGGCCGCGTGACGCCTCTCGGGGATCACGAGCTCTCCCGACTCCGTCGGTCGGCCGGGGAACTCTTCGCCCGCGCCGAGCATGCGCGCGACCAGGGCGACCTCGAAGGGGCGGCGAGGCTGTTCGGGCAGGCTGCCGGAACCTGGCGCTCGGCCGGCGATGTTCTGGCAGCGGCGGACGCCTACCTCGAACTGGGCGCCGTGCTCCTTCATCAAGGCCGGGGAAGAATCCTGCCGGAGCTCGCCGAGCGGCTCCTGGACCTTCTGAAGATCGACCCGCTGCCCCAAGGGGCCTTGCTGCAGCTCCGGGTCTTTGCGGCCCTCATTTCCCCAGGCGCCGAGGACCCAGGCCCATACCTGGAGCTGGTCCGCCGGCGGCGACGGGCGCGGCGTCAAACTGCGCAGGCGGGAGCCGAGGAGAAGCCATGCCGGGCATCCTGATAAGTGCCTCTCATCACGAGGGCGACCCAACAACTCCGCCGTTCTGGGTGTTCACCCAAGACGAAAGAGCCTTGAAGCGACGCTTCGCGACCCGATCGCGCCAGGAATCGCTGGCGATCGCCGACCTGATCGCAGTCGCTGGGTGGAAGGTGGACTGTCCAGCCTTCTGCTCGATCGCCGACCACGAGGTCACCGTCTGGATTCCGGCGACCGATGCCGGGTGGGCGTTGATCTGGGAGGTTTCCGCCCATCGATGGGACGAAGGCGCAGAGCCGGCCGACGAGGAGACATGAGCGCCACCTTCAGGCGCCGCTGGGCCGAGTTGGCGCCCTTGCGAGAATCGGTGATGGTCAATTTCGCGCGGCCGGAACTGCGTCGTTGGCTCGAAGCGAAGTTCGAACAGTTGGTGGAGGTTGCTCTCGAATTCGAGCAGGGGCCGGGCTACCAAGAGCCGTTCGTGGTCGTCGGCGCCCGCGCCGTCGTCGATGATCTATGGCACACCACGCAGTCTCTTCGCGCCCTGGCCGCCACTCCCTACCATGCGATCGTCTCCCCGGAAGAGAGCGCGCTCTGCCGAGACCTCGCAACGCTTGCGGATGATTTGAGCGGCAAGATCGCCGCGCTCGACTTCCGGATCGGCTCGGCACCCGATGAACCGACTTCCGGCGCTTCGGTCCGCAATACAAACTGAGGTTCTGGCGACGCGCCGGCAGCTTCTCGGCGTCCTTCTCGCCGGCGCAAATGGGGCATGCACTTTCTTTCGGGGTGTCGCCCTGGCGCCGCGGCGCTTTCGGCGGCCCAGAGCCCAGCCACGCCTCCGAACCTCCGATTCCGAGCTGTAGAGCGGCTATCCGCGCTGGAAAGCGGCGATACGGAGCGGATGGCCGTTGTTAATAGCCGGCTGGCGGCGGTCCGCCGACGATCGTCGCAAACGGTAAGGCAATAGCCGCGATATGGAGCGGATAGCCGCCAGCCACCGCCGCTAGCGGCCACCTGGAGGGCGATCGTCGCTATCCAGCAGCGATCGCCGCCCTACGGAAGCGATGGCCGCTATACGGAGGCGATCGCCGCCATACGGAGGCGATGGCGCCATTCCGAGGCGGCGAGCCGTGCGCTTGGGGACAGATCCGAAGCCCCTTAATCGTCGATCAGCTTCTCGAACTCCCCGGTTTCGTTCAGCCGGTCGAACTCTCCGGTCTCGCCCCGCCGACGGCGCGGACCGCCGGTGTGCTGGATCCGTTCGAGCGCGGTCTGGCCGCCGTATTTGGCGACGATCCGATCGTCGTAGTCGTCGGCGATATCGGCGACCGCGGTGATCACGCGCAGCAGGTCGCGTGGGGTGAGGTCGCGGCCGAGCAGAGAGTGTGAGAAGTAGACGTCGTTATCGACCAACGAAAAATGGCCGAGGGCCAGATTATGGTTCAGCTCGAGCAGGCCGAGCAGAAGGTCGTCGGCGGTGTCCACGCCCTGGACGCAGTAAGACATGATCCGCACCACCACCTCGTCGGAACCGATGGGCTCGACCGAGATTTCGAGCACGGTCGTGCCGTAGCGGACGTAGAAATGCCCCTCCTCGGGATCACAATAGGGATCGTCGAAAAACTCCGACAGGTACTCGCGGACCCGGCGAAAGGTCTCCTCGTGGATCGCGTGCTTTTCGGGCATAAGGCTCCCCTCTGGGTGAGAGTCTACCTGTGCGGGGCCTCGCCTGCGAGAGGGGTTGGCGGGGCGCCCGGTCTTCCGGCTTCCGATCGCGGCTCCGATTCGACCGAAAACGTCGTTGACACCTATAGGGCCGTAGGCTAACGTTCGGACATAGCTCTGCCTAGGTCAATACAAGTCTTTGAACGAGCAGGTCTTGCGTCGATTGATCGATTGAAGGATCTTCCATTCAAGAGCAAATAGCGGCAGGTTCTGCCAGGAGGATGACAGGCATGCGCAGGCGAGGAATCTCTTTTTACCGCGGAGCCCTGGGGGCTCTGGCCCTGGTTGCTGCGGTTGCGGCGCCAGCCCCGTCGCACGCGGCGGGTTTTGGAGTGTTCGAGCAGGGGAGCAAAGCGATGGGTATGGCAGGGGCGTTCACCGCCCAGGCTGACGATCCGTCGCTCCTGTTCCACAACGCGGGCGGCTTGGCGTTCGTCACCGAGTCTGATTTCGCCGGGGGTTTCACCTACATCCGGGGTACGAAGGCCGAGTTCAAGGGCGCCGCGCCGTTCCCGGGGCCGACCTCGAAAGCCGAACAGGAGACTCTGTCCGAGTTCATCCCCCACGGCTACTACGTTCGACCGATCAACCAGACTTGGAAGTTCGGCCTGGGTGTGAACGCGCCGTTCGGTCTGACCACCGAGTGGGACGCGAACACCTTCTCCGGCCGCTATATCAGCACCAAAGCCGCGGTGCGGACGGTCGACTTCAACCCGACGATCGGCTGGCAGGCGACGCCTACGTTCGGCATCGGCGTCGGCCTGATCGGCCGGGTCTCCGATGTCGTCCTCGAGCGCCGCGTTCCGGCGGTCAACCCATTCACCCAGCGGGTGGTCGATGTCGCAGGGATTGAGCTCGAGTCCGATCCGGGCAACGGCATCGGCTGGAACGTCGGCATCCTCAACAAAGTCAACAACAGCTTCTCGTGGGGCCTGTCCTACCGCAGCAAGGTCAAGGTCGATTACGAAGGCGACGGCCGGCTGACTCAGATCTCGACCGGTAACGCCCAGCTCGACGCGGTGCTGCGCACCCGCCTGCCGTACGACCGCAATCTGCCGATCGAGACCGAAGTCGAGTTTCCCGACATGGCGAGCCTCGGCTTCGCGTTCGCGCTGTCGCCCAACCTGCTGCTCGAGACCGACGTGAACTGGACCGGTTGGAGCTCGTTCGATGAGACCACGATCCGCTTCACCAATCGCGATCTGCCGAACTCGACGATCCGTTCGGACTGGGAAGACGTCATGAACTACCGGGCCGGCCTCCGCTGGACGCGCAGTGCGACCAGCGAAGTGCGCTTCGGTTTCGTGTTCGACGAGACGCCGCAGCCGGAAGAAGGGGTCGGGCCGCTGCTGCCCGACGCCGATCGCAACGGCTTCACGATCGGCTATGGCCACAAGGGCGCGAAATGGAGGACCGACATCGCGCTCATGTACCTCGACTTCAAGGAGCGCACCCGGGCCAAGACGTTCCCGGGCGAGAGCCCCTTCCTCGGCACTTACCAGAACCAGGCGTTGCTGCTCGGCGCCACCCTCGGTTTCTGATCTCGGGAGATATCCGGACATGCGTAAGCACTCGATCGTTCTTCTCTCCCTCTTCGCCCTCTCTCTGCCCGCGTTCGGGCAGGCCGACTTCACCCGTTACGTCGCGATCGGCGACAGCCTGACCGCCGGCTACCAGAGCGGCGGCATGCTCGGCTCTCTGTCGCGCAACAGCTATCCGGCCCTGATCAGCAAGCAGGCGCGACCCGGTTCCGGGTTCGACCAGCCCCTGGTGAGCGAGCCGGGTCTGCCGAAGCTCCTCGAGCTGCGCAGCCTGGTGGGCCCGACGATCCTGCCGAAGGACGGCAACCCGGGCAACCTCACCAATGCCTTGATCACTCGGCCGTACAACAACCTGGGCGTCCCGGGCGCGAATGTCCGCGACACGGTGGCGACGGTGACCGGCGGCCTGCACGATCTCGTGCTCCAGTCGTTCAGCCCGGTGCTCCGCGGCCGGACCGCGCTACAGCAGGCGGTGCAGCAGAGCCCGACGTTCGTCACGATCTGGATCGGCAACAACGACGCGCTCGGCGCGGCGACCTCGGGGATCGTGATCGACGGCGTCACCCTGACCTCGCTCGCCCGGTACGAGACCGACCTGCGCGCAATCGCTTCGGCGATCAACGCGACCGGCGCGAAGATGGCGTTCGCGAACATCCCGGACGTGACCACGATTCCGTTCGTCACGACGGTGCCGAACGTGGTGGTGAACCCGGCGACCAGCCAGCCGGTCCTGATCAACGGCCAGCCGGTTCGCCTGATCGGCCCGAACGGTCCGCTCGCGGCGGGCGACCGCGTGCTGCTGACCGCGACCACCGAGCTGCGCATGGGCAAAGGGATTCCGGTCGCCCTCGGGGGCACCGGCCAGCCGCTGTCCAACAGCTCGGTGCTCGATGCGGCCGAAATCGCGACGATCTCGGCGCGGGTGGCCGGCTACAACAACGTGATCGCGACCGTCGCCAATGAACGGGGTGCGGCTCTGGTCGACGTGAACGGCGTCCTGCGCCAGGCGGCGATCTCCGGTATTCCGATCGGCGGTGTGACGTTCACTCCGGCGTTCCTGACCGGCGGCATCTTCTCGTACGACGGCGTCCACCCGAGCTCGTTCGGCTACGCCTACATCGCGAACGTCTGGATCCAGGCGATCAACGCCAAGTTCGGCACCAGCGTCCCGCAGGTGGACCTGTTCGGCTTCCTCTTTGGTGGGGCCTCGGCGGGTGCGCTCGCGGCGAACGACACGGAGAGTTCCGAACTCGTTCTGTTTACCGAAGAGGCCAAGCGTAGCCTGTTTCAGAGCCTGAACTTCCCGGAGAACCCGCAGCCGCCGTCCAGCGGTGGTGGTGGTCGTCGCGGCGGTCGGCGACGATAGGCCAGGCGTTTTCGTGGGAAGGAAAGGGGGCGGAGCGATCCGCCCCTTTTTCGTGGGGTGTCAGTAGTCGATATACCCGTCGCGGGTGCGCACGCGGACGCCGGAAGCTTTCACTCTCACCTCGACTTTGTGCCAGCGGCCGTCGTTCTTGTTGGAGGTCGAGTAGTAGGAGAGCGCGTACTGCTCGCGGAGTTCTTGCAGGATGCCGGCGAAGGCCGAGGTCAGGTCCTCGGTCTTCGAGATGCGCACGATCCGGCCGCCGCTCTCGTCGACCGCTTTCTCCAGTTGCTCGAACTCACGGTCGTTCGTCTGCCAGTTGCGCCAAGCCGAGGTGAAGGACTTCCGCTTCGATCCGTCGTCGAGCGCGATCCAATAGATCAGAGCTTGGCTCACCCTCGACTCGCGCAGGACCTCCGCCATCGGCAGCACGCTGTGGATGTCGGCGCCGTCGGAGAGCAGGACCACGACCCGCCGACCCTGGTGCGACTCCAGAAGCTTGAGCGCGGCGAAGAGATAGTCGTTGACCGCCGAGCCCCCTGCCGCCTCGATGTGGGTGAGGACCTTGTTGAGCACAGCTGAGTCGCTGGTGAGGGGGGTGCTCGCCATCAGGCGATCCGAGAACAGGAGAGCGCTCGCCTGGTCGATCGGCCGCATTCCGGCTACGAAGGCGCGGGCGCCGACGAGCGCCGCCTCGATCCGCTCGCCGCGCATGCTCTCGCTGCTGTCGATCAGAAGGATCGCCGAGAGCGGCAATTCACCCCGATCGAAAGCCACGAGCTCCTGCCGCTGTCCGTTGTCGAACACCTCGAAATCGTTCGGATCGAGGTTGAGCACGCGCTGCCGATCGCGCAAAACCGTGGCGTAGAGCTGCTGCAGCTCTAGATCCAAGCGCTCGTCGATCTGGACCGGTTCGGTGGTCAGTGCGTCCGAAGCGCTCGAACCGGAAGCGCCGTAAGCGACCACGCGGAACTCGCGAGGGATGTTCTGCTCCCCGGCATTCCAGGTCAACTGGTAGGGCGGCGTGGCGACCGAACCCACGGAACGCCCACCGCAGAAAAATTCGACCCGCGCGATGGGTTCGCTGCCGACGACCTCGGCCGCAAGCTCGGTGGGCCCAAAAATCGGTTGACCCGGTGCGGGACTTTTAATCCTCACTTGGATGGCGGCTTCTGCGGCGACCGCTCCGAAGCCGAGCAGGAAGGCGACGGCGAGCGCGCGGCCGCGGCTCATCGCGCGACTCCTTCCTCGGTGGCCGGCGCCATGGCGGCGGCCGGGCCGAGGGAGCTGGCGAGAGCCGGAAGGCGCTCACGCCCGGCGGGCTCGACCACCCGCTCCGCGTCATTGAACAGATCTTCGGAGAGCCGATTGTAGCGGTAGCGTGAGTCGTCTGAAGGGTCGGCGCCGATCTCTGCGAGCGTCCCGAGCACCGAGCGCGCCTCTTGCTGCGCGCCGCGCGAGTCGAGGACCGACACGAGCTGAAGAGTCAATCGAGCGGAACGTGGGAAGCGCAGGAGGGCGGCGCGAAGGACCTTCTCTGCGCGCTCGAAACGGCGTGCCTCCTGCTCGATGCGGGCGAGCTCCTGGGCGGCGAGGAGACCGACCCAGGAGGCCGGAGGCGCCTGGGCGAGCGGAGCCAGCAGCTCGACAGCCTCAGGCCTGCGGTCGAGGCGGGCCAGGCAGAGGGCCAGCCGGAGGGTGCCTTCCGGAAACTTCTTGGAATTTTCGGGGTCGAGTTTGCGCAGACGTTCGAGCGCGGCGACCGCGTCGGTGTAGTTGCCGTTCTTTTCGAACACGGTGGCGAGCCCGAGCAGCGGCAGGCCGTTCTTCGGGTCGAGTTCTGAAGCGAGCTGGAACAATTTGGCAGCCTGAAACGAATCGGTCGAAACGCTCGCGAGCCGCGCGATCAGGCGGCTCGCGAGGGCTGACGCCGCCGGCGTATCGACATATTTCTTGTAGAGCAGGGCAAGGTCGAGCGCGAGCGTTCGGTCATGTGTCGCGACCTGGGCCGCGCCGATCCCACCGTGCAGTGCGTAGTGCCGATAGGCCTCCTGGTGCAGGACCGAAAGGGGCACCAGGACTTCGAGATCGACCGCCGCGAGGTCGGAAATCACCCGCTGCTCGGCCTTGTGCAAGATCTCGCGTGTCTTTGGGTCGCGATCCGAAATAGTCGACGATTCGAAGCGAACCAGCTCGTCGATCGCCCGAGGGTCACCTGCCGCCCAAAGCCCGACAACGGCGCGGTATCTCCCTTCGAGTTGGGTCGGATCGAGATCTACAGCCTGGGCCGAAGGCAGGCCGAACGAGAGAAATGCCGAGAGCAGCACGGATGCCGTGCGTGAAGACTGAACGACCATGTGGAGATCCCCCGTCGTGAGACGGGAGAGAGAATCTCTCAGAACCGGGGGAAACTGCAACCGGCAGAGGGACCAACGACATCTCGGAAGCCACCAACCCCCGGATGGAAGGGATGAGATTTTCCGAGAAGCACCGGTGGACTCGAACTGTCAGATGATCAAGCTCTCCTGCCGCTTCAGCCGGCCGGACACTCGACGCAACAGTCGCGCGAGTTCCGCAGTCGCCCGCTCGTGGTCGATGGCGCGGCGCAGGATCAGCAGCGCGGCGACCGCCTCGCGGCGGATGCCGAGCGCGCGGAAGGTCTCGAGGATCTCTTCGACACTCTCGAGAATTTCGGCCGTGCGCCCCTGCTGAAGCCAGAGCATCGCGAGATCGAGTGCCACGACCGCCGCTTCGATCGGCAGCCCCCGGCTTTCGAATTCGTCGTGGACCTCCCAGAGCCCGAGCTCAGCGGATTCCAAATCCCCCCGGGCCGCCTCAATGCGCCCCTCGATCCAGCGTAGTTTCAGCTGGTCGATCGCCGAGCCACGGCGGTCGTAGAGCGTACGGCTTGCGGTGATCCAGCGAGCGGCCTGCTCGTAGGCGCCCGCCTCGACCGATCCGATCAACAGGTTGTGGACCGCCGAAAGGGCCAATGCCGGCTCCCGGCTAGGGTCGATCTGACCCAAGCCGTGCGCGATGTATCGGCACGACTCTTCAAATTCGTTCTCATAGACCAGGGCGATGCCGCGCCTGATCAGCGCACGGCCTGCCAGGTGTTGCTCGCCCTCCGCTCGATGAAGCTCGTAGATACCTTCGAGCAGCCGACAGGCCTCGCGGAATCGCCGTTGTGAAATGCGCAACGAGGCGGTCAGATCGAGGATGCGGGCGAACAGCTGTCGGTCGCCCGTACCTTGGTCCGCGCGCAACAGCGCCTCGGCAAAAGCGCACTCCGAGCCGGGAACGTCGGCCGCGATGCGCAATGCGTTCCCCAGCTCCGACCAAGCGCGCGCCTGGAAATCGGCGCACTCCGCGGCGCCGCCGTCATTGGAACCCAGAGAGTCGGCGAGCTGGGTGGCCAGTCGGGCGAGCGTGACCATGCCGGTCGGATCGCTGGTGCGCAGTTCCCAGCTTTCGGCAAGCAGGGTCGTACAGCGCTCCCGAACCGAAGCGAGCGGGGAGGTGAGCCGAGCATTCAAGGCGAGCTCGATCTCTTCATTGCGCGCGGCGATCTCGCGGTGCGCAGCGGCAACCGCGCGATCGATCGGTGGGTCGTAGGCGGCGAGATCGAAGGTCGGCTGCTCCCGCAGCGGGTGGAAGACCGAACGGACCATCGGCGCCAACAGCTCTGCGCAGTGCGCACAGCCGTGGAGCAGGTGACTGATGATCGGTTTTCCCTCTGCCGGAGAGAGCTCGGCACGAAGAAACGCCCAAAGCCGCTCGGGCTCCGGATGGGTGGTGAGATGCTTGAGGGTCATAGATCTCTCCAAGAGAGCTCGAGCGTACGCTGGCAGGATCTCACAAAATGTCCCCGGGCGTCAGACCTTAACGAAAGGTCAGGTCCGTGGGGTCGACCGGCCCGACGGGCCGGGAGGTGTCGTCAGGGGCGCCGTTAGGGTCGATGGCGATCCCGTAGTCCGCCCAAATCGCGGTCACGGCCAAACGGCCCGACTCGATGATCTTGCCCCACCATCCGGAAAGCTCGACGAGAACCGTAGAGTCGTCGAACACCGGTCGGCCTGCGAACGCGGCCTGCGAGGGGACGGAGCCCAGGAACAACAGCGCTGTGAAGGCCGTGATAGGGAGAAAACGGGAACACCGGCTCCTGATCGACTCGCTGGACATCGCGCCACTCCTCCCGCGATCCGGCTGCTCCCAAGCGCCGAAGTTCCGCGGAAAAATTCTTCGTTCAATAAGTGGGGTGCGCCAGCCAGCGATTCCGTGACAAAAGAATCCGCACAAAGTCAACCTCGTGACCGATCCCGGTCAAAACTCCCCGGAGTCGGAGAATTGACCGGGAGAATCAGGCGCTTTTGGTCGCCAGCGGGTGGCGGACGTCGCGCCCTTCAACGTAGTAGATGACATCTTCGCCGATGTTGGTCGCATGGTCCGCGATCCGTTCGAGGTTGCGTGCGATCAGGAGCAGGTGGAGTGCGCGGCTGACCGTCTTCGGGTCTTCGATCATGAAGGTCAGCAGCTCGCGGAAGATCTGTTTGTATAGGGCGTCGACGTCGTCGTCCCGACGGCAGACCTCTTGGGCGAGATCGGAATCGCGACGGACCAGGGCGTCGAGGCTCTCGCGCACCATCTCTTGGACCAGGCGTGAGAGGTGAGGCAGATCGATGTAGGGCTTGAGCGGCGGCTGATCGACCAGCTGATCGACCGACTGCGCGATGTTGACCGCCGAGTCGCCGATCCGTTCCAGGTCGCTGTTGATCTTCATCACCGCGACCAGAAAGCGGAGATCGACCGCGATCGGCTGCCGCAGGCTGAGGACGCCATGGCAGAGTTCGTCGATCTCGATTTCGAGCAGATCGACCTCCTGGTCGCTCGCGATCACCTGATGGCACAGGGCGCGATCGCGTTCGAGCAGCGCCCGGGTCGCCCGCGCCACCATCTCTTCGACCATGCCACCCATGCGCAACAGGCTCTGCCGAATCCGGTCGAGTTCTTGATCCAGTCGCCGTTCCATCACATCTCCCGGGCCCTCTAGAGCCCTGCAAACGCCTATCGTACCGCTCTTGCCCACGCCCGGAAAACCTCCAAGGGGTGAATCTCCTGTGACAGCGGCGTGGCGGACAGAGGACCCTACCTCGGCGCCGGGGCCAAGCGGCTTTCGTCGAGCCCGGCTGCGACCTGGCGGAAGATTCGGTTGCCGCGCTCCTTGAGGCGCCGATAGGCGCGGGCGATATCGAGGATCAGCAGCACCCGAACGCTCTCGCAGGCGAGCTCGCCGCGGCGGTGGGTGCCGATCCGCTCGAAACCGAGCACCCGGGTGTGGAAGCCGAGAGGCGAGTGGGGGTCGCTCTCGAACACGTCGGTCAGGAAGTGGGTGTAGCCGCGGTCGACCACTTCGCCGATCGCCGCCTGCATCAGCTCGAGGGCGACCCGGGCGTTGCGGCGGTGGCGCGGCACGATCATGAATCGGCCGATGTCGACGAACCGGCCGCTCGCGCGCAATCGAGCGAGGTCGACTCCGGGCTCGAGCGTCACCCCGTAGTCGGCCGGCAGCTCGAGGTCGGGATCGTAGGCCAGGCGAATTGCCCCGGCCGGTTGCCCATCGATCATCGCGACGTACCAGGAGCGGTCGGCCGGTCCGGTGCCGCGATTCCCGAGGTCGGCCGGGATTTCACTTTCGACATCCCGGATCCAGCGCTTCTCTTGGAGGTAGACCTGCTCGAAGACCTGGAGCGCGGCGGCTCTGGATGCGGAGTCGAGGACCTTGTCGATGGTGACGGGGCATCTCATGCGGAGTCTCTCCTTGGGGGGCGGAGCGGATCTAGGATCGGAGCGGCGACCCGCGGCGACCGCTCGGGTCGGATGGGTTTGGGAGATCGGCAACCGCTGTCGCTCGGCGGCCGTTTGCCCGCGAGGTCCGCCAGTGCGGCCAGCGTTTTGTCGATCACCGCGCGGGCGAGCGCGCGGCGTGCCGAGCGCTCGAATCCGGCTTCCCGGGCGCGCTCCCGCTCGGCGGAGACATCGAGCGCCTCCCCGACGCGCAGAATCGTTCGGCCGAGCCGTGGAATCCGGCCGAGCCGCGCGGCGGCCGGGTAGAACAGGCCCACCGGCACGATCGACGCGGTCGACCGAAGCGCCAGCTCGCCCAGGCCGGCGCGGCCGGGGCGAAGGTGCGTAGGATCGGCGTTGCGCGTCCCTTCGGGAAAGATCCCAACGCTCGCGCCGCCAAGGAGCCGTTCGAGCGCTCGGTCGAGCGGCGACTCGGTCAGGCCCGCCTGGCGAATTTCTTCACGCCAACGTCCGCGAGCCGGCTTGCCGAACACGGGGATCGGCTGCGACAACCGGAGCAGGTGGCCCACCAACGGCAGCTCTAAGTACATCCAATCGGCGAGGAAATGGATCGGTCGGCCACCGGAGAGCCAAACCAGGGCGGCCGGCGCGAGCAACGCTTCGGTGGCGTTGCCATGGTTGAGCGCGAAGATGACCGGCGTGCCGCGCGGCTCCAGGCGGTCGGCCCCTTCGATTTCGAGCATCCGTCCGAAAGCCGCGAGCAGCGCGCGCAGGGCGCCATCTCGCGCCCTACCACCCGGTTCGGGCAGGGGCGAAAACAGCGCTTCGGCCAAGCGCGCGACCGGTCGGCGGGTTTGGGGAATGCGATCTTCTACCACGGGCGCTATCCTGCGCCGTGGCGGCGTCCTCTCCGCGGCGCGCGGGTCGCGGTCGAGTGACGGAAAGTCGAGGCGTCGGACTCAAGCCGGCAGGCGGACGCGGAAGATCGAGCCCTGGCCGATGCGGCTCTGGACCTCGACCTGGCCGCCGTGGGTCTGTGCGACGTGCTTGACGATCGACAGACCGAGGCCGGTACCCCCCTCGTCGCGCGAGCGCCCTTTGTCCACCCGGTAGAAACGCTCGAACAGCCGGGGCAACGCCTCGGCTGGAATCCCGATCCCGGAGTCCTCGACCTCGATCACGGCGGTCGCCCCGCCCGCCCCGACCCCCGATTGGGCCGGATCCCGGCGCAGTCGGAGATCGACCGTGCCCAAGGGGCGGTTGTACTTGATCGCGTTGGCGAGCAGATTCAGGAGCATCCGTTCGAGGCCGTCGGCGTCGCCGACCACGATCAGCGGTCCTTCCTCCAGAGGGGGCGGTTCGAAATCGAGCACGACCCGGCGCTCCTCGGCGGCGGGCGTGACCCCTTCCAAGGCGCGGCGGGCGATCGCGACCAGATCGACCGGTACTCGCCCCGCGCGTTCGCCCACGCTCTCCAGGCGGCCGAGCGTCAGCAGGTCGTCGAGGAGCGCCTGAAGGCGTCGGCAGTGCTCGAGGATGCGGCCGGTGAAGCGGGCGGCGGTCTCCGGCTCCGCGAGCGCGCCGTCGCGCAGGGTCTCGGCGAACCCGCGGATCGCGGAGAGCGGCGTCTTGAGCTCGTGCGAGACGTTGGCGACGAAATCGCGGCGCATCTCGTCGAGACGCTTGACAGCGGTGGTGTCGCGGGCGACCAGCACCGCGCCCGCGAGCCGCTCCTCGTCGAACAGCGCGTCGCTTGAGAGCTCGATCGTGCGCCGATCCCCGCCCTCGCCGTCGATCTCGATCTCCAATCCGGACCCGGAGCCGAGCGCGGCGGCACCGGTGGTCCCTCGATCGGCGGTCCGGAAGGTCGCCTCGACCAACCGTTCGACTTCCGGCCGGCGCAAGACTTCGAGCACGGCGCGCCCGGCGACATCGCCGGAGAGTCCGAACAGCCGCTGGAACGCCGGATTGGTCAGTTGGGCCCGGCGATCGGCGCCGACCACCAGCACCCCTTCCGACATGCTGGCGAGAATCGAGCGGAGATGGTCGCGCTCCTGCTCGATCGCCGCGACTTGGCGCTCGACCGCAGCCCCCAATCGATTGAGCGCCAGCCCCAAGACGGCGAGCTCTTCGTCGTCCGGGACTGAGACGCGATGGTGATAGCGGCCGTTGGCGAGTTCGCCGGCGCCATCCGCGAGGGCGGAGAGCGGTCGGAACAAGCGCCGATCGTTCCACCATCCGAGGCCTCCAACGACCGCGAGCGCCGCGGCGAGAGCGAGCGCCATTGCGGCGGCGAGATGGCCCGAGAGGGCGCGAAGGGCCGTGAGCGGCTCCCCGAGGCGGAGCACGATCAGGCTGCCATCCGCTCCGGGGAGCGAGCGCGCGGCGTAGACATAAGGGTCGCCGGTCGTGGCACTCCGGCGCGGGGCCCAACCTTCGCCGCGCGCGAAGGCTGCGGCCACCTCCGGACGGTCGGCGTGGTTCTCCAGCGTACCGAGGTCGCCGAGCCGCCGGGTGCTTTCAGCGATCACGCGGCCGTCCTCGGCGATCACGGTGAGGCGCAGACCGCTACCGGTCGCAGCCTGTTCGACCCAAGCCTGGAGCGCTCCGGGCGACGTTTCGGCCCGCCCGGCGACGTCGGGTGCGATCAGCCGCGCGGTCTGGAGCAGGTTGTGAGCGGAGGCTTCTTGGAACAGTCCGGACAGCAGACGCCAGAGGAGCAGCGCGGCGACCGCGAGCGCCGCGGCGGCGGGAGCGAGTGGCGCGAAACGGAACCGCCGCGAGCGGCGGATCAAGCGGGCCTTCCGCCAGAGCCGGGAACCACCTCCGGTGCCTCATGGCGCAGCCGGTAGCCGACCCCGATCACCGTCTCGATCCGCTCCGCCTCGGCGCCCAACTTCCGGCGCAGGCGGCGGATGTGGGTATCGACCGTCCGGCTGTCGATATCCTCGGCGTAACCCCAGACGTCGCTCAGCAGCTGCCCCCGGGTCTGGACCCGGCCGCCGCGCTCGATCAGCAGGCGCAACAGGCGGAACTC
Source organism: Holophagales bacterium (assembly GCA_031404815.1). GTDB lineage: Bacteria > Acidobacteriota > Thermoanaerobaculia > Multivoradales > UBA5704 > DASYKS01. Next base: position 141,161 of record JANNIH010000005.1, on the reverse strand, counting down.
GGTCGCCGTGAGCGGGACCTCCTCCTCCTGGACCCAGAGTCGATGCCCCGCGATATCGAGTCGGATCTCGCCGACTTCGAGGCGTTCGCCGGTCGCACCTTCGGCCTCCGGCTGGCGACGGCGGAGCACGGCTTTGACCCGCAGCACCACCTCGCGCGGAGAGAAGGGTTTGCTCACGTAGTCGTCGGCGCCGAGCTCCAGCCCCACGATTCGGTCGACCTCTTCGCCGCGGGCGGTGATCATCACGATCGGAACGCGCGCGGTCCCCGTTTCGCGCTTCAAGGCGCGCATCACTTCCAAGCCGTCCATCCCCGGCAGCATCAGGTCGAGCAGGATCAGGTCGGGGGGTGGCTCGTGTCGGGCGGCTTCGAGCCCGATCTCGCCGCGCCCGGCGATCTCGACACGGAACCCCTCCTTCTCGAGGTTGTAGCGCAGCACCTCGGCGATGTCCGGCTCGTCTTCGACGATCAGAATTCGTTCGCGGGTCATTGGCTGGGAGCCTAGCATGCGAGATTCCACAGATCCTGTGGAAAACATTGAGGAAAAAGCCGGGTTCGAGGGGCTAGAGGCCGCTTTCCCCAAGGGATTTTGCGCGTTTTGAACAGAGACCTGTGCAATCGCCGCAAGTCGTTTGTTTTCAATCATGTCGATTTCTCCGCCAAGAACCCGGGGCAGGCTTTGCATCGCCCTGGTTGGCAGATTTCCACAGAATTGCGCGGCCGGCCGGTGACTGATGTGTTAACTCTTTGTGACAGCGTGATTTACGTCGAGTCGCCGGGCGTTTTGACCAGGGTGAGATTCTTACATCGGGGCGAATTGGGGGGGTGCGCCCGCTTCAGGAGGACGCGGTCTCGAGGCCCTGGCGGACCGCGAGTCGGCGCTCGAACACCTTTTCGAACAGGCGGCCGTGCTCGATCGCCGCGTCGAGCTCGAGGTCGACGGAGTAAGGGGAGATCACTTCGAGCTTGACCCGTTTCGGCCGGATCGAGCAGTAGATCTGTTCGACGCGCGAGGCGTGGGTGCGGTCGAGGGCGTCGGCCACCCGCAGGAGCGCGGCAAGCGTGCGGATCGTCTTTTGTTGCCAGGGTTTCGAACCGGCGAGCGCGGGGTGGGTGGGTTTCGGTGCCGCGCCGCGATGGAAGCGGGCGACCCGGGCGACGATCTCGATTTCGCTTGGGTCGAACGCGTCGAGCGCCGCGTTTTGGATCAGATAGAAGCTGTGCTCGTGGTGCTTCTTGTAGTGGATTGAGTAGCCGATATCGTGGAGCAGCGCCGCGTATTCGAGCCATTCGCGCTCGCGCCGGCCGAGGCCGTGGAGCGAAGCGGTGAGGTCGAACAGCCGAATCGCGAGCCGGGCGGTCTGCAGGCTGTGCGGGTGGACGCTCTCGGTGCGCTCGGCCAGGCGCAGCACCTGGCGTCGGCGCAGGTCGTCCGGGTCGGCGCCGCGGGGGATCGGCTGGCCGAGCGCCGCGAGCACCAGCCCTTCGCGTAACGCTCGATCCGAGACCAGAAACTTCTGGGCGCCGGCATGGCGAACCAGCTCTTCGATCAGGATCGCCCCGGCGAGAAGCGACTCGGCGCGCGGCGGGCCGACCGAGGGCAAGGCCGCAACCTCTTGGCGGGGCAGCCGCGCGAGCCGTTGGACCAGCGCGGAGAGATCGCGCAGCTTGACCTCCCGCAAGCCCGCTTTCGCCGGGCGAGGTGCCGCGGCGGTCGCCGTACCCGCACGGCCGCCCGCTCGGATCGGCGATTTCTCCAGGGCGAGGAAATCGGCGATCAGGTCGGCGCAGCAGACTGCGGTGCCCGAGGTGGCGACCAGCCGGGACACCTTCCCGCTCGGCACCTCGCTCTTCAACCGTTCGCGGATCGTGCGGCGCAACCGTTCGATCGCACGCGCGCCCGGCGGATCGCCCGATAGTGCGCCGACGCAACGCAACGAGCCGAGCCGCAAACTCACGACCGAGACCAGCTCCCCCTGCCGGGTCGCAACCCACTCGGTGCTCCCGCCTCCGACATCGATGATCACCGCATCGCCGGTGCCGAGATCGACCACCTCGCGCACCGCCCGGTAGATCAGGGCGCCTTCGTCTTCGCCGGATAGGCGCTGCACCTCGATCCCGGTCTGGGCGCGCACCCGGGCGAGGAACTCCTCGCCGTTGCCCGCTTCACGCACCGCGCTGGTCGCCACCGCGACGATTCGGCCGGCGCCACGCAGCGACGCGAGCGTGATCATCTTGACCAGCGCGAGCAGGCCGTCCTCCATCGCCTGCTCCGAGAGATCCCCGCCGGCACCGACGATTCCGAACGCGGAACGGCCCAGGCGGACCATCTCGCGTTCACGGCCGAGCACCCGGTAGGCGCCGTTGGCTTCCGGGGCGACGACGATCATGTGGATCGAGTTCGAGCCGACATCGATCGCGGCCAGCGCCGGGGCGATCGGACGATCGGAAGCGCCCGAATCGACCGGCGGGTGGGTGAGTCCTAAGCGTTGTACGGACAGCTCGACAGGGAAGGGCATCGACACCATGCTAGCGGATTCCGGCGCTCGGCTCGGATCGTGCCCAGAGCCGGCTCAGCGGTCCCCACCCGAGGCGGCGAAAGCCTGGCCGCCAGGCAGGAAACCCGCTCCTTCGTAGATCGCTTCGAGATCGCCCACGATCTCGATCCGCTCGGACGCAAAGCCGTCCGCCACCAACAGCTCCCGTTCGAACCGGGTGGCGACCAGAAGGCGATCGGCCGCGCCGTAGAACCAGCGAACCAGGTCGCGCGAGAGGTCTTCGAGGAACACCTCGCGGGTGATCCGCTGCACGATGGCGGGCACGTCCGTGCGCACCAACGCCACCAGCGGCACGCCGAGCAGGCGCGCCGCGAGCAGGCCGACGAGGCCCAAAGGACCCGGCGTACCGACCACGATTTCGCAATAGCGTTCGCGTTCGCACAGATCGAGAATTTCGAGGATCGGCGGCACCGCGAGGGTTGCCGAAGGCGCGCCTTCGTCCGCGCCGAGCGGCAGCTCGAGCCAGGGGGTGAACACGCGCAACGGCACGGAGGAATCGACGCCCCGGGCGCTGCCAAGGACCGCCGCCTCAAGGGTGCCGCCTTGGGCGCGGTTCGCCTCGATCAGGCCGCGCGCCGCGGCGCTCGGATGCTTAAGATCGGCGGGATCATCGACCAGCCAGAGGCGATGCTCCGATTCCGCCGCTCCGGCGCCGAAGCGTGCTGCGGCGGCGCGGATCAGATCGCGATCCTTGTGCTGGGCGCGCAGCGAGATCAGATGGGGCGCGAGCGCCAAGCCGATCGGCGCGATCTCGCCGAGCGCCTCGAACGCCGAAGCGAACCGCCCGCGCGATAGCCGGCGCATAAACTTCTTGCCCATCGCCTCGAACGCCGCGCGGCCCGCCGCCGCCGCTCGGGCGACCGGATCGCGCCCCAAACCGGACAGGCCCACCGATTCCGGACCGCGCTTCGCTTCGCCTGGACGGGGTCCTGCCGCAAGCTCGCGCAGCAGCTTGGCGAGCGGGTCGCGCCGGGCGCCAAACGCCCAGAACGGCACCGCGCGCCGGTGCCAATCCGCGGCGATCGCGTACAGGCTTTGAGTCAGGCGCCGGCTCGATCCGACCTCGCCTCCCGGCTCCGCACGACCGGCGCGCAGATGGGCGAGGAAATCGAACGCCTCGACGGCGTCGGGCGTTTCGGTCCAGGTGGTGGCGATGAAATGCCCGCCGTGATCGTCGCTACCGCCGGTAAAGCTTTTCTCCCAGGGCTCTAACCCCCAGGGCTCCAGGCGATGGCGGGTTGCGAGATCGAAGATCGCGTCGGGGGTCAGGCCGGAAAAGATCCGCCGCACGAGAGCGTTCACCCCGGCATCGTGGATGCCGTTGATCGCTTCGAACCGGTTGAATAGAACGAGCAGCTTCTCGACGTGCGCCACACTCAGGCGCTCGTTGACCCGGAACAGCGGATGGGCCACCGAGCAGAGGACCCCCTCCTCCCGTAGATAGTCGCGCAGCTCGTAGAGGTCGCCGCGCAGGCGGTCGATCTCGCGGAACTGCCGCTCGGTGATCCCCAGGGTGAGCAGATGGATCTGGCAGCCGTCCTCGGGGAATGCGGTCGTCACTTCACACGAAAGGAACGTCCCGGGCAGGTGTGCGATTTCGAGCGCGCCGTCGATCGTGTCGTGGTCGGAGATCGTGACGAAGTCCATCCCCCGCGCGCGTGCCTTCCGATAGACCTCCAGCGGTTCGGTATAACTTTCGGCGGCGGCGACCCGGCGCAGCAGCCATTCCGTCGGGCGGTTCGAAAATTTGCTGTGGACGTGGAGATCGACGCGTGCCGCCATCGTTTTGGTGCCTCCCAAGTCGTTTCGGCCCGGACGTTGCGCGGCCCGCTCCATGGCGGACCCGGGTCAAGGTAAGCCACCGAGGATGCCGCGGCGTGGCGGAGGAATGGCGTTCAGGTGAAATCGTTCGTGGACGAAAGAGTCGGCGCGGACTAATCTTTCGGGGTGAACGCCCGCCGGTAAACGCCGCTGGGCCGACCGTGTGATCGACCCCACATGGAGGTTCCACCCATGCCCCTCTCCCGTCGCCACCTGATCGCTGCCGGCTCGACCCTTCTGCTCGCCCGCCCGAGCTTTCCCGCCAATCTGGCGAGCCCGGCCCGACCCGCCTCGGCTGCCGTGCCCGACTCCTTTCCGGCCGAACCGCCGGAGCTGGTGCACGAGATGGTCACGGTTTCCCACTTCAACTTCGCCCGGGTGAAAGAGCTGGTCCTCGGGCGGCCGGCGCTTGCCCGGGCGACTTGGGATTGGGGTTTCGGCGATTTTGAAAGCGCGCTCGGTGCGGCGTCTCATGTCGGCAACCGGGAGATCGCCGAACTGTTGATCGCGCACGGGGCGCGCCCCGATCTGTTCTCGGCGACCATGCTCGGGCAACTCGAGGTGGTGAAAGCTTGGGTCGCCGCTGCGCCCGGCATACGAAAGATCACCGGGCCGCATGGGATCACCCTGCTCACCCATGCGAAGGCCGGGGGCGAGCGGGCGCTGCCCGTGCTGCGCCATCTCGAAGCGCTGGGCGATGCGGACCCGAAGTTCACCCTAGAACCGCTCGCCGACTCCGATCGCGACGCCCTGCTCGGCAGCTATTCGTTCGGCCCGGGGAAACAGGACGTCCTGGTGGTCGAGATGGCCCAGGTGGGCGCCTCCGGCAAAAACCTCGCGGTGCGCCGGGCGGACGGCGCGCCGAGGGGCCTGGCGCACCGGGGAGAACGGGCGTTCTCCCCGGCCGGGGCCGAGGCGGTGCGCATCCGTTTTTCCGCGGAGACCCCAGCCTCGACCGTAACGGTCTGGGACCCTGGCCTACTCGTGACCGCGAAACGGGTGAGGTGAGGCGGGCGAGCTGCCGATCCCTGAGCGAAGCCGTAGGGATCGTCCTACAATCCCCGCTGTCACGCCGATGTCACCCCGCGGTGTCCGTCGCCGTGGCAGCATCTCGCCTCATTTCGATCTTTGCCCCGAGAGGACCCATCCTGTGGCCACTCCCAAGAAACGCCCCCGCCGCCCCCCGTCCACCGCATCGGAAGCTCCGGCCTTATTCTTCAACCGCGAGATCTCCTGGATCGATTTCAACGCCCGGGTGCTCGCCGAGGCGGAAGACGCGACCAACCCGCTGCTCGAGCGGCTTCGTTTCGTCGCGATCTTCGACAGCAATCTCGACGAGTTCTTCATGAAGCGGGTGGGGGGGTTGAAGCAGCAGGTGGCGAGCAACCTGCGCCAGCTCACACCCGACGGCCGTACACCGCGCCAGCAGCTCGCCGAGATCGAAGATCGCGTGCGCCCGTTGCTCGAACGGCAGCGCCGGCTGCTGCGCGAAGAGGTGCGCCCTGCTCTCTCCCGCCACGGGCTCGAGATCGTCGGTTGGGACGGGCTCGCCGACGAGGAGCGAACGTACCTCGGCGGCGAGTTCGACAAGCGGCTCTTTCCGATCCTCACGCCGCTCGCGGTCGATCCGGCGCACCCGTTCCCATTCATCTCGAACCTGTCGATCTCGCTCGCGGTAGCCGTGCGCGCGCCGGGGGAAGAGAAGGTCCGTTTCGCGCGGGTGAAGGTGCCGGGCAGTCTGCCGCGCTTCCTCCAGCTGCCGGGCACACTTCGCTACGTGGCTCTCGAAGAGGTGATCAAACACCACCTGGTGCGCCTGTTCCCGGGGATGGAGATCGTCGCCTGCCATCCGTTTCGGGTCACCCGCAACGCCGACGTCCAACGCTACGAAGAGCCGGCCGACGACCTGCTCGAATCGATCCAAGAAGAGCTGCGCGAGCGCCGCTTCGCCACGGTGGTGCGGATCGAGATCGAGACCGGGATGCCCGACTGGATGTGCGAGCTGCTGTGCGAAGAACTCGAGATCGCGACCGACGAGGTCTACGAACTCGAGGCGCCGCTCGGGCTTAAAGACCTGAGCGTGCTGTGCGCGGCGCCGTTGCCGGCGCTCAAGTTCCGGACCTGGACGCCGCAGACGCCGCCGCGCCTCCACGGCGAGCCGGGCGAAGAAGCCGATATTTTCCGCGCGATCGCGGCCGGCGATCTGCTGGTCCACCATCCGTACGATTCGTTCCCTGCGAGCGTGCAGCGCTTGCTCGACGCCGCAGCCGACGACCCTGCCGTGCTCGGGATCAAGCAGACGCTCTACCGCACGTCGTCGGACTCCTCGGTGATGCGCTCGTTGATCCGCGCCGCCGGAACCGGCAAGCAGGTGGCGGCGACCATCGAGATCAAGGCGCGCTTCGACGAAGAGCGCAACATCGGTTGGGCCGAGGCGCTCGAAGAGGCGGGCGCCCACGTCGCCTATGGCGTCGTCGGCTTCAAGACCCACACGAAAGTGGCGCTCGTGGTTCGCCAAGAGAAGGACGCGATCCGCACCTACGTGCACATCGCGACCGGCAACTACAACGCCGAGACCGCACGGGTCTACACGGACCTCGGCCTGTTCAGCTGCAACGAGGCGCTCGCGGCGGATGTCGGTCAGCTGTTCAACGTGCTCACCGGTTACGTCCACCGGCCGACCTTCCAGAAGCTCTTGGTGGCGCCGTTCAACATGCGCAGCCGCTTTCTCGAGCTGATCGCGCGCGAGGTCGAGCACCAGAAGGCCGGGCGCGGCGGGCATGTTCTGGCCAAGATGAACTCGCTCGAAGATCCGCAGATCGTCGAAGCGCTCTACGACGCGAGCGCGCAGGGGGTCGAGATCGATCTGATTGTCCGCGGCATCTGTCGGCTCCGGCCGGGGGTCGCCGGTCGTAGCGAGACGGTCCGTGTGGTGTCGATCGTCGGTCGGTTCTTAGAGCACGCCCGGATCTTCTACTTCGGCAATGGCGGCCGGCCCGACTACTTCATCGGCTCGGCCGACTGGATGTCGCGCAACCTCGACTACCGGGTGGAAGCGATCGCTCCGGTCGAAGACTCAGGCCTCCAGGCCGAGCTGCGCGTCCTGATCGACCTCCAGCTCGCCGACAACGTCAAAGCCTGGGACCTACACTCCGACGGCACCTACGTGCAACGCCGCCCGGCTCCGGGCGAAGAGGCGCGCAACAGCCAGGAGCAGCTGATGAAGCGGGCGGCAGGCCGGGCCGGGAAGGGGTAGCGGAATCGCCCGTTTAAACGGGTGAAAGGCAATGCCACACTACCGTACCTTCGCCGGAAGGGGGAAATATCCCCCTCTTGGGTTACCCGGTGTAACCAGGGCGAGAAAAAAGCGGGGCGTTTGACCGATCCGGAAGATCGTGGCATCGCAGAATGGCAAAAGCCACAGGTTGGAGACTCGGCGGATTCGCTGAGGCGCCGATTGCCTGGACTTCTTCGAGCAACAGATCGGCCGTTAGGACGCTGGCTCCAAACCCTCGCGGAGATCGGTTTTCCGGGAGAAAAAGTCAACTTCGCGGATCAGGAAGTCGACTTTCCGGGTCAGGAAGTCAACTTTCCGGGTCAGGAAGTCAACTTTCCGGGTCAGGAAGTCGACTTTCCGGTTCAGGAAGTCGACTTTCCGGTTCAGGAAGTCGACTTTCCGGAGGAGCAAGTCGATTTCGCGGCCGAGAAAGTCAGTTTTCTCGGCGGGAAAACTGACTTCCCGGATCAGGAAGTCGACTTCGCGGAAGAGAAAATCGAATTCGCGGCCCGGAAAGTCGGATTTCCCAACCGGAAGGTTGATTTTCCGGAGAGAAAATCGATTTCCCCGACGGGAAAACTGACTTCCCGGACCGGCACATGGAATTCGGAGCGGGGCGAGGGGGCCCAGCGCTAACGATAATGTCGCATCCGCTTGACGCACTACACTAGTGGCTTGCGACCCCGGCTGTCGGTATGGAGAAGGCAGTTTCCAGTTCCGGCTCCGCTTCGCGCTCGATGCGGTGGGCAAGCTGGCGCCCGGCCGGATCGAGACTCTTCCCTGGTGCCGAAACACCGCACCTCCTTGCACCGCGCTCATCAATCCGGAAGTTGCCGTGATCGTGGCACCGCCGATCTTCGCCGGTCACGAGACTCAGCCCGAAGCGGTGTTTAAGAGCGGCGCGTTCCTGAACGTCATCTCCGAAGCGGACATCGCCCACGAGAACATCCTCACCGACGACATCCCCTGGCCGGAGCTGCTGCGCGGGACGGCGTGGGACCGGCCGCTTGGGGTTTCGCCATAGGGGTTGCCTCGTTCGCGGGCGCCTCGATCCCGAAGAGCAGCATCTCCCTCCCGGCAAGGTGGATGCGGCAGAGAAGGCTCTGCCCGAGGCGTTCGGCCACGCGGGCGGAGGCGCGGTTTTCCGGGTGGATGAGGCTGATGACGCGGTCTTTTCGCCAGACGGTGAAGGCGTGGTCGAGCGCCGCCCGCGCGGCCTCGGTCGCGAAGCCCTGCCCCCAGAAGCGGCGCGCGAGTGCCCAGGCGAGCTCGAATCCCGGCCAACCCTCCGGCTCCCAAAAGCCGACCGATCCGACGAAGGCGCCGCTCTCGCCGTGCACGAGCGCCCACACCCCCGTCCCCTTGAGTTGCCAATGTCCCTTGACGAACGCCAGATGCCGCCAGGATCGAGAACGATCCCAAGGCTCCGGCCCGCCCGCCAGCCAGCGTACGACCTCCCGGTCCGCGTAGAGCGCGGCGTAGTCGTCGAGGTCTCCTTCGCCGAACGGCCGGAGGAGCAGGCGCGCGGTCTTGAGGATCGGGGGTTCCGCCAAGGCGTCGATGGCTTTCCCTTTCGTTCGGACAAAGCAATAGCTTGTTCCAGGGAACGGGAGCGGTAGACACTCGGGGCGCGGGGACACCCTGAAGCGGGCAATGGCGCCCGTGTCTGCGGTCAACGGTCCCTGGAAGGGAGAAGCAGATGCTTCGTCTCGTTCAGTTCTTGCTCTACCTCATCGGGTCTTCCACGGTTCCTCAAAGCGACTTCGGCGTTGGTGTCGATCCGTTGGGCTTCGCCGGCCCCGCGGTGCCACCCCCGTCCGATCAAGGAGGAGGGATCGACCCCCTCGGTTGAGACTCCAAAAAAGCGGGGTCGCAACAGCTGCGGCCCCGCACGTTTGCGGCTATACTAAGAGCGCCGCACTTTCTGTTTCCGTGAAGTATGGCCCGCGGGCGTCACGCTTAAGGGATACGTGGAATGTTTGAGGAGGCGCACGAAAAGCTGGAAGGACTCCGGCGGCTCTTTGCCGGGAAGGCCTCCCCAGTCGAGGAAGAACGCGCGGCGGCTCACGTGGCCGGATGCCGGGAGTGTTGGCTGCTCGCCAACCGGGCCATCGCCGCTGAGAAGGCGGGCGGTGGAATCGTCGTTCAAGGCCCGCTCAAGGCGCTGATCGAATTGCACGAGATCGAGCAGACGAGGCTGGAAGAGTGGCTGGAAGCGCAGGCGATCTGGATCGAGATCAAGTCGATGACGCCGAAGGCCCGGCGAGACAAGGTGCGGCTTACCCGTGCGCTGCACAACCTCGGCTTCCTGGAGGTGCTCCTCGAAGCGGGCGCATCGGCTTCTACGGCCGAGAGCGAAGAGTTCCTTGTCCTCGCCTTACTGGCCGCACAGCAGTTTCCCTCCCCCCGGGTTTCCGCCGAGCTGAAGAACGACCTGTGCGCCGAGTGCTGCGCCGAGTTCGCGAACGCCCGTCGGCGTCTGGCCAAGTGGGGCGCAGTCCGAGATGCCCTGAGGAAGGCAAAGGATTATTTCGACAAGGGTTCGAGGAGCGGAGTGGTAGAGGGAAAGTTGCTCTGTGTAGAAGCAGCCTTGGAAGACGACTTGGGAAATTCCGAAGAAAGCGCCGTAATCCTGCGGAAAGCCGTTGGGCTTTTCGCTCTGTTCGGCTTCTATCTCAAGCAGGGCCAAACTTCCGAAGCGATCGCCGTCTGCCGCCGGGCCGGCGAAGAGCTTTCCCTTCTCGATGACGAGGAAGGGAGCGTCGAAATCGCGCGCGACCAGATGCGGCAGGTGTGGCGCAGCTTGGAGGTCGAAGTGAAGCGAGGAACCGTCGACCTCCGCTCGACCGTGGTCCTGCGGAAATACATCAAGGCGCACTGGCGTTTCCCGGCCGACGAAATGCCTGCCTTCAGCAGCCGGTCTTCCGGGGAAAGCGTCTCGTAGCCCGAGGCCAAAAAAAGACCGGATCGCGCCGTCCGGGGGGACGAGAGGATCCGGTGGGGGATGACAGGCGCGGAGTTGGAATCAACTGGCGACCGCGCAGGAAGAAGAATAGGTTCCCGTGCGGTCGGCGCGGAGTCCGCCGTGTGGCGTTTGGGTCACAGCGGGCGGTCGTCGGGTCCGGGACCGTCGGGCGAACCGGAGGGTCCGCGTTGCTCGCCGCGGCGTCCTCGGCCGCGCTCGCCGGAAAGGAGGCGGGGATGCTTCTGCTTCCACTCCTGATAGCGCGCCAGTTGCTCGGGCCGCAGCAGCGCCCGGAGATCCTGGTCGAACCGAGAGAGCGCGGAGCGCATATCGCCCCGGCTCGCGCGAGCCTGGATCATCAGCTTGCCGATCCGTAGGGCGTCCGGCTTCGAAGCTCCGAGCTCGGCTAGGAGCTGGCTCCGCAGAGCGCGGTGGGTGCCACGGAGCGGGGAGACCTCGGTGCGCAGCTTCCCGACCAGGTCGGCGACCGTGGCACTCTGCGCTGCGTCGAGAACCAAGAAACGCGAGATCGCCTCGCCGTGACCGAAGCGACCGGCGGCCCGGTCGCCCGATCGGGTATGGCGAGGGTGGTCGGACGCGGTGGGTGTGGCGCTCGAAGCGACTACGCCTACGAGGGTGAGGGCGGCGAGAGCGCCGAGAATCGGCAGCAAGTTTCGGGGACGGCGAGTTGTGGCGGTCATGAGGGCTCTCCTTAGGTTTTGGTTCCGGGGAGCGTCGCCTCGCCCCGGGGTCGAACGAGAAACACCGGGTCGGAGGCTTTCCTGCGGTCGTTGCCGTGTACCGACTTTCCTTTTGGGCGAGGAGCGGACGGCAGGTGACCGATGATAGGGTTCGCGCTCGTTCCGGGAGAATTCGATGAGTGAGGAAACCCTGCGGCGTACCCCTCTGTACGACCTCCACCGGGAAGCGGGGGGCAAAATGGTCCCCTTCGCCGGCTGGGAAATGCCGGTTCAATATGCCGGCGTGATCGAAGAGCACACGGCGGTTCGGGAGCGGGCGGGCCTGTTCGATGTCTCGCACATGGGCGAGGTCCGGGTCGAGGGTGCCGGCGCGACCGCTTTTTTGGATGCCTTGACCCCCAACCATGTCGCCAAACTCGGCATCGGGCGCGCGCATTACAGCGGCCTGTTGAACGAGCAGGGCACCTACCTCGACGACCTGCTGATCTACCGCTTGGCGGAAGAGTCCTACCTGGTGGTGGTGAACGCCAGCAACTCCGATCGCGATTTCGCCTGGATCGCCGAGCATGCGCCGACCGGTGTCACGGTCGAGAACGTCTCCGACTCCTACACGCTGCTCGCGCTTCAAGGGCCGCGGGCCTTGGAGATCCTGGCGCCGCTCACCGACACCGACGTGGGCGCGATCCGCTATTACGGTTTCGCTTTTGGGCAGGTCGCGGGGGTCCGGGCGCTGATTTCGCGCACCGGCTACACCGGGGAGGACGGCGTCGAGCTCTATCTGCCGCCGGACGGCGCGCCTACGGTCTGGCGCAAACTGTTCGAAGCGGGTGCTGCGCACGGACTGGTTCCGGCCGGGTTGGGCGCGCGCGATACGCTGCGCCTGGAGGCCGGCATGGCGCTCTACGGCCACGAGCTCAACGAGACCACGACGCCTCTGGAGGCCGGGCTCTCGTGGGTGGTGAAGCTCGAAAAAGGGCATTTCGTCGGGCGTGACGCGCTGGTCGCGCAGAAGGCGCGCGGAATCGAACGCCGGCTCGCCGGGTTCGAGATCGAAGGGCGCGGGATCGCCCGCGAGGGGCATCCGGTGATCGTCGAGGGTGTCCCGGTCGGCGCGGTCACCAGCGGCACCTGGAGCCCGACGTTTCAAAAAGCGCTCGGCCTCGCCTATGTGCCGGTGGGGCGATCGGAAGTCGGCACGCCCATTGCTATCGAGGTCCGCGGCAAGCGGCTGCCGGCACGGATCGCCACCACTCCGTTCTACCAACGGAGCAAATAGGTCTTTCGCCGGCTCCGGCCGGTGCTATAACTTGGCGCCGAAGTTCACCATCCGCGGCGGGAGTCTCCCCTGGATGTCCCCGCCGACGTTTATCCGGCCCGATTCTAGTCCGGCCGACCTGGAGGGCATTCACAGAACATGTATCCCAGCGACTATCTGTATACGAGGGAGCACGAGTGGGTACGGGTCGAGGATGACATCTGTACCTTGGGGATCACGGAGTTCGCCCAAGCCGAGCTCGGCGAAGTGGTGTTCGTCGAATTGCCCGAGGTGGGCCAGGTTTTCGATACCGGCGACGAGATCGGTACCATCGAATCGGTGAAGGCGGTGGCCGAGATCTATACGCCACTCGCGGGCGAGATCATCGAGATCAACGACGCAGTGGTCGAAGACCCAGAAATTCTGAACGAAGACCCGCACCACGAGGGTTGGCTGGTCAAGATCCGTTTCTCCTCGGCCGACGACATCAAGAGCCTGATGAGCGCCGAGCAGTACGAGCGTTTCGCGGCCGACGGTGAGGGGTAGTCCATGACGACTGCCGCGGAGCCCGGTTTCGGCGCGGTCGACACCTTCCCGCGCCGCCATCTCGGATCGAACGAGAGGGAAGTCCGAACCATGCTCGATCGGTTGGGCGTCCCCTCGCTCGACCGGCTGATCGACGAGACGGTGCCGGCCGCGATCCGGCTCGGCCGACCGCTCGACCTCGCGTCCCCGGCCTCTCCCGGCGGAGCGGAAGAGATCGGTGAGCACGATCTGCTCGCGACGCTCCGCGGCATCCTCTCCGCCAATCAAGTGCACCGATCGTTCTTGGGCCTCGGTTACTACGGTTGCCTGACGCCGGGAGTGATCCAGCGCAACATCTTGGAGAATCCCGGCTGGTACACCCAGTACACACCCTACCAGGCGGAGATCTCGCAAGGGCGGCTGGAAGCGCTCTTGAACTACCAGACGATGGTTTCGGACCTCACCGGGCTGCCGATCGCGAACGCCTCGATGCTCGACGAAGGGACCGCCGCGGCCGAGGCGATGCACATGTGCGCCGCCCTGGCCCGCGACGAGCGCGCGGCGTTCTACGTCTCGGCGGATTGCCATCCGCAGACGATCGCGGTGGTCCACACGCGGGCCGAAGCGCTCGGGATCGAGATTCGGGTGGGCGATCCCGCGGTCGATCTCGCTCTGGGAAGTGCCGGAGCGAAGGATCTCTCCAGCCTGATCGGGATTCTGCTCCAGTACCCGACCAGCGACGGCCGGGTCCTCGACTACGGCGATCTGCCCGAACGGGCGCACGCGGCCGGGGCGCGCGTGGTGGTCGCGACCGATCTGCTGGCGCTCGCGCTGCTGCGCCCGCCGGGCGAATTCGGCGCCGATGTCGCGATCGGGTCGGCGCAGCGCTTCGGCGTGCCGCTCGGCTACGGCGGTCCGCACGCGGCGTTCCTTTCGACCCGCGAGGAGTTCAAGCGCCAGATGCCTGGGCGGCTGATCGGCGTCTCGCGCGACCGCACGGGCAAAGTGGCGTTCCGGATGGCGCTGCAGACCCGCGAGCAGCACATCCGCCGCGAAAAGGCGACGAGCAACATTTGCACCGCGCAGGTTCTGCTCGCGGTGATGGCCGGCATGTACGCCGTCTACCATGGCCCCGAAGGGGTGCGAAAGATCGCCGAGCGGGTCCACCGGCTCGCCGCAACACTCGCCCGAGGCGTCGCCTCCTTCGGCTGCCGCCTGCCGGACGAACCGTTCTTCGATACTCTCCGCATCGAGCTGCCGGCGGGGAAAGAGGCGGCTGCGGTGCTCGGCGCTGCGCTCTCGAAACGGATCAACCTGCGGAAGCTCGACGAGCGGACCGTCGGTGTCTCGCTCGACGAGGCGACCACCGAACAGGAACTCGACACGCTGCTTAAGATCTTCGCCGAGGCGCTCGGCGGCGCGGCCGGCCCTGCGATCCCTGCGATCCCGGCGATCACCGCGCGCGAGATCGCGACCTCCGGCGCGCCGTTCCCGGAACTGCACGCACGGACCTCACCCTACCTCACGCACGAGATCTTCCATCGCCACCACACGGAGCACGAGATGCTCCGCTACATCAAGCGGTTGGAAGGGCGCGATCTGTCGCTCACCACCTCAATGATCGCCCTCGGCTCATGCACCATGAAGCTGAATGCGACGAGCGAAATGTTCCCGCTCTCGTGGCCCGAGGTGGGCGCGATCCATCCGTTCGCGCCGGTCGACCAGGCGGATGGCTACCGGGTGCTGTTCGAGACCCTCTCGGCTTGGCTGTGCGAGATCACCGGCTTCGCCGCCTGCTCGCTGCAACCGAACGCCGGCTCGCAAGGGGAGTATGCGGGGTTGATGGTGATTCGCGCCTATCATCGGAGCCGCGGGGACGAACGGCGCAACGTCTGCCTGATTCCGGTCTCGGCGCACGGCACGAACCCGGCGTCGGCGGTGATGGCCGGAATGAAAGTCGTGGTCGTCGCCTGCGACGAGAAGGGGAACATCGACATCCCCGACCTCGCGGCCAAGGCGGAGAAGCATGCCGACGAGCTCGCCGCCCTGATGGTCACCTACCCATCCACCCACGGCGTGTTCGAAGCGGGCATCCGCGATATCTGCGCAATCGTCCATCGGTACGGTGGCCAGGTCTACATGGATGGCGCCAACATGAATGCCCAGGTCGGCCTCTGTCGGCCGGGTGATTTCGGTGCCGATGTCTGCCACCTGAACTTGCACAAGACGTTCTGCATCCCGCACGGCGGCGGCGGTCCGGGCATGGGGCCGATCGGCACAGCCAACCATCTCGCGCCGTTCTTGCCCGGTCACCCGGTGATCGCGACCGGCGGCGCCCAGGCGATCGGGCCGGTCTCGGCGGCGCCGTGGGGGAGCGCGAGCATCCTTACCATCTCTTGGGTTTATATCGCCCTGATGGGCGCCCACGGACTGCGGCGGGCGACCGAGCTGGCGATCTTGAACGCCAACTATATGGCCGCGCGGTTGGGACCGCACTTCGAGATCCTCTACTCAGGCGAAAACGGTCGGGTCGCCCACGAGTTCATCCTCGATCTGCGGCCGGCCAAGGCGAGCGTCGGTATCGAGGCGGAGGACGTGGCCAAGCGGCTGATGGACTTCGGATTCCACGCGCCGACCCTGTCGTTTCCGGTGATCGGCACGCTGATGATCGAACCGACCGAGAGCGAGTCGGTGGCGGAGCTCGATCGCTTCTGCGATGCCATGATCGCGATTCGCGAAGAGATCCGGGCGATCGAAGAGGGGCGGATGGACCGGCTCGACAACCCGCTCAAGAATGCGCCCCACACGGCGGACGCGGCGCTCGCTACGGAGTGGACTCGACCCTACAGCCGGGAGCAGGCGGTATTTCCGTTGCCTTGGGTGCGCGAACGAAAGTTCTGGCCCTACGTGGCGCGGATCGACAACGTCTGGGGCGACAAGAACCTCGTCTGCGCCTGCCCGCCGATCGAGTCGTATGCCTAAGACCGCCCGGCCGTGTCTTCGGAGGTGGCCATGAGCGTCGGTCTTATCTACATCTGCCTGCTTGGGTTGGGCGTTGTCTATGCCCTGATGACCGGGGTGGTCGGTTGGCTCTCGGACATGATCGGCGGCGGGGGGGGCCATGTGGACATCGGGGGGCACGATGTTCCTGGGCACCTCGACTCGGTCGATGCGAGCCATTCGCACCCGATCTCCGGGACGACCGCGGCGACGTTCGTCACCGGTTTCGGCGGCGGCGGAATCGTCGCCCATTACCTTCTGGGCTACTCGGTCGTGCCGGGGCTTCTGGTCGCTTCCGGTTCGGGCTTTTCGTTGGCTTTCGCCGCCTACCTCGCGCTCGACTGGTTGTTCAAGCAGACCCAAGGGGGGAGCGAGTACAACGTCGCCGAAGCCACCGGCCGCGAGGCCGAGGTGATTTCGGCGATCCCTGCCGAGGGGATGGGCGAGATCGCCTACCTGGTGCGCGGCCGGCGGGAGAATTCGCCCGCGCGAGCGGTCGACGGCGCCGCGATTGCCAAGGGCCGCCTGGTCGTCATCGAGAAAACTCTCGGCAATACGTTTTACGTCCGGCCGCTCTCTTAAGCGGATCGGGGGAGGTTCGAGTCATGGAAAGCTACGGCACCCAGGCGGCCGTCTTTGTCTTCTTCATCGTCCCGCTCGTCTTTTTCGTCCTGCTGATCGCGATCGCGAAGCGCTACAAGAAGGTCGGCCCGAACGAGGTGATGATCATCTCGGGGCGCAAGCACAAGATGCAGCAGGCGGACGGCTCGTCCGAGACCACCGGCTTCCGCATTCGGACCGGCGGCGGCGCGTTCATCTTTCCGCTGCTCGAGCGCGTCGATCTCCTCTCGCTCCAGGTCATGACACTCGACATCACGACGCCCGAGGTCTACACCAAACCGGGTGTGCCGGTGGTCGTCGAAGCCGTCGCCCAAGTGAAGATCAAAGGCGACGAGGCCTCGATCCGGACCGCTGCGGAACAGTGCCTGGGAAAAAGCATCCCCGAGATCAAAGACATCGCCCGCCAGACCGTAGAGGGGCACCTGCGCGCGATCATCGGCACGCTCACGGTCGAGGAGATCTATCGGAACCGCGATCAGTTCGCCTCTTCGGTCCAGGAGGTGGCGGTCGCCGACCTCCAAAACATGGGGCTCCAGGTCGTCTCGTTCACGCTCAAAGACATCCGCGATACCCATGGCTACCTGGACGCTCTGGGCAAGCCGAAGATCGCCGAAATCAAGCGCGACGCGATCATCGCGCAGGCCGAAGCGGATCGCGACGCGAACATCAAATCGTCGCAGGCGCGCCAGCTCGGCGATGTCGCGAAATTTGCCGCCGACACCCAGATCGCGGCGGCGCAGCGCGACTACGAGACCCAAAAGGCGCAGTACGACGGGGCGGTCAACCTGAAGCGCGCCGAGGCCGATCTGGCCTATGACATCCAGAAGGCCAAGACCTCTCAGGAGCTGAAAAAAGAAGAGATCCAAGTCTCGATCATCGAGAAAGAGCAGCAGATCACGGTCCAGGAGCGCGAGATCCAGCGGCGCGAAAAGGAACTCGAAGCGACGGTCAAGCGCCAGGCGGACGCCGAGCGCTACAAGGTCGAAACCGAAGCCGCCGCGTTCCGCTCCCGGGTCGAGCAGGAGGCGAAGGGGCAGGCCGAGGCGACCCGCGCGAAGGGTCTCGCGCAGGCCGAGGTGCTGCGCGTCACCGGTACCGCGGAGGCCGAGATCATCGCGCTCAAAGGCACGGCCGAAGCCGAGGCGATGAGGAAGCGCGCCGACTCGTTCAAGGAATACAACCAGGCCGCCGTGCTCCAGCTGCTGATCGCTTCGCTGCCCGAGATCGCCCGCGCGGTCGCCGAGCCGTTGGGCAAGACCGACCGGATCACCCTGGTTTCGACCGGTGGCGAAGGGATCGGCGCCTCGAAGATCACCGGTGATATCGCGAAGGTGATCGCGGAGCTCCCCGCGGTGATTGAAGGGCTCTCCGGGATCGACCTGCGCAAGCTGATGGAACAGATCCCGGCGCTCAAGAACGTCACCACCAAGACGCCGGAAGGGGGGTAGGGGTAGCCTACGTGTGTCCGGCCTGGGTGGGGTAGGACCTGCGGTCAAGGGCGGACACGCAGGTCCTGGGGTTAGGGCCTGCGGTCAAGGGCGGACACGCAGGTCCGCCCCTACGTCCAGAACCCTTCCCCTACTCTTCCACCGCCGCCACCGGCTTGCGCGGCGGGGGCGTGCCGGGGATGCCGAGCTTTTCGCGCACCTTGACCTCGATTTCGTCGGCGAGGTCCGGATTCTCGCGGAGGAACTGCTTCGAGTTCTCACGCCCCTGGCCGAGCCGGATGTCGCCGCAGCTGAACCAGGCGCCGCTCTTGACCACGATCTTGTGCTCGACCCCGAGATCGACCAACTCGCCCGCGCGCGAGATCCCCTCGCCGTAGTCGATGTCGAACTCGGCCTGGCGGAACGGTGCGGCCGTCTTGTTCTTGACGATCTTCACCTTGACCCGCGAGCCGGTGACCGTTTCGCCGTCTTTGATCGACGCGATGCGGCGGATATCCACCCGCACCGATGAGTAGAACTTGAGCGCCCGGCCGCCGGTGGTGGTCTCGGGGGCTGCCGAACATGACGCCGATCTTTTCGCGGATCTGGTTGATGAAGATCAGGCAGGTGTTCGACTTGGCGACGATCGCGGTCAGCTTGCGCAGCGCCTGCGACATCAGCCGCGCCTGGAGGCCGACGTGCGAATCGCCCATCTCCCCTTCGAGCTCCGCCTTGGGCACCAGCGCCGCCACCGAGTCGACGACCACCACATCGACGCTGTTGGAACGGACCAGCATCTCGGTGATCTCCAGAGCCTGCTCGCCGTTGTCCGGCTGGGAGACCAGAAGGTTGTCGATGTCCACCCCGAGCTTCTTGGCATACTCGGCGTCGAGCGCGTGCTCGGCGTCGATGAACGCCGCGGTGCCGCCTTTTCGTTGCGCCTGGCCGACCACCGAGAGCGCGAGCGTCGTCTTGCCCGACGACTCCGGGCCGAAGACCTCGACCACGCGCCCGCGCGGGAAGCCGCCGATCCCGATCGCCCAGTCGACCGCGAGCGAGCCGGTCGGGATCGCGTCGATCACGAACCCTTCCCGCGAGCCCAGGCGCATGATCGCGCCCTTGCCGAACTGGCGCTCGATCTGGGAGAGCGCGCCTTCTATCGCTTTCAAACGATCCGCCGCTTTGACATCCGGTTTCGCTTCAGACATGGGGGACCTTTGCTCCTCGTTCTCCGTGGGTAGAAGACCCGGGCCGACCCGGGATCGGGGGGCGCAGGTAGGGGGCCGGAGGAAACCCATCTTAAAGGACGTAAAACGGCGGGGCAATCTTGACAATTGCGAGAATTTCTGCCGTATTACCGCCAGTGCAGGGGCAATCTTCTCGCCGCCATCGACTTCCGTGTCCCCGGGCGCCAACTTTCTCCGCACCCCTCCCCTTGACAGCGTCACCCTCCATCCCTAATATCGGAGGTCCTTTGCCTGGCAAAGGCGGGGCTCTTTTTGCCGAGGGCCAAGTCGAGGAACACTTCGAGCTGCCCATCGGCAATCCCGCGAGCCGGGTACCCCAGAGCGCATCTTCGAATCGTCGTTGCGGGCTGGTCGTTTGAAATCAGTGCTTTGGAATTCGACCCTTCAATCTTGGCAGCCGAAAGTCGGCTCCCCCGGGAATCGGGTCGTTGAGACCGCTCAAGCGGGGAGACGAGATGAATAGGACCTACAGCCCCAAGGCGTCCGAGATCGAGCGCGGATGGTGGGTGATCGACGCGGCCGGCGTGCCTCTCGGTCGCCTGTCGAGCGTGGTCGCCGGTCTGATCATGGGCAAGCACAAGCCGAACTTCGTGCCGCACCTCGATACCGGGGACTTCGTGGTCGTGATCAACGCCGAGAAAGCGGTGCTCACCGGAAAGAAGGAGCAGCAGAAGGTCTACTATCGCCACAGCGGATTTCCGGGCGGTATCAAGGCCGAGACCGCCGAGAAGCTGCGCCAGCGCCGCCCCGAGTTGATGATCGAGCGGGCGGTCTGGGGCATGCTGCCGAAGAACAAGCTCGGCCGCCGTTTGAAGCTCAAGGTCAAGGTGTACGCGGGTGTGGAGCATCCTCATCAGGCTCAACAGCCGGCCGCCTTCGACGTCACCCAGGCGATCTGATTCGAGCCAAAGCGGCGAGCCAACAGGAGATAGAGATACGTGAGCGACGTTCATTACTACGGCACCGGTCGGCGCAAGACCTCCACCGCGAGAGTCTTCATGCGCCTGGGTAGCGGCGAGGTCAAGGTCAACGAACGGACCCTTGACGACTACTTTCCCAACGAAGTGTTGAAAATGGTCATCAAGCAGCCGTTGCTGCTCACCGAGACGGCGGAGAAGTTCGATATCACCGTCACGGTTCTGGGAGGGGGCAGCGCAGGCCAGGCCGGAGCGATCCGACACGGCATTTCGCGCGCCCTGCTCATCTGGAACGGTGAGTTGCGCGACCGTCTCAAGTCGGCCGGTCTGCTGACCCGTGATTCGCGCAAGAAAGAACGCAAAAAGTACGGCCAGCGCGGCGCCCGCGCCCGGTTCCAGTTCAGCAAGCGCTAGGTAAGGAGGGTCTCTTGGTCGGAGTCACCATGAAGGAGCTGCTGGAAGCTGGCGTCCACTTCGGACACCAGACCCGGCGGTGGAACCCGAAGATGAAGCCCTACATCTTCGGCAAGCGCAATGGCATCTATATCGTCGATCTGCAAAAGACGCTCAAGCTCTTCGAGCAGGCTTCCGAGTTCGTTCATGATCTCGCGAGCCAGGGGAAGCGCATTCTGTTCGTCGGCACGAAGCGCCAGGCGCAGGAAGCGATGGCCGAAGAGGCCGCTCGCTGCGGCGAGTTCTACGTTACCAGCCGTTGGCTGGGCGGTACGCTCACCAACTTCGTCACTTTGCGCACCTCGATCCAGAAACTGAAGGAGATCGAAGCGCGTCTTTCCGATCCGAGCGGTACCTTGACGAAGAAGGAAAAACTCCGTCTGGATCGCGAACGGGACCGGATGGCGAAGAACCTCGAAGGTATCCGCGAGATGAATCAGCTCCCAGACGCGCTCTTTGTCATCGACCCCAAGAAGGAAGACATCGCGATCTCCGAGGCGATCAAGCTGCGCATCCCGGTCATCGCTGTGGTCGACACCAACTGCGATCCCGAGCTGGTGGACTACATCATCCCGGGCAACGACGACGCGATCCGTGCGATCCGACTGTTCGCTTCGCGCATTGCCGACTCCTACCTCGCTGGATCGGGCAAGCTCGAGCGCGATCAGGAAATCCAAGCCAAGGATGCTCCCCTCCCGCCACTACCACCGCCGTCGGGACATAGTTCCGGCATGGAGAGTGCGTCCGCGGTCTAGCCGTCTCGGATCATGGGCGGGTCGGGCTTTTTGGAGGTCCGGCTGCGTCGACACCAGAAAAGGTCAGTCGATGGGTTTCCCGGGCTGACCTTTTCGCTTGTTTGATGCGATCGCTCCAGCTTCCGGGCGATCGCGATTTGACTCTTCGACTTTAGGTCTCGGTGTGGAGCCTCGGCTCTGCGCCGTCCCGCCCGCAGGCTCGGGGCTGCAAAACCAGGAAAGAAGGAGTACCGCCATGGATATCACGGCTCAGATGGTCAAAGAGCTCCGCGAGCGTAGCGGCGCGGGGATGATGGATTGCAAAGCGGCTCTCACCGAGGCCAAGGGCGACATCGAAGCGTCCGTCGACTTGCTGCGCAAGAAGGGCCTGGCGGCGGCGGACAAGAAGGCGGGCCGCATCGCCGCCGAGGGGGCGGTTGGCTCCTACATTCATGCCGGCGGCAAACTCGGTGTGCTGGTCGAGGTCAACTGCGAGACCGATTTCGTCGCGCGCACCGATCAGTTCCAGGAGCTGGTCAAGGACATCGCGATGCACATCGCCGCCGCCGAGCCTCGGTTCGTCCGGCGCGAAGAGGTCACTTCCGATGTCCTCGATCGCGAGCGCGCGATCTATCGCGAGCAGACGATCGTCGCTGGCAAGCCGGAGAAGATGATCGACAAGATCGTCGAGGGGAAGATCGAGAAGTTCTACTCGGAGGCCGTACTCTTGGAGCAGGCCTACGTCAAGAACCCGGATCAGACCGTGGGCGAGCTGGTGGTCGAGAAGGTGGCCAAGATCGGCGAGAACATCCAGATCCGCCGCTTCGTCCGCTTCCGCCTCGGCGAGGGAATCGAGAAGCGCAAGGAAGATTTCGCCGCCGAAGTTCTGGCGGTTGCCGGACCGAAGTGAGCGAGGGCCCGACACCGGCCTATCGCCGGATTCTGCTCAAGATTTCCGGCGAAGCCCTGATGGGCGACAAGCCGTTCGGTCTGGATGAAGCCGTCGTCGCCGACATCGCCGATCAGCTGGGGGAGGTTCATGCCCTCGGCGTTCAGATGGCGATCGTCGTCGGCGGCGGCAATATCATCCGCGGGCTCGCGGCCAGCCACCGGGGGATCGACCGGGTGACCGGCGATCACATGGGGATGCTCGCGACGGTGATCAATGCGCTCGCGCTCCAGGATGCGCTGGAGAAGCGGGGCGTCTCGACCCGGGTGCAGACCGCGATCGACATCCGCGAGATCGCCGAGCCCTACATCCGGCGGCGGGCGATCCGCCACCTCGAGAAGGGTCGGGCGGTGATCTTCGGCGCCGGCACCGGCAATCCGTTCTTCACGACCGACAGCGCCGCGGCGCTCCGGGCCGCCGAGATCCACGCCGAGATCCTGCTCAAGGCGACCAAGGTCGACGGCCTCTATTCCGCCGATCCGAACGTCGACCCGCAAGCCTGTCTGCTCCGCGAAGTCACCTACCAAGAAGTGCTCGAGAAGAACCTTCAAGTGATGGACGCGGCGGCGATCAGCCTCTGTCGCGAAAATCGCATTCCGATCTCAATCTTCGATCTCGGCGTTGCGGGTAACATTCGGCGGGTGATCTGCGGTGAGCGGATCGGTTCCGTCGTTCGCGACGCCTGACACGCGATGGAGGATGACATGAAGAATCTGTTCCTCGAAGTCGAGCTCCAAATGAAGCATGCGGTGGATCATCTCCACCACGAGTTCAAACACCTGCGGACCGGCCGCGCCTCGCTCCAGCTGCTCGATGGCGTGGTCGCCGAGTACTACGGCACTCCGACCCCGCTCAACCAGCTCGCGAACCTCCAGGTGGCGGACGCGGCGATGCTGTTGGCGGTGCCCTACGATTCGTCGCAGATCGCGACGATCGAACGGGCGATCATGAAGGCCGATCTCGGTCTCAACCCGTCAAACGACGGCAAAGTAATCCGCATCCCGGTCCCGTCGCTCACCGAGGATCGTCGGCGCGAGATCGTCAAGAAAGCCCACGACATCACGGAGCACGCAAAGAACTCGATCCGCCAAGCGCGGCGCGAGGGCAACGACAAGCTCAAGAAGATGGAGAAGGACCACGCGATCAGCCAGGACGATGAGCGGCGGGGCTTGGACGAGATCCAGAAGCTCCACGACCATTACATCGCCGAGGTCGGTACCGCGACGGCCAAGAAGGAAGCGCAGATCCTAGAGGTCTGAAGCCGGAGCGTACGGCTCTGCCTTTCCCCATGTTCCTCTACGGCTTCCATCCGGTCCGTGAAGCACTGCGGCACCGGCCGCAGGACATTCTGCGCGTCTTGGTCGCGAGAAGCCGGGCCGGGGCGCGCCGCAACCAGGTGGCCGACCTCTGCCGGCAGCACGGGATCGAGATTCGCGACGTGGCGGACGGCGAGCTTGCATCGCTCGCCGGTCCGGCCCACAACGGCCTGGTGGCCGAAGTTCACGCGGCGTCGGCCCCCGCAGCCGAGACGCCCTCCGCCGATCCGGACTTCCGCGTGCTGCTCGAAGATGTCCAAGATCCGAGGAACCTCGGCGCCGTGCTGCGCGTCTGCGAGGGCGCCGGAGTGGGCAAGGTGATGATCCGCGATCGCGGTGCCGCGCCGATCTCGCCCACAGTGGTCAAAACCTCGGCCGGAGCGAGCGAGTGGCTCGCGATCGAGCGGATCACCAATTCGTCGATGGCGATCGCCCAGCTCAAGAAAGAGGGTTTCTGGATCTACGGCACCGACGCAGCGGGCGATCCCCCGTGGGAGATCGACCTCACCGGCAAAGTGGTCATCTGCCTCGGCGGCGAAGAGAACGGCCTGCGCGATCTGACCCGCAAGAGCTGTGATCGCCTGATCGGCCTGCCGATGCGCGGCCAGGTCGAATCGCTCAATATCGCCACGGCCACCGCAGCCGTGCTGTACGACGCCGTCCGCCAGCGCCAGCGGGCCTTGCGGACCAGGCCTACCCCGAAGTAAACTCCGCGTTCGCTCTTGGGGGTGACCCCAGGCGCCCGCCGGCATAGCTCAGCGGTAGAGCGCCTGTCTTGTAAACAGGGGGTCCCCGGTTCAAGCCCGGGTGCCGGCTCCCTCGTAAGCACCAGGGCAAGCAGCACGCAGTTCTTTGGAGGTGTGGCCGAGTGGACAATGGCAGCAGACTGTAAATCTGCCGGGCTTCGCCCTACCTAGGTTCGAATCCTAGCGCCTCCACCATTTTTAACTCCTGTAGGAAAAAGACCGCGGGTCCCGCGTTCTCCGCTTCTCAGTAGTGGTAGCGCAGCTGTGCAAGCAAAAGGGCGTCGCCTTCGACCTTGTAGACCATTCTGTGCTCGTCGGTGATTCGACGGGACCAGAAGCCGGACAAGGCATGTTTGAGCGGCTCCGGCTTGCCGATGCCTGCGAACGGTTCGCGCCGGATCTCCTGAATCAGCTTGTTGATCCGCTGGACCATTCGCTTGTCATGCGTCTGCCAGTAGAGGTAGTCCTCCCAGGCCTCGTCCGCAAAGATCAGCTTCACTTCGCGATGTTCCGTTCCACACCCTTCCCGGCTGCCAGTTGGCCCGTCGCGGAGAGAAGCCGCCGGGCGTTCTCCGGACTGCGCATGAGGTAGGCCGTCTCTTCCAGAGCCTGGAAATCCTCGAGGGAGAGCATCACCACCGAATGCTCGCCGCTGCGGGTGATGATGAGGGGTTCATGGTCGTTACAAACCCGATCCATGGTGCTGGCCAGATTGGCACGGGCGGCGGTGTAGGAGATGGCATTCACGGTGGACTCCTTGGCTGTACGTATTATTGTACAGGCAGCGGTGGTGGTCGTCTACCCACAGCGCTCTTGGCCCGAAAACGGCATTCACGGTGGAAAGAAGAGCAATGGTGGCCCGGAAGCTGCGATCTTCCCGAAGGGAAGGGCCATTTTGGCGCGGGCGCCGCGATGTTGGCGGAGTGGGGAAGTTCCCGGTGAAACTTTTCCCAACGGGCGGAGTCTTACCTTATAGACCCCGACCGGCCAACGAGCCGAGCGTGAAACGTTTTCGCCGTTCTGGTGTCTTGTAGAAAAGAGAGGGATTTTCATGCCTCCGTTGGACGCTCCCCGCTATCCCGACCTGTCAGTCTCGCTCCGTTCGCACCACCCGCTCGCCTGGGTGAGCGCCACGCGCTACGCGTTGCGAGGAGCGGGGATCGAACCGGCCGAGATCGACCGGTTTACCGCCGAGGCGGTGGGTGCCGAGCAGCCCGAGGCGGTGATGTCGGTCTGCTCCCGTTGGATCCGCCTCGGGCCGGGAGAGCCAACCGGTATGCTGTAGGGATGGAATCCAAGCCCAGAGTCGCCATTGTCGGAGCCGGTTTCGGCGGTCTCGCCGCGGCGCGCAGACTCCGCCACGCCCCGGTCTCCATCCTGCTGATCGACAAGAACAACTTCCACACCTTCCAGCCGCTGCTCTATCAGGTTGCGACCGCGGGCCTCGAACCGTCCGAGATCGCCCACGCGGTGCGCGGAATCTTCCATTCTCAACGCAACTTCGACTTTCGGCTCGGCGAGGTGACGGGGATCGACCTCGCGGCACGGACGCTCTCCTTTGCCGACGGCGAACCGGTCTCCTGGGACTATCTGATCCTGGCGCCCGGCGCCACCAACAACGACTTCGGCATCCCGGGGGTCGCCGAGCACGCGATCTTCCTCAAAACCCTCCAAGAGGCGCTCGCGCTGCGCAACCACGTGATCGCGCAGTTCGAGGCGGCCAACGTCGACCCGACCCTGCTCGAACGTGGGGCTCTGAATTTCGTCCTGGTGGGCGGCGGCGCGACCGGCGTGGAAATGGCGGGCGCGCTCATCGAGCTGATCGGCCAGGTGCTGCGCCGCGACTATCCTCATCTTCCGGTCGATCTCGCGAAGGTGATCCTGGTCGAGCGCTGCCCGGAGCTCTTGTCCCCGTTTCACCCGAAATCGCAGCGCCATGCCCTCGCCGTGCTGCGCGCGCGGGGGGTGGAGGTCCGGCTGAACGAACGAATCGTCTCGGCATCGGCCGAGGGGGTTCGTCTGGGGAGCGGCCTCGAAATCCGGACCAAGTCGTTGATCTGGACCGCCGGCATCAAGGCGATGCCGTTCGCCGAGCTGCTCGGGATCGCCCCCGGCCGGGGCGGGCGGCTGGGAGTCGAACCGGACCTATCGCTCCCCGGGCACCAGCACGTCTTCGCGATCGGCGACCTCGCGGGCTCGCTCGACCCGGAAGGCAGGCAACTGCCGCAGATCGCCCAGGTGGCGATCCAAGGGGGACGCTATGTCGGACAGCAGATCGCCCGGCAGGTCGGTGGCGGCGGCGCCGGTCCGGCCCGGCCGTTCCGCTATTTCAATCCAGGAGTGATGGCCACGATCGGCCGCAATGCCGCGGTCGCCGAACTCCCCGGCGGTCTCCGCTTCACCGGCCGGCTCGGCTGGCTGATGTGGCTCTTCCTTCACCTGATGTACCTGGTGGGCTTCCGCAACCGTGTGAGTGTCTTCGTCAACTGGACCTGGAGCTACTTCACCTGGGACCGGAGCGCGCGCTTGATTCTCGAACCGGAGGAGCGCAAGGCGCCGCCATAGGCAGGTTCGAAGCTCGCCGGATGGCGCGAACCTGCACATGGGCGCACCCACCCTGGAACTATTTCGCATCTTGCGCGTATAGGAGGAAAATCCTCGATCGGGGAGCTTCACTTCGATGCACCCAAGAGCCGCACGCGCATCCGCACACCGACGCCGCAACCCCCAAGAGCACGGGCCGAAGACTGCGAGCACCGCCCCGCACCTGGTGGTCGTACACGCGGAGGTCCCCAAGACCCCGGCCTGGCGCCTTGCCCTGCCGGCGCTCCTGCTGCTGGCGATCACCCTGGCCGCCTACCTGCCGGTGCTACGCGCCGGGTTCATCTGGGACGACGACGACTACGTCACCGAGAACGCGCTGCTCAAAGAGCCGGGCGGGCTCGGACGGATCTGGACCGAGGTCGGCGCAACACCTCAGTACTACCCGTTGGTTTTCACCTCGTTTTGGGTCGAGTACAAGCTCTGGGGGCTCGACCCGACCGGCTACCATCTCACCAACGTCCTACTCCATGCCCTCGCCGCGATCCTCCTCTGGCGGCTGCTCGTTCAGCTGCGCGTGCCCGGGGCGCTGCTCGCCGGAGCGCTGTTCGCGGTCCATCCGATCCACGTCGAATCGGTCGCCTGGATCACCGAGCGGAAGAACGTCCTCTCCGCCGTTTTTTTCCTCGCCGCACTCCTTCTCTACTTCCGCTTCCGGTCGCCGGTGGAGCTTTCGGTTCCGAAGCGCCGGAGGCCGGCGATCGACTACTCCTTGGCGCTCCTCGCGTTCACTGCGGCGCTGCTCGCCAAAACGGTCGCGGTCTCGCTGCCGGTGGTGATTCTGGTGATCGACACCTGGAAATCGCGCCGCCTGCGCGCGGCGACCTGGGGGTGGACGGCACCGATGTTCGCGCTCGGTCTGGCGTTTGCGCGCATCACCGCGAACCTCGAACGGGTGAAGGTCGGGGCGGAGGGGGAGGCCTGGGATCTTTCGCTGGTCGAGCGCGGCCTGGTCGCCGGTCGCGCGCTCTGCCACTACGTCGCCAAGCTGCTCTGGCCGGAGCCCTTGATCTTCATCTATCCCCGTTGGCGGATCGATGCGTACGACGCGGCACAGTGGCTGTTTCCGCTGGGTGTCCTCGCCGCCTTCGTCGCCCTTTGGGCGTTCCGCCGACGGATCGGGGGGGGACCGCTCGCCGCGGCGCTCTGCTACGGCGCGATGATCTTTCCTGCCCTCGGTTTCGTGAACGTCTACCCGATGCTGTTCTCTTGGGTAGCCGATCACTTCCTCTATCTGGCCTCCGCTCCGCTCTTGGCGCTACTCGCAGCAGGGGCGGCAAGCGCCTTCGGGCGTGTTTCGAACGAAATCGCGGGCCGGGAGCGAGTCTTCCGACTCGGCGGCCAGATCGCGGCCGCAGCCGGGGTGCTCGCCCTGGCTGCGCTCAGCTGGCGCCAGGTTCCGATGTACCACGATGTCGACACCCTCTGGCGGACTACGATCGAACGGAACCCGGAGGCGTGGATCGCCCACAATAATTTGGGGGTGAGCCTGGCTACCGCCGGACGGACCGACGAGGCGATCGCAAGCTATCGCCGGGCGCTTGAGATCCATCCCGACTTCCTCCAGGCGACCTCGAACTTGGCCGAGCTTTATCTCGCCCGCGATCGGGCGGACCTTGCCGAACCGCTGTACGAAAAGCTGGTGGTTATCGCGCCGGGCAACGCGGTGGCCCAATACCAGCTCGCCGCCGCACGTCTGCGCCGAGGGCGGACGACCGAGGCGATCGAACGGCTCGAACGAACCTTGCGATTGAACCCGAGCTTCGCCTCCGCGCACGCCCGGCTGGGCGACCTGGCGCTCTCGCGCAGCGACTGGAGCGGGGCGATCTTCCGCTACGGCGAAGCGACCCGCCTCGAACCGAACGACGGCCGCTCACTTTTCTTGGAAAGCTTCGCGCTCACCGCACTCGGTCGCGGCAGTGAGGCGGTTGCAAGCCTGCGCAATCTGGTCGAACGGGAGCCCAACAACCCGGTGGCGCTCGCCCGCCTTGCCCGGCTGCTCGCCACCTGGTCGGACCCCGCCGTCCGCGACGGCGCCGAAGCGGTCCGCCTCGGCCGCCGCGCCGTCGAGCTCACCCGCCTGGAAAACGGCGCGGTCTTGGACGCCCTGGCGGCGGCCTACGCCGAGACCGGAGACTTCCAGCTCGCCGAATCGACCGCGGCGCGAGCCTCGGCCCTCGCCCGGTCGCGCGGCCGGTCTGAAGCGGCACGCCTGTTTTCGCGCCATGCCCAAAGTTACTCGAACCGCGAGCCGCTCCGCATCGCAGTCGATCCTCCTTCGCCCGAACTGCTGGCGGATCTGTTTGGGGGGGCGAGGCAGTCCGGGTGAGGGCGGGGTGAGAGCGGAGCGTTTACACTCGGGAAAGCCGGTGCTAGGGTCGCCCTGGTCCTTGCGCCCTTTTCACCCCCTTGTCTCGGAGGTTTCATGCGCCGATCGGTCCGGCTCGGTTTCGCCCTGCTCTTCGTTGTCCGTTTCGTCCACGCCGATACGCGCGAGCCCTCGGCTCTGCTCGGTTTCTCCACCGACCGCTCGACTGCCGAGCGCGGACTCGAACAGCGGTTGGATGGTGGGCTGAACCCCGAAGACCAGCGCGCTTGGATGAAGCACCTCTCGGCGCGCCCGCACCATCTCGGTTCGCCGTACGGCAAGCAGAACGCGGAATACATCGCCGAGCTCTACCGTTCGTTCGGCTTCGAGACCCGGATCGAAGAGTTTCGCGTCCTCTTCCCGACCCCGAAGTCGCGGAAGCTGGAGCTGTTGGCGCCGACCCGGTTCGTCGCCTCGCTCACCGAGCCCGCGATCCCCGGGGACACGACCTCCGGCCAAACGGCCGAGATGCTCGCTCCCTACAACGTCTATTCGATCGACGGCGATGTGACGGCCGAGCTGGTCTACGTCAACCGCGGCATCCCCGCGGATTATGAGGAGCTCAAGCGGCGTGGCATCGATGTGAAGGGCAAGATCGTGATCGCCCGCTATGGCGGTTCGTGGCGCGGGATCAAGCCGAAAGTCGCGGCGGAGCATGGCGCGCTGGCTTGCATTCTCTACTCCGATCCGGCGGAGGATGGCTACACCCAGGGCGACGTCTACCCCAAAGGGGGGTGGCGGAGCGACCAGGCGGTCCAGCGCGGCTCGGTCGCCGATGCGCCGCTCCGTTCGGGCGATCCGCTCACCCCCGGCATCGGCGCCACGGCCGACGCGCCGCGGATCGCGCTCAAAGACGCCGCGACGCTGACCAAGATCCCCGTTCTGCCGATCTCTTATGCCGATGCGCTGCCGCTGCTCCGCGCGCTCGGCGGGCCGGTGGCGCCCGAGTCGTACCGCGGGGCCTTGCCCATCACCTATCACCTGGGTCCCGGGCCGGCCAAGGTGCGTTTGGCGCTCGCGTTCAACTGGGACATGGCGACCGCCTACGACGTGATCGCGACGCTCCGCGGCGCGGAGCTGCCCGACCAGTGGGTCATCCGCGGCAACCACCACGACGCCTGGGTTCATGGTGCGAGCGATCCGCTCTCTGGGCAGGTCGCGATGCTCGCCGAAGCGAAGGCGATCGGCGCGCTCGTAAAGGGCGGTTGGCAACCCCGGAGGACGATTGTCTATGCCTCTTGGGACGGCGAAGAGCCGGGGCTGCTCGGCTCGACTGAATGGGTCGAGACCCACGCCGACGAGCTGCGCGCCAAAGCGGTCGCCTACATCAACAGCGACAGCAACGCGCGCGGTTTCCTCGGGCTCGGCGGTTCGCACTCGCTCGAAGCGTTCTTGAACGACGTCGCGCGCGACGTGGTCGATCCGGAAAAAGGGGTGAGCGTGTTCGAGCGCGCCCGCTCGGTTCAGCGCTTGACCGGCAGCGCAGAGGAGAAGCGCGAGGCGCGCGAGCGGGCGAATCTGCGGATCGCTGCGCTCGGCTCGGGCTCGGACTTCACCCCGTTCCTCCAGCATTTGGGTATCGCGTCGGTCAATCTCGGCTACGGCGGGGAAGAGGAGTACGGCCAATACCACACGGCCTACGACAGCTTCGATCACTTCGTCCGCTTCGTCGATCCGGATTTCACCTACGGCGTGGCGCTCGCGCAGACCGCCGGCCGGATGGTTCTGCGGATCGCCCAGGCCGACATTCTGCCCTTCGAGTTCACCGGTTTTGCCGACAACGTCGCGGGCTACGAGACCCAGGTCCGCGAGCTGGCCGACACCCTGCGCACCGAGACCGAGCAGGAAAACCGGCTGATCGCCGACGGCATTTACGCCCAGGTGTTCGATCCGCGCCAGACCTACGTCTCCCCCAAGCCCAAAGATCCGGTGCCGTTCCTCAACTTCGCCCCGCTCCAGAACGCGGTCGCCGCGGTGCAAAAGAGCGCCAAGGCGTACACCCAGGCGGCCGCCGAGCGCGCCCGCTCGGGCCGCCCCTACGAGACGCCTGAGCTGACCGAGCTCGGCCAACTGCTGATCGGCACCGAACGCGCACTCACCCGGCCCGAAGGGCTGCCCGGTCGGCCCTGGTACATCCACCAAATCTACGCCCCCGGCTTCTACACCGGTTACGGGGTCAAAACCCTGCCGGGAGTCCGCGAAGCGATCGAAGCCCGCCGCTGGGACGAAGCGGCCCGCGAGATCGAACGAGTGGCGGAAACCTTGCGCGCGTACGCCGGGCAGATCGATAAGGCGAAGGCGGCGTTGGGGGAGCGGTAGCCTTGATTCTCTAAAGGATGTGGAACAGAATAGCTACTGCAAGGAGGGTCGACAGGTGAAGACCGTACAGATGACTCTCGACGAATCTCTCGTTCAGGAGGTCGATCGCGCGGCCCATACGCTGGGAACCAACCGCTCCGCTTTCACCCGTGACGCTCTTCGAGAGGCGCTCGTTCGTATGGAAGAGAAGGTGTTTGAGGAGAAACATCGGGCGGGTTATGCGCGGCACCCCGTTCGGGAGGGGGAGTTCGATGTGTGGGAAAGCGAGCAGGTCTGGGTTGACTGATGCAACGCGGGGAAGTTCGGTGGTATCGGTTTGCCAGCCCTGACAAAACCCGGCCCGTGCTCATCCTGACCCGGGACTGCGTTCTCGACTACCTGGGCGAAGTGACGATCGCACCGATTACTTCTACGGTCAGAGATATCCGCTCGGAAGTCGTCCTTACCGACGAGGACGGCATGGTCCGGACCTGCGCTGTGAACTTGGACCATGTTCAGACCGTCTCGAAGGGGCGCGTCGGGGCTCTCCTCACGACACTCCCTGCCGCACGGATGCAGGAGGTTCGGGTCGCTCTTCTGTTCGCCCTCGGGTTCAAGGCGTGAGCGCCGACGCGATCCGGTGACGTCCCTGCCCTTCGAACCACTCCCTGGCCGGTTGGAAGCCGCGGAGCAGGTCGATCAGCACGGAGGTATCGAGGATCGCGTCGCTCACCAGGAGTAGCGCGAAGAGGCCGCGCGAAGGTGCTCGACGTATTCGGCGCCGCTCGGAATCTCGCGATCCCCGGCCCAGGCTCCGACCTCCGGCGAGGAGGCGATCTCGGCTGCGGTCAGGCCCGCGCCTCGAAGATCTTCCTCGGTCAACACCAGAGTTTCCTCAGGTCGCGGCTCTAGGGTCACTACGACAGGCCCGCGTAAGACTCCGAACGGAAGCTCGACGTGAAGCTGCCCATCCTCGGTGACCTCTCCTTCGAATCTCAGCGCGGTCGCGGTTTTCATGGCTGATTCTCCCAGCGGTAGGTTACCACCTCAGCGGAGGGCAGGTCCGGGCAGCGGGGCGGCGGCGGTCGATCTACTGAGATTTCAGGTTTACCGGGGGTGGATTCCAGCCGATCACTTCATAGGGTCGTTGAAGCCGGTCTGGCACCGGGTCATAGGGCAGCTTCGAACTCTCCAGCGCAAGTCGGGCGGCGAGGCGGGTGAGGTGTTGGCGGCGACCCAACGTCAAGGCCAGGGCCTGCCGACGCGCGAGCAGAAGGAGGCGGGTCGGGTCTCCGCCGTTCCCGTCCGGCAGGGCTCCGAGGAGAGCGAGCGCCAGTGGAACCACCTGCCGGAGGAGCTTCAGATCGTTTGGCGCGATGCTGCCTTCTCGGACCGCGAGGATGACGGCGTAGAAGAACACGGGCCCGAACGCAAGCTGCTGGGCTAAATAGGGCCCAATAGGCTTCCGCCCGCGGTTCCCCCGCGCGGATCTCCTCGAACATTTGCTCGATCACCACCCGCCAGCGCGTCGATCGATCCGCCTCGCCGTTCATAGAAGATCCTCGATGACGAAGTGGAGGTTGTCCTGTATCACGGGAATCGTAGTGTCGGCGAGCAAGGTTGGCAAGCTCCACCATGTACCCCGCCTGATTTGACCGGCCCGGGGCTGGCGGTGCGCGACTCTTGGCCGGAGGTGTGGATGGACCCACTCAATGAGGAGAGAAGAGATGCAGGATCGAAGGAGACGTCTGCCCACCGCCCTGCTGGCCGGGGCGAGACGGCGCAACCGGTGGCGGCAGCGTGACGCGGAAGACATACCCATTTCGCCCGTGATGCCATAGAAAATAGCTGCGCTTCAGCAGCGCTGCCGCCCCCTCGGCCTCGAGGCGGAGAGAGCCGTCTTCGAGCGGGCGGTAGGTGATCAGCCGGCCCGCGGCGGGCTCCTTCCGGGTCAGCTCGGGCGAATTCGGGCGCTGCCTCGGGTACTTTCCATTGGCCAGGCCGAGGCGCCGGAGGGCAAGGGCGGCCTGCGCGAGCTGCTCTAGCGTCGCGACCAACTGGCGCCTGATGACGAAAGAGTAACCACCCGCTTTGGTTTCGACGAAGCCGCCAGAAGGCAAGCGCCGCTCCTGGTCGAACTTTCCGATCGGACGGCGCGCGAGCTCAATCACTTGTCGTTGGTCCGTCAGGATCTTAGAGCCTTCCAGTGGGCCCAAGACAAATACCGGCACTGGAGAGGCACTGCGCCACGGGACCGTGCGCCAGGCGTAGCGCGCGGCGAGGCTGCTCTCGAGGGCGTCCAAAAGCAAGCTCTCCTCGTTGCGCGCCGACCGGTCTCCGGCCGGGAGGAGCGCCGCCAGGCCCGAGAGTAGAGAGGGGCGCGCGGCCCACGGTTCCGGACCGGATGCCGCCTCGAGGACGAGCTGGTAGAGCCCCCTCTCGATCGGGATCGAAATCAGATGAGAGATCAGATCGTGCTCCTCGTCGAGGCAGCGGCCGAGCCGGGCCAGGGTTCGAGCGGCGCGCAGACCTCCCACCTCATCCCCCTCGGCAAAAGCCAACCGCGCTTCTGCGGACAGCAGCTTGGCCCCCATAAGGGGGATCATCAAGTCGGGCATCACGGGCTCCCGGCCGCTGCGGTAGCTCAGGCCGTGGCTGGGGCACTCGCGCTCGGCCGCTTGGTGGAGAAGTTCGAGGCCGCGGCGGTTCTTTGCGATTACGAGGCGCAAGCGCTCCGCCATCGCGATGGGAGGGCGCTCCTCCTCACTCGTCGCCGGTGGTTCCCCTTCAGTTTGAGAAGGCGGAGGTTTGTCATCTCGGCTCGCCTGCCACGGCGGCCAGGCGTGCAGGGGAAGGTTTTCCGTGAGGCCCAGGTCTTTTCTGACTTCCGGCGACAGGTCGAGCGCCTCCGAGGCGGCAATGAACCCGCGCAAAGCGTTCTCGCCGTCGGGTGGCGGCGGTCGGGAAAAACGCGGGTGATCGAGGTCGAGCCGGGTTTCGAGGAACGCTTCCATCTCCGCGAACGCCCGGTCGAAACGGTAGCCGCCATAGAAGTGGAGTGCCAGGCCGGCCGCGCATTCGAGAAACAGGACCGTGACCAGACCCACCGCAACCCGCCGTAGCCAGGTGTCGCTCCGGCCATGACCCGCCGCGTCGGCCCGCGCCCAGCAGGGAACGATCATCGCCGCCGCCCCGAGATAAAGGAGCGGGAACCCCTTGTGCCAGAACGCCACGATCGCCGCCTGGCCGAAGACCACTGCGAGCGTCAGCACTTTCGCGGCCCGTTCGGGCAGACGGACCACGAGCAGGCCGAACAGGAAGATCCAGAGGATCGTCGCGGCAACCAGAGAAAAAGAGTCGCCCAATACCCAGATGAACAGCGTGTAGAGCGGCCGGTCACGCTCTCCCCAGACCGCCACGGTGTCCCACGGAAACTGCTCCCGGGCGCGAGACCAGCTCGCAGAGGCGAATCCGCCGACCATCAGGCTCATTGCGGCGGGCGGGACAGCGAGCCAGAGCCTCTTGCTGCGCATCACGGTTCGGGTTCCACGGCGTAAAAGGAATCGAGATGGAGGCGGAGCCGATAGCTGCCATCCCCGAGGCGGAGCAGATGGAGCTTCGTCACCTTGAGGATCAGGTCCGTCTGTTCGAAGCTCCAGATGAGCGATGCCATGCCGACGAGGGAGCCCCGGAGTTCGGCGCGCCAGGGGAGAACGCCGACCCCGCCGGCAAGGACTGGTTTTTCCGGCTCCAATCGGACCAGACGGACTCCTTCGCTTGCGGCCAAAAGACGGAGGGTCTCCGGGAATTGGGTCGAGGGAGGGTGGCTGGGGAGGATGCTCTCGAGATACGCCAGCTCGAGGCCGAGGTCTTCCATCTCGCGAAGGAATTCAGAGGGGTCAGTTGCCTCCACTGCCTGGCTTTCCTGAATCTCTTCTCGCAGTTGCGTCGATCGCAGTTGCGTCGCTTGGATCTCCGCGCTTCTCAAGGGATGGAGCCACAGCAGATAGATCAGCAGCGGACCGGCGAAGGCGACCGCCGCGGTCCAAACGCCCACGGCGCTCACGAGCGCGCGATGGCCGACGGGGCGCTTGGCCGGCTCCTTGAGGATCATTCCGCCGGTCCCTCGGCTGCGGCAAGCCTGTCCAGAAAGCCTTTCCCGATCTGAGTGCGCAGATCAACCTGTACTCCTCCGCCCGGGAACCGAGGGTTCTTCGGGGTCGCATCTCTTTCGCGGACGGAAGACACTTCCAGCTCGATGGACTTCCCGAACAGCTGGCCTCGGAGCTGGTCCGCCGTGCGGTCTCCGTCGACGAGCCCGCGCACGTGCAGAACCCCGTGCGCGAGGCTGGCCTCTTGGACGAGGAATCCGTATTCGAACGCGGCCCCGGAAAGAGAGGGGAGCTTCCGAAGCCTTTCGACCGTTTGCACCTTTGCTTCGAGCTGGGACCTCAACCGTTTGAATTCATCGAGCTCCTGCACGACGCTCCCATACCCGGCCAGCTTCGCGGCCAATGCGCGGCTCTCGGCTTGCGCTTTGCGGAGGTGTCGGGCGGAGATGATTTCGAGGCATCCGATGATGCAGAGCGAGACCGCCAAAGCGCCCAACAGGAGCCGGCGCAAGCGCACGGCCAGACCGAGGAGACGGTCATCGGCTCCGGATGAGGGAATCGCGTCGCCATTCGGCTCAGCGCCTGCCTTTTCCCAGGTGGTCACGATCAGCACGGCGCTGAACAGAAACACGAACGTTCCGGGGACGGGAAGGTGCCCGAGGCTCGGCAGCCCGCCCACACGCAGCGCGTGCCCCAAAGTGATGGCGAGGGCCAACACCTTCGCGAGCCGGAGGGGCAAGAAGACGACGGCCAGGCTGAATAGGGAAATCCAAGAGACACACAGCAGGACCGCAGCGGAAGCTCCCAAGTCGAACGAATCTACCGGTCTGGAAAAGTAGATTTTCGCCAGGCAGAGTACGGCCGGCGCGACACAGAGCCAGAGTCTCCTGCTGCGCATGATCGGGGCCTACCCGCGGCGAAGAATCGAAGATGTCATCAGAGGGCTCGAGACGGCGCAGGCGGTGGCGGCAGCGTGACGCGGAAGGTATACCTGCGGCCAGCCTTGGGGCCGGTGCGCTTCCACAGCTCTTCCGCTCCCTCGGCCTCCAGGCGGAGAGAACCGTCTTCGAGCAGGCGATAGGTGATGCGCCGGCCCGTAGCGGGTTCGTTGCGAGTCAGCGCCGGCATTTTCGGGCGCTCCCTCGGGTATCTTCCGTCGGCCAGTCCGAGGCTCCGGAGGGCAAGAGCGGCCCGGGTAAGCTGCGATTGGCTCGCGACCACCTGGCTCACGGCTGCGAAATAGAAAGCGCTTCGGGCTAACTCGTCGAGGCGGTCGGGTGAGAAGTTTCGCTCCTGGTAGAGCCTTCCGATCGGGCGGCGCGCAAACCCGAGCACTTGCCGATGGCCCGAGAGGATTCGAGATCCTTCCAAAGGCCCGGTCACAAAACCGGAAACCGGAGAGAAGGAGCGCCATTCGACCCGGCGCCAAGCGTCGCGCGCGGCGAGGCTTTGCTCCAGGGCGTCAAAAAGCAAGCTCTCCTCAATGAGCGCCGACCGGTCTTGGACTGGGAGGAGCGCCGCCAGGCCGGAAAGGAGAGACGTCCGCGCGGCCCACGGTTCCGGGCTGGATGCCATTTCGAGCGCGAGCTGGTTGAGCGACCTCTCGATCGAGACCGCAATCCAGTGGAAAATCTCGGGATGCTCCTCGTCGAGGCAGTCGCCGAGCCGGGACAGGGTTCGAGCTGCGCGCAGGCCTCCCTCCATATCCCTTTGGGCAAACGCCAACCGCGCCTCCGCGGTCAGCAGTTTGGTTTCAGTCAAGGCAAAGAAGAGGATGGGCAATACGGGCTCCCGGCCGCTGCGGAAGGTCAGGCCGTAGCTGGAGTGCTTGCGCTCGGCCGCCTGATGGAGCAATTCGAGGCCGTGGCGGTATTTCGCCATCAGGAGGCGGAGGCGCTCCGTCATCTCCAGGGGTTCCGTTTGAGGTTCTTTTCGGGTCACTTCCAACGCCGGCCAGGCGTCAAAAGGGAGGTCTCGCACGGCGTTCAGATTCTCTCTCTCGTCTTGCGATAGGTCGAGTGCTTTCGAGGCGATGATGAACCCACGAATGGCGTTGTCGTCTTTAGGTGGCGACGGTCGGTTGAATCGCGCGAGGTCTAG
This sequence comes from Holophagales bacterium, assembly GCA_031404815.1. Lineage (GTDB taxonomy): Bacteria > Acidobacteriota > Thermoanaerobaculia > Multivoradales > UBA5704 > DASYKS01. The sequence goes on along the minus strand of JANNIH010000005.1, from coordinate 103,171 downwards.
GTCGAGCCGGGTGCCCAGGAACGTCTCCAACTCGGCAACCGCGCGATCGAAACGGTAGCCGCCGTAGAGGTGGACTGCCAGGCCGGCCGCGCCGGCGACCAGTAGGACCACAAACAGCCCCGCCGCAACCCGCCGTAGCCTGCTGCGCATGATCGGGACCTACCCGCGGCGAAGAATCGAAGATGTCATCGGAGGAATCAAGCTCTTTGCGGTTCTAATCAAGCAAAGGTGATGCCGGCGGTTGCGTGGAGGTTGGTCCAGGCGAGGGCTTGGCCCCGCGGCGGTGGAACCGGACAATCTTCGTCATACCGCCCTGGCAAAATGCGGCGGAGAGTGTCTCTTCGCTGCCGTCGCGGTCTTCGGCAGAGCTTACCCGTGTCCGGATACACTCCATTTCCGATGCGCGAACCCACCCTTCCCGATCTGCGTGCCTTTCTCGATCAACTGCGGCGCAATGGCGATCTTGCGGTCGTCGACGCGCCGGTCGATGCCCGTTTGGAGGTTCCCGAAATCCATCGCCGCGTGATCGCGGCGGGTGGCCCGGCCCTCCTCTTCACTCGAGTGAGCGGCGCCGATTTTCCGCTCGTCACCAACCTGTTCGGCACCCCCCGGCGGGCCGAGATCGCGTTCGGCAAACGGCCGTTTGCGCTGATCCGCCGCCTGGTCTCGCTCGCCCAGGAGATCCTGCCTCCCACCCCCGCCAAGCTCTGGGGCGCGCGCGATGTCGCGTTCGAGGCGCTCCACGTGGGCACCAAGCGCGGGCGTTCCGGACCGGTCTCCGAAGTGGTCACGCGGAACCGGGGCGAGGTTCGGCTCGATCGGCTTCCTGCGCTCACCACCTGGCCGGAGGACGGCGGTCCGTTCGTCACTCTGCCGTTGGTCTACACCGAACACCCGGACGGCCACGGCCACAACCTGGGGATGTATCGGCTCCAGGTGCATGACGAAAAGTCCACCGGCATGCACTGGCAGATCGGCAAAGGGGGGGGCTTTCACTACGCGGTCGCCGAGGCGCGGGGCGAAGCGCTGCCGGTCACAGTCTTCCTGGGCGGGCCGCCCGCGCTGATTCTGTCGGCGATCGCGCCGCTGCCGGAGAACGTCCCCGAGTTGATGCTCGCGTCTTTGCTCGCCGGAGAGCGGCTCGGGCTGATCGAGGGGGTCGGTCCGCATCCATTGGTGGCGAACGCTGAATTCGCTCTGATCGGCAAGGTGGCGCCGCACGTTCGGCGACCCGAAGGGCCGTTCGGCGACCACTATGGCTACTACTCGCTCCAGCACGACTATCCGGTGTTCGAGGTGGAGAAGATCGCGCATCGCAAAGACGCGATCTATCCCGCGACCGTGGTCGGCAAACCGCGGCAAGAGGATTTCTTCCTCGGCGATCTGCTCCAAGAGCTGCTCTCGCCGCTCTTCCCCCTGGTGATGCCCGGCGTGCTCGATCTCTGGTCGTACGGCGAGACCGGCTACCACTCGCTCACCGGCGCGGTGGTCCGCGAGCGCTACCGGCGCGAAGCGATGGCTAGCGTGTTTCGCATCCTGGGCGAAGGGCAGCTGTCGCTCACCAAGTTTCTGTTGGTCACCGACCAGGCCGTCGATCTCCGAGACTTTCGCGCCACCCTCACTCATCTGCTCGAACGGACGAGGCCGGAGACCGACCTGTACGTCTTCTCGAACCTGTCGATGGATACGCTCGACTATTCCGGCCCGAAGGTGAACGAGGGTTCCAAAGGCGTCTGGCTCGGCCTGGGACCCCCAGTTCGCGATCTGCCGCGCGAATTCCAAGCGCCGGAGCTGCCGATCGGTTGCGGGTCGGTGTACGTCTTCTGCCCCGGCTGCCTGGTGATCGGCGGCCCGTCGTTCGCGGCGGAACCGGGCGCCGCGGCCCGCTTCGCCAAACACCCGGCGTTTGGCCGTTGGCCGCTCGTGGTGCTTTCGGACGAGCCGAAGCGGGCGGCGGCAAGCGCGATGAACTTTCTCTGGACGACCTTCACCCGGTTCGAGCCGGCCGCGGACATCCACGCCGCGGCGACCGACGTCGTGCGCCACCACCTGTCGTACCAAGCGCCGATTCTGATCGACGCCCGCACCAAGCCATGGTTTCCCAAAGAGCTGTTCGCCGATCCGGAGACCGCCGCCACCGTCTCCCGCCGCTGGCGCGAGTACTTCCCCGACGGCAAAGTCGAAATGGGCGACTCGGATCGCGCGCATCTCGACCCGGAGTAGCGGTCCCCTGGCTTCGAGCGGTCCCTGAGCGAAGTCGAAGGGCGCTCAAGCCACCGGGAAGTCGAAGGGCGGTTGCGGGCGCCGTTCTTCCTGGACTAGAATTCCAACAACGGCCGGAAGGGGATGCCCCCCCTCCCGGCCGGGGTGATTGCCGAGTTAGACCTCGGCGCTCACGGACACCCCTTCACTCCCCTTGGCGTCGGCCAGAGCTTTGGCCTTCGCCGAGGGACCCTTCTTCCGGAGATCCTGGGGCCGGATGCCGAGCTTCAGCAGCTTATCCTTGCGCTGGTTGTTCTTTGGGTGGCCCCTAGGAAGCCGGACCCGCTCGCACAGGTGAAAGGGCCCAGGAAACCAACGAGGATGGTGTCCGCCGCCATGACCGGCGAAGCTCCCGGGAACTCAGGCGAAAAGGGGCTAGCCGGTGAGGCCGTACCAGTCGAGCCCGAAGTGCGGGGGGGGGCGGTTTTTTCGGGAGGAGGGCGATTTGGGCGGCGCGTCAGACGGCCCACAGGCCTGCACTATGCCGCTCACGCCATCGGATCGGTCCACCGTAGACCGGGGAAACCCGAGAAGTCGGCGTCGTTCGAGAACAGCTCAGCTCCAGTCTCGATCGCTAGGACGGCCAGGTCAGCGTCAGTGGTTAGGTTCCCCGCCGTCCCCGCGTGACGTATCAAGCCCTCAAAGATGCTGAGGTGGCGCCCGCCGGGATGCAGGATTGAAGTTTGCGCCTGTTCGTCCAGGCGCTCGGAACGACGCGGTGGGCGCGGAGCGCACCTCTAGATTAGAGCGGTGCGAGTTGGTGCATTTCGGTGTAATGTCCACTCATGCCGACCGCCGAGAAATCCGTCCGCCAGAGCGTCAGCCTTCCTCCGTCCGTTGCCCTCCGGGTCAAGTCGCTCGCGGAGTCGAGTCGCACCAGCGCAAACCGGGTCCTGGTCGAGCTGATCGAGTCGGGTCTCGAGGTACGGGAGCAGGAGAAGAAGCACTTCCTCGACTTGGCCGACCGCCTCGGGAGCTCACAAGACCCGGCCGAGCAGAGCCACCTCAAGGAGGAACTGGCCCGCATGACCTTTGGTGAGTGATGCCAAAGATCCAGTGGACGGGTTTGCCTCTTGCGTTACGAGACCATCTGTTCGAGCGCCTTCGCGAGCGAAGGATCGCAGCCGAAGACCCGCCTCGATGTGCGAAGAATGCTTGAGCCCGTGCATCTTGAGGGCCGGTTGGGCTCGCCCCTCCGCGTTCGCCGCTCTATGGCTCACCACTTCGTGCGATTATCGCGAAGGTCTGTGCGAACTTTGTCGCCGGGAAGCGGGTTGACTTCTAGAATTGTGCGATGCAACGATTGAATCGTGCAGAAGTCTTGGTCGCGTCACCGAATCTCTCTACCGTTCGTGCGTCCTGCCAAGAAATTTGTGCGATTTGGAGTCCGAAGCGACGCTCGCAGGACTCCGTTGAAATGCTTGCGAGATCATCCTGCACAGACTTCATAGAGGTCTGCACCTAAAATTTTTCGGATCGAAGGCGAAAATGACAGATTCGCACAGCGCGGCGATTGATCTGCACCTAAAATCGACAGACTGGAGGGATCGAAATGGCCACGAATGTCGAGCTGGACGAGGATTTGGTTGCGCGGGCGTTTCACGCGACGGGGATTCGGACCAAACGGGAGTTGGTCAACGAGGCGTTGCGGATGCTGGTGCGATTCCATGAGCAGCGGGAGATCCGCGACCTGCGTGGGCGGCTCCGTTGGGAGGATGGCGAGGGGGAGAAGGTCGCGAAGAAGGGGAAGGGCTGATGCAGGTCCTGGTCGACGCCTCGGTCTGGATCGCCTACTTTCGCGGCGACGCGACACCGCGCACCGACCTGCTCCATGAGCTGCTCGGCTATGCCCCGCTGGTCACGGCGGATCTCGTGCTCGCCGAGGTGTTGCGCGGCTTTCCCGACGACGCGGATCTGGAAAAAGCCCAGAAGGCGCTCGGAGCTTTCCCCCGCTACGACATCGGCGGCAAGGAACTGTGCCTCGCGAGCGCCGGTTTCGCGCGGGTCCTCGCGGCCAAAGGAGCCCCGGTCCCGCCGCTCGCCCAGAGGCTGATCGCCACCTGGTGCATTCAGAGGAACATCGCGCTCCTTCACGCCGACCCTGCCTACGAATCCTTCGAGCGTGCCTTGGGGCTCAAGGTCCCCGATCCGGGGCTCTGATCCGGTCTCCGATCCCGGCCCTCGGTGCCGTACAACAGACCTCCCACCCGGCGATCACCCCAACCCAAACCGATAGTGGGCGACCTGCCACTCGCCGCCGTCGGAGTAGCCGAACAGCTCGGCGCAGGACATGAAAAAGACCCGCCAGTAGACCCACCAGCGGGTGGCGGCGCTTGGGAGAGAGTCGCCGCCGTAGACTTCGGCGATCAGGGGTCGCAGCTCGCGCGAGAAGCGATCCTGGTTGGCGAGCCAGGCCTCGGCGGTCTTCTGGTAGTGGGTGCCCTCGACCTGCCATTGCGCTTCGAGCGCCAGCGGCACCTTTCCCGCGGGCGCCACGAAGCGCGGCAGCAGGTCGGCCGAGGGCATCAGGCCGCCGGTGAAGAAGTGGCGGGCCATCCAGTCGCTCTCGTCCTCGACCTCGAACGGGTAGGCGACCTCGCGGTGGCAGAAGACGTGGACGAAGAGCTTTCCCGTGGGACCGAGCCAGGTGGCGATGCGGCCGAGCATCTCCTCGTAGTTCCGCACGTGTTCGAGCATCTCGACCGAGACGATACGGTCGAAGCGGCCGGCCAGGTCGGTGGCGCGCAAACCCTCCGGCGCCGCCTCGGTGCCGAGGACATTGGCGTCGATCGTGCGGACGGTGACATTCGCAAATCCACGCGCGAGCGCCTGCTCCTCAATGAAGGCTCTCTGGGTCGCGGAGTTCGACACCGCGAGAATTCGGGCGGCGGGAAAGCGCTCGGCGGCCCAGAGCGAAAACGACCCCCAGCCACATCCCAGATCGAGAATCGACTGGCCGTCCGCGATCTCCGACCGCTCGGCGGTGAGCGCGAGCATCGCTTCTTCCGCCCGATCGAGGGTGTCCACCCCGGCCGGCCAGTAGGCACAGCTGTACTTGAGCCGGCGGCCGAGCAGGCGGCGGAAAAAGGCGGTCGGCAACTCGTAGTGTTGGGTGTTGGCTTCGCCGGTGTGGACCGCCACCGCGCTCGCGCGCAGTTGGGCGATCAGCGCCTGTTTGCGGGCCTCAATGGCGCTCGGACCACCGGCGGTCTCGGCCTTGAGGCGCTCGGCGCAGAGCCGACGAATGCCGAAGCGGACCACCCGGTCGGGCAGCAGATTCCGTTCGAGCAGGCGCAGAAAGCCGCGGACCGCCAGAGGCGGCGAGTGGGTACCGGTCTCGGTGGTCGGCGGTTCCGGAGGAGGGGCGCTCGTCATCGTGTCTTCTTCGATACGGCGCGGCGGCGGAACAGGGCGTCCCAAGAATCCCCCGGCGGCAGGCGCACGAGCGCGGCCAGGAAATAGAGAGCGATCGCGATGTTCCCGAGGACCAGCAGCAGAGCGAGCCAGAGCGCGGCGCGTAGCGGCGTGCGCTCGCGCCAGGCGATCCAAACCCAGACGGCCAAGAAAGCGAAATAGGCGTCGAAGAGTGTTGCCCGGCCCCAGGGGTCGCGCCAGATCTCGGCGGCGGCGGTCAACACGTCCCGGTCGAGACTCGCCCAGGTGGTGACCCAAATCATGGCGATCAAAACGGCGCCCCAGAAGCCGATCAGCAGGCGTTTCATCGTCCTCCTCCAGGTTCAAGTGCCGCGCCGGGGTTGGGTTCCTTCGAAGAGGGAGGAACCGCCCGGCGGAGCGCAAGCGTCAACATCGTGGTCCAGACCAGGCCGATCGACAGCACGCTCGGCCACCCCGCGGGGTGAAACACCACCGCGCCCAGCCGTCCGCCCCCGGCGTAAGAGAGCGGCGCGCCGACCAGACAGAGCGCGACGGTCAGAAGGCGCCGGTCGCGCAGGGGGGCGAGCGGTCCGGTCAGCACCGTGCCGAAGTGGAACCAGAGCGCGGCGATCCATGGCGGCGCGAGCCAGGCGCCCGGTCCGCTCGTCGGGTTGCCGTGAAACGCGAGCAGCCCAAGCCCCGACTGGAGCGAATCGGCGCAGAAACCGGCCAGGCCGAAGCAGAGGATGGTCGCGATCTCGTGGCGCAAAGCCGCAGGTTGGCGTCCGCTCCGCGTTCTAACAAAACTCGCCAGGTGGCCGGCGATCAGCACCGCCACCACCACCGGCCCGATCCAGACCCTTCCCCGCGCGCCGCCGAGCACGCAGGCAAACCACCCCACCTGCAACGCGACGAACGTCAGGAAGCCGCGCATGGGGTTCTGGCGAGCCGCCTCATTTCGCTTTCCGGCGCGGGAACCAAGGGACGAACGCGGGAGTGGCCTCGATGTAGTCCCGATACTTGGGCCGGCGCTCGACGATGGTCTTCTCGAGCAGGGCCACGCCGGAGACCCGGAGCAGGAAGAAGGTCATCACGATCGGCCCGATCACCGTCCACCCACCGCCCGGGGCCGCGAGCGCGATCAGCCAGAAGCCCCACCATTGAGCGGCGTCGCCGAAGTAGTTGGGATGCCGGCTATAGCGCCAGAAGCCGCGATCCATCACCCGGCCGCGGTTGGCGGGGTCGGCCTTGAAGCGCGCCATCTGCCAGTCGCCGCCGGCCTCGAACGCAAAACCAATCAGCCACACCAGGATCCCGGCGAGGTCGGTCCAGCGCCAGCCGGGGGCGGTCGCCTGGGCTTGGGTGAACAGATGAGGCAGCGCGATCAGCGTCACCAACGCACCCTGGAGCAGGAAGACGGTGAACAGGCTCACCCACCAGAATCGCGGGCCGTGGCCCGCGCGCATGGTGGCGTATCGGTAATCTTCGGGTTTGCCGTGGGCGCGGAGAAGAATGTAGCCGCCGAGCCGCAACGACCAGATCGCGACCAGCCCGAGCAGCAACAGATGCCGCGGCTCGGGGCTCGGGCCGGTGAGCCGGTAGACGACGCTCGCCAACAAAAACGCCGGTCCCCAAAAGACATCGACGATCGAGACGTTGCGCAGCCGGACGCTCAGCAGCCAGAGGAGGGTGGCGGCGCCGAGTACGGCAGCGGCGCCGAGGAGCCAGGAGTGTTCTAGGGGCATGGGGTCTTTGGAATCGCTCGCTCGGCCTTCGAGGGGTCGGGTTCTTTTCGCTCCATGAGCCCGGCGGCAATCAGAACTTGGGTGGCAAGCCCGCCTGTTTGCAGATCTCGTTGGCCGTGATTTCCGCCCTCCCGAAGCAGGCGAAAACCGTTCGTCTCCAGATACCGGATCAGGTCACGCCGTTTTACGGACATGCTCCAACTCGACGGACAACGGCTCGAACAGGTCGTTTCCCGCAGGCATCTCCTTACCCAGTTGCTGATAGGCCAAGGTCATTTCCTCCAGAGCGTCTCGGAGCATCGAGCGGCATTCTTCGATGTCGCCACCCTCGGTGACGACCTCGGGCCATTCGATGAGCTGCCCCATGTAGCCGGAGTCGATCTTCATGTACCTTGCGGTATAGCTCTTGGTCATGCTTCGAATAGTACAGCAGAGGTGCGCACCTGGCAGCGCCTCGAAGACGGCTTCTTGATCCTCAGCCCGGCCAGATCGAGGCGGCGATCTCGGCCAGCTCGTGCGCGTCCGGCGCGGGGACCGGGGGCTCGCCGGCGTCGAGCGCCTTGTCCAGACGGGCGATGAGTTTGAACAGCTCCGGGCGGCTCACTTTCGCCCCCGGACCCGATTCCTCCAGGCGGTCGAGCGAGGCGAGGGCGAGCCGGGCAGGCAGGGCGTTGAACGCGACCACGCCGCGCGCGGCGCCCGCCAGCTGAATCGTGCGGACGTATTCGCCCGCAAGCCCTAGGTCGCGCCGGGCGAGCGCGAACACCTCCGCGCGCGGCACGTCGGGCGGCAGATAGGTGCGCCCCTCGGTCTGGTCGCTCGCGGCGTCCTTCAAGATGTTGACCAGCTGCAGCCCTTCGCCGAACTCCCGCGACCGGGCGCGCAGCGCTTCGGCCACGGGCAGAAGCTCCGGCCGGTCGAGCAGCAGCAGCTCGGTGAGCAGCTCGCCCACCAGGCCGGCGACGATGTAGCAATAGTGGCGCAGGTCGGCGAGATCGACGAGCGCGAGCTCGCCCCGGTCGGTCATCCGGTCGACGAAATCGGCCATGCCGAGCACCGTGCGCAGCGCGTAAGCGCGCACCAGCTCGCTCGCTTGGGGTCCGAGCGCGTAGGTTGCGGCGAGCACGGCGGGGAGGCGGACCTTGGCCCGCGCGCATGGTGGCGTAGCGGTAGTCCTCGGGTTTGCCGTGGGCGCGGAGAAGAATGTACCCGCCGAGCCGCAGAGCCCAGATCGCGACCAGCCCGAGCAGCAACAGATGCCGCGGCTCTGCGGGCGGGCCGGTGAGCCGGTAGACGACGCTCGCCAACAAAAACGCCGGTCCCCAAAAGACATCGACAATCCGAAACGTTGCGCAGCCGGACGCTCAGCAGCCAGAGGAGAGTGGCGGCGCCGAGTGCGGCAGCGGCGCCGAGGAGCCAGGAGTGTTCTAGCTAGGGTCATGAGGTCTTTGGTTTCGCTCGGCCTCGGGAGGTCTCGTCGCCGTCCGAGAGTGCACTCACCCTTTCACCCGCAAAATTTCTGAGGTCGGCGATGAGATCTTGGATAGCGTATAGTAGAGGATCTTGTTGGCGACCCTGCGGTATGGAGTAGAAAATATGGGAATGAGATCCCGATCCGGCCTCAAGGATATCGACGGGGCCCGGCAGCTGCTCCAGGCGGGAATCACGGCGTTTCCTTTGATTCCACTTCGCGTGCCCGTTTTGGCCAAACTGGGGCCGGCGTTGACGTGGGTTTTGTTCGCAGTGCTGGCCTTTATCCCCTTTCTTGCGGGTCTGATCTCGACCGGGGCCGATTTTTGGCTCTATGGGGCGCTAGGTGTTGCCGCGCTTGGCATCTTCTTTTGCAACTGGGGTTCGATCTTCGGCCTACAGGCACTATTAGCTTCAAGCGAGTCCTTTGAGAGTGTCCTGGGAGGGGATCGAGAAGGTATTCGGCAAGTCTTCCTCAGCCGTTTCCGTGGCTCCTGTTCCTTCGCCAAGATGGTGCTCGGCGGTTTGGCTGCTGCGGTCGTAATCACTGGCTCCCTCTACCTGCAGAATGCGTCCGGCACCGCGGCTGCGTTCTCTCGTTCATTCTCTTGGCCCTACTATATTCTGATCTTTATTTCGGCCTTTGGAATCGGAGTAGGACACGTTTGTATCGTGTGTCTGCTCCGCCTTGTCCACATTGTTCGCCAGTTCGGGTTCCGCAAGCTCCATTCGGTCGTTCGGGTCTATGAGCTCTCGAGCGGTTATCTCCGACTCGCGTCGGTTTGCCTGATGGTTTACGTCAATTATCTAGCCTATCTCTACTTTATGTGGCTTGGTGGTGCACGCTTTTCGCCGATCGTGAACGGCTTGGCGGCGGTGGTGGGGACGATCGTTCTGATCGTCTATATCTATCCTCAGTTGGTTATCCATTCGGCCCTCAAGACAAACAGGCGCCTCCTTGTCGAGGAGGCAATTTCGCACCTTGAGAAAATCACCGCAGTGTCCGGCCAGACTTCCCGCGAACACCAAGAAGAGATCATCAAGGCGCTCGAGTACCTTGCCTGTGTGGAGGCAACTCCCACGTGGGGTTTCAAGCTGAAGGAGCTTGCCGCGGTGTTCGTCGGCTACGCGATTCCGCTCCTCGCATTTCTCGAGGCACAAGGAAATCGACTGATGTCGTTGCTGTAGGCGCACGGGGTCTGGTAAGAAGAATAAAGGCTGCAGTCGGCCGATGGGTTGGCTGTGGCGGTTACGATCTACGGGGTAGCATGGAAAGGGAATCATGGCACTTCTTGACGATGCGGTACGTGAGAGCGACCCACTGGCAGCGTCCTATGCGGTTGCCGAAGGTATCGCGTCCAAAGATCAAAACAATCTGTACCTGACCAGTCGTTATTTCGCGGACCCGGGAAAGTATAGAGCCTTCTGCGCCCTTTATGCCGTTATGCGCCTAGTCGATGACCGAATCGACGATATTCCTTCGCGGACCGAGCTTGCACCCCAGGCGAGGGCCTTCGAGCACGGTGTCGTGGAGTTCTGGGAACAGGCTGTAATGGCCTGTCGAGCGGGGGCTTTCCCGGTCTACACAAATATTCCTCCAGGATTACCCGCGGCCGTTCCGGATCTCTTGTACGCCTTCGCCGATGCGAGTTGGCGTTTTCCCGTACCGGAAGTCCTTTGGCGAAATTTTTTCGCTGCCATGCACCGAGACCTGGACGAACATCGCTTCGCATCGTATCAAGACTTCCTGGAGTATGCAGAGGGTGCGACCGTCGCGCCCACGACGATCTATCTCTATTTGGTAGCGGCTCACAGTACCGCGCCCAATGAACCTTACTGCCTTCCTGAAAACTTCGACCTTATCGATAGCGGACGTCAGTTGGGCCTTTTCGCTTACCTCGGACACATCCTGCGCGACCTCGCCGCCGACCTCGCGACCGGCCGCGAGGGTCTTCTCTATCTCGCGGCAGACGATCTCGCAGCTTTCGGTCTCACCGAACCGATGCTTTTTGCCGACCTCGCAGAGCGTCAGGCGAGCCCGCAGTTGCGTGCGTTGGTCAGCGAGTTGATCGGCCGTGCGAGAGAGGCGCTCGAGCGCGGGCGAAGCCTACTTCGAGCACTGGACGGCACCCTGAAGCCGGACTGTGCTTTCGTCCTGGATCTGATCGTGGAGATCTATCGAGAAGTGATCGATAGGATCGTCGCCTGTTCCTACGACCCGCTTGGAGGAAAGCACCACTTGAGCGTAGGAGATAAGAAACGCCTTGTTTTTCGCCTCGCGACACGGAATGGACTCTTGGCGTCACGCTCAGAGGTTCAGACCCCAACTTCCGGCGCGTGAGGGCTAGTCAGGGCGCCGGGATTCTAAGATCATCATTATTCCACGACCACTTTCCGGCGTCGCTCGATCACAGCTTCACTGCTGGCAAAAGCTCCATCGAAAGCCCCTGCGGCACCGAGGATAGCAGGCCGTGCCGCGCGGTTTAGCCGATCCTCGTTCCTGGCACGGCTTCGCCACGGATCGCGGCGGCCAGGCGGTCGGAAGCGCGCCCATCAAGGATCGTCGAAGGAATGCCGCGGCGGGCGAGCGCCAAGCAGGTATCGAGCCGCAAACGCATGCCGCCGGTGACATCCGTGCCGCGCGCCGCACCGACTTCGGCCTCTTCGATCTTTGTCAAACGGGGGATCGTGGTGCCCGCCGCATCGTAGACGCCATCGGTCTCGCCGAGCCAGAGCGCGCGCGAGATCTCGATCCCGAGGGCCGGCAGTCCGCTCGCGATCTCGGAAAGCACCGCTTCGGTCGAAGCGATCGAGGCGCCCCAGCTGCGGTCGAGCACGACATCGCCGAAGACCACCGGGAGGAGGCCGAGCCGGAGCGCTTGGGCCAGCGGGTCGAGGAAGCGATCGACCGGAACACCGCGATCCGACAGGAGGAAACTGGATGGGGCGAGCGAGAACGGCGCGAGCCCGGCGGCGCGGAGCGCCTCGACCACCAGGGCGTGGAGCGCGGCTGCGCGCTCTTGGGTGCGGCTCGCGCCGGCCAGCGCGTTCGAGGCGAGAGGGCCTTTTCCAAGCCCCGCCGCGGCGGCGGCCACATGGCCGAACGATCCGCTGCCGTGACCGAGCACGATCCGCTCGCCGTTCGATTCAGCCACCTCGCGCGCCGCCGCGATCTCGTGCGCCAGCCGCTCGATCCGCTCGGGATGCGCCGTCTCGGTGCGTTCCTTGTCGGTCAGCAGACTGCCGCCGAGCTTGATCAGAAGGGCGCGCATGAAGGCGGGATTCTATGTGAACCGGTCGCCGCAGGGCGTAGAGACGCCCCGACGGCCAGCACCCGGTTCTGTCGTGGTGGCGGACTGGGGCGTCTCTACATTCAGATCAGATGTTCGGTCAGTCGTTCCGGGCCGTCGCCGACGCCGTCGCGGATCACGAAGCCGACGCTGCCCAGGCTCTCCAGGCGGTCGACCAGATCGGCTTCGGCCTCCGGCTCACAGATCACGTGGACGTTGGCTCCCGCGTCCATCGTCGACCAGGCGGCGAGCCCCTCTTGGCGCAGCTCGCGCACGGCGCGCAGGACCTCGACCGATCCCGGGCTCCAGTAGTGGATCGCGGGCTGCGACGACATCGCGATCAGGTGGAGGTCGATCGCCTCCTCTTCGATCGTGGCGCCCAAGGTCGCGAAGTCGCGTTCCACAATCGCGCGGCGCACGCGCTCCAAGCGATCGGGGATCAGCTCCAGGCGACGCGCGTAGTGGGGGGAGGTCGCCGCGAGCCCATGGCCGTCGCGCGACGACACCGATTTCGGGCCGATCTCGACCACCGCGATCACGTCGCGCAGATCCCAATGGTCGGCCGGGGCGAGCGGTCGCGCGAAGGAATCCTCGTCGCTCTCGCCCGACCATTCGACATAGCCGCCGAGCACCGAGCGGCAGGCCGAGCCGGAGCCGCTCCGTCGGGCGAGCAGCGACGCCTCGCGCGGCGACAGGCCGCGGCCGAGCGCGCTCGCGGCCGACAGGGTGAGCGCGGAGAAGCCGGAAGCCGACGAGGCGAGCCCGGCGGCACTCGGAAAATTGTTGCGCGTGGCGATCCGCAGCCGCCCGGTGCCCGGAGGAATGCCGAGCTCCGCTCGCAGGCGATCGAGGTGGCGCAGCATCGGGCCTCTGAAGTCCGCCTTCGGCGCGGCGAAACCGCCGCCCGGCTCGACCAGCCAGATCTCGTCCTCCGCGGCGTCGATCGGCTCCGCGGTGCAGGTCGTCACGCAATGGCTCAAGGTCATCGAGATCGACGGGTTGTTCGGCAGGCAGAGCGCGGCGTCGCGCACGCCCCAGTATTTGACGAAGGCGATATTGGCCGGCGCCTCGAAGGTGGTTTTGCTCATAGAAGCTCCTCGACCTGCAAACCTTGGGCCCCGATCTGGACTTCGCGTCGGACGCAACCAACGAGCGCCAGGGCGACGGCGTCCGTGAACGAAGCGGGGGTTCGATCGGGCTCCGGACCGACCACGAGAAGAGAGCCCGCGGCGGTACCGCTCGCCGCGCCGGCCCCTGAGATCTTGGCCGCGCCGCCCGCCGCTTCGATTCGCCGCACCCGCCGTGCGACCGATTCGGGGACCGCGCCCATCGCTTCGAGGCACGCTTCCGCCTCGCGCACGCACTCGATCAGGCGCTCGTGCGCACCGGTCGGAGTTTCGATCTCGGATTTCAGGCGGCGCGTGGCCCGTTCGAAGCGATCGAGCGTCTCGTCGAAACGGAGCGGATCGCGGTGGCGCCCTGCCGCCACGGCGGCGACCACCTCGCCGGTCGATTGCAGAGGGCGGCCGGTGTCGAAGACCGCGATGGCGCACAGGAGCGGCGAGCGGTGGTCGGCTCCTCCGCCAGGTACCGCGGTGAACGCCAGCCGCCCGGGAGATTCGCCCGCCCGTTCCGCCCAGACCAATCCGCCACGGACGACGGTTTCGGTATCGATGCCGGAGGGCCGGCCATGTTGGCACCGCTCCACCTCGAGCGCCATGGCGAGCAGCGCCGCCCGATCTTCCACGGTCGCGCCGAGGGCGGCCTCGAACGCCGCGAGCACGCCCACGGCCGCCGCGGCCGAGCTGCCGAAGCCAGAGCCGACCGAAAGGTCGGACGTGATGTCGATCTCCGCGCCCGGCAGCTCGCGCGGTGAGCGGCCCGAGCGGGAGATCGCCGCACCGAGCGCGACTTTGACCAGGTGGGCGGCTTCGGTGCCGCGGACGGTGGCGAAATCGGCGGCCGGCTCGCCATCGAACCGCGCCCACGCGGAGAATGCCCGTTCCGCATGCTCGGCGATCGCCGGCCACGAGGTCTGTTCCGCGTGGTCGATTCCGGGGAGCCACAGGGAGACTGCACCCTCGAGGCCCGGCCGGAGCGTGACCGAGAGGCGTCGGTCGATCGCCGCGGCGAGCGCCGGCCGCCCGTAGACGACCGCGTGCTCGCCGATCAGAATCAGCTTGCCGGGAACGGAGACGCGGACCGGTCGCACGAAAGCTCGGGCGCCCGAGCGCCTAGTCGAAGGAGAGCACCGGGCGTTCGACGCCGCGGCCGAGCTTCTCGTGGGCGCGGGCTAGATCTTGCGACGTGAACGCCGCCATCAGCGACAGCTCGCCCGCGAGCACCGCGGCGCCGAGGATCTCGGCCAGGCGCATGGCGGCGACCCCGGGGCGCTCCGGGTCGGGCGTGACGCCGAGGATCGCGAGCGCTTCGCTCTGGGTCTCCAGACCGGTGCCGCCGCCGATCGCGCCGATCGGCACGTCGGGCAGGAAGACGGAAGCGAAGACCGAATCCTCGCCGCGCGGCTCGATGCAGGTGACGCCGAGCGACCCTTCGACCACGTGCGCGGGGTCTTGACCGGTCGCGATGAAGAAGGCGGCCAGAACGTTCGCGAAATGCGCGTTGTAACCCTTGGAGCCGGAGGCGATCGAGCCGAGTAGATTCTTCCGGTATTGCACCTCGACCAGCGCCTTGGCGTTGGTCTTGAGCACGTCGTGGAGCACTTGGGGGCCGAGCACGACCTCGGCGTAAATCCGCTTGCCGCGCCCCTCCTGGAAATTGAGATCGGCCGCTTTCTTGTCGACACAGTAGTTGCCCGACAGGCCGATGCACGGCACGCCGGTCGCCGGCTCGATCAGGTCGGAGACCACGCGATCGCAGGCGATGGTCGCCATGTTCATCCCCATCGCGTCGCCGGCATCGAAGCGGAAGCGGAGGAACACCGTGGTGCCGAACGCGAAGGTGCGCACGTCGAGCAGCCGCAGGTGGTGGCTGGTCTTCTCGGTGACCGCCTTCAAGTCGTCGAAATGATCGCGAATCCAGGCCAGAAAGCGTTGGGTCTGCTCGATGCCCGAGGTGCGAAACACCGGCGCTCGGGTCATGCCGACATCCTCCACCCGGACCACCGCGCCCCCCGCCTCGCGGATCGCCGTGCAGCCGCGGTTGGTGCTCGCGACCAGGGCCGCCTCGGTGGTCGCGAGCGGAACCCAGAACTCCCCTTCGGCGTAGAGGCCGCGCACGGCGAGCGGGCCGACGATCCCCATCGGGATTTGGGCCACCCCGATGAAGTTCTCGCAGTGGCGCTTGCTCGCGCGCTGCACATCGAGCGAATGATGGCCGATGTGGTTGAGCTCCGTCCGGGTCAGCTGCTCGATCGCCTGCCGACGGATCTCGCTCGCCTCTTCGGAAGAGAGATCGCGGGGCAGTTGATGGAAGTGCAGCTCGCGGGCCGTGAGCGCGCGAACGAGCTCGTCGTGGCGCGAGCGGTGGGAAACGATGGGGCTGACAGAGCTGATCATGGTCATCGAGAGAGCCTTATGGGAAATCCAGAATCGAGAATCTAGAACCCAGAATCCGGCAAGCGTCAGAAGGCTAAAGAGCGGTCAGCTCCCATGCCTTCGGTCCAATCGAACCCGGGTCAAATCCGCGGGTGTTCTCGCGCCCAGGCAAAACATCGCGATCTTGAGCTCGCGAATCGTTCGTTCGATCCGCTCGACCACCCGCTCGGGCGACTCGGTCGCCGCAGCGAGAAATCGGTACGCCATGCCGGCGAGCCGCGCCCCGAGCGCGAGCGCCTTGGCGACATCGAGGCCGTGACGGATACCGCCACTGCCGATGATCGTCACGCCGCCGATCCGGGCGAGCGCCGCGATCGACTCCGGCGTCCGGACTCCCCAGTCGGCGAACAGCTCGCCGAGGTCCGAGTCGTCCGCGCGCGCCGCCTCGATCCGCGCCCAGCTGGTGCCGCCGACCCCCGCGGTGTCGAGGATCTTGAAGCCTCGTAGAAACAGCGCCCGTCCGGTCGCCTCGGAGAGGCCGGAGCCGACCTCCTTGACGATCGTGGGCACCCCGATCGCGCCCGCCACCACGGCCATCCGGTCGAGCAGGCCGGCGAAGTTCGCCTGCCCTTCGGGCTGGATCGCTTCTTGGAGCGGGTTCAGGTGAAAGACCAAGGCGTCGGCCTCGATCATATCCACCACCTGCCGGCACTCGTCGAGCCCGATCCCGTAGTTGAGCTGGACCGCGCCCAGATTCGCCAACAGGGGGACCGACGGTGCCAGGTCGCGAACCCGGAAAGTATCAGCTTTGGCCGGGTCTTCCAACGCCTTGCGCTGGGAGCCGACGCCGACCGCGACACCGGTCGCCTCGGCGGCGAGCGCGAGGTTCCGATTGATCCGGGCGGCGATCTCGGTGCCGCCGGTCATGCAGGAGATCAAGAGCGGTGCCTTGAGCCTGCGCCCAAGGAACTCGGTCGACAGGTCGATCGAGTCGAAATCGAGCTCGGGCAGCGCCTCGTGGCCGAAACGGTAGTCGTCGAAGGCGCTCGCGCCTCCTTGCATGCGCGGCTCAAGCGCGAGCCGGATGTGCTCGGCCTTCCGATCGCGCCGATCGCGAAGCGCCGGGTCGGGGGCGTCGGCGGCGCCGGCCGGTTCGGGGCCTGTGGGCGCGCTCAACTCTCACGCCCCCGCAGATGGTCGAGCAGGCCGAAGAAGAAGACGCTTCCTTCAGGGTAGAGCGCGAGGCCGGCGAGCGCGTCGCGCGCGTCTTTGAGCCGCTGTTCGATCATCGCCTCGACGTGGGTGCGGGCGCCGGTTGTCTCAAACAGGCATTGAACCGTGCGCGCCTGCTTAAGAGAAAGGTCCGGTCGCCCGAGAGCCGCGAGAATCGTCGCCCGCCCGGCCGGATCGGCGGCGGTGAGCGCGTGGTGGACGAGAAAGGTGAGCTTCCCTTCTTTCAGATCCGCCTCGGCCGGTTTGCCGGTCCGCTCCGGATCGCCGAACGTGCCGAGCAGATCGTCTTGGAGCTGGAACGCCTCGCCTACCGCCCGACCGTAGCGCCGGAGCGCCGCGGTGGCCGCAAGCGGGGCGCCGGCGAGGATCGCGCCCAGCTGAATCGGTCGCTCTGCCGTGTAGCGCCCCGATTTCATCTGCAGCACGCGCAGCAGCTCGTCCTCGCGCACCGCGCCCGGATCGCTCCGGCGGCCGGCGACCAGCAGCTCGGAGTACTGGCCGGCGATCACCTCTTCGCACATCGTGGCGAACGCCGCCTGCAGCTCCTGCCGAAGCACACCTTCGATCGGCAGCGCGAAGATCTGCTCGGCGGCCCAGGTTTGGGCCAGGTCACCCATGAGGATCGCGACCGAAACACCGAAGTCGCCCGCGTCGCCGGCCAGGCCGCGGGCGCGGTGGGCGTCGCGGAAGCGCACCTGCGCCGACGGCTCGCCGCGGCGCAGATCGGCATGGTCCATCACGTCGTCGTGGATCAGCAGGTAGGTGTGGAGCAGCTCGGTGGCGAGCGCGAGCGGCAACGCCTCTTCGGTGCGCACGCCGCCGAACGCCCGGTAGGTGAACCAGACGAACGCCGGGCGCAGCCTCTTGCCGCCGAGGTTGGCGAGCCGGCCGACGCAGTCGATCAGCTCGAGCCGGTCCGGGTCCGCATCATCGGCTTCGGTGGCCGCCCGCCGTTTCGCCGCGAGCAAGCTCGCAAGGGCGGTGTCGAGCCGGGAGCGGAAGCGGGCGAGCAGGGAGGCGAACGGCAGGGCCTCGCCGAGCGTGGACTCCATCCCGGTTTCGAGAACGGTGGCGGGGTGCGAGGTCATGGGCGAAGGGTGGCGCTCGGGGCTAGGGCGTCATCGATCCGACAGCCGATGGATCACACCGGCAACCGTCGGGCGGGCGATCGCATTCCAGGAAGCCTACCTAGTCTAGCAGGGTCGAGGGCGGCTCGGCCGGGGCCTGCGCGACCGGGCGCGCAGCAGGACGCTCAGGCGCCCTTCACCCGATAGCTACGGAGTTTTCGGTTCAAGGTTTTGACGTCGATGCCCAGGATGCGTGCGGCGCGCGCTTTCAGGCCGCTGGTGTACTCCAGGGTGCGCATCAGATGTCGGCGTTCGATCTCGTCGAGCGGCAGCGGTTCCGAGAGGTCGGTCGGTTCGACCGGAGCCTGGTGGTTCGGGCGAAAGCCGTGGGGCAGATCGTCGGGGCCGATCGTCTCGTCACGGGTGAGCAGGACGGCGGTTTCCACCGTGTTTGCGAGCTCGCGGACGTTGCCCGGCCAGTCGTAGGAGGCGAGCATATCGAGCGCCTGATCGGAGAAACGCTTGCGCGAGGTGCCGGGGACCTGAAACCGCTTGAGGTAGTGGTCGAGCAGCAAGGGAATGTCCTCGCGCCGCTCGCGCAGAGCCGGCATGCGGATGCGGACGACGTTCAGGCGAAAGAACAGGTCGCGGCGGAAGCGGCCGGCGCTGATCTCGGCTTCGAGATCGCAGTTGGTCGCGGCGACCACGCGCACGTCGACGGTCTTTTCGGCCGTACCGCCGACCGGCCGGATCTCTTGCGTGTCGAGCACCTGGAGGAGCTTGGCCTGCATCACGGGTTTCAGCTCGGAGACTTCGTCGAGGAAAATCGTGCCGCCGTCGGCGACCTCGAAAAGGCCGGGTTTCGATTCGACCGCACCGGTGAACGCTCCTCGGCGATGGCCGAACAGCTCGCTCTCGAACAGGCTCTCCTGGAGCGCGCCGCAATTGATCTGAAGGAACGGGTTGCGTTTGCTCTCCAAGTGGAGCGTCTTCGCCATCAGCCCCTTGCCGGTGCCGGTCTCGCCGGTCAGGAGCACCGGCGCGCGCGAGGAGGCGACGGTCTCGATCTTGCGCAGGACTTCCTGAATCCCCTGCGAGGTCGAGACGACCGGCCCGATGAACGGCTGTTGCGCCACAACTCTGCGCAGCACCGTGTGCTCGCGCGCCAGCCGACGGCGCTCGGCGGCATTCTGAACTGAGCGCAGGAGAGCTTCGGCGTCGATCGGTTGGCGGATGAAATCGAACGCCCCGCTGCGCATCGACTCGACCGCCTGCTCGAAAGTGGCCGCGGCCGAGGTGACGATCACCTCGGGGGCGAGTCCGGCGCCGCGCACCTCTGCGATCAGCTCCAGCGGATCGCGGCCGGGCAGGTCGAGGTCGAGGACGAGCACGTCGACATTCAGTCGGGCGGTGGCGCGCGCCACCGATTCGGCGTCGTTCGCGGTCGCCACCGTCAGCCCGGCGTCGCGCAGGGCGCGTTCGGCGAATGGCGCGACATGGCGGTCGGACAGGGCGAGCAGGACTTGGGGCGCTTGAGTCATAGAGGTCTCGGGTGGCGGGCTGGTCGTAGGCTCGTGGGTCTGGGTTGAATTCGCAGCATGCAGGTTCAATGCCAAATTCATTCCTTTCTAAAGGGTGCGCGCTGTGACCGGCGGACTGGGCATCCGTGGGCTGATTCTTACCGAGGTTGCCCATGTCGCGCACATCACCTTGGCTCCGCGGCGGGCTTCTGGTCTCCGCCGATGGTCCGGCGCCTTGAATATCTTTCACGTCTTCGAGCAAAAATTATATACGGCAAAATTCCCTGTCGGCCCACGGCGGGGTACGGCGGGGTAACGGCGGGGTAAGCATCCCTAAAGACCCCGAGACCGTCTGCTACACTTCCAGCCTTATGCCCAATACCCACTCCCAGCCAGAAATCGCCCACCAGATCGTTGCGTCGGTACCCGCTCGCGGTGGTTCGCGGGTCGGCATGATCTCCTTGGGCTGCCCGAAAAACTTGGTGGACAGCGAGATCATGCTCGGTGAGCTATCCCGCCGGGGCTACGAAGTCGTGGCTGACCTCGAATCGGCCGACACGGTGATCGTGAACACCTGCGGCTTCATCGAAGAGGCGAAACAGGAGTCGATCGACGCCATCCTCGAGGTCGCCGGTCGCAAAGGGGATGGAGGGGTCAAAAGGCTTCTGGTCGCCGGTTGCATGGTCAATCGGTTCGGCGACGAGCTGGCGCGCGAGATCCCCGAGATCGACGGTTTCGTCGGCCTCGACCAGCTGCGCGAAGTGGGCGACGTGGTCCAACTCGGCGGCGGTCCGCCGCTGCCCGCGCCGTCGCACATGGTGTTCGATCACACCGCGCCGCGCCTGCTCACCACCCGCGGGTTCGCGTATTTGAAGGTGGCCGAGGGGTGCAACAACCCCTGTACCTTCTGCGCCATCCCGATCTGGCGCGGGCGGTTCCGCAGCCGCACGGTCGAGAGCCTGGTCGCGGAGGCGCGCGAGCTCGAAGCGGCGGGTGTGGTCGAGCTCAACCTGATCGCCCAGGACACCACGCGCTACGGCGAGGACCTCGGGGTGCGCCGGCACGGCTTGACCCGACTGGTCGAAGCGTTGCTCGCCGGTACCACGATCCCCTGGATTCGCTTCCTCTACGCCTACCCGACCACGCTCGACGAGGATCTCTTGCGGCTGATGGGCCAGGAGCCGCGGTTCTGCTCGTATCTCGACATGCCGCTCCAGCACAGCCATGGCGACATTCTGACCGCGATGCGCAGGGGGGGCGACGCCACGCGCTACCTGAAGCTGCTCGACCGCGCGCGCGAGCTCGCGCCCGACGTGTCGTTGCGCACCACTTTCATCGTCGGCTTCCCGGGTGAGACCGAAGAGCATTTCAAAGATCTGCTCCGGTTCGTCGAACGGGCGCGGTTCGACCACCTCGGCGCGTTCGCTTACAGCCCCGAGCCGGATACGCCGGGAGCCGAGCTGCCGAACCGGGTGCCGAAACAGACCGCGCGCCGCCGCCACCGCCAGCTGCTCGAAGCGCAGGCACCGATCGCGCTCAGCAGCCGCCAAGCGCACGTCGGCCGACGGATGCCGGTACTGGTCGAAGGGGTCTGTGAAGAGAGCGAGCATCTGCTTGAGGGGCGCCACCAGGGGATGGCGCCCGAGATCGACGGCCGCATTCTGATCAACGACGGCTCGGCCCCGGTCGGTTCCATCGTCCTGGTCGAGATCACCGAAGCCCATCCGGTCGACCTGGTCGGTCGCATCGTCGGCTCGCTCGACGCGCCGGGGGTCCTGGTCGCGGACGAGTCGGCCGCTTTTGCGAGCTTCGAGCCCTCCCGCCGATGATCGTCATCGAGGACGCGGAGGACGCGAGCGATCCGCCGCAGCGAGGCATCGCCACGATCGGCAACTACGATGGCGTCCATCGCGGCCAGCAGGCGATCCTCGCGCGGATCGCTCTACGGGCGCGCGAGGCCGATTGCCCGGCGATCGTCGTCACCTTCGATCCGCACCCGCTCTCGGTCTTGCGGCCGGGGCAAGCTCCCGTGCTGATCACCACGGCGGAGCAGAAAGTGCGGCAACTTCGTGCACTCGACCTGCAATACTTGTTGGTCGTCCGCTTCACCCGCGAGCTTGCGCGCATGCCGGCGCGCCAGTTCGTCCGCGATTTCCTCCACCGTGAGCTCGCGGTGCGCGAAATCCATGTCGGTGCAACCTTCACCTTCGGCCGCGAACGGGAGGGGAACCTCGCCCTGCTCGCGGAGATGGGGCAGACGCTCGGGTTCACCGCCCATCCGGTCGAAGAGGTGATCTTCCGGGGGGAGCGGATCTCCAGCACGCGGATCCGATCGGCGATCGGCGACGGCCGGATCGCCGAGGCCAACGAAATGCTCGGTCGGCCGTTCGCGATCACCGGCACGATCGCCCGCGGTGACCGGATGGGGCAACGGCTCGGCTGGCCGACGATCAACATCGCGTCCGATCATCGCCTGCTGCCAGGCGACGGGGTCTACGTTTCGCGGGTCCATTTTCCGAGCTATCCGGCGACCTTCGACTGCGTGACCAACGTCGGTACCCGGCCGACCGTGTACGAGAACTATCAAAGAGTGGTCGAGAGCCACATCCTCGACTTTTCCGCCGATGTCTACGGCGAGCGGGTGGAGCTCGAGTTCCACCGCCGGCTGCGCGAGGAGCGCATCTTCCCGACGGTGATGGATCTCTCGGCCCAGATCGGCCGGGACGTCGAGGCGACGCGCGAGTACTTCGCGCGCAAACGGATGGAAGAGAAGGAGACGCACACGCCGGCAGGGGTTCGGGAGTAAATCGGCGGCGGAGATCGTTCAGTAGAGAAGGATCGACGGGCGACACCTCGGCGGGCGCCCGACCTGGATGACCAACATTCGCGGTGGGCGCGCCCCGCCGCTTGAGAAAGAGAGTGAGAGAAATGGCCAGCGACAAAATCGTAACGATCACCGAGCAGAATTTCGATGCGGAAGTGCTGCAATCGAAAGAGCTCGTCCTGGTGGATTTTTGGGCCAGCTGGTGTGGCCCGTGCCGCATGGTGGCGCCAACGTTGGATACCCTGGCGGACGAGCTGCACGGCAAGGTCCGGATTGCCAAGCTCAACGTGGACGAGGAGCGCAACCTCGCGATGAAGTTCCAGGTCCAGAGCATTCCGACCTTCATCCTGTTCAAGGACGGCAAGCCGGTCGACCGCGCGCTCGGAGCGCTGCCGAAGGCGGCGTTTCAGAACCTGTTCGGCAAGCACATGTCCGTCGCCTGACCGGCCCGCCTGGGCCCAGCGGACCGAACCGCCCGGCCCGGAGCGTCCTTCTCCATGCCTGCCGCCCACTCCACCCGCGGCCGCGACCTGCTCGCGGCCGGCCTGTCCGATCTGGGCGCGCGCGCCCTGGTGATCGTCGCCGGTTCGGCCGCCGATCCGGACATCGCGCCTTTTGCGCGCGGCGCCCATCTACGCGACTGTTTCGTCATCGCCCCTCACGGTGCGCCGCCGCGGCTCGGCTATCTCTCGCCGATGGAGCGCGGCGAGGCGGCGGGTACGGGGTTCGAACTGCTCACCCCCGAAGCGCTTGAGGTCGAACGGTTGGTCCACGAGGGCGCCGAACCGGCTCGATTCTGGGCCGAGGTGCTGGCCAAAGGGCTGGCTCTTTCCGGCCTCGCGCCCGCGCCGCCATCCGACCGCTTGGCGCTCGCCGGCCACGCCCCCGCGGGGGTGATCCACGCCGCCTGCGTCGATCTCGGCCGCCGCGGCTGGTCGTTCGTCGCCGGCAACGATCTCGCCCGCCGCTTCCGCCAGGAGAAAACGCAGGAGGAACTCGCCGAGGTTCGCCGCGTCGCCCAAGGCACCTCTGCCGCCTTTCGCCGGGTGGCCGAGCTGCTGGCCCACGCGGTCCCCCGCCCCGAGGGCCACCTCGATCTTCGTAGCGAGCCGCTCTCGGTCGCCCGCCTGCGCCTCGAAGTCGCCAGCACCCTCGCCGAGCATGGGCTAGAACAGCCGGATGGCAACATCCTCGCGCCGGGAGAAGAGGGGGCGATGCCCCACTCGACCGGTACGCCGGAGCGCGTCCTCCGGCGAGGTGAGTCACTGGTCGTCGATCTGTTCCCCAAGGGGCGCCTGTACGCCGACTGCACCCGCACCTTCTGCGTCGGGGCGCCGCCTCCGTCGCTCGCCGCCGCCCATGCGGCCGTGCTCGGAGCGCTCCTCGCGGCGCATCGGGCGGCACAGCCGGGCGTCCGTGGCTGGACGCTCCAAGAACAAACCTGCGCGCTCCTCGCCGAGCGCGGCTACCGCACCCCGATCTCGCACCCGGGAACGACCGAAGGATACGTCCACGGCCTCGGCCATGGCGTCGGCTTCGAGCTCCACGAGTTCCCCAGCTTCAGGAAGCACGCGGGAGCCGAAGCGGTCCTCCGCCGCGGCGACGTCTTCACGCTAGAACCGGGTCTCTATCAGGTCGAAGAAGGCTGGGCCGTCCGGCTCGAAGACCTGGTCGCGCTCGGGGACGATGGGTTGGAGAACCTGACCCCGCTGCCCTACGAGCTCGATCCGCGGGCCTGGTAGAGCGCTCGGACGACGATCAGCCGTGACCTTTGGGTTCCCCTTCCGTCGCCGCGGGCTCGGCTCATGCCTGCTCCTTTCGGTCTGCGCGCTCGGTGCCTACGTTCGATTCACCGGGCCGCGCCAGGGCGTGCGCTACCCCGACAAAGCGTCGTCGCCGTACCGATTGCCCTGGCCGGCGGGCGAGGCGCATCTCTGCATTCAGGGGAATCGCGCCGTGGTCAGCCACCGCGGCGCCGAGGAGTTCGCTTGGGATTTCGTCATGCCGGTCGGCACTCCGGTCCTCGCCATGCGCGGCGGTCGCGTCACGAAGGTCGTCGACGTCCACGAGGGGAACGGCACGGACAAGCCGAACAACTTTGTGACTGTGGATCACGGCGACGGCACCTTCGGTTGGTACGTTCACATCCGCCGGGGCGGTGCGCTCGTCGAGGTCGGGCAAGTTGTAGAACGCGGCGAGCCTGTGGCAGAGAGCGGCAATGTAGGCCACAGCCTGTTGCCCCACCTCCACGTGCAGGTGACGCGGTCGCTCGGCGGGCCGACGATCCCGATCAGCTTCGCCGATGCGCCCGAGCCGGACGGCCTGCCGCGCATGTTGAGGACGGTCGTTTCCGAGAGTCCGAACGGTACCCGACCTCCCCGTTAGTTATTGACGGCGGACTCAACCGGGCGTACCCTGCCGTAGACCATGAATGCAGAAAGGGTCGTGCTCGGCCGGGCTGCCGCAAGAGCGGATGGCCGGCGAACCCTGGACGCTCCCGCGGCCTCTGGGATGCGCACCTTCGAACGGATGGACCTAGCCGGTTCGTTCATGAAAGCTAGAAACGCGGCGATCCTCGCGATACTCCTGCCCGGTCTGGCCTATGCGCTCGTGGCTACCGCAAGCGACCGGCTTTTCTGGGGTGCCGCCATCCCCCCGGGAAGGGCGCTGCGGGCGGCTCTGGTGCTTCGGGACGACGTCACCCCTTTTCAGAAATGGGGCTCCCGCCAGTTCACTCAGCCGTACCTGGACCGTTACTACGACGCGGCTTGGTACTTCACACAGTCCGATCGAGCGGACCACAAACAGGAGTTCCTCTCCTCGCTGCGCAATGCCCTCGAACGCTACCCGCAGGTCGATCTCATCCTTCTCGCCCACACCAACCGCTTCGTCGAATGGGTGGCGGAGCTGCCGCCCCAGGCTCGCGGCCAACTCCGCTTGATCTATAACACCGGTTGCCGAGATCTGCGGCAGGGGCCGATCTGGCTGGACCTCGGGGCCAAAGGGTACATCGGGCATCCCGGCCTCAGCACCTCGCCGGTCTTCTACTTCTATTTCTTGCGCCGGTGGACCCGCGGAGCCACCGCAGAGAGCGCGATGGAAGAGTCGAACGCCCGCATGCGAACCGTCCTTCGGCGCCTGGAGCCCCTCACCCTGGGCCTGTTGGACGCGGAGCGAGCCCACCGGGAATCGGAGGCCTACTGCTATGGCGAAAAGCCGTTGCGCTTCACCGGGAACGGCATTTAGGAGCGCTCCGCGCCGGCACCTCGCCATACCGGGGATCGCGCTCCTCTTTCAACTCCTGCCGCCCGTTCTGATCGGGGCGGTCGCCCGAGCGGCCTACTCCGAGCCGCGCCTTCTGCCGGAAGCTTGGGAGCGGCCGGTCTCTCTCCTGGTGCTGGGGTTTTCGGCCGGGGTGAGCTTCCTGCTCGGGAGCCTCGGCGCCTACGGCCTTCTCACCCGATCCCGGCCGGCGGTCGCCTGGGGCCTGATCGCAACCTGCTGCCTGCCGGCTTTGCTCGGCGGTGCCGTCTATTTGCAGGGCCTACTGGTGTTCCTGGCTTGGGTGTAAGGGGGCGGGCCGGCCGTTGGATGCGAGGATTGATCCCGAATCAGCCGGGACGGAGAGGTGGCGAGCCTCAGCCTTCGCCTGCAAGTTCGAGGATCTTCGCCTTCAGCTCCGGCGCCAGCCGATACCCGGCATCTGCGAGGAGATCGAGAGGCGGGGCAACTTTCTGGAGGGTCCCCTTTTTCTTCGCAGCTAGAAGCACACCGCCGGTACCCACCACGTCCAGTCCTCGGCCCTTTGCCAGCGCACGACCGCGCTTGTCGTCCATGAGGAGAAACTTGCAGGGGCGTTGCTCGAACAGGGCGATGGCTTCGGCTTCTCCGGCGTCGACCATCATCCGCAGCTCCTCAAGAGATCCGGTGGGCTCGACGATCGTGGGCACGATCCAGCCCTGCTCCAGAGCCTCGGCCAGGGCCTTCGATCCCGGAAGGTCCGCATCGACCTCCAGCTCTTCCAGCACCCGACCAGGAATCAGAACCGTTGGATAAAGGCTCCGAAGCAAGGGGAGCAAGCCGGTTCGTGCGAGCCCGATGAGCGGTCCGGCATCGGAAACGATGGCTTCGGTCAAAGGGCGATCTCTAGCTCTTCGACCAACTCTTCCGGAGCGTAATCCACCGCCGGTACGCCCGTCTGACCAAGCAGCACGATGAAAGCCTCAACCGAAAGACCGGCCAGCTTCGCGGCTTGGGCCAGCGTAGCCCCTCCGGATTCGAAAAGGTCGAGCGCCATCGCGCGGTGGACTCCGAGAGCCAGCAAGCGTTCGCCGAAAGGAATCGCTAGGATTGTCGGCCGGCCGTGCTTCGTGATGATGGAAAGTTTTCCCGCCTCGGCATCGCGGAGTAGGTCTCCCGTCCGAAGGCGGAGGTCACGGACGGTGAAAACGTCAAAAGGCTCTTCCACGGTCTTCTCCTGTTTGTGCCAGCAAAGCGTAACACAACTCTATTGTTGGAGGCCTCCTGTAGGGTAGAGGAGATCCTCGAATAGAATCACTGAAGGAGAGAAAAGCCCACGGCCGAATCCCACCTTCTGGAGCGCATCACCTCCCGGCAAGACGTTTTCGCCGGGAAGCCGATCATCCGGGGAATGCGCATCTCGGTCGAGCTAATCCTCAGCCTTCTGGCGCAAGGGGAGTCGGCCTCTGAAATCCTTGCCGATTATCCAGACCTTGAAGGGGAGGATATTAGGGCCTGCCTCGCCTACGCGCTCGCCGTTTCGGAAGCTCCTGGACATCGCGAGGTGGAGCCATGAAAAGCTGCTCAAAGCGCCCTGCGGTGCAGGCCCGATGTCGATTCGCGAAGCAACCCGGTGCGTCGGGCGGGTCTGTCAAGGCCGTTCATAGTGACGTTACGTTCCTGCTCCTGGCCGGCGTCCTCGACCGCGCCGAAGGGGGATCGTCTTCCCATATGAGGCGGTAAAGGTGGAGTTCCTGTTGTAGGCGGCGTAGCCGGGATTATGTGGTCAACGAGCGTTCTCAAGCTCTTCGGCCAACTCGGTCGGAGGGTAATTCACCGCCGACACGCCCGCCTTTCCGAGCAACTCGATGAAGTCCTCTACCGAACGGCCGGCAAGTCTCGCCGCTTGGGCCAGCGTCGCCTGCCCGGATTCAAAAAGGCCGAGCGCCATGTTCCGTTGAATTCCAAAGTCCAACATGCGAGTGCGCAGCCTTTCCGTTTCGACGGTCGAGCGCCAACGGCGCCTCCCCATCATAGCCCGGGGCAAAGCCCCAGGTAACGGAAGGGGGCGATGCCAGAAGGGGCTGGAAAGCTTCGCCGCGCCATGGCCGCTCAGGAAGGGATAGGCCGCCAAGCGCTGGCAATAGTTTGGACAGGCAGGTTGTTGGATTGTTGTGCTCTTTTCTTGACAGTCCGAAGGGGCCGAGATAAAATTCAAGGCACTATCAAAAACATCATTCCTGCGTCGGTTGCCCTTGTCCTGAGCTTATATTCTCTATTCTCGGTGGCCAAAGGTGAACTCGGTCAATGGCTTACGCCGGGACTGGAAACCGACCTCGAAGTTTCCGTTCAACAAGCGCCCGGGGAAACTCGGATCACTCTCCAAGCCGGGCGCCATCTGGAATGCAAGATAGACTTGCGCCTTGATGTGGGCGGCGACATACCACGTAGCCTGCCCGTGGTGTTCCAGAATGGAGAAGCCGCGAGCGCGGAGTTTACCCGCTCCGCCGGAAGTTGGTACGCGCAGATCGCCAAGCGCGAAGGAGCTTCAACGACTTACTTGACATGGGAAACCAGAGACCGGCTGACGGTGATAGTCCCTCGGCCCGAAGCGAAGTTGACGTTTTGGGCCGTTCGTGCAAAAGAGGGTGGCTTTGACGACATGGTTCGGGCCGCGACACGTTTGCGCTATCGCTGGTTCATCGGGGTGGTGGTTGCGCTATTCGTCCTCGCCTCGCTCGTCCAGTTGTTCCTTGCATTTCGGAAAGATACGCGCCCGATCCCGGCCTCGGAAGATGTCGATCGGCTCAGCTCGCTGATTGCTCTGGTGATTCGTGGCGTCGATGGAGAAAGCGACCTTGACACGGATCGGCGGCGAGCCTTCCTCCGCAAAGTGCGCCTCGAACGCATCAGCCAAGAGAAGGCGCTCGACGCTATTCCGGTCGCTGACCGGGGCGCTTTCAGTGCGAGTTCCCTCCGAGGATTCCGAGAGCAAACTGATGAATTGGCTTCGCACCTTGCCGATCTCAAGGCGGAGAAGCTGTGAGCGACGCTGAGTCACTGGCTTGGCATCAGCTGATCGCCCGGGTCAAGGCGGACCTTGCAGCGGGTGCGCCCCATCGCGATGAGGAGGCCTGGCGCGAGCTGGCCGTGCGGATCCAGCGCCTCGCGCGGCTCGCGAGTCTTAGCTCGGAATCGAGCGTAGCGAGCGCTGAGGATCTCGCGCAGGAACTTCTGGTCGAAATCCAGACGACACGCCTAATCGACCAGTTGGCTGCCTCGCATTCTCCAACGGCCTACCTCATGACCAAGCTGCGCAATCGCGGCCTGGACCTGGTCCGTAAGCGGCTGCGGTCGGAATCCGCGCTTGCCCGCTTTCCTCGACCTCTGCAGCCTGACGATGAGGGGACGGATGAGGACCGAGATGATCTCTACGAGGCGCTCGGTGCTCGGCTGCGAAAACTTCAGCGCGAAGAGAGAGAGCTGCTGCGCCAGCGTTTTTGGCAAGGCCTATCGATCCGAGAGATCGCCGATCACCGCCAGGAACCCTATTCGCGGGTTGCCGTCCGGCTGTTTCGGTTGATCCGCCGTCTCGCGCAGAGTCTTGACGGTAAGTCCAACTGAGTCATATGTTTGTGGCCCTTCGGTGTAAAGAAACGTCGATCCGTTCGTCCTAGAGATATGAACGCGACATCGCAGCCATCAGATTTCGCCTCCGAGAGAGATGCCGTCCCCGGCTGGGATACTCCAGAGTTCCTTGCTCGCATCGAAACCCGTTGGTACGAAGACCTCCGAAGGTTTGTGGCGCTGGGCGACGCTTCCTCGGAGTTTCTCGCGCACTTGGAGACGTCCCTAGAATGCCAGGACGCTGTCGAGGAGGCGCTTCGCCTCGAGGCTGCCGGCATTCCCGGCTTGGGCCGCATGTTGGCGGCGCTGGCCGAAGAGGCTCCTCGCGCAGCATTCTCCCCAATTTTCGATCGGTCGCGCTGGCTCGCTCTCACCGCGGCGGCGGCGATTTTTTTCGCCATCTTCCTCGGCTTCGTGGCATACCAAAACGCGAACATCGCACGCAGCGATCAGGCGCGGATCGCTGATCTTGGCATGGTCAACGACCGTTTGGTCGGCGAGCGGCAAGCGAATGAGCAGCGCGTTTCCCCGCTTAGGGAGAAGGCCCTCGGAAATCCCCTGGTTAGGACTTCGCAGCAGCGAGAGATCGTGCCCGAACGCCACACCAAGGTAACGCCTGCCCCTTCCGAGAGCGTTACGCCCCTTCGCCGTATCGCCGAACTCGAAGGACAGATCGCCCAACTCACTCGTGAGCGCGACGAAGCGCGCGTTGAGCTCAATGCCAGTCTGTCCTTGCTGGCCGAGAGTTCGACGGTTCCTACACCGCAGCTGGTTGTCGAGGCGATCGAGCCGAAGGGCGGCGAGGGGGCCCCGGTGCCTGGCGAGCAGCCTTCGGTAGCCGCCGATGAAGTGCAGCGGATATTCTCGCTCAACATTCCCTGGTCTCGAGAGCAATGGGCCTTTGCCCCTCCCTATTTTTTGGCGCAAGCTTTGGTCGACGAGCATGGCCGGCTGCAAATCGTTACAGAGAGCCTCCCGGAAGGAATTCCTTATGGGGTTCGAAGAGAAATCAGCCTAGCGGCTGAGCGTAAAATCGTGCCGCCGAGTCGAAATCCGAATGCTCCGGAAAGAGTCGCTCTGGTGTTCAGCCTTTTCAGCGACAAACCGCCGACTGCGCACTAGGCCGCGAGGGGAGAAGTTTGCTCCCGCCATCCTCCCCCCTCACCGCGATAGGATCTCCCCTTCGAATTCGAGGGAGGAGCCTCACCATGCCGATGGATGCCGCGACGTACGAGAAGCTGGGCGCGTTCTACTTGGGGCGGCGGCGGGATGCGGCGGGGCAGCCGACCGACGAACCGTTGCTCTACGACTCCCAGGATCTTTTGACCCATGCGCTCTGCGTCGGTATGACCGGGTCGGGCAAGACCGGGCTTTGCCTGTCGCTGCTCGAAGAGGCGGCGATCGATGGCGTTCCGGCACTGGTGATCGACCCCAAAGGCGACCTCGCGAACCTGATGTTGACGTTCCCGAATTTGGCACCGGCGGACTTCGCCCCCTGGGTCGATCCCGACCGCGCAGCGCGCGAGGGGATCACGGTCGACCAGCTCGCGGCCAAAGAGGCGGAGAGCTGGAAGAAAGGCCTGGCGAAATGGGGCGAGGACGGCGAACGGATCGCGCGGCTCCGCCAGGCCGCCGATTTTCGGATCTACACCCCGGGCAGCCAGGCCGGGATGCCGGTCTCGGTGCTATCGACACTCGCGGCGCCGCCCCCCGAGGTGCTGGAGGACGACGACCTGTTGCGCGACCGGGTGGCCACCCTCGCCGGCAGCCTGCTCGGCCTGGTCGGCATCGACGCCGATCCGGTCAAGAGCCGCGAGCACATCCTGCTCTCGACGATCCTCGACCAGACCTGGCGCGCGGGCCAAGACATCGATCTCGCCGGGCTGATCCAGAAGATCCAGAAGCCGCCGTTCGCCAAAGTCGGCGTGCTCGAAGTCGAGTCGTTCTTTCCGGGCAAAGAGCGGTTCGAGCTGGCGATGGCGGTCAACAACCTGCTCGCTTCGCCCGGCTTTTCCGGCTGGCTCACGGGTGAGCCGCTCGACGTCGGCCGGATGCTCTACGGCGAGGCCGGCAAACCGCGGATCGCGATCTTCTCAATCGCCCACTTGGGCGATGCGGAGCGGATGTTCTTCGTCTCGCTCCTCCTCTCGCAGACGCTCACTTGGATGCGCACGCGGCCGGGCACCTCTTCCCTGCGCGCGCTCCTCTATATGGACGAGATCTTTGGCTTCTTCCCTCCCGTGGCGGCACCTCCCTCGAAGAAGCCGCTGCTCACTCTGCTCAAGCAGGCGCGCGCGTTCGGGGTCGGGGTCGTGCTCGCGACCCAGAACCCGGTCGACCTCGACTACCGGGGCTTAGGCAACATCGGCACCTGGTTCCTCGGTCGTTTGCAGACCGACCAGGACAAGCAGCGCGTCCTCGATGGCCTGGAAGGGGCGCTCGGCGGGGCGTTCGACCGCGCCCATTTCGACCGGCTGCTCTCGGGGTTGGAGAAGCGCAACTTCCTGCTCCACGATGTGCACCGCGGCGCTCCTGAGGTGTTCGAGACGCGCTGGGCGATGTCGTACCTCCGCGGCCCGCTCACCCGGCAGGAGATCAAGCGGCTGATGGACCCGATCAAAGCCACAGGCGGTGCCACGTCGACCCCGGTCGCCCGGCCTCTCGCGGGGGTCGCGGCGGCGGCTGGAGGTGGGGGCTCGGTGCCGATTCTGCCGGACGGCGTGCCGGTGGCCTTCCTGCCGGTGCGCGGCAAGCCCGAGGGGATCGTCTACCGGCCGGCGCTGTTCGGCCTCGCTCAGATCCATTATTCCGATGCCAAGCGCGGGGTCGAATCGACCGAAGAAGTGCGCCTGCTGGTCTCCTTCGCCGCGCAGGCGCCGTGGGTCGATTGGTACGCGGGAAAAGACATCGCCATCGGTGCCGACGAGCTGGAGCGCGAGGCGGTCGGCGCAACGAGTTTCGCCGACCTGCCGGGGGATGCGGCGAAAGCGAAGAGCTACGCGGCCTGGGAAAAGGACCTCGCCGACTGTCTGTTCCGGACCCGCAAGGTGGATCTCTGGCAGAGCACGCTCGGCGCGACCTCGAGCGCGGGGGAGAGCGAGCGCGATTTTCGCATCCGACTCGGCGACCTCGGGCGCGAGCGCCGGGATACCGAGAAGGCGAAGCTGAACGAGAAATACGGTGCGCAGGCGGCGCGGATCCAAGAGCAGATCCGGCGGGCGGGCGAGCGGCGCGAGCGCGAGGCGGCGCAGTCGAAGGGGCAGTGGCTGCAAGCGGGGCTCTCGGTCGGTGGGACGCTGCTCGGCGCCCTCTTTGGCGGGCGCAAGCTGTCGGTGTCCAAAGTGACCACCGCGGCCAAGAGCGCGAGCCGGGTCTACAAAGAGGGGAAGGATGTCGACGTTGCCGAAGAGAGTTTGGAGCAGATCCAAGGGAAGCTCCAGGCGCTCTCAGCGCAGCTGGAGGCGGAGGTGGCGGACCTCGCCCAGCGCTTCGATCCGGCGTCCGAGATGCTGATCGGCGTACCGGTCAAACCGAAGAAGGGGGACGTGGACGTCCGGTTGCTGACGCTCGTTTGGGTGCCCGAGCGGGAAGGGGCGTCGGCCTGGGAGTGAGGTTGGGGGCCTGCCTGCCATCTCCATTTGCCGCACTGCGGAAACTCGAGGGTCCCCGGTGTCGTACAGTCATTCCTAGGAGGTGTAAGCTTTACCCATGGAAACCCTGCTCAGCATCCTGATCGGCCTCGGACTTTCCGCCGCTTGCGGGTTTCGGGTTTTTGTCCCGATGCTGATCGCAAGCCTCGCCGCGCGCAGCGGCCACCTCCAGATCTGGTCGGGTCTCGACTGGATCGGCTCGACCCCCGCACTGATCGCGTTCGCGATCGCGACCGGGCTCGAGATCGCCGGCTACTACATCCCTTGGGTGGACCATCTACTCGACGCGGTCGCGACACCGACCGCGGTGGTCTCCGGGGTGATCCTGACCGCGGGGGCGCTCACTCAGGGGATGGACCCCTTCCTGCGCTGGTCGCTCGCGCTGGTTGCCGGTGGGGGCACCGCAGCGGTGTTTCAAGGGGTCACCGCGACGGTTCGCGGTCTGTCCACCGCCACCACGGGCGGCCTCGGAAATCCGGTCGTCGCGACCGCCGAGGCGGGCGGTTCGGCGCTGCTCTCGGTGGTCGCGATCACCCTGCCCATCGTCGCTACGATCGTCATCGTGCTGCTGCTCACGTTCGTGGCACGGCGGCTGTTGTTCCGGCGCGCGACCGCCAGAGCTTGAAGGAGGGAGCGCAGCGGCCATGAGCCAGGTCATTGCGCGGTGGGCTTCGACTTTGCTCGAACCGCGGGCGGGGGTGTGCGGCGTGGCTCTCGGGCTGTGGTGCTTGGCGCTTTCTGGCTGTGTAACCCCCGTTGGTTTCAATCGCCCCGATCTGATCCGGAAAATCCGTGATCGGGGGCTCGATCCGGAACGGGTCGTGATTCCTTTCGAGGTCACGCCCGAGATGCAAGCCTGGGCGAAGAACGCGGCGCCCGAGGGCTCTCCGCTCGAGACCCGCCTCGATCGTCTGTTCGAGGCGGTGCTGCTCGATCTGAAACCTGCTTACATCAGCGGACGAACGACCACCGCGCCGGTGGTCTTCGCAGAGCGGCAGGCCAACTGCCTCGGCTTCACCAGCCTGCTGGTCGGTCTCGCTCGGTCGATCGGCATCCCGACCTTTTATCTGGCGGTCGACGATATCGAGCGTTTCTCTCGCGATGGCGACCTGATCGTGATCTCGAATCATGTCAGCGCGGCGTTCGACACCGGGGCACAGACCCGGGTGCTCGATTTCTCGGTGGCTCCAATCGCGAGCTACCATGACGCGCGGGCGCTCG
Source organism: Holophagales bacterium (assembly GCA_031404815.1). Taxonomy (GTDB): domain Bacteria; phylum Acidobacteriota; class Thermoanaerobaculia; order Multivoradales; family UBA5704; genus DASYKS01. The sequence goes on along the minus strand of JANNIH010000005.1, from coordinate 69,150 downwards.
ACGACCTCTCGGCGGTCGGCCTCTACTACTCGAATTTGGGCGCGGAGAAGCTTCGCACAGGCGAGATCGACGCCGCGGTCGCGCTCCTTAAGACCTCGGTCACCCTGGCGCCGGAGAACTCGGGCGCTCGGGTCAATTTGGGTGTCGCGCTGCGCCGCCAGGGCGATCTGGCCGGCGCCGAGGAGGCCTACCGCGCGGCGCTCGAAGCGGATCCCCAGGCCTCTTCCGCCTACCAGAACCTGGCCTCTCTTTTGAGGCTGCGCGGCGACTCGACCGAAGCCGAAGAGCTGTTGCGAATCGGCGGGCGGCAGGGGACGAAGAACCCCTACAGTTTCCTCAGTTTGGGCGATCTTGCGCTCTCCCGCCGCAGGCTCGACGAGGCGCGGCGCTTCTACCGGCGCGCGCTCGGCCTCTACCGCGAGAATGCCGAGCCGTACGCCGCGATGGGGCAGTGGGCCGCCGCGAACGGGAACTTGGGCGAGGCCAAGAAGTGGCTGCGCAAGGCGCGGGCGATCGAGCCCGAGAACGCCCGCGTGCTGCGCCTGGCCAAAAGACTGACCGCAGAGACAGCTCTGACTCCGACCGCAAGGACGCGCACCTTGCCGTTTGCGCCGCCACCTGGAGGGCCGTCTGTTCTGCCGCCGATTCTCCCGCCCGTCAGCCAATAATGCGGGCCGTCTCCATGGCGCGGCGCGTTTCCCAGAGTCTCATGACCGAAAAGCGCTGGCAGCTCCATATCGATACCGGAGGCACGTTCACCGATTGTGTCGCGGTGTCCCCGAGGGGTGAGATCCGCCGCGTGAAGGTCCTGTCGTCGAGTGCGCTGCGGGGCCGAATCGCAGCGCCGCCCGAGGGGCGGAACGTGCGGATCGAAGGGCTGCCCGAGCTGCCCTCGGGCTTTTTTCGCGGCTTCGCTTTTCGCCCGGCGCTTGGAGCGTCCGGCTCCCCGGCGGGCGGGGACCTGGCTGCGGTCGATTGGGATCCCATCCTCAAGCAGCTGAAGGTGGGCGCAGATCGTGAATCGCTCGGCGCGATCGAAGTGGGTGCCGCCTGCGAGCTTCTGTGCCCTGAGGAGGCGCCGATCCTGGCCGCCCGGATCGCCACCGGCACACCACCCGATCGGCCGCTCCCTCCGCTCGACATGCGGTTGGCCACCACCCGCGGCACCAACGCCTTGCTCGAGCGCAACGGGGCGCCGGTCGCTTTCTTTGTCACCGCCGGGTTTGCCGACCTGCTCGCGATCGGGACTCAAGCGCGGCCGGACCTGTTCGCACTCGCGATCGAAAAGCCCGCGCCGCTCTATGCGCAGGCGGTCGAGGTTGCGGAGGGGGTGGCGGCGGACGGCTCGGAACTCCGGCCGCTCGATCGCGAGGCCGCGGCGCGCTCGGGCCGTTCGGCCCTCGCGGGCGGCGCGACATCGGCGGCCGTGGCGCTCAAGAACGCGTATCGCGATCCGCGCCATGAGCGCGAGCTGGCCGTGATCCTCCGCGAGGTCGGATTCGCGCGGGTGGCGATCTCGACCGATCTGGCACCGGAGATCGGCTTTCTGGCGCGCGCCGCGACCGTGGTGGTCGAGGCGTATCTCGCGCCGATCCTCGGCGGCTATCTGGAACGGGTGGCGGCGGCGCTCGGGGGGCCGACCGGCGAGAGTTCGCTGCTGGTGATGACGAGCGCCGGTGGGCTCGACCGGGCGGAAGGGTTCCGCGCCAAGGATGGCCTGCTTTCCGGACCCGCGGGCGGGGTGCTCGGCGCGGTGGCGGCGGGGCGCCGCTCAGGGTTCGCCCGGGTGTTGTCGTTCGATATGGGCGGCACCTCGACCGATGTTGCCCGGTTCGATGGCGAACTCGAGCTTCGTTTCGAGCATCGGGTGGGCGACGCGCACCTGGTCGCTCCGGCGCTCGCGGTCGAGACCGTGGCGGCCGGGGGGGGCTCGATCTGCGCTCTCGCGGGGGGGTGGTTGGCGGTCGGGCCGGAGAGTGCAGGCGCTGCCCCAGGGCCGGCCGCGTACGGTGCGGGGGGGCCGCTCACGATCACCGACGTGAATCTTCTGCTCGGCCGGCTCGACCCGCAACGCTTCGGCATCCCGATCGATCCGGCCGCGGCGGCGCTGCGGATCGACGAGATCGCCCGGCGGCTCGGTTCGCCCCCGGAACCGCTGCTCGAAGGGTTCTTGGAGATCGCGAACGAAAGGATGGCCGACGCGATCCGGCGGATCTCGATCGGCCGCGGCTACGACCCGGCGGAGTACGCACTGGTCGCCTTCGGCGGGGCGGGCGCCCAGCACGCCTGCGCGGTGGCCGATCTGTTGGGGATTTCGACCGTGTTGGTGCCCGAGGACGCGAGCCTGCTCTCCGCGCGCGGCCTGATTGAGGCCGCGGTCGAGCGCTTCGCGGTCGCCCAGGTGCTCCGCCCGCTCGACGAGATCGAAGGGGAGCTGGCCGCCCGGCTCGAACGGTTGGCTGCCGAAGCGACCGCGGCGATCTCGGCGGCCACCGAGGGAGACACCGGTTCGAGCCGTGCGCCCGAGGGGGAGGTCGCGGTTCGCCGCCGGATTGTCCAGTTGCGCTTTACCGGTCAGGAGACCGCGCTCGCCATCGAGTTACCCTTGGAGGCGCGGGAACCGTTGGGCGCGATGCTCCGCGCGCAGTTCCTTTCCGCCTATCGCGATCTCTACGGCTATGCCCCGGAAGGGCGGACGCTCGAGGTGGAGGCGCTTCGAGTGGTCGTCTCGGCCGGCGGGGGCGAGGTGGTCGCGATGGGCGTGGATCGGCCGCCGCCGAGCGAAGGGGTGCCGCAAGGGCATCGGCGCGCCCGCTTCGCGGGTGCCTGGCGGGAGGTCGAAGTCTTCGAACGGACCGACTTGCGGGCGGGCGATCGATTCGCCGGCCCCTGTCTGGTCGTCGAGGTGCACTCGGCCACTCTGGTCGAGCCGGGCTGGCACGGGCATCTGGATGGCGCCGGGGCGCTCGTTCTCGAAAGAGAGCTCGAGATGTGGCCGGGCAAGATGCGGCAGGGTTTGCCAATATGATGCGGCTGAAATGAATGGCGTAACCGACCTGGAGAGCGATCGGAGTCGGCGGCGCGCAGTCGTCGGCTTGGAGCGTCTGGCGCTCTGTGCACTGGCCGGCTGCGCCGTGGCCGCGGCCGTGTCGGTCTTCGGGTTCCCCGCGGCGCGTGGAGTCGAGCCGCTCGAAGCCCTGCACGTGGCGGGCACGGCGCTGCCGTTTCTCGCCATGATCTTGATCCTCGCCGCCTCGCGGCTGCGCGGCACGCTGCTCGACGCGGCGCGCAGGCAGGCGCGGCTCGAACCGTCTCCTTCACCCGATCTGATCGCGGCCTATCGGCGCGCAACTTGGGTCGACTTTTCTCTGCTCGAATCGGTCGCGTGGCTCGGTGTCGCGATGGTTCCGCTCACCGGGTCGATCCGCTATGCCCTGGTACTGATCGCGGCGGCGGTGCTCGGGATGTTGGTGCGTTGGCCGCGCCTCTCGACCCTCGACGGCCTGGCGCGCTGACCGACTCGTTTCTCCCCACCCGAATTCACGGAGGAATCATGCCCCGCCGACTTGCACCCCCCTTCGCAGTTCTCGCTTTCTGGCTCGTCCCGGCGGCGCACGCCGACGAAGGGATGTGGACGTTCGACAACGTGCCCCGTTCCGCCATCGAAGCAAAATACGGCGTCGCGATCACCGACCCCTGGCTCGATCATTTGCGCCTCTCCTCCGTTCGGCTCGAAGGAGGGTGCTCGGGTTCGTTCGTTTCGGACCGAGGCCTCGTGCTCACCAACCATCACTGTGCCGAGGGGTGTGTGGAAGGGCTGTCCACCGCGGACAAGGATTTGATCGCGAACGGTTTCCTCGCGCGCACCGAGGCCGAGGAGCGCCGTTGCGAGGCGTTCGAGGTGTCGAGCCTGGTCCAGCTGAAAAATGTGACCGAAGATATTGCGGCAGCCATCCGCGGGCTCGACAGCGCGGCGGCGTTTCCCGCGCGCGAGGCCGCCAAAACCCGGCTCGAAGAGGCGTGCGAAAAGGGCGCCGGGTCGAGTTCGCTCCGCTGCGAGATCGTCGATCTGTACGACGGCGGCCAGAACTGGCTCTACACCTATCGACGCCACCAGGATGTCCGATTGGTGTTTGCCCCCGAGATCGCGATCGCAAACTTCGGCGGCGATCCGGACAATTTCAACTTCCCGCGCTACAACCTCGATATGGCGATCCTGCGCGTCTACGAGGACGGCAAGCCGCTCCGGCCGGAGCGGCATCTGACCTGGAATCCCGCGGGCGCCCAAGCGGGAGAGCCGGTGTTCGTCTCGGGCCATCCCGGCGCGACCCGGCGACAGTTGACGGTCGAGCAGCTCCAGACGTTGCGCGCGGCGATGCTCCCGCTGCGCCTCTACCTGGCGTCAGAGCTGCGCGGCCGGCTGATTCAGTTCGGCAAGCTCGGCCCCGAGGCGTATCGTGTGATGCTCGGCGACCTGCTCGGGATCGAGAACGGCTTGAAAGTGCGGCGCGGCCAACTCGCAACGCTGCTCGATGCCGATTTCGTGCGGCGCGCGAAAGAGCAGGAAACGTTGTTCCGGCGACGGGTCGAAGAGTCGGAGAACCCCGAGGTGAAAGCCGCTCTCGGGGCGTGGGACGAGATCACGCGAGCCCAGGAGGTGTACCGGGCCATCTACCCCCGTCTCCTCTTGGTCGAGCAGGGGTCCGGGTTTCCCGGCGATCTGTTCCGACACGCCCGAACGCTGGTTCGTGGTGCGCAGGAACGGACCCTGCCCAACACGGAGCGCCTCCGCGAGTACACCGACGCCGCGCTCCCCACCTACGAACTCCTGCTCGGCTCGAAGGCGCCGATCGCGCTCGACCTCGAAGAGCTGAAACTCGGCTTCGGCCTCGAAAAGCTGCGCGAGTGGCTCGGTCCGGATGACGCACTGGTCAAAAAGGTGCTTGGCGACCGCTCGCCGGACGACCTCGCGCGCACCGTGGTGCGCGGCACGAAGCTCGCCGACCGGGAAGTCCGCAAAGCGCTCTGGGCGGGCGGCAAAGCAGCGATCGAGGCGTCGGAGGACCCGATGATCCGCCTGGCCCGCTCGGTCGAGCCGGACGCCCGCGCGGTGCTCGATCGCCAACAGAAAGAGGTCGAAGCGGTCGAAACGGCGGCTACCGAGAGGATTTCCCGCGCCCGCTTTCTCGAAGAGGGGACGGGCGTCTATCCCGATGCGACGTTCTCGCTGCGCATGACCTACGGCGCGGTCGAGGGGTGGGACGAAGGAGGCCAGAGGATCGGACCGTTCGCGCCGTTCGGCGCCCTGTTTCCCCGGGTGACCGGAAAAGATCCGTTCGCCCTGCCCGCGAGCTGGCTCGCCGCCCAGGCGAAGCTTAGGCCCGGAACCACATTCAATTTCGTCGCGACGACCGACATCACCGGCGGCAACTCGGGCAGCCCGGTGGTCGACAAGAAGGGCCACCTGGTGGGGCTCGCGTTCGATGGCAACAGCCACTCGATCGGCGGCAGCTTCTGGTTCGATCCGGCGAAGAACCGGGCCGTGGCCGTCGATTCGGGCGGCATGCTCGAAGCGCTGCGCACCGTCTACGGCGCGGATCGGCTGGTCGCGGAGCTGACGAGAGAATAGATGGAACGATCCCGCCCCGAGGCGGTCGAGCTGGAGCTGTTCACGCAGAGGTTCGCGGCGGTCGCGCGCGACATGGGCGAACAGCTCCGGCGCACCGCGGTTTCGACCAACGTCAAGGAGCGCCTGGATTTCTCCTGTGCGCTGCTCGATCCTTCCGGGGTCCTGGTCGCCAATGCTCCCCATATTCCGGTCCATCTCGGAGCCCTCGGACTGTGCGTTCGCCGCCTGCTCCAGACGATTTCGATCGGACCGGGCGATGCCGTGGTCACCAACCACCCGGCGTTCGGCGGCTCTCATCTGCCCGATGTGACCGTCGTTTCCGCGGTGTTCAATGACGAGGGGAACGTTCTCGGCTACGTCGCGAATCGTGCCCACCACGCCGAGATCGGCGGTACCCGTCCGGGCTCGATGCCACCCGACGCCCGGCGGCTGATCGAGGAAGGGGTGGTGATCCCTCCAACCTACCTGGTCCAGGGCGGAGTGCCCCGCTGGGGCGAGATCGAGCAGCTGCTGACCTCGGGGCCGTACCCTACGCGCGCGGTGCGCGAGAACCTGGCCGATCTAGCCGCAGCACTCGCGGCGAATCGCTGCGGCGACCGGGCGCTTCGAGCCCTCGGGCGAAGCCATGGTCGCCAGGCGCTGGCCCACTACATGGCGGCGCTCGCCGACCGGGCAGAAGCGCGCATGCGCGCCGCGCTCGTCCGTCTCGCCCCCGGGAGCTACCAGGCGGTCGAACGGCTCGACGACGGCGCGAAGATCGCGGTGGAGATTGCGGTCGGTGGCGGGGAAGCCGCCGGCCGGGCGGCGATCGATTTTTCCGGCACCTCGGGCGTTCATCCGGGCAATCTGAACGCGCCGCCAGCGGTGGTGCGGAGCGCGGTTCTCTACGTTTTGCGCCTGCTGGTGGCCGAGCCGATGCCGTTGAACGAAGGGTTGCTGCGGCCGATCGAGCTGTTCGTTCCGCCCGGCTGTATGCTCGATCCGCCGTTCCCCACCGATCCGTCCGAGGCGCCGGCGGTGGTTGGGGGGAATGTCGAGACCAGCCAACGCCTGGTCGATGCGCTGCTGTGCGCGCTCGGGCTCGCGGCCGGAAGCCAAGGCACCATGAACAACACCCTGTTTGGCAATGCGAGCTTCGGCTACTACGAGACGGTCTGCGGCGGAGCCGGCGCGAGTCTGGGTCATCCCGGCGCGAGCGCCGTCCACACCCACATGACCAACACGCGGATCACCGATCCGGAGATCCTGGAGCACCGCTATCCGGTACGTCTCCACCGGTTCGCGATCCGGCGCGGTTCGGGGGGCGCCGGGCGCTTTCGGGGTGGCGACGGCGCGGTGCGCGAGATCGAATTCCTGGCTCCGATGGCGCTCTCGCTGCTCACCCAGCACCGGGTCGAAGCGCCGTACGGGCTCGCCGGGGGAGGACCGGGCGAGCGGGGGCGCCAGACGCTGATCCGGGCGGACGGAAAGCGCGAAGAGCTGCCGCCGTCGGCCGCGCGCGAGGTGGAACCGGGCGACCGGCTGTTGCTCGAAACCCCCGGAGGCGGCGGCTTCGGAGTTTTGACGGAAGGGGAGGAGTCCGTATGATCGATCACGCACTCGCGGTTCGCATCGAAAAGGCCGAGGCGCTCGCCGGCCGCGCATTCACGGAGGTCGCCCGGGCGGCAGATTCGGAGGGCGGCGCCGCAGCCGAACCGCATTGCGGCGGCTGGGCGCTCTACTCGGGGGCCGGCTCACCGGTCAATCAGGCGCTCGGGGTGGGGCTCGGCGGGCCGGTGGAGGCCGTCGCGTTCGAGGCGCTGGAGCGTTTCTTCTTCGAGCGCGGCGAGCCCGCGATCTACGAAATCTGCCCGTTTTCGGACCCCTCGCTCCTCCCCCTGCTCGCCGAGCGCGGCTACCGGATGACCGAGCTGACGCAGGTCCTCTTCCGGCCGATCGAAGGGTTCGTGCCGGACCCGCACCCGGCCGGGCTCGAAGTGTCTCGTGCCGCCTCGGACGAGGCGCTGCTCTGGTCGCGGATCGTGGCGAACGGTTTCTTCGAGGGCGAAGAGGCGCCGGCCGACCTGGTCCGGATCATGGCCGGCATGGCGGTCGCCGAATCCACCTCGTCTTGGGTCGTCCGCTGCAACGGCATCCCGGCCGGCGGCGGCTCGGTGCAACAGGCGGAGGGGGTGGCGCTGTTCGCCGGGCAGAGCACACTTCCCAAGTACCGCGGCCGAGGCATCCAATCCGCGCTGATCCGCGAGGGGCTCGCCTACGCGGCAACTTGCGGAGCCGACCTCGCGGCCGCGATGACGCTCCCCGGCAGCGGCTCGCAACGCAACTTCGGGCGGGCGGGTTTCCTCGTCGCCTACACGCGGGTCAAGGTGCAGCGGGATCTTCCGGCGCCCCTCGCGCCCTGACCGCCCGCTGGCGCAGCGCCTCGTACGACGAGATCGCGACCGAGTTGGACAGGTTCAACGAGCGCAGCTCCGGATCGGCCATCGGGATCTTCACCAGCCGCTTGGCGTACCGCGCGCGGATCTCGGGCGAAAGCCCAACGCTCTCGCGCCCGAAGACGAGCACCGTCCGGTCGGGAAAGTCGATCTCCCAAAGCGTCCGCGTCGCCTCGGCGGAAAAGAAGAACGCCTCCCCCAAGTCCGAAAGCTCGGTCTCGAACTCCGGCCAGCTCTCCCAAACCCGCGGCTCGACCCGCGGCCAATAATCGAGCCCCGCCCGCCGTACCTGCTTGTCGTCGAGCGAAAACCCGAGCGGCCGAATCAGATGCAACCGCGCCCCGGTCGCAAGACACGTCCGCCCGACCGCCCCGGTGTTCCAATGGATCTCCGGATGGACGAGGGCTACGTGGAGGGCGGGGGGATGGCGCTCGGGATTCATGAATCGCCGAGAGCTTCGAGTTTGCTCACCCAGGAGTCGAAATGGGAACAGCGGGCTCGGATTGTGGGCAGACCGATTCTGCCGATGATCAAGGGGCCATGGATCGGCTTTTGGTAGGCCGGGTAGTGGCGCAGGATTCGCTTAGCTGGGTGGGTCTCAGGACCGTCGTTGACCTCTTCGGGTGACCTTGCGGCGTCTTGAAGGTCGATGGGAATTTTACTTTTGAGGAAGACGGACCCAAACTCTCCGACACCGGCAAAGAGAAGTGCCTCGAACTCGTGTAGCGACAGATAAGGAATCAGCCGAGGATCTCCAATGGAGAGGGCAAGTGCTGCCTCAAGCGTCGCTACGCGCTCGAAGCAGGAGCCTTTAAGTTCTAATCGGCCCGGAAAGTCGAACGGGAGCCCGTAATAATCGAACATGGTGGATACTGCGGCGACGCTTGAATCGCCTAGCAGCCGCCTCAGCTCGTCTCGGATCTGATTGAAATGGGAGATGCCACCCTTGAACTTGAGCCCCGATTTGATTCGCTTGGTCGAGACGATGACCGCGGTCAGGGAGATTTCAAGTGGCAAAAGATGAGGGCCGAGAACGTCGCGAAGGAAGGTTTCCTCAGTCTGGCCTTCCGCTAGTACGTAAACTCGCTTCAAGCCTGGGGTCTCCCTCCGAGCACGTTCTTCTCCCAAAGCTCGCCCAAAGAATAGTCATCGAGCCATGACGCAATGGTTTCCTGGCCCAACCTTCGGAAGATCGATTCGCCTTCTGAACGGTCTACAACGACGATGTCCTCCGGGTTCAGTTGGTTTACTAGAGTGACGGACTGCGTAGAGACGACTACCTGAGTACGGACGGCCGCAGCGCGTAGTAGTGAGGCCAAGAGATTGATTGCGTACGGGTGCAGGCCAAGTTCAGGTTCGTCGATCAGTATGGTCGAGGGGAGTTTGGGTTGAAGGAGCAGTGTGGCCAGGCAGATGAAACGAAGCGTTCCGTCCGAGAGAGCACTGGCGTCGAAAAGAGAGGTGGAATCTTTCTCCAGCCATTCGAGTCGGATTTTCAGAGGATTTAGATTAGAAGGCTGGAGTTTGAATCGTCCAAAGAACGGGGCTGCGAGCCTTATTGTCTCGACGATATTACGAAACTCGGCATCTCGAGTCTCTTGCAGCCTGAAAAGGAAGGCCGCAAGGTTGGCCGCATCCGGCATTAGACGGTCATTGTCGTTGATGTTGCCTGTTCGCTTGACCTTTGCTGAGGAACTCGTATCGTGAAAGTGATACACCTGCCAACTGCTTGTGGCATTGAGCACATGCTCAGCGATGGACTTCGTCTTGTGCCTGGCGGCCTCGTCAAAGAGGGCTGTCTCTTTGTGTCCGGCGCCCAGGTTGACAACAAAGGGCCTGTCGTAACGCGGCCCTCGATAAGAGATTCGCTCTTCTCCGAAGAGTAGGGAGTCGTCGTCAGTTGCGTCCAAGCGGCATTGATATGCGTTGGGGCTGAACGTCAATTCGAGTTCGATCGTATCCGTAACCTTCTGCCCAAAATGGAGGAGGCTTTCCGCGCCGCCAGCTTTTCCAGTGTAGAGCTGAAGACTCGAGTCGATAATCTGGTTCAGCAGTCGGAAGACTCCGATGAAATTCGACTTACCCGCCCCGTTCGCCCCGATCAGGACATTCAGCGCACGCAGTTCGACCGTCTGATCGCGGATCGACTTGAAGCCGGCGATGCGGATTTTGTCGAGGGCGGACATCGTGAAGGGAGGTTAGCACGCTGCTTGGGGAGGGCGAAACGATCCGAACGGTGCCCTGGCCCCCCCTTGTCCTCCTTGTGGTACCCGCGCCGTCTGCCGCCGGGCGCTACAATCACCTTCTATGCGCGTCGGCCTCCTCTCCGATACCCACGGCCTGCTCCGACCCCGTGTGCTCGAGCTGCTCGCCGGCTGCGACCGGATTCTTCATGCCGGGGATGTCGGTTCGCCGGAGATTTTGGCGCGGCTCGGGGCGATCACTCCGGGGGTTTCGGTCGGGGTGGTGCGCGGTAATACGGATGGCGGCGAGCTCGCTGCGCTGCCCGATACGGCGACGATCGAAATCGATGGGATGGCGATCGGCCTGGTCCATCGGCGGGAAGACATTCCGCCCCGCTGGCACCGTTTGATGCGGGTGATCGGCTTCGGTCATTCCCACCGGCCGGAGCTCGAATGGCGGGGCGAGGCGCTCTGGATCAACCCCGGCGCCTGCGGTGCGCGGCGGTTTCGCCTGCCGCTCACGCTCGCCATCCTCACCCTCGACGATGGACGGATCGTGCCGGAGATTCTCTCCGTCGAATAGCCGGGACCGAATCCGCCGGACCTCGATCCCTAGTGTGGTGCGCCCAATTTGCTGAACCGTAAACGGCTCTCATCCGTAGGGGGAAGTAATCCGAGCGGTCAGTCGCAAGGCGACTCAGGAGACTCCGAGCAACGCCACCCACTGGTGGCATCGCAGAATGGCAAAAGCCACAGGTTGGAGACTCGGCGGATTCGGTGAGGCGCCGATTGCCTGGACTTCTTCGAGCAACAGATCGGCCGTTAGGACGCTGGCTCCAAACCCTCGCGGAGATCGGTTTTCCGGGAGAAAAAGTCAACTTCGCGGATCAGGAAGTCGACTTTCCGGGCCAGGAAGTCAACTTTCCGGGCCAGGAAGTCAACTTTCCGGGTCAGGAAGTCGACTTTCCGGAGGAGCAAATCGATTTCGCGGCCGAGAAAGTCAGTTTTCTCGGCGAGAAAACTGACTTCCCGGATCAGGAAGTCGACTTCGCGGAAGAGAAAATCGAATTCGCGGCCCGGAAAGTCGAATTTCCCAACCGGAAGGTTGATTTTTCCGGAGAGAAAATCGATTTTCCCGACGGGAAAACTGACTTCCCGGACCGGCACATGGAATTCGGATCGGGGCGAGGGGGCCCAGCGCTAACGATAATGTCGCATCCGCTTGACGCACTACACTAGAATCTACTCCCAGGGCTTCGAGATCACGCAGGCGTTGATGCCGCCGATGCCCATCGAGAGCTTGCCCACCGGCCCTCTGGGAGCGGTGCAAGGATCGTCGAAGACGTAGAGCGGATGGATGCGGCCGATCTCTTCGTTCAGTTCCGTGCGGGAAAGCGGCGTCGGGTAGAGGCGCCCGCGGTTGTAGCCGAGGTATTGGGCGGTCAGTTCCCAGCCCCCGCCGGCCGACATGCCGTGGCCGAACGTGCCCTTCCGCGCGGTGACCAGGACCTGCTCGGGGACCAGGCCGCGGAGGGTGGCCATCTCCTTCCAGTCGCCGGGCGTCGCCGTAGCGTGGAGGTCCCACGAGCCGATGGTCGCCGGATCGATCCCGGAAACGGCGAGCGCCTCGCGGATCGCGGTGGAGGGTCCTTCGATCGAGGGGGTGATGATGTGGTCGGCGTCGGACGAGGTGCCGACCGCGACCGGTTCCATTCCGAGCGGTTTGAAACCGCGCGCGACCATATGGTCGTAGTCGCCGAGAATCCAGATCGCGGCACCCCCCGCGACGTGCGTACCACGCAGAGTAGTGAGCGGTTTCGACACCGCCGCGTCGGCCGAAATGACCCGCGCGGCGTAAAACGCGGCGACCGTGATCGGCAGCGGCGGCGGGTCGGTCGCACCGATCACGACCGCATCGGCGTCGCCGCTCTGGATCGCGTCCATCCCGAGCTTGAGCGTGACGCCGAAGGTCGCGCAGGCGGCGACCGGCGCGAACGCGAGGCCGGTGATCTTGCCCAGGATCGAAATCTGCGATGACGGGGTGTTCTGGATGTTCCAGAGCAGGTTGGCCGACACCGAGCGCCAGGGTGGATCGGGGCACAGCCACTTCTCGTGGAGCTTCGCATGGTGGCGCTGCTTCTCTTTCATCACCGACATCTTGGCCTTCTCGACGTCGCCGTGAACGCCGTGCCCTTCGATCTCGGCCAGCTCCGCCAGGTATTCGGCCAGCTCGGGGTTGCGCGTCGCCCAGTAGTGCCACCAGGCGCCTTGGGCCTCGTCCCGGTCGTCGATCGGCACCGTATCCGGATGAGGCGGGCGCGCGGGGTCGGCATCGGTGGCCCCAGGCTTTCCGGAGCCGGCGGCGAACTCCGGGTTGCGCTCGGCCCAGAAACGATCCCAGCGCCGTTGGCCGCGGCGCAGAGCGAGCGTCGCGTCGGAGATCGTCGCGAGGTTGCCGAGCCCGGTGCCGACGTAGACCCGCGTCCGGGTGCCGAGCCGGGAGAGTTCCTGTTCGAGACCGGGGTTTTGCTCCAGCGCCTGGATGAAGCCGCCGATCGCGAACTGCGTCGGCATATCCATCTTCGTTTCCAGGGTGTGGAAGCGGCTCGGCGGGAAGCGCTCGACGATCCACGGGCGGTACTCCTCGAACGAGAACTCCGGCGTGCCGACCAGGAACGTGTCCGGGCCGAAACCGTTGAACGGCGCGAGCCAGCTCTCGGCAGATTCGAGGTTGGCCGCGAAGCGGGCGATGTTGGGCGATCGGGGGGCGACGATTCCCCAACCGAAGATTCCGACTCGACGCACGTAAGTCCTCCCAGGCAAAACCGGAGATCTCGCAAGGTAGGGCTCGATCCACCGGATCGGCTGATTCTCCACTACCCGGGTGCGAAGGGCAAACCCGGGGCTGAAGCGAAGTCGAAGGGCGGGGCCAGAGCTATGATGAGCCGCATGCCGAGCTACCGCCTGCGCGTCCGCGCCCGCTTCGAAGCCGCCCACCACCTGACCTCGTACCGCGGTGCCGAGGAGACCGTGCATGGCCATTCTTGGCAGGTCGAAGCGATCCTTTTGGCCGACCGGCTGGACGCCGACGGCATGGCCTGGGATTTCGTCGAGGTGAAAGCCGCGCTCGGCGCTCTCTGCGCCCAGCTCGACCACAAGGACATCAACAGCGTGCCGCCGTTCGACCGGATCAGCCCGACCACCGAACACCTGGCCGCCTGGTTTTTCGATCGGCTCGCGGAACGGTTGCCGGGTGCGCCCCTCGCGGAAGTCGAGCTCTGGGAAGGCCCCGACTGCTCGGCGGTCTACCGGCCCTGAGGCCGAGCTCGTCGAAACCTATTTACAATTGGCAGGAGCGCTGCACAAGAGTACGCGGCGCTGCGCCTCGCCCTAGCAGAACCCGGAGGTCGATTTCCGTCTGCTACAGTCGGCGGGTGGTGACTCAGCCGGTGCCGTTTCGCGAGGCCCTTCGGGTGTGGGTGCGGATTGCGCTCCAGAGTTTCGGCGGGCCGGCCGGGCAGATCTCGGTCATGCACCGCATTCTGGTGGACGAGAAGCGCTGGATCGACGAGCCGCGTTTCCTCCACGCCCTCAACTACTGCATGCTGCTGCCGGGTCCCGAGGCGCAGCAGCTCGCCATCTACATCGGCTGGCTGCTCCACGGCACGCGCGGCGGGCTCGCGGCGGGCATCCTGTTCGTGCTGCCCGGCTTTTTTGCGATTCTCGGCCTTTCGCTGCTTTACGTTGGATTTCATGGCACGGCGGTCGTTGCGGCGCTGCTCTGGGGGCTAAAAGCCGCGGTGATCGCGATCGTGCTCGAAGCGCTCATCCGGATTGGCCGGCGTGCGCTCGGCGACCCGTATCGGGTGGCGCTAGCGGTGACGTCGTTTCTTGCCATTTTCTTCTTCGCGGTCCCGTTTCCCGCAATCGTGCTCGGTGCGGCGGCGGTCGGCGCCCTCGCCGTGCGATTCGCGCCGCGCGAGCGATCGGAACCCGGCGCTCCGGATTCCGGAGCGACGGAAAGGTTGGCCGGGGAGCCCACCTCTCGCCGCGGCTGGCGTCGCGCGCTCCGTGTCGTCGCGATCGGTCTCGCTCTCTGGTTCGTGCCGCTCGGGCTGCTCGCGCTCCATTTCGGTCGCGACCACGTCTTGGTCCAGATGGGTCTTTTTTTCAGCCGCGCCGCGGTGGTCACGTTCGGCGGCGCCTATGCCGTGCTCGCCTACGTCGGCCAGCAGGCGGTCGAGACGTTCGGTTGGCTCCGTCCGGGCGAGATGCTCGACGGTCTCGGCATGGCAGAGACGACGCCCGGGCCGTTGATCATGGTGCTCCAGTTCGTCGGCTTCCTCGGCGCCTATCGGCACCCGGGGGGGCTCGCCCCTCTCTCCGCCGGCCTGCTCGGCGCCCTGATCACAGTTTGGGTCACGTTCGTCCCCTGCTTCCTCTGGATCTTCTTGGGCGCCCCCTACGTCGAGATCCTCCGCCGCCAACGCGCCTTGAGCGGAGCGCTCGCCGCGATCACCGCCGCCGTGGTCGGCGTAATCGCCAACCTCGCGCTCTGGTTCGCGCTCCATACGCTGTTCGGAATGCTAAACACCCTTCGTTTCGGAGCGGTGCGCCTTCTGGTACCCGTTTGGGCGAGCCTCGACCTCGCTGCGCTGGTCCTCGCGGCCGCGGCGTCGTTCGCCCTTTTGCGTTTGAAGCTGGGAATGGAGAAGGTTCTTCTGGCGACGACGGTCGTGGGAATGGTCTGGGCTCTGGTGGTGGGCCGATAGGATCAGGCCTGCCCCGAGGAGTGCGACCGGGCGGTCAGCGCAGTTCTTCTCGGATTACGTCGATCAGGCGCCTCAAGTCGACCGGTTTGGTCAGGTGGCGGGCAAAACCGGCGGCCAGGGAGCGTTTGATGTCTTCGTCCATGCCGTAGCCGGAGAGCGCGATCCCCTTCAGGCCGTGGCGTTTCGACAGGACCCGCATCAGGTCGCAGCCGTCGCCGTCGGGCAGGCCGAGGTCGCTCAACACCAGGTGGAAGTCTTCGTCCTGGTCGGTGTGCGCCTGGAACGCGGCGGCGAGCGCGTCGGCGACCGACGAGGCCCGGGTCACCCGGAACCCCGAATCCTCAAGGAGGACTGCAAGCGCCTCCGCCGTGTCCTCGTGGTCTTCGACCAACAAGATATGGGGGGTGGCCCCGGTCGGACGGGTGCGCTCCGGGCTCTGCTTCGAGGAATCGATCGATTGAGCGACCGCCGAGCTGGTCCCTTTGGAGAGCAGGTCGTCGATCAACTGGACCTCGATCTCCAGGTTGCGCCGAATCCGTTCGAGCATCGGAGCGAAGCGCTCGGGGAGGTCGGCCGCCCCCTGCATCGCCCCGAGCGTGAGCATCACCGGCGCAAGCGGCGTGCGCAGCTCGTGGGAGAGCGCGGCGAAGAAACGATCCTTGGAGTCGACCGCATCGACCGCGAACAGCCGCGCCTGCTCCAGCTCGCGCCGCACCCGCTGGAGCTGCTTTTCTGCGCGAACGTCGCGGGCAAAAGCGAGGTGGAGGCCAGGAGCGGCCTGCGGCCGGAACCGCCATTCGATCTCGACCAGCTTGCCGTCGGCTGCAAGAACGGGAAACTCTCCTTCAAAACCGTGTCGGGATTGCAATCCCGCAAGTGCCGCGTCGCCCAACGTTTTGGCGCTGGGGAGCAGGAAAGAGGAGAGGGTCTGGCCGATCAGCTCGGGGCGATCGAACCGCAGCAGGCGGCAGAACGCGCTGTTGGCCTCGCGCAGGATGGCCCGATCGTCGAGCAGGGCGACGGCGCCAAACCCCTCTTGATAGAGGTGTTTACCGAGCGAGCCGAGGAGCTCGTCCAGTTGGCTGACGGGGGCTGACGAAGTGTCGCTGCTCATGTTTGGCGTCCGCATTGGGGAAACATTCCCACCTCGGACTCCAAGCAACGAAAGCAAGATGAATGCCGCCGATCCGGGCGGCTTTCGCATGCAGCCGACTCAACCGTCGTCGCCGCAGGGAATGAGCAGGCGTTCGATGCCCCGCGCCTTCCCCGTAGCCTCGTCGATGTCGACCACCGCCCCGGCCAGGCGTACGTCGCGCTTGGCGACCTCCAGGTGAACGGAGGTCTGGAGGAGGAATCGGCGCAGCACCTTGTCCACCCTCATGCCGATGATTGAGTCGTACGGTCCGGTCATGCCGACGTCGGTCAGCAACGCGGTGCCGCCGGAGAGCACGCGCTCGTCGGCGGTCGGGACGTGGGTGTGGGTGCCGAGCACCGCGCTCACCTTGCCGTCCAGGTAGAAGGCGAGGGCCTGCTTCTCGCTCGTCGCATCGGCGTGGAAATCGACCAGGATCACTTTGACCTTCGGGTCGAGCGCCGCGATCAACCGGTCCGCAGTGTGGAACGGAGAGTCGAGGTTGCTCATGAAGACGCGGCCTTCGAGGTTGATCACCGCGACCGGTATGCCCCCCGCGGTCTCGCCCACATAGAGCCCCTTGCCGGGGTTCCCTTCCGGGTAGTTCGCCGGGCGGAGGAGGCGCGGCTCGCGCGAGAGCAGCTCGACCCCCTCTTTTTTGTCCCAGACGTGATTGCCGGTGGTGTAGCAGTCGATGCCGAGGTCTTCGAATTCGGTGAGCACCTCGGGCGTGACCCCGAAGCCGCCCGCGGAGTTCTCGACGTTCACCACCGTGTAGTCGATTCGGTGTTGGTCGATCAACCGGGGCACGAGCGTCTTGACCGCCCGGCGGCCGGGCTTGCCGATCACGTCGCCGACGAACAGCAGCCTCACCGCGCGTACTCGATCGAGCGGGTCTCGCGGATGACCGTGATTTTGATCTGGCCGGGGTAGGTGAGTTCGGCTTCGACTTTCCGCGCGATGTCCTTGGACAGCCAGAGCGCCTGGTCGTCGGACAGCTTGCCACTGTCGACGATAATGCGCACCTCGCGGCCGGCCTGGATCGCGAACGTCTTTTGCACCCCTTTGAAGCCGGAGGCAATCTCCTCTAATTTCTCCAGCCGCTTGACGTAGGTTTCGAGCACCTCGCGCCGGGCGCCGGGGCGGGCGGCGGAGAGGGCGTCGGCCGCCGTCACCAGGACCGCCTCGACGGTCTGCGGGTCGTAGTCGCCGTGGTGGCAGGCCATGCCGTGAACCACCTCTTCGGTCTCGCCGTACTTCCGGAGCAGCTCGATGCCGAGCTGGAGGTGGGTCCCTTCCATCTCGCGGTCGATCGCCTTGCCGATGTCGTGCAGAATGCCGGCGCGCCGGGCGACGTGTACGTTGACCTTGAGCTCGGCGGCCATCGCGCCGGCGAGGAACGCGACCTCGCGGCTGTGGTGGAGGACGTTCTGGCCGTAGGAGGTGCGGTAGCGCAGCCGGCCGAGCAGCTTGATCAGCTCAGGGTGGAGATCCGGAATGCCCAGCTCTAGGAGGGCCGCCTCCCCCTCGTTGAAGATCTTCTGCTCGAACTCGGCCTTCACCTTCTCGACCACCTCTTCGATCCGCGCCGGGTGGATCCGGCCGTCGGCGATCAGCCGTTCGAGCGCCACGCGCGCCACTTCCCGGCGGAACGGGTCGAAGCCCGAAAGGATCACCGCCTCTGGGGTGTCGTCGACGATCAGGTCGATGCCGGTCGCGGTCTCTAGCGCACGAATGTTGCGCCCTTCACGGCCGATGATCCGACCCTTCATCTCGTCGTTCGGCAGCATCACCACCGAGACCGTCGCCTCCGACACGTAGTCGGAAGCGGCGCGCTGGACCGCCATGCCGATGATCCGCTGCGCCTGCTTGTGAGCCGTCTCGCGCGCCTCGTCCTCCAGACGCTTGACGATGTTGGCGGCCTCCATGCGGGCGTCCTGTTCGAGCGAGCGGACCAGCTCTTCGCGCGCCTGCTGGGCGGTGAGCCCCGCGATGTGCTCCAGCTTCTCGCGCTCCTCGGCGAGCAGCCGCGCCACTTCGGCCTCGTTGGCCACGACCGCCTGCTCGCGGCTGCCGAGCGTACGCTCTCGGCCGCCCACCTCGCGGTCGCGCTGGGTCAGCTCCTCGGTCTTCTTGTCGAGGCTGTCTTCCTTCTGGGTGAGGCGACGCTCCACCTGCTCGAGCTCACCCCGGCGCTTGCGCGAGGCGTTCTCGAACTCGCTGCGCGCTTGGAGCAGCTTTTCTTTGGCCGCCAGCTCGGCCTCGCGGACTTTGGTCTCGCCCGTCCGTTCGGCGTCTTCGAGGATCTGCTTGGCGCGCTGCTCGGCTTCGAGGCGTAAACGCGCCGCTTCCCGCTTGCCCCAACGCAGCAGGAAGAAGGCGATGGCAACCGCGACCAGGTCGAGGGCCGCGATGAAAACCAAAAGATTCGTGCTCAATTCGACCTCCCCGTCAAAGGGAGGGTCGGGGGCGAT
Source organism: Holophagales bacterium (assembly GCA_031404815.1). Classification (GTDB taxonomy): domain Bacteria; phylum Acidobacteriota; class Thermoanaerobaculia; order Multivoradales; family UBA5704; genus DASYKS01. Next base: position 50,525 of record JANNIH010000005.1, on the reverse strand, counting down.
GCCGCAAGAGAGCGGGCGGAGGATTGAAAGTGCGCATCCCCCGCGGTGACGAGCGGACTGTGCGTTTTAGAACCTGTAACGAAAACAGGTGGGTGCCCTCTCCTCGAGCCGTTAGCGTCCTCGTACGAGCGAGGCTGGCACGGGCCACGCGGAATCTGAGCTCCCGGGGGTATAACGTTGGTTCTACGATCGTTAAGCCCATCTCGCACCATCCCGGGGATGCGCACGCAAAATCATATCTCAGAAGGAGTCGACCGCCGCCCTCATCGTCGGTTCTTCGACGAGGGCCGCGTCCAACGTCTTCAGCAGCTCGAATACTCTCTCTTGAACTTCGACCCGTTCCCCTTCTTGCCGTCGTTGCAGCTGAGTGAGCTCATCCGCCAGGTTCAGAGCGGCGAGGATCGCGATCCGTGCCGTATCCTGTGTCCGTACCTGACCCGCGATCTCGCGCATCTTGCGATCGACGAGATCCGCGAGCGCCTGGACATGGTCGCTCCCGTCGCTGCCGCGGACGTTGTACGCGGCGCCGAAGATCCGCACCTCGGTGGTGTCGATTTCCGTGCTCAAACGTCGTCCTCCGCGCAGTCCATGGGCCGACAAGTGGTTTGAACCCATAGACTTGGGGCAGACTATAGCACAGGTCGGCGGGCCGGTTCGGGAACCTACATGCAACCCTCGGACCTCGCCCCGCGCGGTCAGGCTGCCCATAGAATGCCTTCCGAATGGACGCTTACCGACACCTCCGCCCGCTCCTCTTCCAGCTCGACTCCGAAACCGCCCACGAGATGGGCTTGGCGGCGCTCAGCATCGCGCAGGCGCTGCCCGGCTGGGCGGCGCATGGGTGCCGCCGCAGCCGCGCAGCCGATTTGCGCCTCGCGAGGCAGCTGTTCGGGCGGACCTTCCCGAACCCGATCGGCCTCGCCGCCGGTTTCGACAAGAACGGCCGGGCGGTGCGGGGCGTGGCCGCGCTCGGCTTCGGCTTCGTCGAAATCGGGACGGTGACGCCGCTGCCGCAACCCGGCAACCCGCGCCCGCGGATGTTTCGGCACCTGAAAGCCGAGACGCTCCAGAACGCCCTCGGCTTCAACAACCGGGGGGTGGCCGCCATGGTTGCCGCGCTCGAGCGGCTCGGTCCGCCGCCGGTTCCGCTCGGCATCAACCTAGGGAAGAACAAGGCGACCCCCCCGGAACGGGCGATCGACGACTACGAGATCCTCCTCCGCGGCCTGGAGAGCTTTGCGGACTATCTGGTGATCAACCTCTCCTCGCCGAACACGCCCGGCCTTCGCGACCTCCAGAGCGAGCAGTTTCTTCGCGAGCTGTTCCGCCGCGCCGAGGGGATCACCAGCAAGCCGATCCTGGTGAAGATCTCCCCCGACTTGAGCCCCGGAGCCGCCGCCGAGTTGACCACCGCTGCGCTCGACCTGGGAGCGGCCGGTCTGATCGCCACCAACACGACGATCGACTACGACCTGGTGCCGGGGTGCGAGCCGCGCGGCGGCCTTTCCGGCCGGGTCCTCCGCGCGAAGAGCTTCGCGACGCTCCAAACGATCGCCCCCCGCATCCGCGACCGCGGGGTTTTGATCTCGGTCGGAGGTATCGATTCAGGCGAAGAAGCACTTCGCCGCTTGGACGCTGGGGCCTCTTTGGTTCAGCTCTACACCGGGATGGTCTTCGAAGGCCCCGGCCTGCCGCGACGGATGGCGCAGGAGATGGCGGCGAGGGGACGGGGGGGTGATCTGTAGCGCTGGCCTTAGGTCGGCAGCGAATCCTTGCCAATCGCTCAGGCCGAAGCCAAAGCCCTCTGGGCGCTCCACTCCTGGTAATATCGACGACCATCGATCCTGTGGCGATCCGTACTCGAGACCTCAACCCATGACTTCACGCCGAATCGGGCTTCCTCTCGTCTTCTCCGCTTGCCTGTTGGCCGCTATGGTTCTGTCGCTGAGCCTCTCAGGTTGCCATCAGCTCTTCCCGTACCGCTCGCCGGGAGAGGTCGTTTTCCGGAAGCACTGTGCCGAGTGCCATGGTCTGGACGCCGCGGGCAACACGCCGCGCTACATGGGGAACGCCTACGCCGACCTGCGCGATGATGTCTGGAAGCACGCAGCGGCGAACGAAGGGGCGCTGATGGCGATCGTAGAGGCCGGGGTGTTCGGCGAGATGCCGGCGTTCGGCGATCAGCTCAGCCGCGAAGAGAGGCAGCAGGTCGTCCGCTATCTCCAGGTGCTGCGCGGTGAACGCGCTCCGGAGCCGCCGCCGAAATGATGGGGAGAAGATCCCCAGTTCGGCCGACCCCGCGGCTCGCCGAAACGGTCTCGGTGTTCATGGCTGCCATGGCCGCGGCTCTCCTCGGCGGTCTGGTCGCGGGCTGCTCCCCTTCGAAGCCCGCGCGCTTAGGGGACGTCCTCTTCGCCGAAAACTGTGCCCGCTGCCACGGCGCCGACGGCACGGGAGATCCGCGCATCCTGCCCCTCTACCCTCGAGCCGACCTCAGCCGATCGCCGATGGGGGCGGCGCGCGAGCGCCTCTTGATCCACGATCGGATCGCTCGCGGTTACACCACCATGCCCGGCTTCCAAGGCAAACTCGAGCCCGAAGAAATCGGCAGCCTGGTCAACAAGTGTCTGGCGCTCGCCGCCCCGGCAGGTTCGAAGGCGGGTGGCGCGCCAAGCCCAAACGGAGGCTGACCCATGGACCCGCAGCGATTCCGCGACGCGTTCCAGAAGCTCGAACTGCTCGACGACCGGATGACCTACAAAGTCAAACCCCGTCCGGGCGGCGCGCTCACCCGACCGAACCCCGAACAGATCGAAGCCTCAATGCGCGACCTCGCCGCCTACACCGTCGAACTCAAAGAGATCGTCCACGAACTGTTCCTGGCGATCGGGGGGCAGGCAAAGGTCTGAACGGGCCCAGTTTGACGCCGGTCCGTAATGTAAGCTACGTTACACCGCGTGCCGAAACCTCTCTCCTCTCCCGCTGACGACTCCTTTCCGTCCGAATCGACCGTAGCCGCGGGCGTCGCTCCCGGTCGCGGCGACGCCCGTCGACGCGCGATGATCGACGCGGCGGCTGAGCTGTTTCTCGAGCGGGGTTACGAGAAAGCGAGTCTGGGCGATGTGGTCAAACGTTCCGGAGGGTCGCTCGCGACGCTCTATGCGGCGTTCGGCTCGAAAGAGGGGCTGTTCGAGGCGATCGTCGCCGAGATCTCCGAGCAGATCTTGGCTGCGTTCGCGGAGCCCGATCTCGAATCGCAGCCGCTCGAACAGGCGCTGCAGCTGTTTGGCGAGCGTTTCCTCGCGATGATCCTCTGCCCGAACGCCCTGCGCTGGCATCGCATGTGCCTCGCCGAAGGGCACCAGTTTCCCGCCCTGCGCGAGGCCCTGCTGCGCAGCGGCCCGGGGCGCGTGCGTGCCCATCTGGCCGACTATCTCGCGGTCCATGCGCAGGCGGGTCGGCTACGCCTCGACGACCCGGGGGAGGCGGCAGGGCATTTCGTCGCTCTGCTCAAGAGCGAGGTCCTGTTTGCCGCCGTCTGTGGTGACCCGGTCGACCTTTCGGCCGATCAGGTGGCCCGGCAGGCGAGGCGCGCCGTCGAAGTCTTCCTTTATGGCTACGCCGCCGATCCGAAAAGCCCCACCCGAACCTCCCGCTCGCCTCTGCGTACTTCGAAGGCGAGCTTCTAAACTTAGGAGTCCGACATGAATCGATGCCACATCCCGGCAGAACGCGCCACTGTCCGGCGGTCGCTGATCGCCCTGTCTCTTTTGGTAGCGGTCGGGCTCGCCGCCTGCGGCGGCAAAAAGGGCGGCCCAAGCAAGGCTGGGCCCGGTGCGGGAGCGCCCCCGGCGGCGCAGGTCACGGTGGTCGCCGTCGAGCCGCGGACCGTGCCGGTCCCGTACGACTTGACCGGCCAGATCGAAGGCTCGCGCGAGGTCGAAGTGCACGCCCGGGTCTCCGGCATCTTGCTCTCTCGGAGCTACGAAGAGGGCCGGCCGGTGCGCAAAGGGCAGACCCTGTTTCAAATCGATCCGGCCGAGTACCGCGCGGAGGTCCAGGCGGCCCAGGCGAGCCTGGCGGAAGAGAAGGCGAAGCTCGCGCGCTCCGAGCGCGATGTCGCCCGCCTCGAACCGCTGCTCGCCGCCCACGCGGCCCCCCGGAAGGACTACGACAACGCGCTCTCCGATGTCGAGCAGGCCAAAGCCACCGTGCAATCGGCCCAGGCGCGACTGGACAAGGCGAAGCTCGACCTCGCCTACACCCGCGTCGAAGCGCCGATTTCGGGGGTGTCGAGCCGGGCCGAACGATCCGAGGGGAGCCTGGTCGGCCCAGGCGAGAACGGCCTGTTGACCCGCATCTCACAGGTTCAGCCGATCTGGGTGCGGTTCAGCGCATCCGACCAAGCCATGCAGACGCTCCGCCTAGGAATCGCGAACAAGAAGATGACCTCGCCGGGCAACCAGAACCTCGAAGTCGAGCTGGCGTTGCCCGATGGCTCGATCCACCCCGAGCGCGGGCGGGTCAACTTTTCCGATTCGCTGATCGATCCCACCACCGGCTCGCAAGCGTGGCGTGCCCAGCTGCCGAACGCCACGGCCTCGCTGGTCCCCGGTCAGTTTGTGCGGGTCAAACTCCAGGGGGTCGTGCGTCCGGACGCGATTTTGGTGCCGCAGCGCGCGGTGCAGCAGGGCGCCGAGGGGAAGTTCGTCTTCGTGGTCAGTGCCGATAGTAAGGCCGAGGCGCGACCGGTCCAGGTCGGGGATTGGTTCGGCCAGGATTGGATCATCGAGTCCGGGCTAGCCGCAGGGGATCGGGTGATCGTCGATGGCGCGGTCAAGGTGCAGCCGGGCGCTCCGGTTCAAGTGGTCGATGCGGCATCCGGCGGCGCGAACGCCGCTGCCGACCGGCAAGCGGCCACTTCGCCCACCGGCGGAAAGAGCTGAGGCGCGCTTCATGTTCTCGCACTACTTCATCCGTCGTCCGATCTTTGCGAGCGTCGTCTCGATCGTCATCCTGCTCGCCGGTTTCGTCGCGATCCGTAGCTTGCCGATCGCGCAGTACCCGGAGATCGCACCGCCGCAGATCACCGTCACCTCCATCTATCCCGGCGCCACCGCCGAAGCGCTCCAGAAAACCGTCGCCGCGCCGATCGAAGAACAGATCAACGGCGTCGAAGGGATGCTCTACCTGAACTCGATTTCGACCTCGAGCGGCCTGGTGACCACGACCGTCACGTTCGAGATCGGCACCGATGTCGATCTCGCGGCCAATAACGTTTCGAACCGCGTTCGCCTGGCCGAGCCACGCCTGCCGGAAGAGGTGCGTAGGAACGGTGTGACGGTCCAGAAGCAGAGCTCTTCGTTCATCCAGATCGTGACTTTGACCTCGCCCGGCGGGCGGTACGACTCGGTGTACCTGTCGAATTACGCCTCGATCAATGTGCTCGAACCGCTCAAGCGCGTTCCCGGGGTGGGCAACGTGCAGATCTTCGGCGCTCGCGACTACGCGATGCGGATCTGGCTGCGCCCCGATCGGATGGCGCTCTACGGCCTCACGCCGAACGATGTCGCCGCCGCGATCCGCGAGCAGAACGCGCAGTTCGCGGTCGGCAAGATCGGCCAGGGTCCGGCGAGCAAGGATTTGGAACTCACCTACACGGTGACCGCCGAGGATCGCCTGAAGACGCCGGAACAGTTCGCGGGAATCGTGATGCGCGCCGAGACGGACGGCAAGATCCTCCGGCTCGAAGACGTGGCGCGAATCGAGCTCGGCGCCGGCTCGTACGATTCCGAGGCGCGTCTCGACGGTCGCGAAGCGATCTTCATCGGCGTCTTTCTCCAGCCGGGTGCCAACGCCCTGGCGACCGCCGAAGGGGTGATCGGGGAACTCAACGAGCTGGCCAAGGCGTTTCCCGCCGGGGTGCAGTACGACATCCCGTTCGACACCACGCGGTTCGTTCAGGTGTCGATCGAAGAGGTGATCAAGACGCTCGCCGAGGCGCTGCTCCTGGTGCTCTTGGTCGTCTACCTGTTCCTCCAGAGCTTCCGCGCGACGTTGATCCCGATGGTCGCGGTGCCCGTCTCGTTGATCGGCACCTTCGCCGGCATGTACGCGCTCGGCTTCTCGATCAACACGCTCACCCTGTTTGGCTTGGTGCTCGCGATCGGCATCGTCGTCGACGACGCGATCGTGGTGCTCGAAAACACCGAGCGGATCATGCGCACCGAAGGCAAATCGGCGCGCGAAGCGGCGTTCCAATCGATGACCGAGGTCACCGGTCCGGTCGTCGCGATCGTCCTCGTGCTCTGCTCGGTGTTCGTGCCGGTCGCCTTCCTGGGCGGCCTCGCCGGCCAGCTCTACCGCCAGTTTGCGATCACCGTCGCGATCTCGGTCGCGATCTCCGGGTTGGTCGCCCTCACGCTCACCCCCGCTCTGTGCGCTCTCGTGCTGCGCGACCACCGCGAGCCGAGAGGTCCGCTCGGCGCCTTCTTCCGTGCCTTCAACCGCTGGTTCGACAACGGGACCGGTCGCTTCGTGCGCGCCGTCCGCTGGCTGCTCGCCCGGCCGCTCTTCGGGCTGGTGGTCTTCTTGCTCGTGGTCGGAGGTGCCGGGTGGATGTTCGGCGTAGTGCCGGGGGCGCTGGTGCCGGCGGAAGACCAGGGCTACTTCATCGCGGCCTCGCTGTTGCCCGAAGGGGCGACCCTCGCGCGAACGCATGAGGTGGCGGAGCGGGTCGAGAACCTCCTGCGCGCCGACCCGGCGGTCGAGCACGTGGCGACGATCAACGGTCTCGATTTCATCGGCGGCGGTTCCAAAGGCTCGGTCTCGACCATGTTCGTCATTCTCAAGAACTGGAAGGATAGGAAGACGCCGGAGCTTTCGCTCGACGCGACGATCGGCCGGTTCTTTGGCGGGACTTCCGGAATCAAAGAGGCGCTGGTGTTCGGCTTCAATCCGCCACCGATCCAAGGCTTGGGCAACACCGGCGGTTTCGAGGTCTACCTACAAAACCGCGGAGAGGGCGATACCGGCCGCCTTACCCGAGTGGCGCAGGAATTCATGGGCAAGTTGAACCAGGACAAACGGCTGTTCGGGGCCTACTCGCTGTTCCGCGCCGACTCGCCGCAGATCAACGTCCGCCTCGATCGCGAGAAGGCCAAGTCGCTCGGAGTTTCGGTGAGCGAAGTGTTCTCGACCCTCCAGGCGTCGTTCGGGTCGCTCTACGTCAACGACTTCGACAAGGCCGGCCGCGTCTTCCGTGTCCAGGTTCAAGCCGATGCGGAGTTCCGCTCGCGGCCGGAGGATCTCACCCGTAGTTTCGTCCGTTCGAGCAGTGGCGCGATGGTGCCCCTTTCCGCTCTGCTCGCCATTCAATACGGCGCGGGGGCCGAGACGCTCGAACGGTTCAACCTCTACCCCTCGATCAAGATCCTCGGTGCTCCGGCACCAGGCAAAAGCTCGTCCGAAGCGCTCGCCGCGGTCGAAGAGATCGCCGCGAGCACTCTACCCCCGGGATTCGGTGTCGCCTGGACCGGCACCGCCTATCAAGAGAAGAAGAGCGGCGGCTCCTCCGCCCAGGTGCTCCTGTTCGGCATGGTGTTCGTCTTCCTGATCCTCGCCGCTCAGTTCGAGAAGTGGTCGCTGCCGATCGCGGTGCTCCTTTCGGTGCCGTTCGCGTTCCTCGGTGCGTTGGTTGCCGTCTGGCTGCGCGGGATGCCGAACGATGTCTACTTCCAGATCGGTCTGGTCACCCTGATCGGCCTCTCGGCCAAGAACGCCATCCTGATCGTCGAGTTCGCGGCGCAGCAGCGCGAGCAGGGCAAGTCGGTGATCGAAGCCGCGGCCGAAGCAGCCCGCCTAAGGTTCCGGCCGATCCTGATGACCTCGTTCGCGTTCATCTTGGGCGTCTTGCCGCTCGCATTGTCGTCTGGCGCGGGCTCTGCGGCCCGCCGCTCGATGGGCACCGGCGTGGTCGGCGGTATGCTGGTCGCCACCCTCGTCGCGGTGCTGTTCATCCCGCTCTTCTACCGCTGGGTGTCGCGCGAGACCGGGCCGAACGAGAACCCCGAGACCCTTGAGAACACCGAAAGGAGTGTTTCATGACCCCCTTTTCTCCCTCCGCCCCGGCCCGAAGTTCCAGGCTCCGGGCTGTTCGATATGCGGTGCCGGCGCTCGGTTTGAGTGTCGCTCTTCTCGGTGGTTGCGCCTCGCTGCGCACGCAATACGAACGCCCGGCGGTCGCGCTGCCCGACGGCTATTCAGAAGGTGCGGGTACGTCGGAAACGGCGGTGCCGGATGCTTGGTGGAAACTGTTCGGCGATCCCAATCTCGACCGCTTGATCGAGCAGGCGTTCGGCGCCAATCAGGATCTAGCGGCCGCTGCGGCCAGGGTCGAAGAGGCGCAGGCGCTCGCCGGTTTCGCCCACGCCGAGCGCTATCCGGAGCTCAACGCGGGAGGCAACGCCTCGCGCACCCGCTTCTCGAACGCGTCGGGTCAGTTCCCGCCCGGCGTGCCGCTGGAATTCAACTCGTTCCGCACCACGGTGAGCGTCTCGTACGAATTCGACTTCTGGGGGCGCTTCAGGCGCGCTTCCGAAGCCGCGCGCGCGGAGCTGCTGGCGACCGAAGAAGGGCGAAAGAACGTACGGCTGGCCCTCGCTTCGGAAGTCGCGACCGCCTGGTTCGATCTGCTCTCGCTCGATCGCCAACTGAGCATCGCCCGCGAGACTCTCGGCACCCGCGGCGAGTCGGTCCGGCTGCAAAACGCCCGCTACGACGCCGGAACCATCTCCGAGCTCGATCTCGCGCAGGCGCAGTCCGAAGTGGCCGCAACCGAGGCGACCATTCCCGCCCTTTCTCGGGCGATCCGCCAGACCGAAAACCGCTTGACCGTGCTGCTCGGCCGCTTCGGCGGCGACATCGAGCGGCCCGGCAGTACGCTCGAAACCCCGACCCTGCCGGAAGTGCCGGTCGGGTTGCCCTCGCAGCTGCTCGCCCGCCGACCCGACGTGGTGGCCGCCGAGCAGCGCCTGATCGCGGCGAACGCCCGGATCTTCATCGCCCGCGCGGCCTACTTCCCCTCAATCTCCCTCACCGGCTACGCCGGATCGGAAAGCACCGACCTCGCCGACCTGTTCGCCTCCGGAACCGGAATCTGGCAAGCCGCTCTCGGAGTTCTCCAGCCGATCTGGAACGCCAACCGCACCCGCCGCCAGGTGGAAGCCGCCGCCGCCCGCGAAAAACAGGCCGAAGCCACCTACCAAAAAGCGATCCAAACCGCTTTCGCCGAGGTGGAAGATGCCCTGGTCGCCCGCGCAACCGGAGTCCTCGAACGAGAAGCCCGAGCCCGCCAGGTGGAAGCCCTAGGCCGCGCCCGAAACCTCGCCGACCTCCGCTACGACGCCGGAGAGTCCTCCTACTTCGAAGTCTTAGACGCCCAACGCAGCCAATTCGTCGCCCAGCTCACCTGGACCCAAGCGAGGCGCGACGAGCTGGTGGCGGCGGTTGCTTTGTTCAAGGCGCTGGGGGGTGGGTGGGAGGTGGCGGCCGAGGTTGCGGTGGCACACACGCCTTAAGATGCCGCGAGGGGCAGCACCGGATTCTCGAACCCGCCGCGCCAAGGATTCCCTGGGACCGCCGCCGGCTCGGCGGCGCGGATGCCGAACCGGCCTCGAGAGCCGAACGCAGAGTGGTACTCCGACAACGGAAACCGCCGGCGAGGACGCCAGCGGTCCCAGGAATCGCCTGCGCGTCGCTTGAGTCAGGGCTCGGCGGAGTGGCCTGCGAATCGAATTCGCCGCGTGGAACGCCTACCCAACAGCTACCTCCAAGCGGGTCACGTAGACCTCGTCGTGGAGACGCCGGTGGATCTCATCGGCCGAGGCGGTCTCGGAGAAGAGTGCTATCGCTTCACGAAGATTCTCTCGGGCCTCCTCAACAGTCTCGCCCTGACTCGCGATATCCATTTCCGGGCAGAGTGCCGTGTAGCCACCGTCCTCGCGTTCGATGATCGCGGTGAGCTGCTTCTGCATGAGTGGCTCCATCTGCCTTGAGGCGATTGCGGCAAGGACGCAGGCCGGGGGCTATTTCAGTTCCGCAACCCAGCGCTGGATGAAGTCGAGGTACTCCGGCACCGGCATCATGTTGAGGTCGTCGTCGGTGAAGCCCTCTTTCCGTCGAGCCTTGTAAAAGGCTCCTGTGAAGTCCGAGAAGTAGAACCAGATCTTCGTCGGGCTCTCGATTCGTCGGCGCTTTGCGGTTTCGACAAACCAGTTCCGCACCGCGCCCACGACTTCCTCGGGTTGGTTCGCGTGCTTCTTGATGTCAATGCCGGAGAGATCGGAGAGGGCCTTCCTGAACTCGTGCTGCCATGAAGGGTCCGGTCTAGGCTCTGCCGCCCCTGTAGGAGTCCGTACGCTAGACCGTGCCGTCGCGCTTGTGGATGTACAGCTCCAATCCTTGGCGGATGCTCACGTCTAGGCCCCAGGAAATCGCCGCCTCTCGGGTGTCGAAATGCTTGGTCGCCCTGACCGCCCCGCCCTTCCTGACGACCCAGCCACCTCGGGGGTGAGGAACCACATGTTGAGTGCCGGTTTCCATACACCAATTCTAGCACCACTGCCGGTCGGTGTCGTCTAGCCAAGAAGATGCGATCTCGGGCTCCCATCAGTCCCCCTCCGCCAACTGCCGCTCCAGTGCCGCAACCTCCCGATCTCGTCGGTGATACCCGGTCGCCGCAACCAAAGCCGCCGCCTTCGCCAAGTGCTCCCGCGCCGCGGGAAGGTCGTCCATCGCCCGGCACAGCCGCGCCCATTCGAGGTTGGCGTCGCACTCGTGAAGCCGCATCCCGCCACGTTCGGCGATCTCTAGGGCTTCGTCCAGGTCGGTGGTCGCGGCGGGGTAGTCGGCTTGTGTGCGGTAGAAAACTGCCCGGGAGAGGAGGCCGCGAGGGACGAACTCTTCGGTCGCCGCGGACCGCAGGCCTTCGACAGCCTGATCCAAGTGCTCTGCCGCCTTCGAACGAGCGTGCTGAGCAAGCGCCGCGGGGTCCTCGCCCGCGGCAGGCTGAAATTCCAGGTAGAAGAGAAAGGAGAAGTAATAGGCTCGACCGAGGGTCAGATGGGCAAGTGCTATGTCAAGGAGCAAGCTCTTCCTTGCGGCGATCTGAATGGACCATTCCGCCCGCTCCAGAACGCTCTGAGTAGCCCCGATGAGTTGCCCCGTGGCCTCGGCGTAGAACCCCACTTTCACCTCGGCCAGCCGAGTTTCTATTCGGCTGAGAAGCAGGTCGCAATATTGGTAACCCTGGAGCGAGGAGAGTAGTGAATAGTCGGCCCTCTGCTCGGACTGTAGCGCCTCGGCTTCGCGGAAGAGCCGTTCACTCTCGTTTTCCTGGCCCGCTTGGTGGAGGGCGTCAGCGAGGGCCGTTCGGCTTGACATGCGCTGGAACTCGTTACCGCTTCGATCCGCCAAATCGACACTTCTTTCGGCCACGGTCACTGCCTCGGCCAGATCGCCGAGGGTTAGAGTCAGCTCACTAAGGTTCTTGGCGCTGATTGCGGCGTTGGGCCAGCTCTCTTCCTGAACGTCCATTTCCAACCCTGATTGCATCGGACCTACCGCTTCGGCCAATCGTCCAAGGGCGCGCAGATCAAGTGAGGCTTCATTGAGTAGGATTGAACGATCCCGGGACGTGAGTTCGCGGTTTGGCTGGTCCCATGGTCGATTGAAGAAACCAGAGAGCGCGGCGAGTTCGGCACCCACAGCGCCCAGCATCTTATTGCTGTAAAACTCGGCCCCTCTCTGAATCCGGCGCTTGAATACCTCGGTGAGTGCCTCCGGCTGTTTTCCAGCTCGGCATCCGTGGATCACAGCGGCGTAGAGCGGCCCCATCTGGGCGAAGGTTTCAGGGAGGTCAGGCGCTTTCGTTTTGAGGTGCTCGTACAGGCGGAGGTTGCCTTCCTTCCAGGCTTCGGCGTGGCGGGCTCGGAGTTGCTCGCCGAAGTAGGTACGGACCAGCGGGTGAGTGTCGAGGGCATCACCGCCTCCACCAGGAGCCACGAGACCCAGATCCCGTAGCCGCGCAATCGCCCGCTTCCAGCCGTCTTCGTCGCGCGAGAACAGAGCCTCCGTCAATCCCGGAATCGCTGGCTCCCTGCGAAGCGCCTCCAACGAATCCGCCTCCGCCAGCCGGTCGAACAGTCCGAGCAGCCGGAGGATCGAAAGCTCTTTCCCCTCACCCAGCCAGCTTTCGTACGCTGCGAGAACACGTGATGCGTGTCCACCCTCCTCTGCGTCCTGCTCAAGAAGCTTCACCTTGTCCCTCTGCTTCACATCGCCGTCGCAGACCTGACAAAGGAAATTTCCGAGCAGGAGGATCGCAAGCGAGTGGCCACCGAACTCGCGAGCGGCTTGTCGCAGTTCCTGCTTCGAGCCGTGGACGCCCAGCTCCCGCAACAGTGCGGCCCCGGCTTCGTCGCTGAGGGTCCGCAGATCGATCTTCGGTGCCGTGGTCGCCTCGCGCGCCACAAGCTCCGCGACCGGTTCGCGAGTTGTCACCACACAGAGACCAGGGTTGCCGGCCGCCAGGTTTTTGAGCAGCGCGACCAGCCCAGGGTCCTTGAGTTTTCCACCGAGCGGGCCGGGAGGGTGTTGCAACGGCTCCAGGCCGTCGAGAATCAGAAGCGTTCGGGTGTCTCGGACCATCTTCGCCAGCCGCTCGCCCCGCTGGAAGGGCGAGCCGGCGCCCGGATCGGGATCTCCGAATTCGGCGAGCGCTTCGCGGAAAAACTCCTCCGCCGACTGCGCCTGTCCGCTCGATCCTTGCGAGTAAAACGACCAAGCCCAGACGCGCTCCGCGCCGCGGTAGTGGTCCTGGTCCATCTGGCCCAGCCAATGGTTGACCAAGGCAGACTTTCCCACTCCGCCGGGGGCTACGATCGTGACGACGCGGGTTGTGGGGTCCTCCCACGCCTTGTCAAGCTGGCCGAGTTGTTCTTCTCGACCGAAGAGAAATTCGCGGGTGTTCGGCATGCGGGCCAGGGAAACCATGGTGGGCGGAAGCGGCACGAATTCCGCCTTCGCTCTCGGTGCCGCGCGAAACAGCTCGTGGAGCTCCTGGGCCAGCGCCGAAAGATCGCGCTCGACCTGATTCTCGTCCACCTCAACGAGCGGCTTGCCGTCCTTCGGTCGCCCCTGGAGCGTCGAGAGCCACGGGTCGGTAAGCCAGGCGCAAGGGCGCAGGACGAGCGGGATCACACGGACGCCTTCCCGGGCGCGCCGAGCGAAAAGCGTAGGTAGCTCCACGTCCTTGATGAAGGTGGAGGAGAGGAAGTCAGCCGAGATCAGCAGGACCGCGGCGCTCGCGGCTGCGAGGGCGGTTTCGATCTCGGCGCGCCAGTTCGCCCCGGCCCCGATCCTGCGGTCGTCCCAGAGGTCGAGAGAGGCGACGCTGCCGAGGTGCTTGACCACGCGGTCTTTCCACGCCTCGTCGAGGTGGCTGTAGGAGAGGAAAACCGTCGGGCCGGGCATGAGCGATGAGATCCGCAGTCTTTCGTTTGCGCAGGTGGTGTGGCGCGGATCGTAGCACCGCGCGCAAAGCGCTTTTCGCCGAACCGGGATTGAACGTCACGCTCCGTGCGGACCTTCAACCACCAGCTCCTCCTTCTTCACCCGCCGCAGCTTCTTGATCCGCCGCTCTTCGCGCAACGCGGCGCTCCAGGTTTCGACCTCGACCGACCAGGCGAGGGCCAGGGGCAACCGCGAGCGGGTGTAGCGCGAGGCTTTGCCCGCCTGGTGCTCGCGCAGGCGTTTGGCGAGATCGACGGCGGCTCCCGTGTAGAGCGAGCCGTCGCAGCAGCGCAGGATGTAGACGAAGGGCACGGGGCGGCATGGTATCTCGACCCTTGAGCGACCGCGCGCCGCGGAAATCCCCGGCGCTCCTGGCCGGTTCTGCTTCGCATGAGCGAACCGCTTCCCGCCGCCACCTTCGTCGGCCCGGTCGAATTGACCGTGCGCGATCTCGAAAAGTCCCTCGCCTTCTATGCCCAGCGGATCGGGCTCGAACGGCTGCCCGGGCCCGATATCGGTCCGGTCCACCTCGGGGCCGCGGGGGTGCCGCTCCTCTCGCTGGTCGAACATCGAGCGGCGCGAACCGTGCGCGGCACCACCGGGCTGTTCCACTTCGCGATTCTGCTGCCTGAGCGGCGCGATCTCGCCGTGGTGCTCGCGCGCTTCGCGGCGACCGGGACGAGGCTCTCGGGCGCGGCCGATCATGGCGTGAGCGAAGCGCTCTACCTCTCCGATCCGGAAGGCAACGGGATCGAGATCTACCGCGATCGCCCATCCGAGGAATGGCCGCGCTCGAACGGCCAGCTCGCGATGTTCACCGAGCCGCTCGACCTGGACGCGCTCCTCGGCCAGGCTGCCGCCACGCCGGAAAGCCCGACCCTGCCGAGCGGAACGACGATCGGCCATGTCCATTTGCATGTCCGCGATCTCGCCGAGGCGGAACGGTTCTACGTCGGGGTGCTCGGGTTCGAAACCATGCAGCGCTATGGGCCGTCGGCGCTGTTCGTCTCGGCCGGCGGCTACCACCACCGCGTGGGCTTGAACACCTGGCAGGGCGAAGGGGCACCCGCGCCACCGCCGGACGCCACGGGCCTGCGCCATTTCGTGATCCGCCTGCCCGACGGCCGAGCGCTCGACCGAATGGAGCAGTGGCTGGGCGAGGCCGGGGTGCCCGTCGAGGCCCAGGGTGCCGGGCTGTTCCTGCGCGACCCGTCGGGCAACGGGGTGCGGTTTGAAATTTCCGACGCGAAAATCTAATACCGGAGGCTCGCCCGGTCGTCCTGGCATCTGAGGCGGTGGAATGGACGCGCCGCCCGGACCGTCCGGAACTCTCTGGAGAAAGCGAGCCCGCCGTGAAAAAGAAGCTCCAGCTCAACCGCACCACCCTGCGCAACTTGAACCCGACCGAGACCTCGGCGGCGGACGGCGGCCTGACCGTGGGGACCTGTTTTTGTTCGTTCTTCACCTGCAACGTCAGCTGCGGCGGCACCTGCCAGAACACCTGCTTCGCGCAGGTCTGCGATCCGCACTACCTCCCCCACTAAAGCGATCCGATCCCGTACTTCGCCGTGGGGCCGCTGAGTCGGCACCCACGGCGAAGCCGTGCTCGGGGCGCAGTTTCTGGGCGAGTGGAAGATGTCCTAGTCGTACATCGGAATATTGGAGTCGAGAAAGACCTTCAAAGCCGATCCGCTTCAATTTTGGCGATCATTTCGTCGATGTCCGCGGTGGGCGCCGAGAGCGCCGCCAGGCGAGCTAGAGGGGTTTCACGAGGGACTCCGTAGCGCAGACCGTGTTCGATGGCTCGGCGGAGCCACGCCTGTTCCGACATGCCCGCTCGCTCCGCGGCCGTATCGACGGAAATCCCGGTGCTGCGGCGAACGGCGAGGATTGGCGTTGGTGACTTCGCCTGATCCGTAGCCGCGCCGGGATTGGCGCCGCCGTAGCCCGCGCGATAGCATCGCGGCTCGATTGAGTCCCGGCTTTCGGGCCGATTCTTACCCGCTGGCCGGGAGATTAGGAGAGCGCCTTGGATTTCGCCCTTTCGGCCGAGCAGGTCCAGATCCGCGACACCGCGCGCGAGTTCGCGCTGCGCGAGGTCGACCCAATCGTCGACGAGATTGACGAGCAGCAGAAATTCCCCCTGGCGGTGATCAAGAAGGCCGGCGAACTCGGTTTTCTGGGCGTCATCTTCCCCGAGGAGTACGGCGGCGCCGGGCTCGGCTATCTCGAATACGTCTTGATCATCACCGAGCTGTCGAAGGTCGATCCGTCGGTGGGTATCTCGATCGCCGCCCACAATTCGCTCGGCACCAACCACATCTACAAGTTTGGGACTCCGGAGCAGCGGAAGCGCTGGGTGACCCCGCTCGCGAGTGGCGAAAAGATCGCCGCCTGGGGCTTGACCGAAGCGGGCTCCGGCTCGGATGCCGCCGCCGCGCGGACCCACGCCAAGAAGGTCGATGGCGGCTGGGTGATCAACGGTTCGAAGGCGTTCTGCACCCACGGCTCGGTGGGCGATGTCTGCGTCGTGATGGCCGTGACCGACCCGGACGCCAAGCGGGGCAGCCACATGTCCGCGTTCGTGGTCGAAAAGGGGATGGCCGGCTTCCGCCCGGGCAAGAAGGAGAACAAGCTCGGCATCCGCGCCTCGGACACCGCGGAGGTGATCTTCGAAGATTGCTTCGTGCCGGACGAGCACCTGCTCGGCGCGCCGGGCGAGGGGTTCAAGCAGGCGCTCGCGATCCTCGACGGCGGGCGGATCTCGATCGCGGCACTCGGCCTCGGCACCGCGATCGGCGCCTACGAGACGGCGCTCAAGTACGCCAAGGAGCGCGAACAGTTCGGCAAGCCGATCGCTTCGTTCCAGGCCGTGCAGTTCCACCTCGCCGAGATGGCGACCAAGATCGCCGCCGCCGAGATTCTCACCTACGCCGCCGCCGAGGCGAACGATCGGGGCCAGAAGTTCTCGCAGCTCGCCTCCGAAGCGAAGCTCTACGCCGGGGAGGCCGCCGTGTTCTGCTCCGAGCGCGGCGTCCAGATCCACGGTGGCTACGGCTTCATCAAGGACTACCGGGCCGAGAAGTACTACCGCGACGCGAAGATCTGCACAATCGGCGAGGGCACGAGCGAGATCCAGCGCCTGGTGATCGCCCGCGGCGTGCTCAAGGGTCACGGATGACGCCGGATTCGCCGCACCGCCCGGTGCGGGCGCGCGGGCCGGAAGATCTCGACGCGTTGATCGAACGGCTGCTCAACCGCCAGCCGCGTGCGCTCGCCCGGGCGATCTCGCTGCTCGAAGACGGCGGCCCCGATCAGCGCGAGCTGGTCGCCCGGCTCTATCCGCAGACCGGCAACGGGCGCGTGGTCGGCATGACCGGCCCGCCGGGCGCGGGCAAAAGCACGCTGGTCGATCGGTTGACGCGCCACCTCCGGGCACGCGGCGAGACGGTCGCGGTGCTCGCGGTCGATCCGACCAGCCCTTTTACCGGCGGCGCTCTGCTCGGCGACCGCATCCGCATGCAGGGCCACTACACCGACCCGGGGGTCTTCATCCGCTCGATGGCGACCCGCGGCACGATGGGCGGCCTGGCCCGCGCGACGCGCGACGCGATCGATCTGCTCGACGCCGCGGGGTTCGACTGGATTCTGGTCGAGACCGTGGGCGTCGGTCAGGACGAGGTGGATGTGGTGCGGAGTGTGGATTCCGTCGTGGTGGTGACGGTGCCGGGGTTGGGCGACGACATCCAGGCGATCAAGGCGGGGCTGATGGAGATCGCGGACGTGTTCGTGATCAACAAGGCCGACCGCGACGGTGTCGATCGCTCACAGCGCGACCTGGAGATGATGCTCTCGCTCGGCGAGCATGGCGATTGGATCCCGCCGATCGTGCGCACGGTGGCGAGCCGCGACGAGGGGCTCGACCGGGTGATTGAGGCGATCGAACGCCATCGCGAGTTTCTTCGCACCAGCGGCAACCTCGAAGCCCGGCGGCTCTCGCACCTGCGCCTGCGGGTCGAGACGATTTTGAAGGAGCGGGTGATCGCCACTGCCGATCGGGTGGTGGGGGTGGAACGTGCGGTCGAAGCGGGCTTCGCCGAGCGGGTCGATCCCTACCTGGTGGCCGAGCGGTTGTTTCGCGGCGTGGTCCAGAGCGCCGCTGCGGGCCTTACGTCCGAGGGGGAGGCATGATCGGAAAGATCGACCACATCGGCATCGCGGTCACCTCGATCGCCGAGGCGCGCAAGATGTACGAAGCGCTCGGCCTCACGGTCTCCGCGATCGAAGAGGTGCCGCACGAAGGGGTGCGGGTGGCGTTCATCCCCTGTGGCGAGACGCAGATCGAGCTGCTCGAACCGCTCTCACCCGACTCGACGGTCGGCAAGTTTCTGGAGAAGCGCGGCCCCGGAGTCCACCACCTCTGCCTGGCGAGCGACGACGTGAGAGCCGATGACGCTCGCCTGCGCGAGCAGGGATTCCAGGTTCTCCGCCCCGAACCCACCCGCGGCGCGGGCGGCTGTTGGGTTCAGTTCGTCCACCCGAAGAGCACGGGTGGCGTGCTGGTGGAGCTGTCCGAGCCGGGCGAAGGGGACGGGCACGGGAGTTAGGCGGATTTTGGTTGGGCTTGAACGGCTTCTGGATCCAGAAGCACCACCAGGGTTCCTTCCCGAAACTGCCGGTGGTGCTTGCCCTGGACCGCTTCCGAGAAGTCGTATTCCGGTTGGAGATCGTCGTCGTCGAGATCAGCGTCGATGTGGGTCATCGGCTTGGATTCTATTTGGGCGAGCGGGCGATCCGGAAACCGAGATCGTCGCTCCGGTGACCCGGCTCAGAAGAGCTGCGGCTCCAGGATGCGCATTTCTTTGGGACATTGTTGAAGCTTCCACCGCGCCGCACTCGATCTGTGCCGGTGGTCGGGCCCTTCGGATCGATCTCGGCTTCGCCCTTTGAAGAGTAAGGGGCGAACCAATCCGCGACCCACTCCTGAGCATTGCCATGAACATCGTAGAGGCCCCAGTTGTTGGGGAAAAACGAGCCGATCGGAGCTAGCGCGCGGGAGGCATTTCTTCCAGCGCAGTTGCCAAAAGCGGGAAGCTCTGCCTCGTTGTCCCCGAAACTGAAGGCCGCTTCACTGCCGGCCCGCGCCGCGTACTCCAACTCCGCTTCCGTGACCAATCGGTAGGCTCCGCTGGGGTCACGATGATTCAGTTTCTTCAGTAAAATTTGAGTCTCATCCCACGAAACACCGGTCTTAGGGAGGTCGATGCCCTGAAGCGTCGTTGCGCCACCGCCTGCGAGTACGGCGTTCGATTGTTTCTCCGTTACCTCGAACCGTCCGATACAAAAGTCCCTGGTGATTCTCACCTCATGCGCCGGCCGTTCTTCTTTTCGATCGCCGCGGCCTTCGGGTGCGCCCATGGTAAATGCCCCCGCGGTGATCTTTACGAATGCGAGGTCGAGACCAGGTGGCGAAGGGCATTCGGGGGACGAGGTGCGGGGTATGGGTGCACGGAGCGAGGGGACTAGCGCTTGAGGTATGAGGTTCTCGTAGAGTTTCTTCCCGTGGCGCGCTGCGAGGGGAACCCCGATGGCGACGATGAGGGCGGAACAGACAAGGAGGATTCGGAGCCAAGGGAACTTCGGCAAGATCAATCGACCGGGGCCGCGCAGATAGAGCACCGGCGCCGCCCAAGCCATCCCCTTGTGCTCGGCGTAGAGCGCCCTGCGCGCTTCGGTCACCGCCACTTCGAGCGGGCTGCCTTTTGCGATTTCTTGATAGAGCTCGCGAGAGACGAGCCGCGCGGCCGTGTCACCTATGGCGGATTGAAGAGCCACGATAGCGGGCAGGCCTCGGCGCGCAAGGTGGAACGCAAGGCTCGTCGTGCTTTTGCCGTCGATACCGCTCGCTCCGTCACAGGCGTTGATCACCACCAGCCGAAGCTCGGGCGCATCGCCGAGGAGGGAGGCGAGCTGTTGCCCCAGAGCCGGCTCCGGCTTGCGCATCCGCTGGTTCGCCTCCAGGACGATCTCGCCCGCCACCCCGTGGCCCGCGAGATGCAGCGCATGGACCGCAGGTTCTCGCTTGAGTCGCTCCCGCAGCTTCGGCAGGGTGGGCGACGCGAGCCGTTCAATCTCGACCAGGCCCCGATCGCACAGAGGCGCGAGGGCTTTCTCGATCGCCTGCCACTCACCTTCGAGGTCGAGCAGCGGCTGGCCGAGCGGTTCGGCGAGCACACCGAGCAGGCGAAGGGGTGCCCGCACGGCGAGAGGGCGTTCGCGCTCTTGAACGTCCGGATATCGGATCAGCGGAGTCGAGAGAGAAAGCGCGAGGAGCCCTTGGTGATCTCGGTCGAATAGGAGCTCCCAGGGAAGGCTCGCAAGCGGTCCGGCCTCCTGAACATGGAGCACGAGCCGCACCCCGGCCTCGGGTCCACGTTCCTGGGCTCGGGCCAGGGCGGCGCTCCAGGAGCGGAGAATCCGGTCGGTGAAAACGGCACGGAACAGCTCGCCTCCGAGGGCTTCCGCGTCCTGGATCTCGGCGGGATGGACCCGACTTCCACCCGCGAAGGCGGTCGCCAAGCGCTGCCATCGCTCGGAGAGGGAGGCGGCGTCGAGGTCAAAGCCTTGGGTTTCTCCGGCCCCGGTGGCCCGAACTCGAAAGCCCGTCCCCTCGGCGGAGACCCAGACCTCGAAATCCTCGTAGGTGCGCATGGCGGTGGACGGGACCCGAAGCGGTAGACCCGCGCGAGCCGAATGCCTTCGGCCCGCGCTCGGGTCTTCTTCCTGTGTTCAGTGCCCGTGCCGGAGAGGATACCGGTTTGGTTGCGGAATGGGGCGCCGGCCTCCCGGTGCCCAGCCGGGCACTCGCCTCAAACGAATGCGGGCCTTGTCATCTGTGGCATGCACTCCGGAAGATGGAGCAGGGCGTTCGCGCCGATCGGGTCCCCCGCGATGCGGAGCAGTTTGTGCCCGTCCGGATCGCGTTCGATCACCACGTCGTGCTCCAGGCCGTCCCAGCGGACGAACAGGCTGCGCGCTCCGGTTTCGAGCGCGCGGATGGCGTCCTCGTTGGCCAGCCGCCAGGGGCTTCCGTCGGAGGCTCGCCCCCCTAGGCAGGCGATGCGCCCGTGCAGTTCTTCGGAGTTGGTTTTGGCGGCGGACAGGATCTCCAGTCGGTGCATGGTCAGCAACCTCCTCGGGCCGGGAAAAATGGGGGGCCTCTTAGACCTAACGCGAGATTCGACGGCCGCAAGGAGCATCTTTCTCGGAATCGGTGGTGCTTGCCGTATTCTTCCCCGGCGCAAAGGAGCCCGCCGCCTGTGATTCGACCCGGTTCGATCATCCTCGTCCATCTGGTCAACCCGACCGAGAAATTCTGGGGAGTGCTCTACGACCTGAGCGTCGCCGGCATTCAGCTGCGCGGCATCAGCGTCGCGAGCTTCGGTGAGTGGATGCTCCAAGCGGCGTCCAAAGAGCCGCCGTCGCTCGGGCTGTCGACCATGTTCGTGCCGCTCTTCCGCATCGAGCGGCTCTACCTGGACGAGCCGGTGGGCGCCGTCGCGAGCTACCAACAGAGCTTCGCCGACCGGGTCGGCATGCCGGTCGAACGCTACCTCGCGCTCCGTGGTGGTCTGGAAGCCCACCCGCAAGCGGATGCCCACGAGTTGCCGTCTTGAGGGTGGGCGCCCAATTGGGACCGAGTTAAGGCGCAAGCCTCATGCAATCGTCCTCTCGAGTTTCTCTTCGAGCGCCATGTCCGCCTCAATTTGCGCATGGTGGACGGCGCCAAACGACAACGCCACTTCGACTTGATCCAGCGTTAAGTCGTACTCGCGGGCGATGTCTTCCGGCGACCATCTCCAGGCAGTGCTTGCCGCCCAGAGGGTCCGAACCCGAAATCCCGAGCCGCGGAGCATTGCAATCGGTGCACCCGCCGCCCCACGGCGGTAGGTAATCTGAGAAAATCGAGAGTCGTCCATCCCCTACCTCCTCCCCAGCAGCCTACGATACACCCCAACCAGCGGCTTCAACCGGACCATTCGCTCGCGCAGCTTCCAGGTCGCGCTCTGCTGGAAATAGGCGATCTCGCCGCGCATTCGGTCGCGTTCGGCTTCGGCGTTTTGGAGCTTCGACTTGAGCACGTCGGTGTCGCGCCAGGAGGGGACGAAGCGGTAGAGATAGTCGGCGACCGCGCGGCTTTCGGCGAGCAGGTCGCGCGGTTTGGTTCGGTGCTCCTCGATCACTTCGCCGTAGAGCGCCAGCAGGTCGTCGGTCGAGCGTTCGAGGTCGGCGGTCTCGCGGATGAAGCGGCTCGCCGCGGCCGCGTCGGATGGGTTGTAGCGTTCGATCTCGCCGAGCAGCAGATCCGCATCGAGCCGGCGCTGGATGGTGCGCAGGCCGAAATTCTCCCGGCGGAGGGGGGCGACGTTCGCCGCGGTGACCAGAGGGCCCGACCCTGTCGTATCGCAGAGCACCACCGCGGCGCCCACCGCGAGCGCTTCGAGCGCGCAGCGGGCTTTGGCGAAGATCAGATCGTAGTCGCCGATCACCTGTTCCGGCGCCTGCGCCTCGCGCCCGACCCCCGAGCCGATCACGGCGAGCTCGATCCCCGCGCGGCGACAGGCCTCGGCGCAGATTTCGAGGTGGGAGCCCTGGGTCGCGTAGTTGCTGAACACGAGCGCACGCCTGGGGCGGCTCGGCAGCGGCGGGCGCGGGCGAAAGCGGTCGAGATCCACACCGTTTTGGAGCACCCGAACGCTTGCCGGTGGGATCGATTCCTCTTGCACCAGCCGGTCGCGGCAGCAGTCGTCGACCGCGACATAGGCGAGCACGCGCGGATGGCGAACGGGGGTCGCCTCGAACGAGTTCCAGGCATGGGTGACGTGGATCGCCGGGGTGTCCGGAAAATGGAGCAGAGCGGTCATCGTCTCCGGATGGTGGTTGCCGTGGATCACGTCGGGCACCACCGCCATCCGGTCGAGACGCTCGATTACCGCGACCGTCGCCATCTTCAGCTCGTGCGCGAGATCCCCGCCCTCGGAGGCGTAGACGATCGGCTCATGGCCGCGGCGGCGCAGCGCGCGCGCGAGGTCCATGACATAGGCCTCGGATCCGCTCCTGCGATTGAGCGTGCGGAGCGTCAGGAGAACGCGAATCGGTTTCATAGGCTTGGTTGAATCGGCGCTATCGAGGTCGGTTCGCCCAGTGTTCGAGAGCTGCCGCGACCGGCACCAGATGTTCGCGGCCGCGGAGAACATCCCGATAGTGCCCTTCGGCCACCCGCTGCTCGCCGTGCCGTTCGAAGAAGGGGGTCTCTTCGTAGAGAGTGGCGACGGACCACGAAGCAGCCGGTGTGAGGTGCTCGTGCCGGAACGCGTCGGGGCCGAAACGCGCGAGCGCCGCCTCGACTTCGTCGGCCATCTCGGGATAGGTGCGCGCTGCGGCGAGTTTGCGTTCGAACGCCTCGTCGTCGAGGTAGAGGGCGAGCCGATCCAGCGGGTCTCGCTCGACCGCTCCGCCGGGTGCTTCGGCTGCCGGGTGGTCTTCGAGCGGAAACTGCAGATTGACAAGGGGCCTGCCTTCGCGGGCGAGCCGAGCCGCCGCGGCATCGATCAATAACCGACACAGGTCGTGGCTGGGATTGAACCCCTCGAGCGCATCGCCCGCGACGGTTCGAACCCCCATTTCGCGAAGCGCCTCCGCGAGCTCCGCGGCGAGAGCGACGAATCGTTCGACTTCGCCACCGAGCAGCGCCGTGTAGATCTCCTGGTCGGAGAAGCGGCCGTAGATCGAACCGGGGCGCGCACCGGCGGTCGTGAGCAACCGACTCGTCGACTTGAGGCGCGGTGCGCCACGACCCGAGCCGTCGGTGAGCACGTAGACGATCGGCCGCACCTGCTCTACCCAGCCGTAGACACGCAGCTCGTGGCCGGGATGTGCGACGACCAGAGCCGCGGGATGGCGAGGAGCAACGGAGGAGTTCAAGATCGGTCAATTCTAACAGCCGCGACGGTGTGCGCCCTCATCCACTTTCTCCGCCGCGCTGCGGCATGAAGCCGCTCTCCCGTGGTATAAACAATGACCTCGAACCGATTTGGAGGTCTTAGGATGTCCACCGAGCCGATCGCCGCCCCCCCGTCGCCCCTCCCTCCCCCGAACGACGCGTCGGTGCGCGAAGAGATCTCCGAGCGCGCGGACACCGTCTGGACCGGCTCGGCCCGCCGCCCTTCGATCACCGCGGTCGGGCGTGCGGCGCTCCGCGGAGCGCACGGCCGGGTGGCTCTGGTCGATGGTTGCCGAACTCCATTCGCCAAGTCGGGCACCGATCTCCAACACATGGACGTGGTCGACCTCGCGAGCGCCGCTTCGTCCGAGCTGATCGCCCGCACCGGGATCGATCCGGCCGAGATCGGCCTCTCGGTGTTCGGCTGCGTGATCCCGGCGCTCCACGCGCCGAACCTCGGTCGAGAGGTGGTGTTCCGCCTGTCGCTGCCGCACGACGTGGTGGGCACCACGGTCAACCTCGCGTGCGCTTCGGCGAACCGGGCGATGACCTTCGGCGCCGAAGCGATCCTCGCTGGCGAGGCCGAAGTGGTGCTCGCGGGAGGGGCGGAATCGCTGTCCAACGTGCCGATCCTGTTTTCGAAGAACGCCTCGCGTATGTTCATGGCGCTCGGGAAGGCGAAGACGCTGCCGCAGAAGCTGGCGGCGATCGCCAAGCTCCGCCCGGCCGATCTGGCGCCGGTCGCCCCGGCGATCGCCGAGTACACGACCGGCCAGTCGATGGGGGAGTCGGGGGAGAAGATGGCCAAGGAGAACGCGATCTCCCGCCGCGCCCAGGACGAGATCGCCCTGATGTCTCATCATCGGGCGGCGGCCGCCGCGGCCGACGGTCGGTTCGTCGAGCAGATCGCGACCGTGTTCCCGCCGCCGGGCTACGACCGGCCGGTCGGCAAAGACAACGGCGTGCGCGCCGAGACGTCGATGGAGGCGCTCGCCAAACTGAAGCCGGTGTTCGATCGCCGCTACGGTACTCTCACCGCGGGCAATTCGAGCCCGCTTACCGACGGCGGCGCGGCCGTCCTCTTGATGTCCGAGGAGAAGGCGAAGGCGCTTGGGTTTCGGCCGCTCGGCTATCTGCGCAGCTACGCGTTCGCCGCGGTCGATCCGGCGAACCAGTTGCTCCAAGGGCCGGCCTATGCGGCGCCCGCGGCGCTCGATGCGGCGGGCGTTACCCTGGCCGATCTCGACCTGGTCGAGATGCACGAAGCGTTCGCGGCGCAGATCTTGTCGAACTTGAAGGGCTTCGCCTCGGCGAAATTCGCCCGCGAAGAGCTCGGCCGGAGCGCGCCGCTCGGGGTCGTCGATCTCGACAAATTCAACGTCACCGGCGGTTCGATCGCGATCGGCCATCCGTTCGGCGCGACCGGCGCCCGGGCGGCGACCCAACTGCTCTGCGAACTCCGTCGGCGCAACGGCAACCTTGGCCTACTGACCGTCTGCGCAGCCGGCGGCACCGGCTTCGCGATGGTCTTCGAGCGCGAGTAGCCGGGAGCCTTCTCGCGATGACCGAGCCGCGCGAGCCGACCGATACGGACGCCTCAGGATTTTCCGGAGAGAGTTCGGTCTCTAACCCGCTATCGGGTCTGTTGGTCGCCGACTTTTCTCGCCATCTCCCCGGTCCGCTCGCGGCCCGGCTGCTCGCCGACCTCGGCGCCCGGGTGATCAAAGTCGAAGAGCCGCGCTCGGGCGATCCGGTGCGCGCGGCACCCCCTTCCTCCCGCGGTACGAGCGCTCTGGCGGCGATGCTGCTCGCGGGGGTCGAAAGCGTAGCCCTCGATTTGAAGCGGCCCTCCGGCCGCGATGTCGCCGATCGACTGATCGCCCGGGCCGACGTGCTGCTCGAAACCTTCCGCCCCGGCACGTTTGCGCGCCTTGGCTGGACGCGCGAAGAGCTGCAGCGCCGTTTTCCCCGCCTGATCGTCTGCAGCCTCTCCGGCTGGGGGCAGGACGGCCCGGAAGCCTCGCGCGCCGGTCACGACCTCACCTACCAGGCGGCGGCCGGTCTGCTCGCGCCGATCGTTTCGCACCCGGCATCCCAGGCGCCGCAGGCATTGCCCCCGGCGCCGTTCGCCGATCTGTCGGGCGCCTGGAGCGCCGTCTCGGCGATTCTCGCCGCCGTGATCCAGCGCGAGCGCACCGGGCGCGGCGTGGCGATCGACACCTCGCTGTTCGATGCCGCCCTCCATTCCAACCTGCTCGGCTGGGCCGCAGAGGCGGGAGGTGCGAAAGCCGTGGGCGAGCCACTCGCGCTCACCGGCGATCTCCCCTGCTATTCGATCTACGAGACCGCCGACAAGAAGAAAGTGGCCATCGCCCTGCTGGAGCCCCGTTTCTGGCACCGTTTCTGCCATGCCGCCGAACGCCCCGATTTGCTGCGGAGTCACTACCAACGCGGCACCGGCTTCCGCCGGAAGCTCGAACGGCTGATTCGCCAACGCACCCGGGCGCAATGGGCCGAGCTGTTCGCTGCCCACGATCTCCCCGCCGGCCCGGTGCTCGCCGCGGCTGAGGCGCGGGCGAGCGCCCAAGCCCAGGCGCGCGCGGTCGTCCACACCGGAGCGGATGGCCTGCCCCGGCTCGCATTCCCCGCCCGCTTCGACGGCCATCGCCCCGCTGCGCCAGAAGGAATTCCCAACGTCGGGCAATCGACCGAAGATCTGCTCGAAGAGCTCGGAGCCCCCGAAGCCCGTCAATCCCGGTGGAGCCGCCGAAAAGCAGGGGTCGGGGCGCGCTGGAGCTGGCAGCGGCTGCTACGGCGATTTGTACCGTAGGGGCGGCAGGACATGTCCGGCCTTCAGGCCGCCGCAACGATCCACAACGTGTGGTTTTAGGCCTGAAAGGCCGTCTCAAGTTAGCCCAGGCCAACGGCCTGGGTGGAATGGCCCGGGTCGGCCTGGGTCGCCTGCCCAGGCGGCGGTGGCGGAATCTCCAGCGCCTCCGCCCCATCGCGGCCGACCGCGAGGAGCGTCATGTCGTCCATCAGCGGTTCGTCGGTGACGTGCTCGGCGAACGCGCGCGAGATCCGCTCGTGGACCACCGCCGGAGGACCTCCGAGCTGGACCAGCCGGGTCAGACGGTCGTAACCGAAGGTGGTGCCGCTCTCGGTCGTCGCCTCGGGCAGCCCGTCGGTATAGAGGATGAGCAGATCGCCGGGGTCGAGCTGGGTCTCGCCGGTCGGGGGAATGACGATCTCCGAAGCGCCGAGCGGCAGGCCACCACAACCGATCTCCTCGACGGTACCGTCGGCCCGACGGAGCAACGGGAACGGATGCCCTGCCGACACCCAGGTCAATCGGCCGGTGGCCGGATCGAGCAGGGCATAAAAAAGAGTGAGAAACGCGTGTCGCCGTCGTTTGCGGCGCAGCGCCCGGTGGATCATCGCGGCCACCGCGGCGGGCGAGGGGTCGATGTCGAGCGCCGTGCCGATCGTCGCGTGGGCGATCGCCATCACCAGCCCCGCAGCCATGCCGTGACCGGTGGCATCGCAGACCATCAGCGCAAGCCGGCCATCGGGCAGTCGGCAGACGTCGTAGGCATCGCCCCCGACCTCGCGCGCGGTTCGGTACGAATGGGCGAAACGGTAGCCGGCCAGTGGCGGAATCTCCCGCGGCAGCAGGCTCGCCTGGAGCTCGCGGGCGACTTCCAGCTCGTCGCGCACCTCCATCCGATCGACCAGCTCCAGTGCGACCAGAAGGCAGAGTCCGGCGATCGCGGCGAAGAACCAGAGCCCACCGAAGTCGATGCTCACGTTCTTGTTGCCGAGGTGAAACTGAATTTTGATCAGCGCCAGGAGCGCCGCGCCGAGCGACGCCGCGAACAGGAATCGGCGAGCGGGGGTCAGTTTGTAAGAGAGGCCGAGGAACGCGAGCTTGGCGCCCTCGACGAACCGGTTGCCGGGTTCGCGCGAGCGGTCGCCAGAGCGCCGTTCCCGCGTCAGCACCTCGAACGCCCGGGCGGCATCGCGGGAGAACAGTCGACGGAGGTCGCGGCCGCTCATTCCGGCGGTGTACTCGCGCAAAAACCCTTCCGGCTCGCCCAGCGGCGACCACGCCATCTTCTCGCGCGGCTTCTTCGCGCGTCGTTTCGCTCGGGCCATAACCAACATCCTACGCTCTCGGGGCGGTAGGGTTGCGGGGAAGGGGCCCCGCGCCCCTCACCGTTGCAGCAGACTCGCCAGCTCGTCCGGGTGGGGGCTGCGGACGCGCGCTTCGTCGAGGGTGACGATCTGGTTGCGGACCATGGCTGCGAGCGATTCTTCGAAGGAGACCATGCCGTGCGCTTTGCCGAGGGTGATCTCGGTGTAGAGCTTTTGCAGTGTCTGGCTCCGGATGTGGTGGCGGACCGGGTAGGTCGCCATCAGGATTTCGACCGCCGGGACCCGACCCGCCCCGTCGGCCCGCGGCAGCAGCTGTTGACAGACCACCGCATTGAGTGAGAGCGCAAGCTGGTGGCGGATCTGGCTCTGCTGGTTGGGCGGGAAGACGTCGACGATCCGGTGGATCGCCTGCACCACATCGGTCGAATGGAGGGTCGAGAGGATCAGATGTCCGGTTTCGGCGGCGGTGAGTGCGGTCGCGACGGTTTCCAGGTCGCGCATTTCGCCGACCAGGATGACGTCCGGGTCCTGGCGCAGCGCGGCGCGAAGCGCCGCCGCGAACGAAGGAGTGTCGGCCCCGAGCTCGATCTGCTCGACGATCGAGCGCCCTGCCGGATGCTCATATTCGATCGGGTCCTCGATCGTGATCACATGGCAGGGCCTAGTCCGCTCGATCTCGCCGACCAGCGCCGCCAGGGTCGACGATTTGCCCGAGCCGGTCGGCCCCGAAAACAGGACCAGCCCGCGGGTCGGTTGGATCAGGCGGGCGATCGCGTTCGGTAGGTTCAGGCTCGACAGGGTGGGAATCGTGGTCGGCAACGCCCGGATCGCCGCGGCGAGACCGCCGCGCTGGCGGTGGACGTTGACCCGAAAGCGATAGCCCGAGCCGCCGCCGCTCGCCAGGCGGAGCGAAAAGTCGGCCGAGCCGGTGGTTTCGAGCTGGAAGCGGATCCGCTCGCTTGAGTAGGAGGCGAACAGCGAGCGGATCTCGGCATCGTCCAACGTGGCGCGTTCGGCGGCGAGGAGTCGGCCATCGATCCGAAACACCGGCGGCCGATCAGAGACCAGCAGAAGGTCGCTCGCGCCACGCCGCGCCATCTCGGAGAGGAGCGCTTCGAGCGGCTCGCCGAGATCGACCTCTGAGAGGCGGGCCGGAGCGAGCCTCGGAGTGGCTGCGTGTCCGAGGGGCAGGAAGCCTTCGGAAGGATCCACGGCGGGGTTTAGAGGTCCGCGGTTCAACTGTTCGACCAGTCGGTCGAGATCGGGATCGTGCAGACGTTCGGACATGGACGTAACGAAACGGCTCGGGTCTCCGCCAGAAGGTTCCTAGAGCATACGGTGCCGCCCGGCGAAACGTCACCAAAAGGGCGTCCGAGGGATTAGGATATCGTCAGCTCGGAAGTGCAGTTTCTCGCGGGTTTTCGGGCTCTTCGGGAAGCCGCAAACGTTGCATACACGAGCGCTTAGCGCTCTCTTGCGAAGGAGGAGATTTCCATGGGTAACCGCACGTTACTTCGGTCCACCGCGCTCGCGTTCGCTCTGTTGGCGATCGCGGCGTTCACCGCTCCCGTCACGGTGTTCGCCGCCGGTGGCGTGGTCAGTATCGAGAATACCGATAAGAGCAGCGCCCTTTCCTATTGGACCCCCGAGATGATTCGCAGCGCCCGCCCGATGCCGCTGCCGAAGGTCTCGGCCAATGCGGTCGCCGGCAACGACATTGAGGCCGACGCCGCGGTTGAAGCGAACGGCACGCCCACAGGGGCCGACGGCGCACCACCGCTCGGCAGGATTCCAGCGGGGCTCGCCACCCGTGACGAGGATTACGACGCGGAGCTGGCAGAAGCCAAGACCGCGCTCGAAGAGTACGACGCCATCGAGGGCGACAATTTCGGCACCCTCAACGGGCAGTTTTCGAGCTCGCGCGTGTTCCCCGACGCCGCAACCACGACCTATCCCTACCTGACCGTGGGCAAGCTGTTCTTCACCATCCCGGGCCAGGGCAACTTCATCTGCTCGGGCAGCGTGCTGCGTCGGCGGGTCATTCTCACGGCCGGCCATTGCGTCCACAGCGGCACGGCGGCCGGCTTCTACTCCAACTTCATGTTCGTCCCGGCCTTTCGCAACGGTGTCCGGCCGGTCGGAACGTGGGATTGGCAGTTCGTCACCACCACCTCGACCTGGGCCTCGGGCGGCGCCACGTTCCCGAATGCCGCGGACTACGCCATGATCGAGCCGCGCGACCTCAACGGCAACATCATCGGCAATGTCACCGGCTTCCTCGGCTTCCAGACGCTCAAGTTGTCCCCGAACCACGCCCACCTGCTCGGCTATCCGGCGAATCACGACAGCGGTAACCGGATGCATCAGGTGACGTCGGAGAGCCTGCGGACTGCGAGTCCGAACGCTGTCGAGTACGGTTCCGACATGCGCGGCGGCTCCTCGGGCGGCCCGTGGGTGCAGAACTTCGGCGTCGTCGCCGTAGGCCAAACGGGCGGCAGCAACACCGGATCCAACCGTGTGATCGGCATCACCTCGTACGGCTTCGTTTCGACCACCCCGCTGATTCAGGGGAGCTCGGTCCCTGACAGCCGTTTCACCACGCTGCTGAACAACATCTGCGCCCACCGCGCCGGCAACTGCTAGACGCTGAGTAGGCGGTCGGTCCGCCCCGCCCCGGGGCGGACCCCTTCTCACCCCTTCGCTAGTTTTTCCCGGTTCCCCCAACCCAAACCTGCCGCTTGAACACCACCCCCCGAGTTGCTACACTCCGCCCGCCGCGGAGGATGGGGGTTAGAGTCCGAACCGCTCGCACGTGTAGTGCGGGCCTTATCCGTACCCCCTCGCGACGCCAATGCCCGATGACGACAAGCAGAAGCGGATTCTCGGTCGCGCTTCGGGGGTAGGGGTTGAATTCGCGGCGGCGGTCGCAGGTTTCTCTCTGGTCGGTATCTGGGTGGACCGCCATTACGGCAGCGGTCCGTGGGGCCTGCTCATAGGCCTGGCCCTGGGTCTGATCGGCGGAACGTACAACCTGGTCCGCGAATCGTTGCTCGCCGCCAAAGAAGCCGAGCGCTCGGATCACGCCGAAGACGAAGATCGTGGCGACACGGTCTGATCGTCGGGGCGGACCGCGAGCGCTCCCTCGGTTCGTCGTCACCTCCGCCGCGGTCGCGGCGGCTTGTGTCGCGATCGGTTGGGTGCCGACGGTGCGGCTGGCGGGACCAGGGGGGGCAACGGGGTTGATCGCCGGATGTGCGATCAGTTGGCTCGCTTGCGTTTCCGGGGCGGTCCTGTTCGCCCGGCTGGCGGGAGCGAACGTGCCCGGCGGGCTCGCGGAGCTGGCAAAACTGGCGCTGCGGTTCGGCGCGGTCGTCTTGTTTGGAGTGTTGGGCGCAGTCCTCGCCCGGCGCGGTTTCTGGCCCTTGCGGCCGATGTTGGTTTGGATCGCTTTGAGCTACCTGCCCCTTCTGGGGCTCGACATAGGGTTCTCCCTCCGGGCGGATTGGCCGCCCGAGGATACGGAGACACGATGAGTGCGATGCCGATGATGATGCTCGCCTTTGCGGCGGACAACCCGCTGTCGCACATCGTCCAGCATCCGCTGGTGCAGAAGCCGGCGCATCTGGGGCTGCTCACGCCGCAAGGCGTGATGACGGTCCTGTCCGACCAAATCGTGATGATGATCGCCGCCGGCCTGCTGCTGATCTTGTTCGTTCCTGCATGGGTCGCCCGCCGGAAGGGGAAGGATGCCGTCGGAGCGCTGGTGCCGACCGGTTTCGGCAACGCGATCGAGACGATCTGCACCTACATCCGCGAAGAGGTCGCCCGCCCCAACCTGCAAGAGCACACCGACCGGTTCATCAAATATCTCTGGACGGTCTTCTTCTTCATCCTGACCATGAACCTGCTCGGCCTGCTGCCGATCGCGCCGGTCTCGAAGCTGTTCGGCGCGCACTTGGGCGGCACCCCCACCGGCAACATCTGGGTCACCGGCGCGCTCGCGGTCTGCACGCTTCTGATGATGGTGGTGAACGGCCTGCGCTTAGGTGGCAAGAGCTACCTCGCGCACTTTTCGCCCGGACCGATCTGGCTCGCGCCGCTGCTCGTGCCGCTGGAGCTGATCGGCGTCGTGGCGAAGACCTTCGCGCTCACCGTCCGTCTATTCGCCAACATGCTCGCCGGCCACGTGCTGCTCGCCGTGCTGCTCGGCTTTATCGTGAACGCGATGGCCAAGATGGGGGTGGCGGGCCTCGGCATCGCGATTCCGGCGGTCGCCGGGAGTGTTGCGATCAACCTGCTGGAGATCTTCGTCGCGTTTCTCCAGGCGTTCATCTTTACCTTTTTGACCGCGCTGTTCATCGGCCAATCGGTGGTCTTCCACCATGGCGACGAGCACGGGTCGGACGAAAAAGACCACGACCACGACTCCGCGCACGGCGCGGCGGCGCGGGCGCACTCTTAGAAACCAGGTAGCTCTCTAGAAACAAACTTCGCCAGGCCGGTTCCGGCCGAGGGCGAACGAAGAAAAGGACGAATCTCCTATGAGCAAGAAGATGGCGACCCTCGCGCTGGCCCTGATGGCCACCGGCATGCTCCTGATGCTGGTTCCCACCCCCGCGGCCGCGCAGGCTGTGGATGGAGTTGATGCCGCTCCCGTGGTGGAGCACACCCTGATCACCACCGATGGCGCGCGGAAGCTCGGCGGCGCGATCGGCGCCGGCCTCGCCCTGATCGGCGGCGCCGCGGGAATCGGTCGGATCGGCGCTGCCGCCGTCGAGTCGATCGCCCGGCAGCCGCAGGCGAACGGCCAGATCTCGACCGCCATGATCATCACCGCCGCCCTGATCGAAGGCGCGATGCTGTTCGCGGTCATCGTCGGCCTGCTCGCGGTTCTCTAAGAAGTCCGTCCGAACGAACGATCTCGTGAGACCCGGCCGGCTCGAACCGGGCGGGTCCGCGAGATCCAACGCGGAAGCCCTCTCCTAACGGGAGAGGAGATTTCCACGCTTTTCAGTTGAGGGTCGCGCGATGTTGGGAAAGTCGAACCTGCGAAAGATAAGCTTCCTCTGGACTCTAGGCCTCCTGTTGGTCGGCGGCCTCCTGCCCGCCTTGGCGGAAGAAGCCCACGGTGCCTCCGGCCAGGGTGGGTCGGTCAATCCGTTTTCCGGCGACATCGGCAACGCGATCTGGACCGTCCTGATCTTCGGTCTCGTCCTGTTCGTGCTCGGCAAATACGCGTGGGGGCCGATCCTCTCGGGCCTCCAGGCGCGCGAGAGCTTCATCCGCGAGGCGCTCGAAAAAGCCGATCGGGACCGCAAAGAGTCGGCGGCGAAGCTCCAAGAGTACGTGGACAAGATCGACGCCTCGCGCGCCGAAGCTTCGGCCATCGTCGAAGAGGGAAAGCGCGACGCGGACGCCTTGAAGCGCAAGATCGAAGAGGACGCCAAAGCCGAGGCGATGGCGATCATTGCCCGCGGCAGGCGCGAGATCGAGATCGCGACCGACACCGCAATCAAGGACCTCTACGCCCGGAGCACCCAGCTCGCGACCGAGATCGCGAGCGGCATCCTCGGCCGGGAGATCCAGGCCAAGGATCACGAGGCCCTGGTGGCCGACACGATTCGTAGGCTTTCGGCCGGCCGCGAAACCGCCTCCGGCGGTCGCTCGGCGAACTAGAGACTCGAATCGGACGCCGGCCATGAGTCAAGGAATCGACAACAACACGCGCGCGCTCGGCCGGCTCTACGGCAAGGCCCTGCTCGACGCGGCGACCGAGACGAGCGCAACGGAAGCGGAGCAGCTCGCGGGTGAGCTGACCGAGCTTGGGCTCCTGCTCGACGGAGAACCGGATTTCGAGGCCTGGCTCGCCAGTCCCTCGACCGATGCCAAACAGAAGACCGCGGCGATCGAAAAGATCTTTCGCGGCCGGGCGAGCGACCTGCTGACCGACGCCTTGCAGGTGATCGGGAAGAAGGGTCGCCTCGCCGGGCTCCGGGGAATCGTCGCCGGGTTCCACGCGGAGCATCGCGAGGCGCGCGGCATTTTGAGCGCTTCGGTCGAGACCGCCCGACCGCTCTCCGCCGCCCAGCGCGCGGATTTGACCGCCGCGATCGGCACCTATACCGGGAAAATCATCGAGATCACCGAAAAGGTGAACCCCGCGCTGCTCGGCGGCGTCGTGGTTCGCGCCGGAGACGAGCGGATCGACGGCACCGCAGCGTCCGCCCTGGCCCGTTTCAGCGCCCGTCTCGACGTGCGCGCGGCGAGCGAGATCGCGGGCGGCACGTCTTACGTGGAAGCGACATAGACCCCTCCGAAACTGACCGACCCGGGAATCTCGGGTATTGGGTTGAGGCCTGGCTTGAGGCCCACTTTGAGGCCAAATTTGAGGCCAAATTTGAGGAAACTACGATGAGATTCAAGGTCGACGAGATAGCATCGGTCATCACCGAAGAGATCCGCCAGTATCGCAGCGCCGCCGACGTCGCGGAGACCGGTACGGTGCTCGAAGTCGGCGACGGCATCGCCCGGGTGTACGGTCTCGCGAACGCGATGGCCGGCGAGCGGGTGACGTTTAAGGACGGCGCCTCCGGCCAGGTGTTCAACCTGGAGGAGAATTCGGTCGGCGTCGTCATCCTCGGCGACTACAAGGGGATTCGCGAGGGGGACGAGGTCCGGCGCACGGGAGAGCTGCTCTCCGTGCCGGTCGGCGAGAAGCTGATCGGCCGGGTCGTCGATCCGCTCGGCAACCCGCTCGACGGGCTCGGCGACATCGTGACCACCGAGCGCCGCCCGCTCGAATGGAAGGCCCCCGGCATCGCCGAGCGCCAGCCGGTCACCGAGCCGATGCAGACCGGAGTCAAAGCGATCGACTCGATGATCCCGATCGGCCGCGGCCAGCGCGAGCTGATCATCGGCGACCGGAAGACCGGCAAGACCGCGATCGCGGTCGACGCGATCATCAACCAGAAGGGCGGCGACGTGATCTGTGTCTACGTCGCGATCGGCCAAAAGGAATCGACGGTGGTCGGCGTGGTCGACAAGCTGCGCGAAAACGGCGCGCTCGACTACACGATCGTCGTCTCGGCCTCGGCCGCCGACCCCTCGCCGCTTCAGTACATCGCCGCCTACGCGGGCGCCGCGATGGCCGAATACTTCATGTACCAGCAGGGCCGCGCCACGCTGGTGATTTACGACGACCTGTCGAAGCAGGCCCAGTCGTACCGCCAGCTCTCCCTCCTGCTGCGCCGCCCGCCGGGCCGCGAAGCCTACCCGGGCGACGTCTTCTACCTTCACTCCCGCCTGTTGGAGCGCGCGGTCAAGCTGCGCGACGAGTACGCAATCGTGGCGAAAGACACAGCGGTCACTTCGAACGATCGGGGCCTCGCGAAGAAGCACCCGGAAGGGTTCACGGCACCCGCCGATGTCCGTCCCGACGACGTGTACGGCCTCTACCACCGGCCGCACGGCAAGCACAAGGCGGAGGCGTTCTTGGCGTCGCTTGCCGACAAGGACAACTACCGCGTCCACCGCTTCCCGAACAGCGGCGGCTCGATGACCGCTCTGCCGGTGATCGAAACGCTCGAAGGCGAAGTCTCGGCCTACATTCCGACCAACGTGATCTCGATCACCGACGGCCAGATCTATCTGGAACCCGACCTGTTTTTCGCGGGCACCCGTCCTGCCGTCAACGTCGGCATCTCGGTCTCCCGGGTCGGTGGCAACGCCCAGAAGAAAGCGATGAAGAAGATCGCCGGCTCGCTCCGTTTGGACCTCGCCTCCTACCGCGCACTCGAAGCGTTCTCGCAGCTCGGTACGGAAGTGGACGCCGCCACCCAGCGCCAGCTCGATCGCGGCGCCCGCCTGGTCGAGTTGCTCAAGCAGGGCCAGTACCAGCCCTATCCGCTCGCCGAACAGGTGGTCTCGATCTTCTCGGCGACCCAAGGGCTGCTCGACGACTTGGCCGTAGCCCAGATCCTGCCGTTCGAATCCGCCCTGCTGAAGCACATTCGCCAGGAGTCGCCGGAGATTCTCGAGCAGCTCACGAAGACCGGCGAGCTGCCGGACGAGCTGGCGGGCAAAATCCGCACGGCGGTCAACAACTTCAAGCCGAACTTCCTCAAAGCGCTCCAGGCGGCGGCTGCCGCGGCCTGAGGGCTGACGGACGCTCTAGAAGAGCCGGGAACCTAAAAATATGGCCAACCGCCGAGTCCTCGTCAAACGACGCAAGTCGATCCGCAACATCCGCAAGATCACGCGGACGATGCAGCTGATCGCGACCGCGCGTTTTCAGGCGGCCTACAACCGGGCTGTCGCGACCAAGCCGTACAACGAGAAGCTCGCCGAGCTGGTGGCGGACTTGTCCGACGCGGCGAGCGCCTCGGGCGGCGTCGAGCACCCGCTGCTCAAAGAGAACGACGCAAACAAGACGGCGCTGGTGGCGATCACCAGCACCCGCGGTTTGTGCGGCGGCTACAACTCGAACGTCCTGCGCGTGGCGATCGAACATCTCGACGCCCAAGAGAAGGCGGGCCTCGAAGTGGACGTCCACATGGCGGGCAAGAAGGGGATCGGCTATTTCCGTTTCTTGAAGCGCGCGATGGTCGAGCAGATCACCCACGTCGGCGACGTCCCCCGCTTCGACCAGGTGGAGCCGATCGCCAATGCCCTGATGGACAGCTTTAAGAAGGGCGAGATCAGCGCAGCGTACGTCTCCTACATGAAGTTCGTCTCGACCGGCACGCAGCGTCCGGTGGTCGTCCAGCTCCTGCCGCTCGCGCGGAAGGCGGCGGAGAGCGCCGAAGGCGAAACCGTCGCCTCGCCTTCCGGCCAAGTCGAGTTTTCCCCCGAGCCGCAGAAGCTGCTCGACAGCCTGCTGCCTATGTCCGTCCGCGTCCGGCTGTTCCAGGCGTTCACCGACGCCGTAGTCTCCGAGCAGGTCGCCCGGATGGTCGCGATGAAGGCGGCCACCGACGCAGCCGGCGACATGATCAAGTCCTTGACCCGCGAATACAACCGCGCCCGCCAGACCGCGATCACCATGGAGCTGCTCGACATCGTCGGCGGCGCCAACGCGTTGGCCTGACCTGCCGCGGACTTAAAAGTAGGAAGAGCGCACACCTTCGGGAGCTTGCGAACGATGAGCAACAACTACGGTACCGTGACCCAGGTCATCGGCTCGACCCTCGACGCGCAGTTTGCGGAGGATCAGCTCCCTTCGATCTACAACGCGCTCAAAGTGGAACTCGCCCGCACCGTGCTCGGCGAGACGACCCACGAGACGCTCTGGTGCGAGGTCGCCCAGCACTTGGGCGGCGGTCGCGTCCGCGCCGTCTCGCTCGGCTCGACCGACGGCCTCCAGCGGGGAGCGCAGATCCTCGATACCGGCAGCGCGGTGCAGGTTCCGGTAGGTGTCGAGACGCTCGGCCGCGTGTTCAACCTGGTCGGCGAGCCGATCGACGGTCTCGGTCCGGTCCACGCGACGGCCTTCCGACCGATCCACAGCGATCCGCCCGACTTCAAGGACCTCTCGTCGAAGACCGAGATCTTCGAGACCGGAATCAAAGTCATCGACCTGCTCTGCCCGCTGGTCCGCGGCGGCAAGGCCGGTCTGTTCGGGGGCGCCGGCGTCGGCAAGACGGTCATCATCCAAGAGCTGATCGCGCGTCTCGCGCGCTTCCACTCCGGCTACTCCTGCTTCGCTGGGGTCGGCGAGCGGACCCGCGAGGGGAACGACCTCTGGCTCGAAATGCAGGAAGCGCAGATCGGCAACACCGGCAAGCGCGTCATCGACCAGACGGTCATGGTCTTCGGCCAGATGAACGAGCCGCCGGGAGCCCGCCTCCGCGTCGCTCTCTCCGCGCTCACCATGGCGGAGTATTTCCGCGACCAGACGGGCGTGGACACGCTGCTCTTCGTGGACAACATCTTCCGCTTCTCGCAGGCCGGCTCGGAAGTCTCGGCGCTCCTCGGCCGCATGCCGTCGGCCGTCGGTTACCAGCCGACGCTCGGCACGGAGATGGGCGAGCTGCAAGAGCGGATCACCTCGACGATCCGCGGCGCGGTCACCTCGATCCAGGCGATCTACGTCCCCGCCGACGACTACACCGACCCGGCGCCGGCCACCGCGTTCGCCCACTTGGACTCAACCGTCAACCTCGAACGGTCAATCTCGGAAAAAGGCATCTACCCCGCGGTCGATCCGCTCGCCAGCTCTTCGCGCATCGTCTCGCCGGAGCTGATCGGCGAGCGCCACTACAAGGTCGCCCGCCGCGTCCAGGTGGTCCTCCAGCGCTACCGCGACCTCCAGGACATTATCGCGATTCTCGGTATCGACGAGCTGTCGGAAGACGACAAGGTGATCGTCCGCCGCGCCCGCAAGATCGAGCGCTTTCTCTCCCAGCCCTTCTTCGTCGCCGAAGTCTTCACCGGCTACCCCGGCATCTACTGCTCGCGCGAAGACACCATCCGCTCCTTCGAAGAGCTCTGCGACGGCAAGTGGGACCACCTGCCGGACGACGCGTTCATGTACGTCGGAGCGATCGAAGAAGCGGAAGCCAAAGCCAAGAAGATGGCGAACTAAAGGCACCCCATGGCCGGAACTTTCCACCTGAGCGTCATCACCCCCGAACGCGCCGTCCTCGAAACGGAAGCGACCGCCGTCGTCTTCCCCGCCTGGGACGGCGAAGTCGGAGTCCTCCCCCAGCGCGCCCCCTTCCTCTTCGAAATGGGCATCGGAGTCCTCCGCGTCGAATCCCCGGACGGCAAACAGACCCTCTACGTCGAAGGCGGCTTCGCCCAGATGGTGGGGGACAAGCTGACCCTGTTGACGGAGGGCGCCAAGCGGCTCGACGAGCTGGACCGCGGCAAAGCCGAGGCGGCCTTGGCGACGGCACGGGAGCTTCCGATGCTGACCGATTTGGAGTTTGAAGGGCGGCAGAAGGCGATCCAGCGGGCGGAGATGCAGAAGCAGTTGGCGAACTGATTGCGGCGGTGAGCGAGTAGTCGCCCGCTCGGATATCGCCTGCCGGAGATCAGGAATCCGGATTCCGACTGATGCGTAGGCTCCCCGGCCGGACGACGACGAAAGAACCGTAGAGATACTCTCCGAGCCTTTCGACGGCCGATACGACGGCCGGGCCGATGGCGCTTCGGGCGTTCCCTGGGAACCGAAGGAGGATCACGCCGCTGGCATGGCGCGCTGCCGCGTAAACCAATTGGCCAAAGTCTTTGTCCTCGGTGAGGAGGATACGACCCTCGGTTGCGGCAAGCTCCATGACCTGTGGGTCTTCGGCTTCCGGCGACAACTCTCCAACCATTTCGACATCATGGCCCACGCTACGCAATGCCCGAACCGCCGCGTAATCGCAGCACTCGTCGGCGAGGAATCGCAAGGGACTATCGCGCCCCGGCTCGTCTCGGCGCGTCCAGCGGGATCGTCTCCTCGTGAGCGAGCGTCTCGGCTGCAAACGCCATCGCGGCTTGGAAATCCTCGCGGGACAACCGAGGGTAGGCGTCCAGAAGATCGTCCGGGGTGGCGCCTTCGCTCAGTTTGCGCAGTAGGAGCTCGACCGGAATCCGCGTCCCCCGAATCACGGGTTTGCCGAGCATCACCTTCGCGTTCATCTCGATTCGCTGCGGCAATTCCATCTTCGATCCTCCGATTCCCGGCTCGGCGACCACCTCGCTCGGAGAACGTCGCCGAAACCTAGCTCATTCTACCCGTACCGCCAGCGAGGCGAGCCTTCCTCCCCGCAGCCTCTCATAGTCGGCGATCTCCGCCAGCAGGTCTTGTAGCTGACTCTCCATCCCTTCTCGCATCGCTTTCAGCGCCTTCGGGTGGATCTCCGATCGCCTCGCGTCGTACTGCTCGAGAGTCTCCTGGAAGCGCGCGGCTTGCTTCTTGGAGACTGCATACTGCCGCTCCCTGGTGATCATTCGATCTCCTTCAAATCGAGCCGCCTTGCTCAGGCCGCCACTTCAATGAGCTCGAAGGACGAGGTCGGCGGCGGAATCGGCAGTCCGTCCTCCCGAAGCCCTTCGAGGTGAAACTCGATCGCCTCCTGGATTAAGCGAACGACCTCGTCCCGCGTCTCCCCGGCAGCGATGCAGCCCGGAAGGTCCGGAACGTACGCCCCGAAGCTGCGGGGTCCTTTCTCGATGATCACCGCGTATTGCAAATGCACGAGCACCTCCTATTTCAGCCCGGCCTGCTTAAGGACGGAGTTCAGGGTTCCCGGCGGTACGTCGACACTCGGCTTGCCCGCGACCGTAACCGTACCTGGTTTCGTCGAATGCCGGAACTGGCGGTGACTGCCGCGCGGCCGGTTTGTGGCGTTACAATGGTGACCGGCTCATGAAGGGCGAGCTGAAAGAAGGAGGCCTGCTCATGGTGAAGAGGTTCTCGGTCGCAGAAGCTACGGACGACTTTTCCCGCGTCCTGCACGACGCCGAGGCCGGGGCCACCGTGGAGCTGACGCGTCGCGGCCTGGTGGTCGCGGCTCTCCTGCCTCGCGCCCAGTACGAACTCTCGGTGCCGAAGCCGCCCATGTTTTGGGAGCGCTTCGAGCAGTTTCGCCGCGATTTTGACCTCGCCGAACTCGGGATCGAACCGGAGGTGTGGGAGGGTGTCCGCGACCGTTCGCCCGGCCGGGAGTTTTCCTGGTGAGCCTTCGCTTCCTCCTCGACAGCAACGTGGTTTCCGAGCCCCTACGCTTATTCCCCGACCCTAGGGTCCTGCATCAGTTGGAGACCCACCAGGGCGAGATCGGGATCCCGGCGCCGGTCTGGCACGAGCTTCTGTTCGGTTGCGAGCGCCTCCCGAAATCCCGAAAGCGAGACGCACTCGAGAGGTACCTGCTGACGATCATCCAACCGAGCCTCCCGATCCTCGCCTACGACGAAGCCGCCGCGACCTGGCACGCGACGGAAAGGGCTCGGCTCGAGGCTGTGGGCAAGACGCCACCCTATGTGGATAGTCAGATCGCTGCGATCGCCAAGGTCGCCGACCTCGTGCTGGTCACTGCCAATCGCAAGGACTTCGCGCACTTCGAGGGTCTTGCGATCGCAGATTGGCGCGAGGGGTAGGCGTCCACCTTGGAGCTGCTTGGAGAGGACGATGGCGAAGACCCGCAGTGATCCAGTCATCGACGAGATCCGAGAAGTGCGTCACCGGATCTCGGCGCGTTTCGACCACGTTTCGATCTGGCTGGTGGCCTACAGGAGCTGCAGAAGAAGTACAAGGACGGGCCGATCCGGCGGGTAGGGACCCACTGATGATTCCACCGGAGAGCTAAAAAACTCTCTCTTGGTATCGTCGCCATCTCTCGGCCAGCCCTTAGATGTCTGTGAGGGGCGAGCCCTTTCTAGGCCTAATTTGGTGGCGCCCTTTGCACTTTCTGAGTAAGATGCGACATCCTAGTACCAGTCGACGCCGCCTCCGCGACCATTAGAGCCATGTCCAAGACCTACTTTCGGCTCGCGCTTCTAGTTGTAGGGCCAACGGGCTCTGGGAAAACCACCCTTTCACGTCTAATCGAAACTTCACTTGGGTATGGGCGCATTGGTGGTGGGGATCTATTCAGGCGAGCAGCAATGCAAGCAACTGACAGCATGCGCCGCAAGGCTCTGAAAGCAATAGAAGGGGGGACGGCAGCTTCAAACGCGTTTGTACTGCGTCTCTATCGTCGAGAGTTGCTCCGTCTTCGTGCAAGAAACATTGTGATCGACGGAAACCCAAGAGACTCCGTTCAGACAGAGGCTATAGTGAGCTTCCTCCTTCGGAATGGGTTCGACAAAGTTGCATGCATAGTTCTTGATCTGCCGATTGCAATAGCGCGCCATCGGCTCGCCTTGCGACGCATTTGCGTACTATGCGGCCGGCAAAGTTCGGACACCTGGTGCGCAACCTGCAATCGAGAGACCGAACGCAGATCCGACGATTCGAGCCCCGAGGCTCTCGAAAGTAAACTCACTTGGTTCGCTACGGGCGTACTGCCAGCCCTGACGGTGTTCGGCGGTGATGAGCCGGTTGTGTCTCTCGACGCAACCCAACCACCAAGTGATCTACTTGCCTCGGTAGCTACCTGGCTCGGATCGGTCGGGCATACCTAAATTTATGAACGCGCCGTCCGCGATTTTCTTACACATTTTTAACACCGAGATGTTAAAAAACTATGGTATTGAATCTCGTTTCGATCCAAGGCATCTCGCAACCGAACTCCTGAAAGTTGTTCGCGTGAGCTACCTGCTAGCACGCGATCGCCTTTTCATGCCTACCATCGATTTGGTCGAATCTCCTCATCTGCTCTTTGCAATGCCAGTTCTGATGCCCTTGATTCAATGCGGTGAGATAATTTTCATCGGCTCCGAAATGACACCAGAAAACTTCCTCAGACACAAGCGCCGTCATTTTGCGAGGACAGGACTCTACCCGCCATATTTCGAAGATTCAATTGCCGTCCGTTTGGCTTCAACCTCGACAAGTTGGGTGCGACGCCTAGAACCTACTACGCAGGATCTTTCGAGGCGGTGGAAGAACTCCGTCGAGGAGGCCGCTGAAACTGAAAACAGCGTCACTACTACTTGGAAGCGCGGCCTCCAGGCTAAGCTCTGGGCTGTCGCAGCCCAAGACAGGCCATCAAAGGGTCGAGTTCTTGATTCGCTTCACAAACTACCCGACAGGCTCGACGGAGATGCTTTTCTCTGGACCATAGTGGAGATGCGCTCACTGCTGGCTAACGCCCACCAACTTCGCACTCTTGCGTCACACCTCCTCGGATTAGAATGGCTTAAGAGTCACGCGGAGGAATTTAATGCTCAGGTTCTGAATCCGGTGCCACCCTTAAATGATTTCGACTGCGGTCTTCGATTTGAGAATCCAGAGAAGGTACTTCACTATCCATCGATGCTAGAAGCTTTAAGGCGCTACCATCTTGCAGGGCCGATACTCTCTCTACCCTTTGAGTTCCTATCGGAACTCAAGACAACAGAATTGTTCGTGGCCTTTCGGCAGAAAGTTTGGATACCTAAGTATATGTCCCTGTCGACGGGTGAATTCTCCGGCGACAATCTTCAGATCGAGAATCGAATTGCGACCTCACGTTCACTTAGTCTGCGACCAACGAGCCAAAGTCGTGCTCCGACCGTTGTACTTAGGGAAATTCTTCGCCTAATGGAGTCTATTATTGCTGCCGGCATGCCTACGGTACGGAACGGCACCAACAACCTTCTGTCGAAAATAGGAGACCAGTCAATGTACGCTCAACCGCGAATCTTCCTTGTTCATGGTTGGAACTCTGTCATGAAGAACGAGGTAGTGGTCTTTCTTGGGACAGAGCTAGGCCTGTCACTCCAAGTGATGGAACTCGAGGCGATGAGGGGTCGAACGCTTCCGGAGAAGTTCGAGGAACTCGCCCGGGCAGCTTCATTCGCAGTTGTCATCGTCACTGCTGACGAAAAGATTGTCACGGAACAGGGGGACTCTATTTGGCGTATCAGGCCCAATATTCTCGTTGAGCTCGGCTTCTTCTGGGGGCTGCTCGGCAGGGAGCGCTTAGCGATACTTGTTGAGCGGCCCACTGAAACCGAGATTCCAACCGATCTTTCAGGAATCGGCTACCTTTCATTAGAAAATGGATTTAGCGGCATTAAATTTAACCTCCTGCAGGAACTTAAGGGGGCTGGAATAGTTCCATGAAAAACAAAGAGCGCCGAGCTGGCAGAGTGATAGGAATTGGTGCCTGTACCTTCGACATCCTATTTCGCACGGAGGAAATGCCTCGCTCCTCGGAAACGATCCTTGCCGATGCATTTTCTATGCAATTGGGAGGACCCGCGGTGGTCACACTTTGCGGGTTGTCGAAATTGGGTATTGAGACAGAGTTCCTGGGAAAAATCGGGGACGACCATTTCGTATCAGATCAACTTGTTGCATGGATGAAGGAAAATCGGATAGAGACTGATCGGTTACGGCGGCATACGAACGGGCTATCCCGCGTGGTACTAGTGCTGGTGGACCGACGGTCGGGCAGCCG
This sequence comes from Holophagales bacterium, assembly GCA_031404815.1. Taxonomy (GTDB): domain Bacteria; phylum Acidobacteriota; class Thermoanaerobaculia; order Multivoradales; family UBA5704; genus DASYKS01. The sequence goes on along the minus strand of JANNIH010000005.1, from coordinate 6,761 downwards.
TTCCTTTGTTTTTAGACCCGACTCCTTTGAGTTAACGGCCGACGACCCGATACTTGAGTTTCCCCTAGAGTGCGGTCTGCTCGTCATAGACGAGGCAAATCCTCTAGCGCTGCGAGCAGCTCAGAACGTCAAAGAATCTGGCGTAGAAGTATTTTATTGCGGGGGTTGGTACAGAGGTGATATGGAGTGCCTGTTCCAGAACATTGATTTCTTTGTCGTTTCTACTGAGTTTTTTGCAAGTTGGGATCGGTTGGACGATACAACTCACGACTTGCCGATGCTCTTTTCTAAGGGTAGTTTCGCTTTCGGCATAATAACGATGGGCGAAGACGGATGTATAGTAATATCAAATGATTCAACGTTTCATTTCCCGGCATTTGAGGTGGAAGTGGTAGATACAACGGGCGCAGGTGACGCTTTTTGTGCCGGCGTGGCATTCGCTTACATGCACCGCTGGCCGCTACTTGATCTCGTTCGGTTCGCATCTGCGTGTGCGGCTTTAAACTGCATGTCACTGGGAGGTAGTGCAGGGCTGCCAACTCTAGACGAAGTCGAGGAATTCTTAGAAAAGAGTTCGGCATGAGAGTAGAAAAATTGGAGGAATGGAGTACAGCACTTGTAATTGTTGATTTTGACGCTACCGAGGAGTTCAACTCGGCGCTTGCGAGATTTATTCTTAATATGGAGGGGGAGTACGCTCAGGCCTTCCTCAAGGAGAAGGACACTCCGCAGTACTGGACGAGGTTTTCGCAATTTCACCATGAGCAGCGTCTCCTCGAGCGGCCGGAGTCTGTTGTCAAGACTCTTCGCCAAATGCTCCTGGATGGCCTTTCAGCCTATTATTCGAACACTCGAGGTACAACGTGCCCAGGAGTAGAGTTTATCTCTGCTTGGGCCAACGTGAACAGGACCACGGACTGGCACGGTCCCCATTCGCATTTCACCCGAAAGGGCGAGTCGGTTTCGGGTGTCTACTGGGTTCAGTACGATAGTTGTGAGCCTGACGAGAGCCACGATGGGCATCTTATATACCTGGATCCGCGTGGCTTCTCTAACCCTGATCGGTACGAGAAGATACTTCAGCCCCTGGCGGGGAGGATGGTTTTGCACCCCTCATGGCTCGGGCACGTTGTGAGTCCTATGCGAAGTTCAACGCCTAGAATTTCGGTTGCGTTCGACTGTAAATTCTTGGAGAAATAGGCTATAGGAGGCGGGCGAGATGGTTTCGGACGTAAAGTTGGTCGACGTTGTTTCTGACGAGAAGACGGCGAATCAAATCGCGGAGTTGCTAACCGATATCGCTGGAGACCTTTCGGACCGGCGAGGTGGTCATATTCCAGACGAAATTGTACAGTCGATTATCCTTAAGACGTATACATCGGTCGAATCTGTTAGAACGACTTTCGCTAAGGTTGGCCATCGTTTCGTAGTCGTCAATGAAGCTGGCGATGTGATAGGCACGGTTCTGGTGGCGAAAGAGCCAGACACGGTGTTGGCTAAGAACTCCATGACTCCCTTCTGTCCCGCAGCGGCAGGGGAAGTGCCGCCGAATCTGCACTCAATCTTTAATTTGGCGGTTCGCAGAGACTACCGCAGGCGCGGAGTAGCACGTCGATTATTTCAGAGCCTTGGGTGGAAGTTCCGGAGCAACTTCAGCGGCGAGGGCGTTTGGGCGCGAAGTGAGCCACCAGACCACGAAGTTTTTTGTCACCTTGGATTCTCCCATGTTGCTGAATACGATGAATACTTTGAGCCGGGCGTGTCCTGCCCCTCTTCCTTTGATAGAATCGAGAGATTCAATGATCAGTTTATGTGCAGTTGCCCGCGCAGCGAGTACCACAGAATGTTGTGGCGGCAAAGAAAATATAAATATGGGAGCTTCACCATTCGATTCGACGATCTACGGACATGATTGTCAGCGACGAGCTGGAGGTCCCGTGCTTCTCCGGTGCTTTTTTTGATAGAGCGTCGAGTCAACGGGAAGATCCGGATCTGCTTAGAGGAATGCTGGCTGCGCCGGGCACACGAATACTACTGTATTGGAGGGAGAGGCTGCTTGTTAAGGAATCCAGGAATGGGTTTCAGCTGAGCCTCCTGAGAACGCGAGATCTCAGTCACTTTTTGGAGACCGACAATGTACTATTTGTGGGAAGTGTTAATGGCAATATGATCCTGTCGGTGGATGTTTCAAAGGTGCCGCGAGTGGGCACCAGATCTCTTGCGGAAGGGTTTGGATCTTTCAGAGGGTTGGGGCAGATCGCGATGTCCTTGAGCCGCACCGAAGCCGCAGTTGCCGGCTATGCACGGAGCATGTGGGAATGGCACTCCCGCACGCATTTCTGCGGGAGTTGCGGCGGGCAGGTCGAGTTTCTTTCTGGCGGCCATGTTAAGAGATGCTTGAAGAAATCATGTCGTAAGATATTCTTTCCGCGTGTTGACCCTGTTGTGTTGATGCTGGTGGCGAAGGAAGATTCATTGCTGCTCGCACGTCGGATTGGGTGGCCAAAGACCCGCTATGGGATCCTCGCTGGCTTTGTCGAGCCTGGAGAGCGCTTGGAAGAAGCTGTAAGGAGGGAGGCATTTGAGGAGGTGGGCGTTGAGATTATAAGAATACAGTACTGCGGCTCACAGCCTTGGCCGTTCCCAGCGTCATTAATGATAGGGTTTGTGGTCGAGGCCAGCAGTTATTCAATTCGGGTTGAAGGGGGGGAGCTCGAAGATGCGCGTTGGTTTGAGAAGACGGATTTGGTGAATAGAGGGAAGAGGGGGATTACTCTGCCGTCCCAGCTATCGATGGCACGGCAGATGATCGACGCGTGGATCGCGCAACCTGGCGGAAGGCTGACGCCCCTCCAACAGGAGAAGCTGAGCGCCTTGTCTCGGGTTTTGTAAGGAATCAGACGGAGGTCGAAGGAGCTTTCGGGGTGGCACCGAGGTCGCGGGCTGTTCCAATAGGCAGGAAGCTGGCAGAATTTTAAACTGGTGCTACAGCAATTGGTGCCTCCTTTCTCGAGGAGGCTCCCGCCCAAGAGGTAAATCAGTCCGGAGAGCAGAAGTCGGAAAGGCTGATTCGCCGCCTACGAGAGTAAAAGGGGAGTGAATCGCCCCGGTTTGGGGTAGGAATCGGTCGCTAGGGACTCGGAAAGCCTTCGAGGGATTGAACCGAAGCGCCGAGCAATAGGTGCCACCCTCTTCAAGAAAGCTCCCGGCCGAAGGGCGATCTCAAAGCGGCGAAACGAGCTGGCGGAGGACGGACTCGCCGCTGCAGAGCGGGGATGGTCGGCGCGTATTTCCGGCTTTGGGGCAGCAATCGGGCTCCCAATGAGGTGCCACCCTTTTCGAGAAGATACCAAGCAGGACGTCGATTTCGGGAGACCGAAAGGCTGATTCGCCGCCGCCAACAGGCGATGCGGAGACGTGCTGCCTCGAGATTGGGGGCAGGAATCAGGCGAAGTCGAAGCTTAGGGGGCCTTGCGGGGGATCGCACCGAGGCCTCGGGGCGCGGGACCGCAGCCTCCAACCAACCGGTCGTAACTATCAGAAAAATCTGAGGTTTGAGTGGGCCGCTCTTTGCCTACGTCGCTGCCCTGATCCCCAACTGACCCGCTCGAACAAAGGGCAAACCGGGCGGAAAGCTCCCCAAAGGAAACCGAGCGAGCCGGTCGCCGCCTCGCAGATACTAGGCCGCCTCTCGGAAAGCCCTGGCGAACCAGGCGTAGGCGATCCTCATCTGAGTCCGAACTAGCTTGCTGGCGGCGTGGACCAGCGGCGCGGGCGAATTCTTGGTCTTCGCCGGCTGCGAGAACGGCTGTTACCGGAGGATCGCGGCCGGGCCGAGGGGCTCGATTCCCGTCGCCGCTCGGCGGTCGGCGGCCTGGGCGATGATCGCCTCGATCAACCCGGCGATCCGGTCGCGGTACTGCTCGGGCAAGAGATGCCGCCAGCAGGGCAAAGGAACGAGGTTCACGGTTTCGGTCGTCGCGAACTGGCGGACGCCGAACTCCTCGCCGCGCAGGCGCGCTTCCCATTCTTGGGTGCGATCGAATCAGGTCCCCTCGATCGACTGGCCGGTGAGGCGTTGGGTGACGCAGTGAACCCCCGGCCAATCCTGGCCAATCCTGGGGCCGGGCGATCAAGTTCTCTTTGCAGCCGTGAGACGGGATGTAGACCAGCCGGCCGACCGGCGCCTCCGCGTTGCTGAAACGGCAGACGTCAGCGTCGAGCGAAGCGAACTCGCTGCACCGCTGCATTCGGTAGCTCTGCCGGAACCTCCGGTGGCGCAATCAGGGGGGACTTCGAACGGTCGCGGGCCGCCTCGGATCGTCGGAGATCCGCTACGATCGCCTGGAAATCAAAGTTGAATCGGGCGGCATGCTCATCTCGAACCCGGCGCACCTCTTGGACAATCGAGTCTTCGTTGTTCACGACTCTTGACCTCCGAGCAGTTCTTCGGGAGTGCAAACGAAGGGGAGAGGCGCGGAGTCGACATTTTCTCGAAAGGCGACCGGATCGACCGGCGGAAGTCGGCGCCACCGTTCCACGAGGGTGAACCGATCGAGGCCGCGCCGCCTTACGGGAGTGAGCTCGGCAACGGGCGTTCCGGAGCGCGTTACCGTGACCGATTCTCCGGCCAAAACGCGCTCGACGACCTCACCGCCGTGGTTCCGAAGGTCGCGAATAGTTATCGTGCTCATCTTGTGATCGTATCACCGCGTGAGACGGGCGGCACCTGCGAAGAAGTTCGGCGTCAGCCTCTCGGAAGGCCATGGCGAACCAGGCGGCGCGTGGGCATCTTGGGAGGCCTGTGTTGGACGCCCACACCCGAGGTCCGGGCTCGGGTCGGGCGAACTTCCGCCGGGTATCAGGCTTCGAAAATGGCGAGTCCGAAAGCCGCGAACCGCCGAAAATCGGCCGCCGATCGCCAGGGAGGCGGCTCGGGCGATCCACCCCTTCGAGAAGGCTTCCTCGCGGCTGATGGTATCCTGACCGCCATGAAACTCTCCGTGACCCTCGAGCGAGACGAAACCGGAATGCTGGTCGCCGAGTGCCCGGCCATCCCCGGCTGTGTCAGTCAAGGCCGAACCGAGGCCGAGGCCTTGGCCAATATTCATGAAGCGATTCTCGGTTGCCTCGAAGTGCGCGCCGAGCAAGGTCTGCCGCTGACCGTCCGGACCGTCGAGGTCGAGGTCGCGGTTGCCTGACCTCCCGGTCGTATCCGGCCGAGAGGCACGCCGAGTTTTCGAGAAGCGAGGCTGGATCTTCCGGCGACAAGTCGGAAGCCACATGATCCTCACCCGGCCAGGAAACATCGTGTCGCTCTCGGTCCCCGACCACCGCGAGCTATCACCTGGGACACTGCGCAAGTTGATTCGGTTGGCCGGGTTGACCGTCGAGGAGTTCGTCGGAACGTCCAGGTAGTCCAACGGAAGAGGCTCCCCAGCAATTGGCGCCTGGTCTTCGCCGGCTGGGAGAATGGGTTTTGGCGGAGGATCTCTACCGGGCCGAGGGACTCGATTCCCGTCGCCCCTCTCCGGGCAGGTCGAGGAAGTCCGAGAGCTGCTGGAACGAATAGGAGTACGGCCGTGAACAGCATGTCCCATAAAGGCTACACCGCTCGCGTCGAGTTTGACGAACGAGACAGCCTCTTCGTCGGCCGCATTCTCGGCATTCGCAACATCATCAGCTTTCATGGTGAGACGGTCGCTGAGCTGAGGGCAGAGCTGGCGATCGCGATCGACGACTACCTGGCCGATTGCGAGGAGCAGGGGCTCAAGCCGGAGAAGCCGGCCTCGGGAAAGCTTCTGCTTCGCGTTCCACCCGAGATTCACGGTAAGGCCTTGGTGGTCGCTCAAGCGGCGGGAAAGAGCCTGAACCAATGGGCCACCGAAGTGCTGCAACGGGCGGTGCAGGCAGGCGGCTGAGCCCCGGGCCTCTTCGAGAAACCGAGCGTCAGACCGCTCTGGCCAGCGGCCGGACGGCGAGAACCTCGTCCGCCCACCGCGGTGTCGACGTCATCTCGGAAGGCGAACCAGGCGGCACATAGCATCAGGCTTCGAGAATGGCGAGTCCGAAGGCCGCGAAGCGCCGAAAATCAGCGCCGTTCGCGGTCGCGAGCCCGTGGATCAGGAAACTGGTGTCCAGGTGAATCATCTCGGCTCGCGCCGAAGGGAGGCCGCGTGACGCTCCGCGCGCGCTTTCTTCTCCCAACGCCCGGCGGTCACACTCGCCAGATTGAGCGAGCGCTGAAGTTCATCCAGGGCGGCGAGCGCTGTCGGCGTCTCGGAGGCCGAGTCGAGTCGGGCAGCTCGGATCGCCCGCCGCAGAGCTTCGGACTTTGACACTCCCCAGCCGCGGGCCATCTCCTCGAGCGCGCGAACCGTCTCGACGTCGAGGGCATAGGTCGACTTTACAGTTGCGGTGGCCATACTCGAATCATAGGGCCATACACCGCCGCACTCAAGGCGCGCTTCATGCCGCTCGATCAGGGATCGGATAGACGACATCGGCACGCAGACTGCGGGCGGCGAAGGAGATCGCTTCAAGCACCGCCTCTCGGCTGAGGCGGTGCGGGTTTCGGCCAGAGCCACCCCTACTTGACGACGGTCGTCGCGATGTTCGGGCTGCTTGGATTCACCGCCAACGTCCGCGTGCTGGGAATGACCACGAGATCCATGTCTTCCATCGGGATGGCTCCGAGCAGGACCTGATTGCCGAGCACCAAGGCACCGACAAACCCCACGCGGTTGCCGAAGCGGATCTCG
>JANNIH010000004.1:0-3743 GCA_031404815.1 Holophagales bacterium | reverse complement strand
CGAGATCCGCTTCGGCAACCGCGTGGGGTTTGTCGGTGCCTTGGTGCTCGGCAATCAGGTCCTGCTCGGAGCCATCCCGATGGAAGACATGGATCTCGTGGTCATTCCCAGCACGCGGACGTTGGCGGTGAATCCAAGCAGTCCGAACATCGCGACGACCGTCGTCAAGTAGGGGTGGCTCTGGCCGAAACCCGCGACCTACAAGTTCGGGTCCGGAGAAACGATCGACCAGCTCCTCGAAGCGCATCCGCGCCTAAGCCGAGAGGCGGTCCTTGAAGCGATCGCCTTCGCCGCATGTGACTTCCGACTTGTCGCCGGAAGATCCAGCCTCGCTTCTCGAAAACTCGGCGTGCCTCTCGGCCGGATACGACCGGGAGGTCAGGCAACCGCGACCTCGACCTCGACGGTCCGGACGGTCAGCGGAAGACCTTGCTCGGCGCGCACTTCGAGGCAACCGAGAATCGCTTCATGAATATTGGCCAAGGCCTCGGCCTCGGTTCGGCCTTGACTGACGCAGCCGGGGATGGCCGGGCACTCGGCGACCAGCATTCCGGTTTCGTCGCGTTCGAGGGTCACGGAGAGTTTCATGGCGATCAGGATACCATCGGCCGCGAGGAAGCCTTCTCGAAGGTGGTTCTGAACCTCTCGGCGACCAGCTCCCTATCGGTCGTAGCCATGATGCCATTTAATCTCTTGTGCCTTCTCGAAGGCGGCGGCACCTACTGCTGGGACCCCACGCTATGATGGCGACCGAGGATGCCATGAGCAGCCTGATCCGGTCCGATCCTACGATTATGATGGGCAAGCCGGTCATCGCCGGAACCCGACTGACGGTCGAGCTGATCCTCGAAAAGCTCGGGTCCGGAGAAACGATCGATCAGCTCCTCGAAGCGCACCCGCGCCTCACCCGAGAGGCGGTGCTTGAAGCGATCACCTTCGCCGCCCGCAGTCTGCGTGCTGACGTGGTCTATCCGATCCCTGATCGAGCGGCATGAACCTCGTTGCCGATGAAAGCGTGGATGGCCAAATCGTAGCCGGCCTTCGGAACGAGGGCTGTTTCCCCTTCGTTTGTACTCCCGAAGAATTGCTCGGAGGTCAAGAGTCGTGAACAACGAAGACTCGATTGTCCAAGAGGTGCGCCGGGTTCGGGATGAGCATGCCGCCCGATTCAATTTTGATTTCCAGGCGATCGTCGCCGATCTCCGACGGTCTGAGGCGGACCGCGACCGTTCGAAGTTCCCTCTGATTGCGCCACCGGAGGTTCCGGCAGAGCTACCGAATGCAGCGGTGCAGCGAGTTCGCTTCGCTCGACGCTGACCAAGCCTCGCCGGCTCCGCGAACCTATCGCGGAAGATCTTGAATGCGGCGGTCTATGGCCCTATGATTCGAGTATGGCCACCGCAACCGTAAAGTCGACCTATGCCCTCGACCTCGAGACGGTCCGCGCGCTCGACGAGATGGCCCGCGGCTGGGGAGTGTCCAAGTCCGAAGCTCTGCGGCGGGCGATTCGAGCTGCCCGCCTTGAGCCGGCCTCCGGGACGCCGACAGCACTCGCGGCTCTGGACGAACTTCAGCGCTCGATCGGCCTGGCGAGTGTGACCGCCGGGAGCTGGGAGAAGAAGTCGCGAGGGGAGCGTCACGCCGCCTCCCTCCGGCGCGAGCCGAGATGATTCACCTGGATACCAGTTTCCTGATCCACGGGCTCGTGCCCGGCTCGCCCGAGGATGGCGCGCTGCGCAAGTGGCTCGAGGGCGGCGAGTCGCTGGGAATGAGCACGGTTGCCTGGACCGAGTTCTTGTGTGGCCCGCTTGAGGCGGGCCAGCGGGAGATCGCGACCCGCGTGGTGTCGCAACGCGTGGCGTTTCTCGAAGAAGACTCCGTCACCAGCGCACACCTGTTCAACGAGACCGGACGGCGACGCGGTTCCCTGATCGACTGCATGATTGCCGCGAGCGCCCTGCGCGCGCGGGAGCCTCTCGCGACCGCGAACGGCGCTGATTTTCGCCGCTTCGCAGCCTTCGGACTCGCCATTCTCGAAGCCTGATACCGGCGGAAGTCCGCCCGACCCGGGAGCCTAGGCACCTATTGCGGCGGCGCTCACGCATACATCAGGCGACCCTTGGGCTCCGGAATCGGACGCCCCATTTCGCTCGCCGTTTCGATCCACTCGCGAATGACGACCTGGACCGTAGCGACCGCTGCTTCGTAGGTAGGCCCATCGGCCATGCAACCCGGCAGTTCCGGAACCTCGGCGAGAAAAGCGCCGTCTTCGGCGCTCCAGTAGATGATCACTTCGTATCGGGCATCAGTTTTCATTGTCCGGCTCCGCAAGTTTGTTTCGAGTTCGGCCCGATTCCTGCCCCAAGCCCGAGGCGGCGCGCTCCCCTTCCCCTGTTGGCGGCGGCGAATCAACTCCTTCCGGGTCGCGCCCTTCGCCCAAGATCGTCGTCCGGCCGGGGTTTCTTCTCGAAGAGGGTGGCACCCACTGCTAGGCACCCATTGCTAGGCCTCGACCGGTTCACCCTCGTGGAACGGTGGCGCCGACTTCCCCCGGTCGATCCCGTCGCCTTTCGAGAAGATGTCGACGCCGCGGTGGACCCCGGGCTCAACCGACGAACTGATCGAATTCCGCGAGAAGTTGCTTGCCGCGGTGGTAGCCTCGTTCCTCAATGAGCCGAAGAGCGCTCCGCGCTTCCTCGATGTCGTGCGGCTCAGCCTCCAGCAACAAGGCTCTCAAATCGTCGAGATCCTGCGGCCGCAGGCGATCGTCGCGCGCCAGGATCTTCAGGGCCATCAGGTGGCCGATGCGCGCGACCGGAACGCGGAGGCCAGGGATGATGTCCAAGTCTTCCGCCGCCTGGGCAATCTCAGGCTCGATTCCGGAGGACGCGAAAAGAAGATCGACGATGACGCCGCCCTCTCGTTCGTTAGGGGGCCTGAGGCGCACCGTCGCCAGCCGCTTTGTGAACTCCTGTTCCAGGACCGCGAGGACTTCATAGCCGAGGGCCTGGAGACGGAAGACGATCGCCTCGGCCTCCTTGTCCTCCGCCACGGCGACCGCAAGATCGACATCTCGTGTCGTTCGGGGCTCAGCCCGCGCACTGACGGCCAAGCCGCCAATGAGCGACCAGGATTTCCCGAGCTTCCGAAGGTCGGCGGCGACGCGGCCGAGAGTTTCGGTCAAAGAGTTCATGAAGGGCGAGGCCACGCGACCGGGCGGCCGACGCCGTCGCCGTGCTCGGCTCCGGGTCGTCGCTCGAGCCACTCCCGGACGTGGGCCTCGATTTCGGCCTCGCCGGCCAGAGGGTGCTTCCGCCGGAGCTTCTGCCGAAGCATCGCCTCCCCAAGCTCAAAAAGCTCGAGAGTGGTTCTGAACCTCTCGGCGATCAGCTCCTTATTGGTCGTGGCCATGATGCCATTCTATCTCTTGTGGAGTCGGGGCCGCTCCCGAGGCCCCTGGCACAACCCGCCGACCTGTTCGACGAGGGCGCGGTTTCTCGAATCGGGTATATCCTGCCGACATGGGCCTGGTAAACGCCGACGTGACGCTGCGCAATCCGAAGAAGCCGGATCTTGCGCCGGTCAAGGTTTCAGCCTTGGCCGACACTGGATCGCTTCACCTTTGCATACCCGAGCACGTACGGATTCAGCTGGAGTTGGAGGAAATCGCCAAAAAAGAGGCGACGCTCGCCGACGACAGCCGAAGGCTCCTCCCGTATGTCGGCCCGATCGAGATCCGCTTC
>JANNIH010000003.1:0-54057 GCA_031404815.1 Holophagales bacterium | reverse complement strand
ACGCCGAGCTCGCACACGGCCTCCCCCTGTTCGAACGGTTGCATGCCATGGAGGGGGCCGAACGGCCGAACGAGGAGGGGATGGCGCCGCTGCTCGAAACGGCCTCCGCGAGCGCCGAGCGCCTGGTCGCCTCGCTAAACTCCGCCCGCAGCCTCGAAGCGATCCTGGCCTGCGCGAACGCCCTGCTCGAGACGCTCACCACAACCCTCGAACAGCCAAAGCCCAAACGGCGCCGAGCGCGCCGAGGCCCAACTGATCCGGCGACCGAACCCCCGCCGGAGCGTTCCGCCGCCGGGCCGGCGGATTAGGCCGAGGGGGCGTTGTCATTTCTGGCCTGCCGCAGCCTCCGGCGCCTCGCTCAAGTTGCAAATTTGTTGCAACTCCTCCAGCTGATCCAAGCTCTCGCGGAGGAGGGAGATCCCGCCGCCAAGGATCATCAGGTCCCTGCCGATCTTCGCGATCTGTTTGCGACCCGAGGGGGAGGTGAAGATCCAATCGAGATCTTCTTGGATCCGGCCGTAGGCATCGACGGCACGCGCGAGGATCCTCTCCTTCTTTTGAGGGGTAATGAGGGGCCGGCTCTCCACCGGGTGCTTCGAGCGCAAACCACCCCCGCTCGCCCCGCCGACGGCCGGCTCGGCCGTAGGGCTGGCCGCAACGGCCGCGGAGGCGGTTGGACCGGTAGAGCCCGTTTTCTGCGAGTAGTAGGACGCCAGGACGCGACGGGCGAGCTCGACGCTCGGAATGTTCTCGTTCGCAGCGTCCGCCACGAGACAATCGAAGACTTGGACCGACAGCGTGAGCCTGAGCAGCTTGGCCACGGAGACACCTTCCTTTCCCTGAAAGCCCCAGTTTCTGGGTGGTTCGTCGATGTGACGCTTCCGGTACCCTGGTTCCTGCCGTGTGGCCATCAAAAGCGTCGAACTACGCGATTAGACGCCACTGAGAGAATCTTGTGTCGGCACGACATCACTTGTCAAGGCCAATATTGGCTGTGAGTCGCCAAAAACGACAACCGGAAAAGAAACGGGTGGAGCAGAACGCTCCACCCGTGTGGAAAACCGAGGGCCGAAAGGTTGGTGAAGCGTGCAGGCTCTCCCCGCGGGAACAGCCTGCACGCCCTAGGCGGTCATGCCTGCTGTTGCTGCTGCGGCTGCGGGGCGGGCGGCGCCGCCGGCTTGCGGCTGCGCCGTGCCGGGTCCTCCGAGCGCACCCCGAAGGTGTCGAGGAGCGGGTTTTTGAAGCCGAGCTGCCCGCGGGCGATCGCCGAGATCCGGCGCACCGAATCGCGGACTTCCCGGGCCAGGGTGCGGCGTTGCAGCACGGCCTCGTGCTGTTTGCCGGTCATCACCAGAATGCCGTCGTGCGCGGCGCGCAGGGCTTCGACCTTCTGCTTCAGCTCCACGAACGGAGCTTCGATTCCCGGCAGGCTAGGCAGCATGTCCTGGATGTTTTGAGCCACGCTCTGCCACCGGTCCACCTGTTCCGAATACGTCCTACGCTTCATGACGATCTCCTTCGAATTGAGGGGCGGGTCTCTTGACGCCCCAGGGTTAACGTGTTGATAAGATGAGAGTTACGATTTCTACACCCGCGCTGTGCAGAGGTGCAACGCCGCCGTGCACCTCTGCAAAATCCCGGCGCACCTGTGCAAACACGCAGGGCACTTCTGCAAAACTCCGGAGCACTTGTGCAACACCGCAGTGCACAACTGCAAAATGCCGGAGCACCTGTGTACCGCCGGAATGCACGACGGCAAAATGCCGGCGCACAAGTGCAATGCCGCATTGCACCCCGGCAAAATGTCAGCGCACCTGTGCACCGCCGGAATGCACGACGGCAAAATGCCGGCGCACCTGTGCAATGTCGCATTGCACCGATGCACAGACCCCCGGCCTGGGGGCAAGAGAGAGGACAACCGGCGCGCCGATCCGAAGTCCCAGGGCTTGGAACGGCGCCCCGGGTCGCGTGTCTCGGCGCACCGGTGTCCGGCTGCCGCGCACCTCGTTCGACACGGCCGGATTCGGTGGACCGCGCCGGTGCCTTGGTGCACGCTTCCTCTACATGGGTCAGTTCGTCTGGCCGACGACTCGGGCGAGTTCGAGATCCGGCCCGGAGAACACGCCACGGTTCGACCAGATCGAAACCGTGACCTGATCGCCGCGGTATGTGAGGATCGGACCCCGAAGACCGAACGCCACCTCGGAGGCCTCGATGGCCTGAGTCGCTTTGCGCAAAAACGAGAGCGATTCGCACCGCGTCCGGAAGTGGAACTGGCGCGAGATTTTTTCCCCACGCCTCGTGATCTTCCAGCCGGGCATCTCCCGCAGCCAGAGCTGAATCCGCTCCGCCTTGAGCGGGGTGGGGACGGTGGATTGGGAGTGAACCGACGATGTTGCCATCTGTGCGTTCATGATGCGCGCCTCCAGAGTTCTGGTCCGGACAGAGAATTCCGACCGGACGAAACGCGAGAACCTCGACGCGCCCGAGCCCCGAAACGGGAGCCGGAAATCGCGGCCGAAGCGCCTGGGGCGCAGTGGCGGTGTCGGGGAGCGGGCCGTTCGTGTTCATCGCGAGGAGAACCGTACGGCACCGGAAATGGCGATTTCTAGCCCAAAACGAGACCAACACCCTTGGTCTCGTTTTGGTCTTGAAAAGCCCTATCGGGATGTTGTAGGCTTCCGCGCTTTTGGCGGCAGGGGGGTGCCACACCTGGACTTGCTCCGGCTCGGCTTCGCAGCCTTGACGTGGAGGACAATCGTCTATTCGCTTGTTGTGTGGAGATCGAGAGCTCGATGCTCGATGCGGTACGGCAGGTCCTGCGGGAAGAGATTTCGGCGGGCAAAGCGCGGCGGATCGCGCCTTCTCGCTCGGGCGGTACCGCCGCCCGCAAGGTGGCAGCAGGCCGCTGACCGCCCTTCGACTTCGCTTAAGCTCGCGAGCCTGGGACTCCTAGCGGCTTTCCGGTCGCTCTCGGCTTGCGCTTCGGCGGCGCAGCCGCGCTCTGACATGGAGGCCGAGGGCGATCGGCGCGAGCGTTCCGAGCACGACGTGAACGTTGCTTGCCACCTGCCGCCATTGTTCGTCCCCCAAGTAGTAGAGGCCGTAGCCGGAGCCGATCAGCAGGGCGCAAACAACCATCAGTCGAAGGCCGCTCGGCCTGCGCCAGCCGCGCCGCAAGCCGGCTCGAATGTGCTCCCAGAGGGCGCCGAGCAAGAGCAATGCGAGCATCGCGGCGAAGCCGTGAACGACCAGCGCCGGCCGCTGCCAGGGGTGGGGTTCCGGCCCGAACTCCCCGGTCACCTCGAACCAGCGACTGAGCACCCACCAGAGAACACCGCTGGCCCAAACCGCGAGAAAGACGCCATACGTGGTGCGGCGTTGCATGTTCGGGAGCTTCATGCCATCGCCGGAAGAGAGGGTCGGGCGCTGAAGCGGCGAACGCGCAACTTCCCGCCCGCTTCGTCGAAGCGGATCGCCTCGGCGTTATGGCGGTCGAGCGAGTCCTGCGCCCGCGGTGCGCGGGCGAGCAGAATCTTGGTCAATGCATCCGCTTCGAGGCAGGTGGGTGCCACCACCGAGAGGCTCAAGGTGCCGCTGATCGCCGTCCCGTAGGTCGGGTTGACCAGCGGGCTCACCCACTGTCCGTCCCCCTCTCGGCGGGCGAAATAGGTCCCCGACGTGGCGAGCGCGCGCCCGGAGAGATCGACCTCACAGGCGATCTCTCCGGGTCGGTCCGGGCGCCGAATCGCGATCCGGAACGGCTGCTCGCCATGGGCGCGCAGATCGCCGCCGGCGTTGACCAGCGCGCTGGGCACGCCTTGCGCTGCGATCGCCTCGATCGCGCGATCCACCGCGAAGCCCTTGGCGATCCCGCCGAGATCAAGCCGGAGCGGCCGCCGGAAGCGGACCCTTCCGTCCTTGAGCTCGATCTCCCAGGGGGTGGCCTCCGGTTCGGGCTTGGGCGCTCCCGCGACCGGCGGCAAAAACCCCCATTCCGCCAGCCTGGCGCCCACCGTGATGTCGAACGCACCCATCGATTCGTCCGAGAGTGCACGCGCCTGGCTAAGCACCTCGTAAGTCCAGGGATCGACTTCGGTCCATCGGCGATGCGCCTCCCGGTGCAGACGTGAGAGATCGCTCGCGGGATCATGGTTGCTCATCGTCCGCTGGACCCGATCGATCGCCTCGAAGGCGAGCCGGGAGGCCGCTTCGAGGTCCGCGCGCGGTGCGCCTGCGAGGCTTACGGCAACCCAGGTGCCCAGCCAAGGCTGGCAGCGGCGCAGCTCAGCGCAGGGCGGTCTCATAAGTCGCCAGAAGACGGCGCACGCCGTCCGTCACATGCCGACAGGAAAGGGTCGCGCCGCTGATGTTCTTGACATCGCCGCCGAGCTTGACCGGATCGCCCACCCGCTTGCCGTCGAACTGTTTCCGCCAAGCCTCCCGGCCGATCTCATCACCGTAGGTCTCGCGGTAGTCGAGCACCTCGATTCCGCGAACCTCACCCTGGGGCCCGAGCGCCAGCGCGTAGGTGATGAACTCGTGCTTGCCCAGGACCTGGTCGACGATGAAATGTGAGCCACCGCTCCCTTTCCACAACCGCAGTTCGCGCGAGCGAACCCGAACGCCGGCCCGCTTCTCGATCGACGCCACCTGCGCCCGGGTGAGGGCGACCGGATGGGGTGTCAACTTTTCACCGGGAAGCAGAGCCCGCTGGGCCTCTTCGATCGAGAGGTAGCTCGCCGCCCAAATGGTCTCGGCTCCTGCGATCGGCCCGGCGACCAGCGCCGCCGGGACCAGCCAGAACGCTTTGCCGCGCATGGCTAAAAGTTCGTCCCGACCTTGAGGCGGAGCTCGTTCTTCGTGTCCTCCTCCAGGTGAAAGCGGTTGTCGGGGTAGAGCACCGGGTCGACGTCGTACCCGGACCAGCTCGGATTGCCATACAGCTGGCGCAGGTAGGAAAGGGTGAAGTTCCACTTCTTCGCGCCATAGTGCAAGGTCGGGCCGGCGAAGAAGTCGTGGTGATTCCATTCGCCGTTCAAGATGTCCTGATGATGGCGAGCTTCAACACCGCCGAACCAGTTGGGCGCAAAGCGGTACGAAAGACCGGTCGAGTTGGTGATCGAAAACTCGTTCTCATAGGCGTCGTCCTCAGGGAATCGGCGCCATTCCGACTCGACGCCCAGGTTGTAAACCCAGACCAGCGTGTCGTCGAGAAAGTTCTTCTGCACGATCAACTTCGGCTCGAAAGAGAGCTGCTCTGTCTTGGCTCCATCGACCTTTGGGTACCAGCCCGTGTAGTAGATCTCCCAGACAAAGCTGATGCCGACCGGGTGCTCGTAAACCGATAGAAAGTTGTACTTGAGAGCGCCTTTGATCGAGGCGACCTTGGTCAGGTTTATGTCCGAAGGGTAGACCTCCTCCCCCTCGGTGTTTAGGGGCCAAGCATCTCGGGAGGTCAAGCGGAGACCCTGGAGGTAGACCGAGGCGGACAGCCGATCGGACAGCCCGTACTCGTACTCGAGCAGCAGGTCGGTCGCGTTGTAGCTGCCGAGCTGCTTGTCCCAGCGCTCGGTGGCCCAGACCGCGTACTCCCCTTGCCCCTTGGGCTGGGTGTCCTGTCCGTAGGAATAGCCGAACAGAGATTCGTCCGCGCGAGTCAGCGCGGGGTGGGCCAGAGCCAGGGAGAGGAGGAGGAGGGTGAAACCGAAGGCAGGGCGGAACGAGCGGGGGGACGTGGAACGGAGAAGCATGTACACTCCCTCAAAGTGGTCGAGGCCTCGACGCCCAGTGCGCGAGGACCGGTCATGGAAGAGCGAGGGCCCGGATCCCGCCAAGGTTCCAACGGGCACTCGCTCTTGTTTTTTGCGGCGGCGCCAGGGCCACCGGTCGCTTATTGCGACGTAGTCTCAATAGACTGATATGATATTGGACTGAACCGGTCCTGTTTGTCAATCCTCGGGCTACGTATGGACGGTGGCCCCCGGGCGTCGTGCCCGGCCTGGCTCATCTCACTCACAAGCGAGAGATATCGCCAAAGCTCGACAGACCTCAAGCATTTTCTCGCTGGAAGAGCTTTCGGCGGGCAAAGCGCGGCGGATTTTGCAGGAGCTGCCGGGCCAACCAAACGCTCAGCAGCTGCCCGGCGGCCGGCACCAGCATGGGTCGGCCTCCTAAGGAAATGGACCGCTCTAGAAACCCGCGGCGAGGCCGGTTCTTGCGCGGATTTAAGGGAACTCCGGTCGGGCAAATCGAGTTCCAGCCGGAAACGCGAGCCCGAAGCGTTCGTCTAGAACTTCCAGCAGGTGTTCCGGATCGCGAATTGTCTCGATCGTCGTTGCGCCCCCTTCCCGAAGGGTGAGATCCCGGTTGCGCAGGACCAACCGCCGCTCCGGCCACGAGCGCTGGGCGATCAGGTTGTTGACGAACGGCGACGCCCTAAACGTGCTCGTGAAGTGGTTCGCCATCACGAAGTCCACCGGGAGCTGCGGTTCGAGCGTGAACGCGTAGTGGTCATCCCAAAATCCTTCGGAGTTCCCTTCGAGCACCCAGGTCTCCCCTTCGCGCCCCTCCCGCCCCTCCCTCCGAAACCGATGGCCAAAACCGCCGAGCCAGGTTTCCTCCCCCTCGATCAGCGGCAACGGCTGGACCGGACCGTCGGACCCGAAACCGACATCCGCGATGAACGCCCCGCCGTCCAGCTCGACCGAGAGCAGCATATGCGTCCGAGGCCGGGCCGCCGAGGCCCCCGCCCGCACCCGCGCCGCGAGCGAAGTCACTCGGAAGCCCAAGCCTTCGAGCGCCGTCCGAAACAAGGTGTTCTGCTCGAAGCAATACCCGCCCCGCCGCCCGACCACCATCTTCTTTTCGAGCGCCGCGAGGTCGAGATCGATCCCCTGCCCGAGCAAGATGTCCAGGTTCTCGAACGGAATCGCGACGGCATGCGCTGTGTGCACCGCCGTCAACGTGGAAAGCGTCGCGTCGCGGGAGCCGGAGTAGGCGATGCGGGCGAGGTAGGCGGCTAGGTCGGTGGAGGCCATCGAAGCCATGGTAACGCTATCTGTAGATCTCTCGCCGATGGCCGATTCGTACGACGAGGATGAGAAGGGCTCCCCGGTCGACCTGGTAAACCACGCGATAGTCGCCCACCCGTACTCGCCGCAAGCCGGAGAAATCACCCTGCAACAGCTTGCCGATCTCCGGTTCCTGAGCAAGGCGATCGATCGCGGTGAGGATCCGGGCGCGCTCCGGTTTCGCGATTCTAGAGAGCGCCTTCTTGGCGCTCTCCTTAATCTTGATCGAGAAGGGCACGCCGAGCTTCACCCCATTCGATCAGGGGGTCCCCTTCATCCGCCAGGCGCTGAGCCCCTAGGACCGTGTCCTCGAGGTCTTCGAGGTAGGACTCGACCGCGAAGCTGAGAATCTCCTCGCGCGAGCGGTTGAACTCTCTGGAGGCCCGGTCGAGACCTGCGACCAAGTCATCTGCCAGGCTGGCGTCGATTCGAGTCATGGCGAGTTCCTCACGGTACGATTGTACTCCTCTTGAAGACTGTTGCTCAATGCAGAGAGCCTCTCACCCCCGCCCCACCCCCGCCCGCTCCTCCTCGGTCAAAAACGCCGCCTCCAGCGCATTCTCCTGCAACACCCGGAGTTCCGTTTCCGACAACCCCAGCCCCTCCGCCGCCACGCGGTACTCGTGGGCGAGGTCGATGCCGCTGATCGAGGGGTCGTCGGTGCTTAAGGTGGCGCGGAGGCCGCGGGCGAGGAAGAAGGGGAGGGGGTGGTCGGCGAGCGAGGGGACGGTGCTGGTTTGGACGTTGCTGGTGGGGCAGACTTCAAGGGCGATTTGGCGTTCGGCGATCAGGTCGAGGAGCGACTCGTCTTCGACCGAACGGATGCCGTGGCCGATGCGTTCGGCGCCGAGTTGCTCGATCGCCTGGCGGACGCTTTCGGCTCCGGCCGCTTCGCCCGCGTGGGCGATGGTGTGGAGACCGGCTTCCCGCGCCTGGCGGAAGTGGTCGACGAACAGGGTGCCGGGGAAGTTCGCTTCGTCGCCCGCGAGGTCGTGGGCGACCACGCCGCGGTCGCGGCAGCGGATCGCGGCGTCGAGTTCGATTTTGCCGATCTCGGGGCCGTAGTTGCGCGAGATGATCCCGATCAGTTTGGCGCTCACTTGGGGGTTCTGGGCGAGCCCCTCGGCCAGGCCGTCGCAGACCGCGTGCGCGACGGCCAGCGGATCGAGCCCGTGCTCCTCGGCCATAAAGTAGGGGCTGAAGCGGAGCTCGATGTGGTCGATCCCTTCGCTTGCGGCGTCCTCCACGTTCTCGCGGGCGATCCGGTGGCAGACGGCCAGATCGACCATCACCCGACGCAGCAGCGCGAATTTGGCGAGAAAGCCGAGCAGGTCGGGTTCCGGCGTCATCACCTGGACGTGCGGGCGTAGAGCCTCTTCGGTGGATGCCGGCAGTGGAATCCGGTGCTCGCGGGCGAGGGCGAGGATGGTCGAAAGACGGACGTTGCCGTCCAGATGGCGGTGCAGCTCGACGAGCGGATAGCCGTTGCGCATGGCTCGATTTCCTGGCGGTTGGTTCTCCGGATGGTACGCGAGGTTAGCGCACCTTGGGGCCAACCCTTCGCAGCTGCCGATTCTTTGTTAGAGTCCCGCCGCTCGACGCCAGACAAGGCCGATTCCCCGGCGCGGCTCGCGAGAGGAGTCCCGAACCCGAAATGACCGCGCCCACTTTGAATCGCCGCTGGAGCAGTGCCGAATCGCAAGAGCTGTACAACATCCGCGGCTGGGGGAACGGCTACTTCTCCGTCAACACCCTGGGCAACGTCGCCGTCCATCCCGGCGGCCCGGGCACCCCCGAGATCGACCTCAAAGAGTTGGTCGACGAGGTCCACGAGCGCGGGATCGGTTTGCCGCTCCTGATTCGCTTTTCCGAGATCATCAAGGCCCGGGTGGTCGAGCTGAACGAGGCGTTCGCGCACGCGATCGACGAATACGGCTACCGGGGGGCCTATCGCGGCGTCTACCCGATCAAGGTGAACCAGGATCGCTATCTGGTCGAGCGCCTGGTCCAGTACGGGCGCCCCTACCATTACGGCCTCGAAGCGGGCTCGAAGCCCGAGCTGCTCGCCGTGATGGCGATGCTCGAAGACGAAGACGCCCTGATCATCTGCAACGGCTACAAGGACGAAGAGTACGTCGAGACCGCATTGCTCGCCTCGAAGCTCGGCCGGACGGTGATCCTGGTGGTCGAGAAACCGTCCGAGCTGCCGCTGATCCGCGAGATCGCGAACCGCACCGGGATCTCGCCGCGGATCGGCTTCCGCTCGCGCCTGTCGGCCAAGGGCGCCGGGCATTGGGAGGCGTCCGGCGGCGATCGCTCGAAATTCGGCCTCGGCGGGCGCGATCTGCTGACCGCGGTCGAATACCTGCGCGAGCACGAGATGCTCGACTGTTTGGAGCTGGTCCATTTCCACCTGGGCAGCCAGATCTCCTCGATCCGCTCGGTCAAAGACGCCCTGAACGAAGCGGTGCGGGTCTACGTCAACCTGGTTCGCTTAGGCGCGCCGCTCCGCTATCTGGACGTCGGCGGCGGTTTGGGGATCGACTACGATGGCTCGCAGACCAACTTCGCCTCGTCGCTCAACTACACCCTTCAGGAGTACGCCAACGACATCGTCTACGGCGTGATGGAGGTTTGCGATCCGGCCGGCGTGCCGCATCCGATCCTGGTCTCGGAATCGGGGCGGGCAACGGTCGCGCATCACGCGGTGCTGGTGGTCGACGTGCTGGGCGTTTCGGAATTCGAATACGGCAAGCCGAAAAAGCCGCCGGGCGATGCGCCGACCCCGCTGCGCAACTTGTACGACACCTATCGGGAGGTGTCGCGGAAGAACCTGATCGAGAGCTACCACGACGCGATTTCCTATCGCGACGATTGCCTCTCCCTGTTCAACCTGGGGCACTTGACGCTTGAATACCGGGGGCTCGCGGAGGACCTGTTCTGGGCGGTCAGCCAGAAGGTGCTGCGCATCTCGCGCTCGCTCAAGGAGGTTCCCGAGGAGCTCGAGGGGCTCGAACGGCAGCTCGCGGACACCTACTTCTGCAACTTCTCGGTGTTCCAGTCGTTGCCCGACTCGTGGGCAATCGATCAGTTGTTCCCGATCCTGCCGATCCACCGGTTGCTCGAAGAGCCGACCGAGCGCGCCGTGCTCGCCGACATCACCTGCGATTCGGATGGCAAGATCGACCGGTTCATCGACCGGCGCGACGTCAAGACCACCCTGGAGCTGCATCGCCTGAACGACGATCCGTACTACCTCGGCGCGTTCCTGGTCGGTGCGTACCAAGAGATCCTGGGCGACCTGCACAACCTGTTCGGCGACACCAACACGGTCCACGTGGCGCTCCATCCGGACGACGACTACGAGATCGAAGGCGTGATCAGCGGCGATACCGTGAGCGATGTCCTGCGTTACGTGCGCTACGACAAGAACCACCTGATCGCGCGCGTCCGTCAGGCGACCGAGACGGCGGTCCGCGCGAAAAGGATGACGCTCGAAGAGAGCCGCAACCTGCTGCGCCGCTACGAAGAGGGGCTCGCAGGATATACCTACCTCGAGAAGGATTGAGACTCGCGTCCGCGGGTGCCAAAGAGGAGCGACCGATGGAAACTGCTATGGCCGGCCTCACCGTAGAGCAGAGCGTGGCCGCTCTGGTGGAAAGTCTCGATGAGGCCGTTCGTCTACCGAACGTCGAGGCGATCACCGACCGGGTGAAGACGGAGCTCGGCCGGATGATCGCGGCGCGGAGCCTGCTGCTGCCGGAGCGCTGCGTGCGCCCAGAGAAGGGCCGTTACGCGCGGCATCTCCTCCACCGATCGGAGGAGCTCGGCTACACCGCCGTCGTGATGGTCTGGGGTCCCGGCCAGCGGACGGGGCTGCACGACCATTCCGGCCTCTGGTGCGTCGAGGGTGTCGTCGAGGGTGAGCTGACGATCACCCGCTTCGAACGACTCGGCGAGGCCGAGGCTCCCCGGTTCGAGGAGTGTGAACGGATCTGCGCCAGCGCGGGCTCTTCGGGTTCGCTGATCCCGCCGCACGAATACCACGTCTTGGCCAACGACAGCGCAGTGCAAACCGCGATCACGCTCCATATCTACGGGGGCGAAATGACCGCCTGTTCGGTGTTCGAGCCGCAGTCGGATGGTTCGTTCGTGCGCTGCGAGCGGCAACTCTCCTATGACGAATAGGCGCTCGATGCCCCCCGAAGGCAAGCACCCCGATTTCATCGCGCGGCAGGACGAACCCTTGAACGGGGGTTCCCCGCTCGCGGATCTCGCTGCTTCCCAGCGCACGCCGGCCGAGCGCTTCTTCGTGCGCAACCATGGCGACATCCCGAACCTCGACGCCGGCAGCTGGCGCTTGAAGATCTCCGGCCTCGTGCGGGAGCCGGTCGAGCTGTCGCTCCGGGATCTTAGGAGCAACTTCCGGCGGCATTCGGTGGTTGCGGCGCTCGAATGTGCGGGCAACCGGAGAAACGAGCTGATCGCGGTGGCGCCCACCCCGGGCGAGCTCGAATGGCACGCCGAGGCGATCGGCAATGCCGCCTGGAGCGGTTGGTCGCTTGGCGAGGTGCTCGCCGCAGCGGGGTCGCTGCGCGAAGCGCGGCACGTCGAATTCGTCGGCTGTGACGAGACCGAACGGCTGGGGCGGCGCTTCGGGTTCGGCGGCTCGGTGCCGATCGACAAGGCGCTCTCGAGTGAAGTATTGCTGGCCGACACCATGAACGGCGAGGAGTTGGCCCCTACCCACGGCTTTCCCGTTCGCGCGCTCGTCCCCGGTTATCTCGGCGCGCGGAGCGTCAAATGGCTGACCGAGATCCGGTTGCGCGAAGATCCGTCCGACAACTACTTCCAGGCCCACGCCTATCGGCTCTTCCCGCCCTGGGTCAACCGCGACAACGTGGTCTGGGAGAGCGGTCTGATGCTCGGCGAAATGCCGGTCACCTCGGTGATCTGTACGCCTGCCGTGGGAGCGGAGCCGGCCGCCGGGGAGGTTCGGATCCGGGGGTATGCCTACGTCGGCGGCGGTCGGGGGATCGAGCGGGTGGACCTTTCACTCGACGGAGGTCGGACCTGGCAGGGGACGGAGCTGGGGAGCGAAGAGGGGCCGTGGAGCTGGCGCCTGTTCGCAGCGCGCGTCACCCTCGAACCGGGCGAGCACGAGCTGGTGGTTCGCGCCTTCGATCGCTCCGCCCAAACCCAGCCGCGCGACGCGGCGGAAGTCTGGAACTTTAAGGGCTACGCCAACAACGCCTGGCACCGGGTGCGGATCTCGGTGAGCTGAGGGATGAGCGATCGCACGACCCAGGGCATCCGCGTTCAGGTTCAAAGCTACTACGACTCCGAGCGGAGCGCGCCGCAGGAGAACTACTTCTTCTTCGCCTACCGGGTGCGGATCTCGAACGTCGGCCCCGAAACCACGCAGCTGCTCTCCCGCGAATGGATCATCACCGACGCGGACGGCCTCGAGCAGAAGGTGGGTGGCCCCGGGGTGGTCGGCGAGCAGCCGATCCTCGCTCCGGGAGAGATGTTCGAGTACACCAGCTTTTGCCCGCTCACCACCCCGGTCGGCGCCATGTACGGCACCTATCGGATGGCCACCGAGAGCGGCGCGCAATTCGACGCCGAGATCGCCCCGTTCTCGCTCGCCGTACCCCACGCGCTCAACTGAGGGGCGGAATCTCCGTCGGCAGCAGCCGGTGGTTCGTGCGGATCGCGCGGTCCACCGTACAGAAGGGTGCCCGGCGTAGCGTGCTGTGGGCGACCAGGAGCCGGTCGAACGGGTCGCGTGTCCAACCGAGGGGCAAGGCGGCGCGGACCAAGGAGGCGAGCGGTGCCTCGTCGATCTCGAATCGTGGATCGGAGGCGAGCGCCTCTTGGAATCCGCTCTCGAGCTCGATCCGGCCAATCTCGGCCAGAAACTGGATCTCCAGGAGCGAGATCGGCGAGACGCCCCACGGTCGGTAGCGTTCGAGCCAGGGGAAGTCGTCGATACGGCGTGAGCCGAGCACGATCCAGAGCAGGATGTGGGTGTCGAGTAGAATTCTCATCGCCGCTCCCCTCGCACCGGCAGCAGCCCTTCCAGCGAGTCCGCAGCTCCCGGCCATTCCCAGGTCCATAGATCGGCTTCGTCCGGCGCCTGCGCACGGATCAGGGACGGGTAGTTCGGCAGGTCGGGTGAGGCAGAGTTCTCCTCCTCGCGCGCCAGGCGCAGGCGCCGGCCGTTGCGCTCGATGATCGCAACCTCGCCGGCCGCCACCTCGTCGAGGAGTCGAAACCAGTCTTTCCGCGCCTCCGTCGCCGTGATTCTCTTCATGTGTACAGCGTACACCTCTTTCATCCTCGGGGCAAGCATCCCTACCTCCTCTGCTCCACTGGAGCCGTATTCCTACCTAGACGCGACAAGGGATCTCAATCTCGATGGTTTGGCAAAACCCACCCGTTGGGGTGGGTAGCCCTCGGGCTGGAACGTCTTACGATACGGCAGACTTTTCGACCGAAAAACGGGATTGGGGGTAGGTTGGCACGATCGACGTTCTGGCGGTTGCTGCTCGGCTCGATGATCGGCATCGCCGCGGGGGTCGGCGGTTACACGTTCGTCTATGCGCGCGGCTCTTCCTATCTGACCGACGACCCCTCCGCCTGCGCCAACTGCCACATCATGGGTGAGCAGTACACCGGTTGGCTCAAAGGGCCGCACCGCTCGGTCGCGGTCTGCAACGACTGCCACACCCCGCCGGGATTCATCGCCAAGTACGCCACCAAGGCGTCGAACGGCTGGCACCACTCCTTCGCGTTCACCACCGGGCGGTTCCACGAACCGATCCGAATCGGCGAACGCAATCGAGAGATCGCCGAGCTGTCCTGCCGGAAGTGCCACTCCGCGTTGGTCGCCACGATCGAAGGATCCCACGCTCCCGGCCGCGAGATCCGCTGCCTGCAATGCCATTCCGAGGTTGGCCACCTGTAGCGCCCAGCCCGCGCCCGGCCGAGAACGAAGGAGAGCCATGAACGCCGCCAAACCGAACGGAAAGACTCTGATGCCGACTCTTCTGACCGCCCTGTTGGCGGCCGGTCTTGCCGCCGGAGTCACCGCCATCCTGGTCAACGTCTTCGAACGCAAACAGGAGGCCAAGGACCCGTACTTCCGGGTCGTCGAGCTGACCGACGAGACGGAAGACCCGGAGATCTGGGGTAAGAACTTTCCGTTCCAGTACGACGGCTACAAGCGAACCGTCGATCAGGTGCGCACCCGGTTTGGCGGGAGCGAAGCGGTGCCCCGGACCCCGACCGCGGTCGATCCCCGCTCGGTGGTCGCCCAGTCGCGGCTGGAAGCGGACCCGCGCCTCACGACGATGTGGGCCGGCTACGCGTTCGCGGTCGATTTTCGCGAGGAGCGCGGCCACGCCTACATGCTCGACGACCAGAACTTCACCGAGCGGGTACGGGTCAAACAGCAGCCGGGCGCCTGCCTGCACTGCCATGGCTCGGTCTATCTGCCCTACAAGAAGGCGGGCGGAGGCGACCTGATCAAGGGCTTCGAGAAGCTCAACGCGATGCACTACGAAGACGCCCGGAAGCTGATCAAACACCCGGTTTCGTGCATCGACTGCCACGACCCGAAGACGATGGCGCTCCGGGTGACCCGGCCCGGTTTCATCGAGGGGATCCGCGCGCTCAAAGCGGGGCAGGGAGTGGCGGACTACGACGTCAACGCGATGGCGACCCGCCAGGAGATGCGCGCCTACGTTTGTGGGCAGTGCCATGTCGAGTACTACTTCAAAGGCGACCAGAAGCGGCTGACCTACCCGTGGGCGAAGGGGCTAAAAGTCGAGCAGATCCTCGCCTACTACGACGAACAAGGCTTCAAGGACTGGGAGCACAAAGAGAGCGGCGCTCCGGTTTTGAAGGCGCAACACCCCGAGTTCGAAATGTGGAACCAGGGAATCCACGCCCGATCCGGTGTCTCTTGCGCCGACTGCCACATGCCGTACGTCCGGGTCGGTTCGCAGAAAGTGAGCGACCACCACATTCGGAGCCCCGTGCTCAACCTGTCGAACGCCTGTCAGACCTGCCATCGGTGGCCCGAGGCGGAGCTCTTGGAGCGGGTCGAGACGATCCAGGCGCGCAACTTCCAGCTCCGAGATCGGGCGATGGACGCTCTGGTCGATCTGATCGGCGAACTCAAGGCCGCGCGCGCAGCCGGCGCGAGCGACGATCAGCTCAAAGTCGCGCGCGACTTTCAACGCAAGGCCCAGTTTTACCTCGACTTCATCGAGGCCGAGAACTCGACCGGTTTTCATGCGCCGCAGGAGGCCGCACGCATTCTCGGCGAGTCGATCGACTTCTCGCGCCGGGGGCAGATGGCTCTGCGCGGAGTGCCCGCCTCGGTGACCCTGGTTACCAAGGTAGCCGGCGCGGCGAGAACCGGCGGTTAGTTTAGGTAGGTCGTTGGGTCACCAACCCGCGCAGCACGTCGAGGTCCTTCCGGAGCCCTTCTTGGTGGTCGCCCGGGTCGGTTTCGAGCACCATTGGCACGGTGGAAAAGCGAGGGTCGGCGAGCAGGCGGGCGAAAGCGGAGCGGCCGATCTGCCCCTCCCCGATGTGTTCGTGGCGGTCGCGGCGCGAGGCGAACGGCTTCATCGAGTCGTTCAGGTGAAAGGCGCCAAGGGCCGGCCCGAACCGCTCCACGGCCTCGGCCGCGAACTCCTCGTAGCCGGCCGGTTCATGGATCGCGTAACCGGCCGCGAAGGCGTGGCAGGTATCCAAGCAGACTCCCGTCCGTTCGGGACTGGCCAGAAGGGAGCGGATCGCTTGCAACTGTTCCAGCCGCCAGCCGATCGTCGAGCCTTGGCCGGCGGTGTTCTCGAGCAGGACGCGGGTGCCAACACCGGGCAGTCCGGCGAAAATCTCGTCGAGCGAAGCCGCCGCCCGGGCCACCCCGAAGTCTTCGCCGGTGCCGAGGTGGGCGCCGGGGTGGAGCACCAGACCTTCAATCCCCAGCTCGGCACAGCGCACCAGTTCGTCGGCGAGCGCGGACTTCGATTTCTCGAGGATTTCTGGGTCGGTCGCCGCGAGGTTGATCAGATAGCTCGCGTGGGCGATCACCGAGCCGATCGCGCTCGCCGCTCGGGCGGTGCGAAAGTCGGCCACCTCTTCTCGGGGGATCGTCCGGCCGCGCCACTGGTTGGCGTTTTTTACGAAGACTTGAATTGCGGTGCAGGCGAGCGCCGTGCCGTTTTCGATCGAGCGCGGCATGCCTCCCGCGGTCGAGACGTGGGCGCCTAGCGGAGGGAGGGTCGTCATGGCGGTGGATTGTACGCTCTCGTTCCAGTCCGCGCGGAGTCCTGGCGGGCTGGTAGACTGAACCGTCATGGTGCGCAAACTTCTCCGCATGGCGGGCCTGCTGGCCTACGCCTTCCTGGTCGGCGCGGTCTTCGTGGTCTGCGGCTATCTCGCGTTCAGCGGCTTCGTCCGCAGCGGTTCGATCACGGTGCCCAAGGTGGCGGGCCTGTCGATCCTCGAAGCGGAAGATCTCCTTCGAGAGAAAGGCCTGAGCCCGAAGCGCGGTACGGCCGATCGCTACGACCCTCTCGTTCCGGCGGGTCGGATCGCCGCGCAGTCCCCGGATGTCGGCTCTTGGGTGAAGCGGGGGAGCCCGGTCGAGCTGGTGGCGTCGCGCGGGCCGCAACAGGTCGCAGTCCCGGGCCTTACCGGGCGTGCCCTGCCCGCAGCCCAATTCACGCTCGCGGCGGTCGGCTTAGGGTTCGGTCGGGCGCTCGCCGTATTCGGCGTCGGCAATCCCGGCGTCGTCATCGAGCAGGATCCTAAGGCGGGCGCCGCGGTGCCGCCTGCCACACCGGTCGATCTGTTGGTCGCGTTGCCGAACCCGGGAGAGCGCTACTTGATGCCGGACCTGATCTATCGTCACTACGACGATGTCCGCTCCGCCTTCGAGCGCCAAGGTTTCCGTCTGGGCAGCGTGAAATTCGAGCCCTACGAGGGAGTGGCCTCGGGTGTGGTCCTGCGCCAGTTCCCGCTCGCCGGGCACCCGGTCAGCCACCAAGATGCGATTTCTCTGGTCGTCGCGACCGCCGACCGCCTGCCCGAGCCTTAAGGCTCGTTGACCCTTCGAACCGATTCGAGAGACTTGAATCCCGATGCGAATTGCTCCTTCGATCCTCGCCTCCGACCTCGCCGATCTGGCGGGCGGGCTCGACCTATGCGAACGGGGTGGTGCCGATTTGATCCATGTCGACGTGATGGACGGGCATTTCGTGCCCAACCTCACGTTCGGCATTCCGGTGCTCGCCGCACTCCGGCGCCGGACGGCGCTGCCGCTCGACGTTCACCTCATGGTGACGAATCCGGGCGACCTGCTCGATGACTACCTCGCCGCGGGCGCCTCGAGCGTCGCGGTTCATTGGGAAGTGGTGCCGCATCTCGACCGCCTGCTCGATCGCATCCGCCGGGGTGGCGCCCGGGCCGGGGTCGCGATCAATCCGGCAACACCGGTCGAGTTCCTGATCGACTCGCTGCCGCGCCTCGACTACGTCCTGTTGATGTCGGTGAATCCAGGGTTCTCGGGGCAGGCGTTCCTGCCCCATGTTTTGGACAAGGCGCGCCGCCTGCGCCGGCTGTTGGTGGCCGCTCCTCCCGCGGCGGGCGGCGGGGCCCAGATCGAGATCGCGATCGACGGCGGCATCGGTCGCGATAACATTCGCGCTGCAGGAGAGGCGGGCATCGACTTCGCGGTCGTCGGGTCCGCGGTGTTCGGAGCGCCGGACCCCGCCGCAGCGATCGGCGAGCTGCGCCAGGCAAGCTGCGGCACCGCGGTAAACAGAACGCCTTACTCGGGGAAGACTCTATGAATCGACCGTTTGCGCTCGCCCTCGCTCTCCTCGCCGCCGTCGCTCCCCTCGGGCTTGCCGCCTGTCGTTCTGGGGCGGCACAGGATCCCATCCTCAAGCTCGCGGCGACCGAGTCTTTAGAGGCGGGCAAGGTCCTGCTCGCGGCGAAGAAATACGCGAAGGCACGGCCTTATTTCACCCACGCGTACGAGGTCGAGCCGAACTCCGCCCAGGGTCGGGAGGCGTTGCTGCTCGCCGCCGACACCTATTTCCTCGAAGGGGGCAATACCAACCACATCCAGTCGGAGGCGAAGTATCGCGACTTCCTGAACCGCTTCCCGACCAGCGATCAGGCTTCGTACGCGCAGTTCCAGGTGGCCAACTCCCTGAGCGCTCGGATGGAGCGGCCGGATCGCGACCAGACCGTGACGCGCAAGGCCTTGGAGTCCTACAAGGATGTGCTCCGGCTCTTTCCGACCAGCGACTTCGCCCCCCAATGCCAAGAGAAGATTGTCGCGGTGCGCGCCAATCTGGCCGAGCACGAGTTCGTCGTCGGCCGGTTCTATCAGCGCTACGGCATCCCGGTGGCGGCAGCCCTCCGCTTCGAGTATCTGCTCAAAGAGTTCCCGGAGTATCCGAACAAGGACAAGGTGCTCTACTACATGGGGGGCGCCTACTCGGAGAGCGACAACGCGGAAGAATCCCAGAAGGCTTTCGATCGGCTGCGCGCCGACTACCCCGATAGCCGTTGGATCCGCGAGATTCCGAAATCGAAAGAACAGAAGGCGGCGTCATGAATCGCAGATCGCCCGGCCTCCTGCTCCTCGGTTTCCTTGGGATGACCGGCTGCGCCTCCGCGCCCTCGCGGACGCCGGAAGCGAGACCCGACGATCTGGCCGAGCTGAAAACCCGGGTGGTCGAGCTCCAGCGCAAGGCGGCGGTCGCCGAGGTGGAGATCGGTCGGCTCCGGCAACAGGTGACGGATCTCGAGGCCCGGCTCGGGGGGCGCCCTGGTTCCGCTCCGGCGACCCCTTCAGGGACCCCCGCACCTGCGCCCCGGCCCGCAACCCCTCCCGTTCCGGCTCCGCCTGCGGGTCCCGGGTCGACACCGGCCCGACCGCCGGCCCCGAAACCCGCGCCGCCGCGCGGACAGGAGATCGAAGAGGTCGATCTCGACGCGCCACCGATCGCGCCCAGAGCGACCCCGCCACCCGCTCCGGCCCCGCGGCCCTCTGCGAACCCTCCGATCGCTCCAACCACCGCTTCGCCCGCGCCCATCACTCCGCGGCCTCCGGCGACAGCTCCCAACGCGCAACCGACCGGCGGGACTCCCTCGCCGCTCCAACCGTCTGCGCCCGCGACCCCGGCTGCCCCACCCACCGCAAAACCCGCTTCACTCCCCGGGACCTCGGTGCCGCAGCCGGCGACCCAGGCGCTCTACGATCGCGGTTATACCCTCTACCACCAAGGGCACTACGCGGATGCCGAAGCGAGCTTCCAGCGTTTCTTGGAAGGCAACCCGACGAGCGAGCTGGCCGACAACGCCCAGTATTGGATCGGCGAATGCCGCTACGCGCGCGACGACCTGCGCGGCGCGCTGGACGCCTTTCGTCGGACGGTCGAGAGTTTTCCTCAGGGCAACAAAGTGGCGGACGCTCTGCTCAAGGCCGGCCAATGTCTCGAAGGGCTCGGCCAAAAAGACGACGCGCGGGCGAGTTACCGCGAAGTCGCGAAGCGCTTCCCCGGCAGCGCCGCCGGAGCGGTCGCCGAAGAGCGGCTCGCCAAGCTCAAGTAGCCGGGCGGCAGGCCGGGGCTTCTCTCGTCCTCCGGCTCAACCATCGCTTGAGAGGAAGCCGGGTAAATCTTGACCTTGGAAAGCGGATCGGTGTAGCCTAAGCCATAGAGATTTCACTATACGCCGGCTCTCCCTGGTCGCAGGAGGCCCCCACATGAAGCGGTATTCTGTCTATCTACTCGGAGTTGCGCTAGGGCTTTGCGCAACATCCGTTGCCTTCGCGGCCGAACGGCCGCCGCGCGACCTGCATTTGGTCGGCGACCACTGGACGGCCTGGAATCCGCCGGTTCCGGCTGAGGGCGTGCAGGTCTACACGATCGTTCGCGGCGATACTCTTTGGGATCTCGCGAACCGTTTTCTCGGTAACCCGTACCTCTGGCCGCAGATCTGGGAGCAGAACCAGTACATCCTGGACGCCCACTGGATCTACCCGGGGGACCCGCTGCTGATCGGCCCGACCGTGGCGTCCGGCGATGGAGCTGCGGCCGGCGCGGACCTTACCGCGGACTCCGGTGACTCCGGCGACTCTCAATACGATGGAACGGGCGATGTCGAGGACACCACTCCGGTCGAGGGAGTGCAGACCTCCGCCGCTGCCGCCAGCCCGCCGCAGGCGCTCGGCTCCGAGAGCGACATCTACTGTACCGGGTATGTCGGCGAGCTGGAGGAGACGTTCCCCCTCGCAGTCATCGGCTCGGAGTTCGAAAACCTCACGCCGCAGGTCTCCGGTCGGGCCAAGGAGCCCGAAGAGGTGCGCGCGCCGATCGTCAATTCGTATGGGCTCAGTTCGGGAGAGACCGCGAAATACGGCCTCGCGACCGGCGACATCGTCTATCTCGACGGCGGTCGGTCGAAAGGACTGACTCCGGGCAGCCTGTTCACCGCGATCAGTCCGGGCGATCAGGTCCGTCACCCGCGGTTCGGTGATGTGCTCGGCCGCTTCTATCGCTACCTCGGGCGGATCCGTGTCCTCTCGGTTCAAGACCAAACCGCGATCGGCGAGGTGGTCCACTCCTGCGACCCGATTCCGGTGGGCACTGCGCTCCGGCCCTTCGAAGAGGAGCCGGTGCCTCTCGGTCGTCGCGCAGGCTTACGGCCGGTGAACTTCCCGGCGACAGAAGAGCAGCTCGAGGGCGCGCCGTCGATCGTCCTCGCCAAGGATGGCATCGTGACCCTCGGTCAGGACAACGTGGTGTTCATCGATCGCGGCGAAGAGGAAGACGTGACTCCGGGTGATGTGTTCACCATCTACCGGTTGAACCGACCCGGAATTCCGGCCCTCGTGATCGGCGAGCTCGCGGTCCTTTCCGTCGAGCGGCGGTCCGCCCTCGCGAAGATCCTCGAGTCGCGCGGCCCGATCTTCATCGGGGACCGGTTGCAAGTGAAGTGATTCGACGGACAGACGGCGCGCGCGGCCCATGGTAAGGTGCCGCGCCGTATGTCCAATCTCCGGTCCGATGTCTCCCCTCGGGGCCTGTTCGTCACCTTCGAAGGAATCGACGGCAGTGGCAAATCGACTCTGCTCCGCCGTGCCGCTCTGTGGCTCACCAGCTGCGGTATCGCCGTTCGGGTGACCCACGAACCGGGCGGCACCCCCTTCTGCGACGCGATTCGCGGGATCTTTCTCGATCCTCAATGGGGTGAGGTCGATGGCACGGTGGAGCTCCTGCTCGTGTTCGCCAGTCGGCGCCAACATCTCCTAGAGGTCATCGATCCAGCGCTCGCAGCGGGGGAGGTCGTCCTCTGCGATCGCTTCACCGATTCGACCCTCGCCTATCAGGGGGCGGGGCGCGGCGTAGCGCGCGAGCGAATCGATCAGATCGATCGGATTGCGACCGCCGGTCGGCGCCCGGATCTCACGCTGCTGTTCGATCTCCCGCTCGGCGAAGCGGAGCGGCGCATGGGGGCCGCCGAGCGCGGAGGTCACGACCGCCTGGACGGCGAAAACCGGGCGTTCGCGGCTCGGGTGCGAGACGGCTTTCTTGCCCTCGCCGCGGCCGAACCCGAAAGAGTTCGAACGATCGACGCGACCGAGTCGCTCGCCGCGACGACGAGTGCGATGAAAAAAGTGCTCGGGGCCGCCTTGGGGCTCGCGCCATGAATCGCGAATCGACGCTCGCGGCGGCCCGCTCCGGCCAGCTCTACCCTGCCGTGATCCTCCACGGTTCGACGCCCGAAGGGCGACGCGAGTTCGCCTTCGAGTTGGCCCGCGCGCTTCTGTGCGATGCCGAGCCGGCCAGCCGGCCGTGCGGGGTCTGTCGCCACTGTCGCCGGATCGTCGCCGACGGCCTCGCCGCGGGGGGCGGCGCCGCGCCGTTCCATCCCGACTTCCAGCTGTTGGAGCGCGACACCAAGACCTCGACTTCGGTCGATGCGACGCGTGAGCTGTTGAAAGCCGCCCAGTTCTCGCCCTTCGAGGCCCGCGGCCAGGTCTTCGTCGTCGCGAGCGCCGAGAGCCTCACCGGGGAAGCGGCCAACGCCCTGCTCAAAGCGCTCGAAGAGCCGCATCTAACCTCGCCGCGCCACTTTTTTTTGCTCGCGCCGTCGCGCCTCGACCTGCTCGCGACGTTGCGCAGCCGATCGCTCTCGATTTTCCTCGGCCCCGCCGCTGCGCCCGATCGCGACGCCCTCGCACGGGTAGCCGCCGACTTTGCGACCGCCGTTCGCGCGTGGGAGGCCAGCCGGGCCCCGATTCACTTGCTCGCCGCTGCGAGTATTCTGGGCGGGGTGGGCAGTTTCGACGATGCGCGTTCGGGCCAGGCGTGGGCCGCCGCAGCCGCCGCGATTCTCGGCGGCCTCGAGACCGAGGGTTTGCCGCGCCGGGCGCTCCTGGCGCTCGCCGAGTCCCTGCTCGAAGCGCCGGCTTGGCGGCTGCGAGGGATTCCGGCTGACCGGATCCTCGAGGGGTTGATCGCACGGCATTTGGCCTCGCCGTATTGATTTGGTGCCGGGCGGTAGCGCTACGGAGGTGTGCGCGCACCTTAAGTTTGAGCAGGCCTCCGCGCGAGTCGGAGTCTGACCGTGCCAGACCGGCCTGGCCCGAGTCTTGCCTGGTGGCGTGTGCTACATTGGTAGGCCCTGTTCGCGCGGAATCCTCCGGAAGCGTCCTCGGGCTCTTCCGAAACTCTCGACCAAGGAGTGAAGAAAGATGAACGGAATGGATCGCAAGCTCGGGCGCCGCGCCTGGGTCACGGCCCTGGTCCTCTCGCTCGGCGTTTGGATGCCGGCGTGCTCGGCCCAAAAGACGGATGCCAAAATGGCGTCCAAAGAAATCCCTGACACGGAAGTTGTGGCCAAGTACGGCGACCAGTCGATCACCGCCGGTGAAGTCCGCAAGAAGTCGGCGACCGATTTCGAGCAGCTCGAACTCCGTCTCAGGCAGTGCGAGTCGGAGTACGTGAAGGGCAAGCACGACATGATGGACGCGCAGGTGCGCAAGATTGTCCAGGACGCCCTGGTCGAGAAGGAAGC
This sequence comes from Holophagales bacterium, assembly GCA_031404815.1. Classification (GTDB taxonomy): domain Bacteria; phylum Acidobacteriota; class Thermoanaerobaculia; order Multivoradales; family UBA5704; genus DASYKS01. The sequence goes on along the minus strand of JANNIH010000003.1, from coordinate 30,868 downwards.
CGCGGCGAAGAACATGACCAAAGAGGCGTTCCTCGCGTCTGCTGTCGTGGTCACCGATGCGACCGACGCCGAGATCGACGCATTCTACGAAGAGAACAAGGCGCGCATCCCACCGGGCACGACCAAAGAGCAGATCGCGCCGCAGATCAAGAGCTATCTCGCCCAACAGCGCCAGGGCGAGGCGAAAGAGAAATTCACCACCGAACTCGAGACCAAGTACGGCGTCCGATACACCATCGAGCCGATGCGGGTCGAGGTCGCTGCGGACGGGCCGTCCAAGGGCCCGAAGAACGCGCCGGTCACGATCGTCGAGTTCTCCGATTTCCAGTGCCCGTTCTGCTCGCGTCTGATTCCGACCATGGATCAGGTGACCAAGACCTACGGCGACAAGGTGCACCTGGTCTTCCGTCAATTCCCCCTGAATTTCCACCAGTTCGCCCAGAAGGCCGCCGAGGCTTCGCTCTGCGCCGACGAGCAGGGCAAATTCTGGGAGATGCACGACGTGATGTTCGCCAACCAGAACGAGCTCTCCGTCGACAAACTGAAGGAGAGAGCCGCAACCTTAGGCGTGAAGGCGGATCAGTTCAATACCTGCCTCGACTCGGGCAAGTTCGCCACCCGCGTGGCCGACGACCTCAAAGCCGGTTCCGCGGCGGGTGTGTCCGGCACGCCGGCTCTGTTCGTGAACGGCCGCTTCATCTCGGGCGCGGTTCCCTATGCCGACGTCGCCAAGGTGATCGACGACGAGCTGCAGCGCAAAGGTGCCAAGTAAGCAAGAGCGCCTCATAGGTTCCAGTTCGAACGCCCGGCCGAGGATCGCCGGGCGTTCTTGCATTTACGCTCTGGCGCTCCCCCAAAACGGAAGGCACCGGGTCCCCCCGGGGAGACACCCCATGACGACCGAGTATCGCCACATCCCCTACCGACCCGAGCAGCTGTCGCCTAGGGAGTCGCTCGCGCGTGGCGCCGACTTTCTCGCCGAGATGGACCGTCGCCGGAGCGTCCGCTTCTTTTCCGATCAGCCGGTGCCGCGCGCGGCGATCGAACTCGCGATCCGCACGGCGTCGACCGCGCCGTCCGGAGCCCATCGCCAGCCTTGGACCTTCGTTGCGATCGCGGACCGAAAGGTGAAGAAAGAGATCCGCCGAGCCGCCGAGGCCGAGGAGTACGAGAGCTACGTCGGCGGCCGGATGCCCCCGGACTGGCTCGAAGCGCTAATGCCGATCGGCACCACTTGGGAAAAGCCGTTCCTCGAAACGGCGCCCTGGATCGTGGTTGTGTTCGAAGAACTCTACGGTCGGCTTCCCGACGGCTCGAAGCGGAAGAACTACTATCCGAAAGAGAGCGTGGGCATCGCCTGCGGTCTGTTCATCGCGGCGCTCCACCGTATGGGCCTCAGTACCCTCACCCACACCCCGAGCCCGATGGCGTTTCTATCGCGCATTCTCGACCGCCCGTCGAACGAGAAGCCGTTCATCCTTTTTCCTGTGGGCTACCCGGCCCCCGACGCGACGGTGCCGGACCTGCGTCGCAAGGATTTGAACGAAGTGGCGATCTGGCGGGTGTAGGCGCTCGCTCGCATTGTCGCCCGGCCGGGAAGGAGAGCCGAGGTACTGCCTAACCGCGTCCGACGCGGGCTACGGTTTGAGTGCGGCGGGCCGCCCGGCCGGGCACCAGGCGCAGGTCGAGGCGCCCGGTACTCGGTAGTCCGGGGTTGTAGTAGACCGAACCCGGTGAGGGCGGGGGCGGCGGGGTCAGATCGTCGCCCTCGGCCGGATACTCCTCCTCGCTACCGTCGTCGTAGACCGGCGGCTCGACCGGCTCCGGGCGGCTCCAGGTCTGGAGCCCCGGGTTGCCCTGGCGGGCGTAGGGGCTGCCGGCGCGGTTTGGGCCCGAGGCCTTGACCTGCCCGGCCTTTCCGGTGTTCTGAAGGCTCTGCGGCCGGAGCACCGTAGGAGCTTCCGTCTTCTGGGATTTCGTCGCGCCCTGCTCCCCGGTGGCGTCGCCGGTCGGAGTCTCGGTCGCACTGGCCGCAGCGGGCGCCGGTGGCACAAGCAGGTCACGAATGCGCTTCGGGTCGTCGTAGCGCGCCGGGGTGAGTGTCTGCGTGTTTTCTGTCCGATAGGCGCGGAGCATCGCCGATGTGGTCAGTTTGCTGTCGAGCAGACTGGGGTTCACCTCGGGGAAGCCGAGCTGCGGATCGAGCGAGAAGGCGCGGGCGTAGGAGCGGATCGCCGCCGAATCGCGCCCTCCTTTCTCGAGCAGAGCGCCCATCTGGTAGTGCGCCCAGGCGTGTCGAGGCTCCAGAGCGATGGCAGCCTTGTATTCCTTCATGGCGGTCCGGTTTTCGCCGCGCTGCTCCAAGAGCAGGCCAAGATTGAAATGGATCGAGGCGCGTTTCGCGTCCAGCTCGAGCGCTCGCCGGTACGCGACCTCCGCCTCGTCCGGTCGTTTGGCGAGCTGGAGCAGGTTGCCGAGGTCGTTCCAAACGGTCGGGTCGTCCGGTTGCACGGTCGCGACTTTCTGCTGGGCCTCGATTGCGGTGGCAAGATTGGGCGGTCCCGCGGCCACCGTGGCGAAGGCGGCGAGGATCAGGGCGGCAACGGTCCAGAGGGCTTTCTGCAACTTGAATCTCCTTCCTGACGGCGAGCGGAATTGAATCTATGCTGTTCGACGGCTCGAGGGAAGGCGGGAGGTTGCGCCTAGTCGCCGATCGGTCGAGCTTTGAGCTTCAGTTTGCCATCCTCTTCGGCGAGCCGGAAACTGACCGCCGAGCAACCGGTCTTGGCGCGCAGTGCGGTGGTCTGCCGCTCGAGGTAGCTCTGGAAGCTATTGAGGTCGAAGTTCGGGTTGCCACCCGCGCCGGCCGCCAGGGCCGTGTAGAGCGCTTCGGCGGCCCGAGGATCAACCTTGCCGGCGACCACGATACCGCGGCTGGGATCAAAACGAGTCGGTGGCGGTGGTGCCGCTGCGCGGGCGATCCGTCGACCCTCTTCCCGTTCGCGGACCCGCCGGTTGAACAGCTCGTTGTAGCTATTGAATCGAGCTTCGAAAACTCCGAGGCGAAAGCCATCGACGGCGGAGCGGAGCGTAGCGTGGCGGAGATTCTTGAGCTGGTTTTGGATACGGGTGCGCAGGTCTTCGGGCGGAAAGGGGAGGGCACCGCTCAAGAAGCGATCGAAATCGATCCGCAGCGTTTGGATCTCGCGCTCCAATTGGTCGAGGGTCTCCTGATAGGAGGACGGTGCCGCCTTCGCCCCCGTCGCTTGGGCACGTCCTCGCGCCGCTCCGGGGCCGGAGTGCGCACCTGGGCTCGAGCCGGTTGGAGGAGCAACTCGCTTGGGGTTCACGCTTCTCCTAGAATGACGATCCGGATGGAAGATAGAACAGCCTTACCCGTGGACCCTGAGGTCGAGCCCGCCGCCACGGTCACCGACGATCGCCAACGGCTGCCTTCGATCGACCGCGTCCTCGCGCATCCGAGCGTGGCTCGCCTCGTCACATTATACGGGCGCCATCAGGTCACGGTCCAAGCGCGGCGCGCGGTCGAGGCTTTGCGCGCCGCGCCGGTTGGAGGAGGTGACCGGTCGGGGCCTTCGATCGTGGCCGGAATCGCGCTCCTGCCGGAGGCGATCGAAAGCGCGCTGGCGGTCGATCAGGGGCCTCGGTTGGTTCGGGTACTGAACGCCACGGGCATCTTTCTTCATACCAATCTCGGGCGCGCGCCATTGCCGAAAGCGGTCGCGGCCGCCCTGCCGGCGCTGCTCGATGCCGCCTGTGACCTCGAATTCGATCTTTCGACCGGCAGGCGCGGGCAGCGCAATGGCCGGGTCGAGCGCCTGCTGGTCCGTCTGACCGGAGCCGAGGCGGCCGTTGCGGTCAACAACAATGCCGCCGCGCTGGTGCTCGCGCTCACCACCCTCGCCGCCGGACGCGAGGTGGTGGTTTCTCGTGGCGAGTTGGTCGAGATCGGGGGCTCGTTTCGGCTGCCCGAAATCATGGCTGCGGCGGGCGCCCGGCTGGTCGAGGTGGGGAGCACGAACCGCACCCGGCCGGCCGACTACGAGGCGGCGGTCGGGCCGGAGACGGCGCTGCTGCTCAAGGTCTTCCCAAGCAATTTCAAGCAGTCGGGCTTCGTCTCGGCGGTGGCTCCGGCCGAGCTTTCCGCGCTCGGTCGAAGGCTCGGCGTACCGGTCCTGGTCGACGAGGGGAGCGGTCTGCTCCGGCCGCGCAGCGAGCCCCAGCTGCGCGCGCACCCGAGCCTCTCCGAGTTGATCGGTGCCGGATGCGACCTCTGCTGCGGCAGCGGCGACAAGCTGATGGGCGGTCCGCAGGCAGGTCTCTTGGTCGGGAGCAAGGCGCTGATCGAGCGTTGCCGCAAGCATCCGTTCTATCGGGCGCTCCGCCCGGATCGTGCAGCGCTCGCAACGCTCGAAGGGGTTCTTCGTCTTCACCTGGCGGGCTCTCCCTTGCCGATCGACCGCTTGTGGCCCGATCCGGCGCGGCATCGTCTCCGCTTGGCCGCGCTCGCCTCGACGCTCGCCGGTTCGGGTGTGGTCGCCGAGATCGTGCCGGCCGAAGCGTTCCTCGGCGGAGGCTCCGCCCCCGAGGCGCCGATCCCCGGTGAGGCGGTGGCGCTGCCCGATCGGCCAGAGGTCCCCGGCCGCCTGCGTTCTGGGGTGAATCCGGTCGTTGGTTATACCCGAGAGGGGCGTTTCCTCCTCGATCTGCGTACGGTCGATCCCGACGACGACGCTGCTCTCGCAGAGGCGGTCTGTCGGGCGTACCGCGAAACGCCATGACTCCGCGCGGCGGAACCCGGCGGCGCGGCAGGCTCTTGGTGGTCGAAGACAAAGAGTCGCTCCGCCGGTTGCTGGTCACCGCGCTCTCTCATGAGGGATACGAAGTGGCGAGTGCCGAGGACGTGAAGGGCGCCTGCGCGCAGCTCGCCTCGGGCTCGTTCGCCGCAGTGCTCTCCGATCTCAAGCTGCCGGATGGAACCGGCATCGAAGTTCTCGCCGCCGCGCGCGCTGCGCAGCCTGCGGCGCCGGTCATCATGCTCACCGGTTTCGGCACCGTCGCGACCGCGGTCGAGGCGATGAAGCAGGGGGCGTATGATTTTCTGGAAAAGCCGGTTGAGCTCGACGATCTCGCCCGCCTGCTCGAACGTGCGCTCGGCACCGAAGAAGGGGCCGCCCTCGGGGCGATCCCAACGTTTGCGCCATATGGAACTCCGCCGATCATCGGGCGGCACCCCCGGCTCCGCGCCGCGCTGCGCCTGCTCGAGCGGGTGGCACCCACCGAGAGCACGGTGCTGCTCACCGGTGAGAGCGGCACCGGCAAGGAGCTGTTCGCCCGGGCGCTCCATGCGCTTTCGCCGCGGCGCGCGGGGCCGTTCGTCGCGGTCAACTGCGCGGCGATCCCCGAGACGCTGATCGAGAACGAGCTGTTCGGCCACGAGCGCGGTGCGTTTACGGGCGCCGATCGGCGCCAGAGCGGGCGCTTCGAACTAGCCGCAGAAGGAACTCTCTTTCTGGACGAGATCGGAGAACTCGGTGCCGCGGTTCAGGGCAAGGTGCTGCGGGTGCTCGAGGAGCGCTCGTTCGAACGGGTGGGCGGAGGGGCCAGCTTGCGCGCCGATATTCGGCTGGTCGCGGCGACCAATCGCGATCTGGAAGGAATGGTGGCGGCCGGCTCGTTCCGTTCCGATCTCTACTTCCGACTCGCCGTCTTCCCTCTCTCTTTGCCACCCCTGCGCGAGCGGGCGAGCGACGTGCCCCTGCTCGCCCGTCACCTCCTCGAACGGCTCGCCGAGCGCCTTCATCGAGAGCCGCTCGCGCTCAGCCCGGACGCCCTTCAGTTGCTCGCCGAGGAGCCCTGGCCGGGGAATGTCCGCGAGCTCTCGAACGTCCTCGAGCGGGCGGCGATCCTCACCACTCACTCGACCCTCCGCGCCGCCGATCTCCGCGCCGCCACCCGCCCCCAGTCGGGCGAACGCGAACGTCTGGAACGCGCCCTGGTTGCGGCAGGCGGGAACAAACAGCGGGCGGCCGAAGCACTGGGCGTGAGCTATCGAACCCTCCAGCGCAAGGTCCAAGAGTTCGACCTCGAAGGGGTTCCGAAGTACCGGGATTGAGACAGATTCGTTACGGTCAGTAACGAACGCCGAGGCCAGCGCACTGGAATCGTTCGGCGAAAATCGATGCAAACAGCAGCAAATAAACACCTCGACCGGTTTGGCCCCGGCCTTGCGTTAGAACCGTTAGCCGACCGAAAGGTTCCGGATTCGAAGGAGGGGGGCGCCGTGCCAGACATCGAGAGCTCAGAGGAGAAGCGTCCGTCGGGGGAGCGTGGTTTCTCAGTGGTCGAAGTGTTGATCGCTGCCGCGATCCTACTGTTCATCCTTCTGGGTCTGCTGCCGATCTTCACCCAGTCGGCGGTGAGTAATTCCTCGGGCAATCAGTACACCCAGATCACCAACGCGGCCAAGTCGGAGCTCGAAAGGCTGACGGAACTGCCGATCGGCAATGTCGAAGTGGCGGTTCCTGTCTCCGCGAACGAGTTGGTGACGACCACGTACTTCTCGGGGATCTCCAAGACCTGGGTCGATGCCGCAACTCTCGCCGCAGAGGAGCCGGTCTGGAACCGCAGAGTGACGATTCGCCAATGCGATCTGGCCGGTCTCGTCAGCGGTCGCTGTGGGACACTCCTGGTCGGCGGCATCTCCCCGCCCGCTCAGCTGGTGCAGATCGATGTCGAGGTTTCGCCGGGGCGAACCGGGGCGAGCACCGCTCTGGCACTCCTTGGTCTCACCAAGAAGGTCGCACTGTCTTCAATCAAAGTCTTCTAGGGAGTCCGTGCCGATGAGAACCGTCTGTTCGTTGCGCCGTTCGCGCTCAGGTTTCACGGTCGTGGAGCTCTTGATCGTCCTCGCCGTGACTCTGATTCTTACCCTGATCATGCTCCAGCTGTTCAACCTGAGCGATCGGCTGGCACGGGTCCAGACCCGAGTGGCCGAGATGCAGCAGTCGCTGCGCATCGGCCAGTACGACATGGTGCGGCTCACCCGGATGGCGGGTCGTGGCAGCCTGCCGGCCGTGCAGACGGGGGGAACGGCGCTCCCGACAGGGATCGCGATCTCGGTGCGCGGCAACATCGACGCTACGGATCCGAACCTGATTCCCGGTGTCGTCACCTCGCCGAAAGTGCTCGAGGGGACCGATATCCTCACGCTACGCGGGGTGTTCTCGACCCAGATCTTTCAGCTCAACGTGCTCGACAAGCAAACGTTTCGGCGCTGGGACGACGGGGGGGCCGACGTCGCTCCGACCGCGACGACCAATGGCGAGCTTCAACTGTGCCCGATCTCGCCGGCGGGGATCGCTCAGCCGCTCGCTCCGTTCGAACGGTTGATCGATGCCGCCGCGGCCGATCCGCTCAAGGCGAGCGACGAGGCGCTGATCCTCGTCTCCCCGCTCGATTGGCGGTTCTACGCCGTGGTGATGATGGATCCAATCGCCTCGACGAAGGCCGCCTTGAATTGTCCCGGTATGGCCGGCGTAACGATCAAGTATTCGAGCAATAACGACGTACGACCAACCGCCTACCGCACGCTTCAGGCCCCTGGCGTCGCCCGCCTGCCGCCCCAGCTGACCACCGCGATCTACGTCGGAATCCTGGAGGAGTACCGATATTATGTTCGTGAGGACCGGGCCGATCCGACCGATCCGGCGAGCGATCTGGTACCGGTGCTCTCCCGTGCCCGCTTCTATCCGGGTACCGAAGTTCCCTACCTGAACGACCCATCGAACCTGGCGGTCGACATCGCTTCCGGCATCGTCGATCTTCAGGCAACCTACGGCATTGATGCCGACGGCGACGGCCAAGTGATCGAGGGTGCCGACGCAGCCACCCGGCCGGCCGACGAATGGCTGGGCAACGCGCGGATCGCCAATGCCGCCAATGCCGCTCCAGAGACGCCGATCGTCGGCAAGCTCGCCTATCTACGGCTCAGCACCCTGGCGCGTACCGAGCGACGTGATCCCGACTACATTGCCCCGATTCTCGATCGCTCGGAAGACCACACCTACAGCTTCGATGTTCCCGATCGCACCAACGGGCGCACCGATCGAATGTATCGCCGTCGGCTGCTGCAAACGGTCGTCGACCTGAGGAATGTGTCATGAAGATTCGCTGTGCCCTTCGTCGCTTAGGGAGTCCTCGGGGCGAGCAGGGGAGCGCCTACATCGTGGCGCTTCTGCTCCTCCTCCTGCTCACGGTTATCGGCCTGTCCCTTTCTCTCGTGACTCAGAACGAGTTGCAGATCGGGGCCAACGAAAAGCTGATCAATCGCGTTTTCTACGCCGCCGACTCGGCGGTGATGGAGGCGACCGCGCGCGCACTCATCTTGGGCGAGTTTCAGGCCGGAAGCTCGTTCACCTCGGACTTGGGGCCGCCGTCGCCTGCGAATCTCGGCATCGAAGTCCAGAGAGATTCCTACACCCGGCTCAACTCTCCCTACTGTGCGCTGTGCGAGGTCAATCAGCAGCCGGGCGAAGAGCCGTACCGGGCGATCACCTATTTCGTCGACGTCACCGCGAGGCGTACGGGCACCGCTGGAGGCAGTTCAGTGGCGTTGGCCGAAAAGCGTTTGAACGCGATGATCGATATTCAGCCCTACAAACCGCAGTTGCCGATCGTGCCCTAGATGGCCGGCATCCGTCGCGGCAACTCGATGCCGTGTCTCGAATCTCTAAGGAACGGGCGGCCGGAACCACGTCGCCGGGAGGAGTTATGACGCACCGGTTGCAGAACCCTTTCCGAAGGTCGCGAACGGTCGCCGCGACGATCTTGGTGGCGGCTTCGAGTCTCGCTCTCGGAGTCGGCCGCGCCGACGATCGTTTGCTCTTGCGGCAGTCGCCGGCAGATCCCTATATGTTCATCCTGCTCGATACATCGGGATCGATGAATGAACGGCCGGGCAACTCGTCGTCACCGATTGGCTCGGGCGACGATCCGGAGTCGAAATTCTTCCAAGCGAAGAGCGCGCTCTTTACGGCGCTGAGCCAGAACCCGGATGTTCACTACGGTTTTGCCACATTCAACCAAGACCAAACGTATGTGCGACGCAAGCATTGGATTTATACTCCGACGGTCGCCGCCGCGTGGACGGGCAGGGCCCTTGGCTATCCGGTGCCCGGCGTGCCCTACGTGTTCGGCGGCGAAGACCTGGGAACGAACACCACGGTGGGTACCTGCGGCGGCGTGATCGCTACCGCGGCGAGCGGCTACGGTGCAGACTCGAGAGTTCAATATTTTCCGCGAACGGGGGACCTCGGCATCACCCCCTGGACCCTGTTCCTGCGGCAAACCGGCGCTGGGGGCTCGGGGTTCAAGACCACGACCGAGGTCGTCTCCGGAAACCTAGGCGACCCGACGATCACGGTCCGCGTGACACGTCAAACAATTATTACGTGCTCCACATCAACTTTTGGCGCCGCTGAGACCAGGGATCTCACATTCTCGTTGATCCGCGAAACCTTGGGGCGCACCTCGTTCACAACAGACGTACCGCTCGGTCCGCCAACGGGCCCCGGCGTCAACGCTCTGCTGGGAAGCTGTTCCGGCATGGACCTCAACGACGATTCGCTGGTCGATCGATACAGGTTTGCGTCCACGGTCAATCCCCTATATCCCGCCGATTCGAAGTTCGATCGGGGCGACTTCTTACCGCTCGACTGGAACGCGAACAATCGCGACGAGATTCTTCGCCGCTTGGCGCCGAACCTGCGAGGCGGCGCCACCATCCCGAACTTCGGCCAGGCGAGTTACCTCGGCTACGTTACTCAGGCAACTCCCCTTCCTTATGGATCCGCGGTTCCTAACCCACCGCTCGCCTTTCCTCCCCAACAGGTGCCGCTGTTAGCCCAGGGATATACGCCGCTCGGCAATTCGATGCAGCAGTTTCGCGACTGGTATGCCGGATGCCACAACGATGCCGACCCGACCCCCAACTGCGCGACGCCCGGCTGGGCGGCGGTGGCCAGGGTGGACGACCCCTACTTCGATTGTCGCAGCAAATATTTGCTGATTCTCACCGACGGACTCGACACCTGCGGTGGCGACGGCGAACTCGGGCCGGCCTGCGCGGGTGCGAAGATCCTTCACGACAAGTACGGGATCACAACCTTTGTCATCGCGTTTGGACAGGTGGCGGTTGGCGGAAATGTTCTTTCGTGCTTGGCGGACAAGGGTTCGGGCGGCACCATCCGACCGTTCAATCCGCAGGATCAGGTCGCCCTCCAAGAGGCCCTTGACTCCATCTTCGAACGAGTCACCCAAGCAAGCCGGTCGTTCTCGTCGGCTGCTGTGCCGACCGTGCAGGCCAACTTCGAGGACACCGTCTATGTTCCGAACTTCACCTCGCTCAATGCCTCGTCGTTTTTCGAACCCCATCTCGAGGATGCGATGGGAAATAGGCTCCCCTCTCCTGCGCCAGGTTCCGGAGCAGTTTGGGACGGGCACCTGTCCTCGTTCTTGAAGCCGATTCCGATCAACCCCGCGACCGGCAAGCCCAGTACGCAGACCCTCTGTTCGCCGACTCCAGGAGTCGGTATCCGAAGCGAGTGTTTCCTTTGGGACGCTGGGGTGAAGATTCTCGAGCAGGCGCCGACGTTCCCCGAGCTGGCGAACGCGCCGCCAGCTTGGAAGATCGGGGCAGGTAACAACCAACGGCGGTTGTTCTTTTCGCAGGCGAATCCAACGTCTACAGTCCCGGCTCCACGTCAATTGCTCCTGCCGCAGACCACGCTTGCGGCCCAGCAGGATCTTTGGGAAGGGATGGGGCTGTTGGGAGTCGATACCTTGGACCCAACCGCGGTGGTGAAAGCCAATGCCGCGGTCGAGGCGGCGCTCAAATTCAACCTAGGTCAGAAACAAGCCGTGGTCGATCCGACGCGGACGGCGAACTTCGTGCTCGGTGACATCTTCCACTCGAACCCAGTGCTGGTCAGCGCGCCGAACCGGATCGCGTACTTCGACGGCGACGTGCCGAATCTGCCGGGCACGTCCACGCCTTGTGCCTCCAACAAGGGGTATCGCTGTTTCCGTCAGAAGCACCAGTATCGTCGTCGTGTGGCCGCGGTCGGCAGTAACGACGGGCAGCTCCATCTTTTTGACGCCGGCATCTATCGCGAAACTCTGACGCCCAAGGCGTTCGATAACGGCACCGGCAAGGAGGTTATGGGGTTCGTCCCGCGCGAAATGCTAAAACATCTATATGACCAAGCCAAAGCTTATGAGCACGACTGGGGTGTCGACGGCACAGTCCAGGCCGACGATGTGTTCATCGATCCGAGCCACAACGGCTCGCCGACGACCACTGAACGCGAATGGCGTTCCGTAGTGGTTGGCGGTCTGCGTGAAGGCGGCAACAGCTATTACGCCCTCGACCTGACTCAGCCCGACGTGCTCGACGCCAACGGCATTCCTCAACCGCTCAGCGGGGCCTATGTGCCCTCGTGTTGGAATGGCGGCGCGGGTTGCGGCCCGGTCCCGTTCGGGGCCGTGCTCTGGAATTTCAGCGACCCCTCGGACGAGGACAACAACGACGACAATGATTCGGACGACATGGGCGACCTCGGCGACACTTGGTCGACGCCGAACACCGGGCGCATCCGAATTCTCATCGACGCCGCGGCTGATCCCAAGGTGTACGAGGACCGCTACGTTGCGATCTTCGGCGGCGGCCTGGATCCTGCGCGGCAAAACAAGCGCGGCAACTGGCTCTACATGGTCGACATCGAGACCGGTTCGATCCTCTACAAAAGGGAGTTGGACGGCTCGGCGCCGAGCGATCCCGCGGCGGTCGACACCGACCTCGACGGCTACCTGGATCGAATCTACATCGGTACCACCAAAGGATGGCTCTACAAAGTAGATATGTCAAAGGATGCCGAGGTTGTCGATGACGCCGGCAAGCGACGAATCACCTCGGCGGCTTGGGCACCGATCAAGGTGTTCGACACGGCGACCGACCGAGGAGGTCCCGCTCAGAAGATCCGCCCGATCTACTTTCCGCCCTCCGTGGTGTTCGATTCGAAGAGCGGCAATTTTGCTCTCGGCTTTGGCACTGGTGATCGCGATGACCTGTGGAGCGATCTCAATATCGATATCGAGGGGCGGTTCTACTTCGTTCTCGATACCGGTTGGCACGAGGCGGGGCCCTCCGAGCCTGCGAGCGTGAACACCTTGTTGCCCAAGACCGAGGACGACTTCGTCCAGCTGTCGCTCACCTCGAGCGTCGGCAGTGCAGGGCCGAATCCTCTGAACTTCCCGGCGATCGGCGACCAGGCCGGCTGGGTGATGTTGCTGGGAGAGAACGAACGACTGATCTCGAAGAGTCTCACTCTTTCGGGCATCTCGATATTCACCGGCTACGTGCCGCTCCTGCGGCCGACCACCGTCGGCGGCCTGTGCGAACGCAACGGCACCAGCAATGTGTACACGGTGCTCGCAACCAACGCCAATCCGGTGCTCGGTAGCGATCCCGAAGACCGACGGCGCGTGATTCTGTCGTTCGTGACCAACCCCTTTGTGGAGACCAACATCAGCAAGAACCCGCGTCCCAGTTCGCCGCCGACGTTGAGCTCAGCGGTCTGCAGTCCGACCGAACAGGTGAAGCGAAATCTACGTTCGCTGTTCCCACCGGACTGTAAGTTCACGGCGTATACACAGGACATCAAAACGTTCCAGGTCGACACCGCGCTCATCTGCGTCGCCGCGATCCCGGTCTGCGTTCGCGAGCAGAACTGGAGGGACCAGTGATCGAGGGTATCCGGAATTCGGGGGCGATCGTCGCGGCTTTGCTCCTGTGGAGCGCAGCCGCGGAGGCCGACTGGTTGGTCCTGCGCGACGGTGCGCGGCTCGAAGTGAACGGGCCGTGGAAGATCTCGGGCAGGCAGGTCGTGTTCACTGCTCCGGACGGCAAACTGTCGTCACTTCGAGCCGACCAGGTGGATCTCGAAGCGAGCGCACGCGCGACCGAGGAGGCGCTCCGTGCGCGCGAGACCAAGGGCGACGAAGCGCCTTCGGTGGCGGAGCCTTCTCCTAAGGCGCGCTGGTCTTTTTCCGACAAGGACTTCGCGCACCCTACCCCGCCGTCCGAAGTATCCGCCGTTGCTCCCGAAGAAGGAGAAGACGGCGCGAAAACAGCGCCCCCAGAGGCTCCGAAGTCGAGTCTGGATGTGGTGGTCTGGAGCCAGTCGGTCGATCCGTCGCGCAACCGGATCAAGGTCTCGGGCACCCTGCAAAACAGCAGCAAGGACATGGCCGCGTCGGTTGAGCTCGAGGTCCAGCTCGTCGACCGGGAGGGCGTTGTAGTAGGGGCTCAAGGTGCGACCGTTCGAAAACTGAGCTTGGCGCCGGGAGAGTCGACGGATTTCGTGACCACCTTTCCCCAGGTGATCAACTACGAGACCGTAAAGTTTGCGCCCAAGGCTTCGATGTTCAAGGTCGAGCCGAAGGAAGAGAAGGCCAAGCCGGCGACCATCCCGTCTTAGGCACTCGGAAGCGCCAGGGTTGCGACCGTACCGCCCCCCTCCCGATCAGCGAGATCGAGGGTGCCACAGTGCAGGACCGCGATCCGGTAGGCGAGGGAGAGACCGAGGCCGACACCGCCCGGTCTGCCGGTCACGAAGGGCTGGAACAGATGCTCCCGTACCTCGGCCGGCAGGCCGGGTCCTCGATCGGCGATCTCGAGGGCGATGACGTTTTCGGATGTTTTCTTGACCGAGATCTCGATCGGGCCGCCGCTTTTGGCTTGGCGCTCCGCCTGGACGGCGTTCAAGAGCAGGTTGCGCAAGGCCCGGGTGAGCAGTGGCTCGTCACCCATGACGGTGAGGCCACGTTCGCCCCCAACGTGAACCGTGAAATCCCCGAGTGCCGGATCGTGCGCAGCGCGCGCCAGAAGGTCGTCCAGAGCGAGCGGTCGGAGCTGCGCCGAGCCCGGCCGCGCGAACTCGAGAAAATCGCTCGCGACGCGCTCCAGATGATCGGATTCCCTACGAATCTCTGCCAGGTATTCGCCCACCGCTTCGCCGGCAGGCCTGCGATCGATGAGGGTTAGATAGCCCCGAAGGGTTGCCAGCCCATTGCGCATCTCGTGGGCGACGCCGGCCGCCATCTCTCCGAGCTGAGTGAGACCCTCGGCCATCCGCTCCCGCTCGCCTCGGAGCCGGACCTCGGTGAGATCGGAAAACAGGACCAGGTACCCGCGAATCCCGCCATCGACGCGGCGGAGGGGGTGCACGGAGAGGCCCAGTGTCATCTGTCGGCCGGTCGGCGCGGCGGATCCTGAGAAGCTTTCGAGAATCACTTCTTCACGCTGGATTCCGGTGCCCGACTCGATGGCCGACACCACGAGCTCGAGCGCCTCGGGTCGGTCGCCGAGGAGGTCGCGGACGTTCGTCCGAGCTTCCTGGCCGGCTCGGAGCGAGGGCAGGCCGAGCAGTGCGGAGCCGAGCTCGTTGAGCGCCAACACTTCGCCCTGTGAATCGAGCAGGAGGAGGCCGCTCTCTAAGCCGGGCGCGAGGGTGCGTTCGAGGGTTGCGAGATCCTCCTCTACGCGCTCCGGGGCGGCCGGACCTTGGGTGTTGGCGAGCGCCCGCTCAAAGGTTGCGAGCAGGAAGTCGACCTCGTCCTCTTCTCCCGCGCGCTTGGTGCCGGTCTGCTCGGCCCGGGCGAGTAGGCGTTCCCACGGACCGAGAATCTGCTGGAGAGAAAAGAGGGCGAGGAGCAGCAGGGCGGTGTTGACCGGCACGACAAACCAAGTGAGCCGGCGCACCGCGCGGAGCTGGCTCGCGAGTGTAGCGGCGGGGAGTTCGACGACGAGGCGGCGCTCGGCGCCTCGAAGAGCCGCCCAGGCCACCACATGGTCGCTTCCGGTTTCGAGCGGTCCCGAGACGTTCACTCGCCCGTCGATTTTAACTGCGTCGAGAGGCTGTGTTTGGAACCCGGTGAAGGGTCCTATCTGGGTAAGGGTTGTTCCGTGGCCGTCGACCACCGCGAGGCTGCCGCCGAAGGCGCGCAGTGGCCCGGAGACGCGGGCGAGGTCGGCTTCCGTCGGGGGGGCGCCGCCGCTGAACGCGAATCCTGCGAGTTCGCGCACCAGCCGGTCGGCGATCGATGCGGCTTCGTCTCTCCGCTCTTCCTGCCATCTGAAGAGTGCACTACGCAACGACAGCAGGGTGAACGTCGAGATCAGAACCAACAGGAGAAGCGTTGCGGGCAACAGGATCAGAATTTCCCGCCGCGCGCCGAGCTTCTGAGGACGCCGCATCCTCTCCTCTTAAAGCAGGCCGAGATAGGCGGTCGAGATCGCGTCGCCGAAGAACAAGGCGACCAGGCCGCCGAGCGCCAGGAAGACCCCGAACGGCAGCTTCGAGCGAAACCCGAAGCGCCCCAGGGCGAGGAGAACGAGGCCGGCTGTGGCCCCGGAGAGAACGGCGACGAAAAGAGCCACACCCATCGAGCGCAACCCTATGAAGGCGCCGATCATCGCGAGCATTTTAACGTCGCCGAAACCCATGCCGTGCTCGCGCCGGATCAGGTACCAAACGCCCCAGACAAACGTCAGGATCGCGGCACCCGCCACCGCGCCGATCACCGCAGAGAGTAGGCCCGGTCCTGCCAACCAGGGCTGCACGGCGAGGCCGATCGCGATCCCCGGCAGGGTGATCCGATCGGGCAGAAGAAAATGTTCGAGATCGATCCCGGCAAGAGCCACCAGTCCGGCGCAGAATGCCGCGGCGACGAGCGCATCGAGCCGAAAGCCGAAGCGGAGCGCCGAGAGCACGAACAGCAACCCGGTGAACGCCTCGATCGCAGGATAGCGCCAGGCGATCCGGATGCCACAGGTACGACAACGCCCGCGCAGCCAGAGGAAGGAGAAGACCGGGATGTTGTCGAAGGGCCGGATCGGAGTGCCGCAAGCCGGACAGCGCGAGCGGGGGGAGACGGTTGAAAGCCGACGAGGAAGTCGATAGATGACGACGTTCAGATAGCTTCCGACCAGGAGGCCGAGCAGGCCAGAGTAGATCCAGAAAAGGTAGAGGAGGGGCACGGCGAGAGAATCTTACGTCAACCGTGGTCGTCGCCGGCTCAGGACCTCGAAAGCCGTGCAGGGGCTCCTCGCCTTGAGGTCGAATTCACGACCTCAAGGACGGGTCCCGCCGCTTCAGCTCACGGCTTCTCGGGCCAGCGGACGAAAAAGCCGTCAGTCCAGACGATGTCCTGCTTGTAGTCGGTCGGATCGAAAGAGCCGAAGGTGTAGGTGCTACCCGAGGCGGTGCCGTCTTGCCCTTTGCTGCGAATCGCCATGACGTGCCGGCTGGTCGGTGCCGCGATGTTGAGATAGTAGTCGTACGTGCGTTTCCAGCCGTCGAGCGAAGGCAATTGGCCGACGTAGTTCGGCGCCAGGACGGATTGGAGGGAGGCCGAGGCGATGGTCGGATAGTCGCCCATATCGATGGTCGAGCTGCTGGTGCTCGTGCCGGCTGCTGCGGCACCCGTCTGATCGGTGAGCCAAGACATTAACCCGGTTCCGACGATCTTGATCTCGGCGACGGTTCTCTTCTGCTTCGCCTTCTGCATGGCGTCCAGCAGGTTAGGGATCAACATCGCGGCGATAATGCCGATGATCGCGATCACGATTAATAGCTCGATCAGAGTGAAGCCAGCCGCCCGGACTCGTCGCTGAGAGAACATTTCAAACCCTCCTCTAACTCCAGATGCCTAGGAGAAAGGCAAGGCGCGTGCCAGGGCGGGTAGGTTCGGAAGACCCCGATAAATCAACGGGTTGCGGGGGATTTCAAGAGAGGAGTGGCAAATTACGTCACCTCGTCGCTACAGAAACTGTCAGGGCGCTGCGAGAAGGTGGAGCAACCTCTTGGTCCGCTCGATCCCAAGATCGAGTTCGGTGAGCGGAATTCTTTCATCGGCGGCGTGAATGCCGGCAAGGTCGGGTCCTTCGAGCGCGAAGGGCGAAAACCCATAGGCTGGGACCCCGCGCTCGCGGAAGTAGCGCGAATCGGTGAACCCGGCGATGAAGGCCGGCACGACCGGTGCCGAGCCACCGAGCGTCTTTTGGAAGGCCGCAAAGGTCGGCGTGGTGGTGGGAGAGGCCGCGGCCGACGGTGCGGTGAGCAGAACCTCTACGTCGAGATCAGAGCCGAGGGCCTTCTTGACCTCGCCGAGGTAGACGGTCGCGTCGGTGTCCGGGAGCAGGCGAACGTCGATGCGGGCGTTGGCGGTGGCGGGAATGACGTTGATCCGGTCGCCGCCTGAGAGCACGGTGATCTGGGCGGTGTCGAGAAAAAGGTTTGCCAGCCCGGGCATCAGCATCTCTCGCGGCCCTTCGGGCGCGACGATTCGATCGATGGCGAGGAATCGGCGCCGCCAGAGCGGGTTGTGGAGCGGGGCCAGCGCATGCAAATAGTTGCGCACCGGGGCGGTGACGCGCCAGCGGGGCGCGGCCCCGAGCAGGCGATCGAGACCCCGAATCAGCTCGTGGTTGGCGCTCCAAGGGTTCAAGCCCGAGCCATGTCCGCCGCGACCTGCCGCCGTCACCTCCAGCCAGAGCGGTCGCTTCTGCGCGACCTCGATTCCCCACCAGAGCAGCCGGCCTTGCGCGACCCGATTCGCTCCGCCCTCGCCGATCACGGCTTCGACGCCGCGGAACAGCTCGGGATGCTTCGCGAGCAGCCACGCAGTGCCGCCACCGCCACCGCTCTCTTCGTCCGCCACCGCCAGCCAGATCACATCTCGGGTTCGGCGAACTCCGCTGCGCTTCAGATCGATCATCGCCGCCAGGTAGGCGATGCCGAGACTCTTGTCGTCGATCGCTCCGCGCCCCCAAAGTCGACCGTCGCTGACCTCCCCGGAAAACGGGGGAACCTGCCAGTTCGGGCCCGCCGGTACGACATCGAGATGGTGCAGGAGGAGGATCGCACGCTCGGCCCCCCCGCTCCCCTCGGATGCGGCCAGGCGAGCCCAGAGGCTTTCGCGACCGGGAGCGCTCTCGAAACGTTGGGAAGGGATGCCCTCGCGGGCAAGGATGCGCGCGAGATAGTCGACGGCGCGGCTCTCGTTGCCGGGTGGGTTTGTCGTATCGATCCGGAGATAGTCGCGAAGCCAGGCCGCTCCCTCGGAGAGTTTGGGCGCGCCGATCATGGGCGAACAGGCGAGGAGAGGAAGCAGCAACAGGGCGATTCGACGGGCCATGGGTGCATTCTCCCTCGCGCGCGGTTTCCCCGATAGGTGCCGCAATGGGAAGTTCGGAGTTCGCCCCCAAAGACAAACCGCCGCGACGTTTTGGTCGCGGCGGCGGCACATCAGGGCCCGAAAAAAGCGGGGGGGTGTCGCCGAGACGAGCCCCCCCTCTGACCGAGCCTCCAACAGACAGTAGAGATTGACGACGACTACTTCTGTGGCCAGCGGACGAAGAAGCCGTCGGCCCAGACGATGTCCTCGTCGTAATTGGTCGGGTCGAACGAGGTCACCATCAGCGATTCCCCTTCAGACATCTTGTCGCGGCCCAGGCTGCGGATCATCATAACCTGCTGATCGAGCACGTTCGCGCCCTGCTTGAGGTAGAAATCGTAATTGCCCTTCCAGCCATCGACCACCGGCACGGCCTGCATGTAGACCGGGACGAGAAGCGAGGTCAAGGCTGGCGCAGCGACCTTGGTTCCGTACGAGGTGACTTCGACGGTGCTTTGACCGGCGGCGGCGGCGCCGACCTGGTCGGTCAGCCACGAGAACATTGCGGTACCCGTGTTTCGGATATCGGCGACAGTCCGCTTCTGCTTGGCTTTCTGGAGCGCATCCAGGAAGTTCGGGATCAGCAGGGCCGCGATGATGCCGATGATCGCGACGACGATGAGCAGCTCGATGAGCGTGAAGCCCTTCTGACGGTTGCGAAGACGATTGAGCATTGGCTCCTCCCTATTTCTGTACTTGACTGCTCCCACGGCCAATTCCATGGGTTTTGCCTGAAGGTAAAGCAGGCATCGTGCCAAGCCCTCGGCGGCGGTAAACCACTGTAAAATATGGGGCTGTCAAGATGTACGAGTCAATCTTTGACCAGGGGCGATGGCAAAAAGTGTCAAAGCGCGAGGCGCCGCAGGATGGTTTCGTACAATTCGACCCCGTCGATGAAGCCAGGCAGGGCCATGCGCTCGTTGGCGTTGTCCACCTGGAGAGTATCGGTGCTCAGAATCAGGAACGGCGAAAGGCCGTAGGAAGGGATTCCTGCGGCGCGAAAGAAGCGCGAGTCGGTTGCGGTCCACGGCAGGAGAGCAGGCCCTACCGTCGCGAGAGGGTAACTCTCTTCGATCGCCCGCTCGATGGTAAGGAAGTCGGCGCTATCCGCCGGGCTCGGTTCGTGTGCGCCCGCCGGGTCGGAGAGTTGGAACGCCAGGCCGTGGAGAAGTGCGGGGGGAACCAGATGGTCCAAGACGTCTTCCAGGCGTGCGTCGGGGAGTAGGTGGAGCACCACGCGCAGCCGATACCCTCCCCCGGGATCGACCGCGACGGACAGCGGCAGCGCTTCGTCGCGCAAAAAGCCCTTGAGATAGCGGGGCAGTTTCGCAAAGGCCTCAGGATTCTGCGCTAGAGCGTCGGGATCGGCGAGTGCTTCGCGGATCCGTGGATCGTCCCGGGAGGGCGCATAGCGCCGCAGGTAGTCGCGGACGGCAGGAAGCACGCGAAGATCGACCGTATCGCCCTGCGCCGCTGCGAGGTATTCGCGGATCTGCTCCAAAGGCTCGCGATCAGAGCCGCAGATGATCAGGTCGACGTAGTGCTTTTGGCCGATCTCGATGCCCCAGTATTTGATGTCGTCGCGGGACCGCGTTTCGAGGAAGCCCCCTTCGGTGAGCACCAGGCCGAAGCGGGAGACGAGCTCGGGGCGCTCGCGGAGCAGCCAGCGTACGCCGAGATCACTGCCGGTCTCCTCGCTGCTGGTGGCGAGAAAGATCACGGAACGACGGAGCGGTTGGCCGCTCTTCTTGAGCGCGATCAACGCGCGCAGCTGCGCGATCGCCACGCTCTTCATGTCGAAGGTGCCCCTGCCGTACATCCAAGGCATCTCGATCCGCGCTTCAAAAGGCGGCGCGAACCACTTCTCGGTGGTGTGGATGTCCTCGACGTCGATGTGGTTGTGGAGCACGATGGCGCGCCGGTCTTCGCCTTCGAGGACGGCCCACAGGTTCGCCTTGTGCGGGCCCATTCGCTCGATATGAGAGGAAATGCCCGCCGCTCCGAGCTCGCCGGCCAGGAAACGTGCCCCCGCCATCTCGTCGCCGGTGGCGTCCGTGGTGTCGATCCGGACGTAGCGGCGGAACTGCTCGACGGCAGGCAAGTTCAGGTAGTCGCGCGAGTCGAGCCTCTCGTGGGCGAGCTGTCGGGTCGGCCGCTCGAGCAGAGAGACAAAAGCGAAAGCGATGCCCGCGACGGCTACGGCACTCGCATAGAGAGCGATCCGGGACACGGTCCGGCGTCGGCGTTCGAAGGGAGAGAAGCGATTCTGGCGATCAAACATGCGGTGGATCATATTCGGCGCCGGCACCTTGTGTATGCTTGGCTTCCTTCGATGCGAGCTTTCGATTTGATGCCGACCTCCGAGACGTCCCTCGCGCCACGGCGCTCACCTCTGCCCTGGCTGCTCGCGGCCGGCTTCGCGGTCTGCCTCGTCTACCTCGGGGTCGAAGCCTTCATTCTCTCCGGCGATCTCGGTTTTCCGCTCGACGACAGCTGGATCCATCTGCAGTTCGCGAAGAACCTGGCGGATGGAGGCGGTCTCGCGTACAACCCGGGTGAGCGGGTGACCGGCTCGACGGCGCCGCTCTGGACGGCCCTTTTGGCCCTTCTCTTCTATCTGCCGGGCAGCCTTGTCCTTTGGACCAAAGCGCTCGGCGTGGCCCTGCACCTCCTCGGGCTGCGCGCGATTTGGCTGTTTGCGCGCGAGCTCGACCTGTCGGAAGCCGGCGCAGCCGTCGCGGTGAGCTTCGCCGCCGCCACCACCTGGTTGGCCTGGTCGGCACTTTCGGGCATGGAGGTACCGCTGTTCGTTCTCCTGAGCGTCGGCGGCCTGATCCTCCATACGCGCGAGCGCCGCGACCCGCCCCGTCCGCCCCTTTCGATCGGTGTTTTCGGACTGTCAATTCTCGCCCGGCCGGAAGGAGTGCTGCTCCTGGTTCTCGCGCTCGCAGATCGTCTGTTGGTCTCCTTTGCGCGCCGGCCCGCTGAACCGGCTGTCGCGTCGGACGGCGAGACGCCTCTGCGCTGGCGCCCGGCACCTTGGCGCTCGGCGGTGTTGGGTCTGCTCCTCGCCGCCTGCGCTCTGATTGGGCCGCTCGTCTTCTATAAGGTCGTAGGTGGCAGCTTCCTGCCGACGACCTTCTCGGCGAAGGGCGCCGAGCTGCACGGCTTGCTTCCCGACCTTCAGTACGCGGCCACGATCCTCGGCATCCTCTTCCGCGCCCAACCTTGGCTGACCCTGCTCGCCGGCGCCGGTGTTTTGGCTCTGATCGAGCGCCTGGGCACGGAGCGCGATCGGGGCCTACTACCCGCACTCTGGCTGATCGCCCTACCGCTCGCCTACTCGACGATCAGCCCGACGGGGCGTGGCCCGCTCGCGGGCAACTTCGGTCGCTACTATTTTCCGCTCATGCCGGTGGTTGTCGTCCTCGGAGTGCTCGGGTTGGAGCGCGCCGCCGCGGCGATCGGTTCGCGGGTTCGGTTCGAGTTTGCGGGACCCCGAGCGAGTTTGCCGCTCCGTGCAATCCTGCTCGGTCTGCTCGCTTGGCCGACGCTCGCCGGGCTCTGGCGCGGCCCACTGGTCTTTGCCCAGAACGTCGCCAATGTCCAAGACAGCGATGTCTTCGTCGCGCGTTGGCTGGCAGATCGCCTGCCGCCCGAGGCGGTGCTCGCGGTCAACGATATCGGCGCGATCAAGTTTCTGCTGCCGAACCGGGTTATCGACCTGGTAGGAATCGCCTCGCCGGAGGTGCGCGCGGAGGTTGCAGCCGAGGTGCGGCGCGGGATCGGTTTCGAGGCGGCGATGCTGCTCGCGATCGAGCGCCGCCGCCCCGACTACGTTGTCGTCTTTCCGGCCTGGGTCCCGGCGGTGACTCGCGATCCCCGCTTCCGTCTGGTCGGTAGCCTCGCGATCCCGAACAACATCACCATGGGCGACGATTCGCTCGGCATCTGGGCGACCCCTTGGACCCGCGCTCCGCTCCGCCGCTTGCCCGGTGACCCGGAAGACGGCGGCTCGATCGGTGTTCCGTCCCCGACCTCGTCAGAACCCAAGCCCAACGCCCTGGAGGCTGCTCCTTTATGAATGTGCCGTTTCTCGACCTCGCCCGAACCGTCCGCCGTCTCCAGCCGGAGCTCGATCGCCGTTGGCGCGGGATTCTCGACACCACGAGTTTCATCCTCGGGCGTGAGCTCAAAGAATTCGAGCAGGCCTTCGCCGCCTATCTGGGGGTCGAGGCTTGCGCCGGACTGGCCAACGGTACCGACGCGCTCATCTTGCCGCTCCGCGTGCTCGGCGTGAAGCCCGGCGACGAAGTGCTGGTACCTGCTTTCAGCTTCTTTGCCACGGCGGAGGCGGTGGCGCTGGTCGGTGGCACCCCGGTCTTTGTCGACGTTGACCCCGAGACGCTCAACATCGACCCGGAAGATGCTGCGCTGCGAATCACCGACCGCACGGTCGGGATGATCGGCGTCCATCTCTACGGTCGGCCGTTCGATGTCGACGAGATCTGCCATGTCTGCGGCCGTCACGGACTCTGGCTGATGGAAGATGCCGCCCAGGCGCACGGTGCGCGGTGGCGCGGCCAGCGGGTGGGAGGGTTCGGGCGGATCGCCGCCTGGAGCTTCTACCCGACCAAAAATCTCGGCGGCTTCGGCGACGGCGGCGCGGTCTCCGGCAACGAACCGGTGCTGGTCGAAAAGACCCGCCGCCTGGGTAACCACGGTCAGGCTGAGCGCTATACCCACCTGGAGATCGGCACCAACAGCCGGCTCGATACGCTCCAGGCGGCGGTGCTCAACTGCCGACTCGCCCTTCTCGACGAGGACAACGCCCGTCGCCGCGCGATCGCCGCGCGCTACACGGAACGCTTCTTAGGGCTCGGTGATCTGCGGCTGCCGCCCGACCGGCCGGAGGTCGAATCGGTCTACCATCAGTTCACCCTTCGCACCGAGCGGCGTGACGATCTGCTCGCGCACCTTGCGGCGAAAGGTATCGGCGCCTCGGTCCACTACCCTTCACCGCTCCATCATCAGCCGGCTTTTGCCGAGCGCTTCGCGTCGAGCCCAATGCCGGATCTTCCGGTTGCGACCGCAGCAGGGCGCGAGGTCGTATGCCTGCCGATCTTCCCTGAGCTGACCGACGACGAGGTCGATGCGGTCGCCGATGCGGTGGTGAACTTCTACGGCTAGCTCCGGGCGGGCCGGTCGCCGCACTTCGAGCGTGTGCGTTCGAGAAACCCGTCACCCCGCGCTACACTTTCCAGTCCGATGAGCAACCCAACCTGGCAGGAGGCTGCCCAGAAACTCCGGGCGAGTGCTCCATACCAGGCGCTCACGCGTGGCTTGGGCGAGGTTGTGCGCCTGCCGGTACCCGCCGCAGCGTGGGTCGCAGAGCTGCTTGCCGAAGATCTCGGCCGGCCGCTTCTCGTAGTGGTTCCCCGGGAGGCGGACGCGCTCGCCTGGTTGGAGGCAGTGCAACTGTTCGGGTCGGGGCAGGCGGTTTACTTTCCCGCGCCGTCGCTCACTCCCTACCAGGAGACCGAGATCTCGCTCCTGGTTCGGGCGCAGGAGGCGGCGGCGCTCGATCGAATCGTATCCGGTACGGTGCGAACCGTGGTTGCGACGCCGCGCGCCCTGTTTCGCCGCCTGCCGTTCGGCGGCGATTTCAGAGCCGCCGCGCTCGATGTGGCGCCCGGCGATGATCTGCCGATCGAGGAGCTGGTCCGACATCTCGATCGATTCGGCTACCATCGGACCGACCTGGTCTACGAGATCGGTGAGTATGCGGTGCGCGGTGGCCTGGTCGATTTTTTCCCACCCGGTGAGGATGCGCCGATCCGACTCGATCTGTTCGGCGACACGATCGAGGCGATCCGCTGGTTCGATGCGGAGAGCCAGCGCTCGGAAGACACCCTGGAGTCCATTCGAATCCTTCCCTTGCTGCTCTTTCCGGGCGGGCCGGACGCTGCGGCCAGGCTCGCCGATCTGCTCGGTGCGCTCGGTGGCGCCGATCTCGGAGCCGAGGCGGCCGAGCGGTTGGCGGGCCTCCGTCATTCGGGCGGCTTTCCGGGGTGGGAGAACTATCTGCCACTGCTGGTTCCGCGGACCGCGTCCCTCGCCGAGTTGCTCGCGGGCGCGGCGTCGGCGCGGTCGTCGCACCCCCCGATGATCATCGCGGTCGATCCTCCGGCGCTTATGGGTGAGGTCAACCACCACGCCGAGCGTCTCGACGCGGATTGGGCCGCCCGCCGCGATCATCGACGACTCGCGATTCCGCCGGACGATTTGGAGTGGCCTGCCGCCACCGTCGAGGGCGTGGTAGCGAACGCCGAGGTCCGGGTGGGCGATCTGGTCACCTCCTCGGCCCAACTCCCCGCCGCGATCAGTTCCGCGCCCCGCACGCCGATCGACTTCGCCGCGACGACCACCGATCTCTTCCAGGGTCAGCTTCCACGCTTCCCCCAGGAGGTGGCCACTGCGCGTTCGCGCGGCGAGCGCTGCGTGATCGTTGCCCCCGGTGCACACCGCCAGCGGTTGGAAGACCTGCTCGCCGGGCGCGAGATCGAGGTGGGGCGTGCCGGTGTCGAGATCGCCCCGGGTGAACTCGCGCGGGGCTTTCGGTTGCCGGCCGCCGGCCTCGCGCTCTACGGGGAGCAGCAGATCCTGCCCCAGGCCAAGCTGCAACGGCGGACGTCGAAATCGCGTTTCGGGCCGTTCCTGTCCGGTTTGCGCGACCTCAAAGTTGGCGACTACGTGGTCCACTCGGACCACGGTATCGGCCGCTTCATCGCTCTTCGTTCGGTCCGCGGCGGGGCCGAGGACATGGCGAGCCTGCCGCCCGCGCTCCGCGACTTCAGCGCACCGGTGGTGGCGATCGAATCCGAAGTAATGGAAATCGAGTACACCGGCGGCCGTCGCCTTCTGCTGCCGCTCTCTCGTCTCGATCAGGTGCAGAAATACAGCGGTATCGAGGGCTCGGCACCGCGGCTCGATCAGCTCGGCGGCACCTCCTGGAACAAGGTTAGAGCCAAGGTCAAGTCCAGCCTGCGCGACATGGCGGACGAGCTGCTGAAGCTCTATGCCGAGCGCCAGCTGGCCAGAGCACCCGCGATGGGCGGCCTAGAGGACTCCGACTTGGTGCGCCAGTTCGCCACGGCGTTCGTCTATGAGGAAACCGCCGACCAGCACGAGGCGATCGCGGCGATTCGCCAGGATCTGCAAAGCGAGCGGCCGATGGATCGCCTGCTCTGCGGCGACGTCGGCTACGGCAAAACCGAAGTCGCAATGCGTGCGGCATTCCAAGCGGTCGACGCCGGATTCCAGGTTGCGGTGCTCGCGCCGACCACCATTCTGGCCGACCAGCACCTGGAGACATTTCGCAAGCGTTTCGCCGGTTTTCCGGTGACGATCGAGATGATTTCCCGCTTCCGCACGGGGCCGGAAACAAAAACGCTCCAGAAGCGCCTGAAAGAAGGGACGGTGGACATTCTGATCGGCACCCATCGACTTCTGTCGAAGGACATCGAGATGCCGAAGTTGGGCCTGATGATCGTCGATGAGGAGCAGCGCTTCGGTGTGGCGCAGAAAGAGCGCTTGAAACAAGCGAAAAAGAACGTACACGTGCTCGCCATGTCCGCGACTCCCGTGCCGCGCACCCTTCAGCTCTCCCTGGCAGGGGTGCGCGACCTATCGGTGATCGAGACGCCGCCCAAAGATCGGATGGCGGTCGAGACCGCGATTCTGCCGTTCAATCCGGAGGTGATCCGCGAAGCGATCGAGCACGAGATCGAGCGCGGGGGGCAGGTCTACTACGTCTACAACCGGGTCGAATCGATCGAGCGGATGCTCACCTATCTGCGCGACCTGGTCCCCGGTGTGCGGGTTACGGTCGGCCATGGCCAGCTCGAAGAGGCCGAGTTGTCGCGGCGCATGCACGCGTTCACCGAACGCCAGTTCGACGTTCTGCTCGCGACCACGATCATCGAGAACGGGATCGATATTCCAAACGTCAATACGATGATCGTCCATCGCGCCGAGCGGTTCGGCCTGGCACAGCTCTACCAGCTTCGCGGACGGGTTGGTAGGAGCAATCAGCTCGCCTACTGCTATCTCTTGGTGCCGACCGATCGCACCCTGTCCGAGACCGCACGCAAACGGCTGGCGGCGATCCGCGAATTTACCGATCTCGGCGCCGGCTTTCGCATTGCCGCCCGCGACCTGGAGATCCGCGGCGCCGGCAACCTCCTGGGTTCCGAGCAGAGCGGCCAGATCGCCGCGGTCGGCATCGAAACCTACTTGAAGCTGCTCGAAGAGGCGGTCCGCGAGCTGCGCGGAGAAGCGATCGAGGAGGCGCCGTCGGCCCAGATCGACTTGCCCGTCGCAATGTCGATCCCGGAGGGGTATGTCGGCGATGCCAATCTGCGGATGGAGATCTATCGTAAAATCGCTGCTGCCGAACAGTCGCGCGAGGAGGTGCTCGCCGAGCTGACCGATCGCTTTGGGCCGCCGCCCCCGGCGGTGCATTCTTTGGTCGAAGTGGCTGCGCTCAAACGGGTCGCCGAGTCGCTGCGGGTGCAGTCGATCACCTGCCGCGCCCGCGAGCTGACGATCCGACTCCGCCGCGACGCACGGGTCGATGTCGGCCGGTTGATCGACCTGGTATCGACGCTCCCCGGCGCGAGTTTCAGCCCGACCGGCGTTCTGACCCTGCCGGTAAGCTCTGGGGCGCAGGCGCTGGCTACTGCGAGCGCCACCCTCTTGAGCTTGGCCAACTAGTCTCTCTCCCCCGATCCGCCCATGCTCCCCACCGTACGCCACCGACTGCTCCTGCTGGGCGTCTGCCTTGGGCTGATCGCGCCGATCGCCTGTCGTCGCACGCCACCGCCGGCTCCGGACGCCGTCGCGCGGATCGAGGGAGAGGAGTTTCGTTACCCGCATTTTCGCGCCTATGTGGCGCAGGTGGCCGGCGATTCCGAAGGGCTGCTCGCGAGCGATGTTTTGACCGCACTTTTCGATCAGTTCCTCGACGAGAGACTGCTCGAGCGCCTCGCAGCCGAGCGGAAGCTGACGTCTTTCGAGGCCGACCCGGGAGCGCCGTCTACCGAATCGACGGGTGGCCGAGGGCGCCGAGGGATCGACGCGTTGCTCGCCGTGGAGGTGGAGGAGCCGACCGGGCAGGAGATCGCCGCCTATTATCGCAGCCACGGGGCGGAGTTTGCGCGTCCCGAGCGGGTGCGTCTTCGCCAGGTTCTGGTCGAGCGCCGGAGCGAAGCGGAAAGGGCACTCGGCGACCTCGCTGCCGGTGCCGATTTCGCCCAGGTTGCGCGCAAGTATTCGCGCGATCCGAGCGCCGAACGCGGCGGCGATCAGGGTGAGCTCGCCGCGAGCGATCTGCCCGCGGCGTTCGCCGAGGTGATCTTCCGCCTGCAGCCAGGGGAGGTCAGCCCGGTGGTGCCTGCGGACTACGGGTTTCATATCTTTCAAGTCACCGCGCGCTACTCGACCGAAGTGATGCCGCTGGCGCGGGCCCGACCGGAGATTCGCCGCCGGTTGCGCCGTGAGCGCGCCGACCTCCGGTTGGTCGAGTTGGTTGCCGAGGCCAGGGCCCGCTACAATGTCGAGATCTATGCGCGAAATCTCCCCTTCGAATATCGAGGCGCCTACCGTGACCCCAATGCCGCCCGCCGCTAAACCGCCCGCCGTTATGCCGCCCGCCGTTATGCCGTTGGTTCTTCCCCTTCCGCGCCTGGTCCTTGAGGGCGCCGTGCTCTGTCTGCTCTTCGGGGTGGGGCTGGCCGCAGCAAGGCCGGTTGCCGCCGAGGTGGTGAACAAGATCGTGTTGCGGATCAATGACCGCATCGCAACCCAACACGACTACGAGCTCGCGCGCGAAGACATGCGCCGCGAGATCGGTCGAAAGAACCTCGAACCGGCCGAACGCGACCAGGCCTTGATCAGTGCCGGCGAAGTCGTGTTCAAGAACCTCTACGAGGACCTGCTCCTCCAGTCGCGCGCCGACCAGCTGAATATCACCGCCTCCGAGGCGGAGGTCGATGCTGCGGTGCAACAGATGCGGGAGAGCTTTAGCATCACGTCGGACGAGCAGTTCCGTGGCGCGTTGGCCCAGAGTGGCATGACCGAGAAAGATCTGCGCGAAAACTTGCGCAAAAACCTACGGGTCCGCGAGCTGATCGGTCGCGAGGTGCAGGGCAAGATCAAGCTCGAGGAAGATGACCTGCGGCGTTACTACCAGAAGAACGTCGACCTCTTTCGGGTGCCCGAGCAGGTCCATCTGCGAGAAGCGGTGATCCTCGCCGAGAAGACCAAAGGTCCTGCCGAGCGGGCGAAGATCGCTGCGGACCTGCGCGCCGCGGTGGTCGCGGGCCAGACACTCCTCGACGCCGCAAAGCCGTTCGAGGAGCAGGGAGTCGGTAGCGCGGTGGTCGATCTCGGCTGGCTCTCGGAGAGCGATCTCGATCCCAGCATCGCGCAGGCCGCTTGGAGCCTCGCTCCGGCCGCCTTGAGCGAGCCGACCGAAGGGCGCGGCGGCACCCATCTTTTGCAGATGGTCGAGCGGCGTCCCTCCTACATTCGTCCCTTTCCGGAAGTCCAAGCCGAGATCGAGGCGCGCGAGCGCAATCGACTGTTCCGCGACCGCTTTGCGCAGTACGAGCAGGAGCTGGAGAAGGACTCGTTGATCGTCGCACGACCGCCGGCCGAAGCGGCCGACTATCGGCGCCTGATCGGCGTGCCGCCTGAGGATCCGCTCGAAGCGGCGGACGCACCCGCCCGGGCGGCTTCCCCTGTCGTGCCCCCCGTCCCCCCGGCGATTCCCGAGGGAGCGCCGCCGGCACCCCAGGCGCCGGAAAACCCGCCCGGCCGTTAGGCTTGGCGCTCTGTTTCGCGATGACACCGGAAGAGTTCCGCCGCGTCGGCCACGAGTTGGTCGATCGGATCGCCGAGTATCGGGCCACGGTGCACGAGCGCCCGGTGATGGCGCGCAGTGCGCCGGGCGAGATCAAGGCGAGCTTGCCCATTGCGCCGCCCGTGGCTCCTGAGTCGTTCGACGAGATCCTGCGCGATGTCGAGAGGGTTCTGATGCCCGGCCTCTCTCACTGGCAACACCGGAGCTTTTTCGGCTACTTCCCTTCGAACGCCTCGCTCGCGAGCGTCTTGGGTGACCTGCTCAGCACGGGGCTCGGGGTGCTCGGCCTGTCCTGGCAGTCCAGTCCGGCACTCACCGAACTCGAAGAGGTGGCGACCGATTGGATGCGCCAGATGGTGGGTCTTTCCGATGCTTGGAGCGGCGTGATCCAAGATACGGCGTCGACCAGTACCCTGCTCGCTCTGCTCTGCGCGCGCGCGCGCACGACCGACTATTGCCTCGCCCGCGGTGGGCTCCAGGCGGAGCCGAAGGCACTGCGGGTCTACGTCTCGGCGCACAGCCACAGTTCAGTTGAAAAAGCGGCACTGCTCGCCGGTTTCGGCCGCGACAACGTCAGCCTGATCGAAGCCGACGAGCGCTTTGCAATGCGCCCTGAGGCGCTCGCGGCTGCGATCACCCAAGATCTGGCGCTCGGGTTTACCCCCTGTGCGATCGTCGCCACCACCGGAACGACCACCACCACTGCGCTCGACCCCGTAGCCGCGATCGCGGAGGTTGCCCGCGCTCATGGCATCTGGCTCCATGTCGATGCCGCGATGGCGGGATCGGCGATGATCTTGCCCGAGTGTCGATGGATGTGGCGGGGAATCGAGGGGGCGGACTCACTGGTGCTGAACGCGCACAAGTGGCTTGGGGTCGCGTTCGATTGCTCGCTCTACTACGTGCGGGATTCGGATCACCTGGTGCGCGTTATGTCGACCCGCCCCAGCTATCTGCGTTCCGCGGTGGACGATCAGGTGAAGAATCTGCGCGATTGGGGGCTGCCGCTCGGGCGTCGGTTCCGGGCGCTCAAGCTCTGGTTCCTGATCCGCGAGCAGGGAGTGGAGGGTTTGCAAGCGCGTCTCCGTCGCGATCTGGCCAACGCGCAATGGCTCGCTGAGCAGGTGCAGGCGACGCCCGGCTGGAAACTTTTGGCCCCCGTTCCGCTGCAGACGCTCTGCCTCCGCCACGAGCCGCAAGGTCTTGAGGGCGAGGCGCTCGACCGCCATACCCTTGCCTGGGCGGAGCGGGCCAACGCCTCAGGCCAGGCCTATCTGACCCCGGCGCTCCTCGACGGGCGGTGGATGGTGCGGGTCTCGATCGGCGCCGAGGCGACAGAGCGCACGGATGTCGCTGCGCTCTGGGAGCTGCTGCAGCGATTGACCGCGTAGCGATCGGCTGATGAGTTCGCGATGTTAGGCATGATGCGTTTCCTCCTTTAGAGGACGGCCGAACGCGGCGATATTGCCGCGTGGCCTACGCCCCTTGAGGCGCGAGGAAAGTTGTACCGCGAGGGGTTCCGGTAAAACGATAGGCTGAGCAAAATAGTTTTCGCCCCCGGCCAAAACCGACGATCGCGACCGACCTCAGAGGGTTCGCGACCGGATTCCGCAACGCCCCGAGCGA
>JANNIH010000002.1:0-4423 GCA_031404815.1 Holophagales bacterium | reverse complement strand
CAACCCAGGGCATCGGCCTTCGGCCTCAGCCCTGGGCTCAGTTCTACCGGCCTTTCAGGCCGCGGAAGGGCTGACGGCCTGTCCCATCGCTGGAGGTTGCACCGGCAAGCCGAACTTATGATGACTTTGACGGGGCCCTGCCCGGCTCAGCCGGAGCCCTAGACGGCGGCCAGCTCTTCGATCGGTTCGACCCGAACGCAGCCCAGCTGGGCCGCAAGCTCGGCGAAGCCCGCAAAGGTCAGGCTCTGCGCGCCGTCCGAGAGCGCATGATCGGGATCGGGGTGGACTTCGACGATCACCCCTTGGGCGCCCGCGGCGAGGCCGGCATGGGTGAGCGCCGGCACGATCGAGCGCAGGCCGGCGGCGTGGCTCGGGTCGACGATGACGGGTAAGTGGGTTCGTTCGCGCACGATCGCTACGGCGTTCAAGTCGAGCGTGTGGCGGGTCGCCCGCTCGAAAGTGCGGATGCCGCGCTCGCAGAGGACGACCTGATGGTTGCCGTGGGCGAGAATGTACTCGGCCGCGTGCAGCCATTCGTCGATGGTGGCGCCCGCGCCGCGCTTGAGCATGACGGGCTTGCCACTTCGGCCGGCGGCGCGCAGGAGCGCAAAATTTTGCATGTTGCGGGCGCCGATCTGGAGCATGTCGGCATAGCGCGAGACGAGCGGCACCTCCTCCCAGCTCATCACTTCGGTGACCACCGGTAGACGTGAGATCCGCCGCGCTTCGGCGAGGATCTTCAAGCCCCGGATGCCGAGGCCCTGGAAGTCGTAGGGCGATGTGCGTGGTTTGAACGCTCCGCCGCGCAGCATATGGGCGCCCGCCGCGGCGACCGCGCGCGCGGTGTCGAGCAGCATCTCCTCGCTCTCGACCGAGCAGGGTCCCGCGATCAGGATGGGGGTGCCGCCGCCGATTTCGAGTGCGCCGATCCGCACGATCGTGTCTTCCGGTTGGTGGCGCCGATCGAACAGGGGAAACGCCGGTTTCGGGCGATGGTTGGGTCCCGATCCGGTGGCAGTCAGATGGCCGGAGTCACCAGCCGCCGAGGCCGGCCCCTGCCAGGCGAGATAGCTCCCGAGGACGACCAGCTGGTTGGCCAGTGCCTCGATCGACTCGATCGCCTCGGCGACCAGCGGCTCATGCGCGGCGCCGGCGATATCGATGTAGAACCGGTAGGTCCAGGGTGCCGAGCGCTCTGGCCGCGATTGGAGCGCGGTCAGGTTGATGCCGCGGGTGGCAAACGCCTGGAGCACCGCGGCAGCATGCCGGGGCGATGGTCGGTCCAGACCACCAGCGAGGTCTTGCGTGGACGATCGTCGAGCAGCTCGGGCTGCGGCTCGCGGGTGAAGGTGAGGAAACGGGTCTGGTTGGTCGGATCGTCTTCAATGCGGTCTTCGAGCACGGTGAGCCCATACAGCTCGGCGGCCAATTTCGAGCCGATCGCCGCCTGCGCCGGATCGGCGTCGCGCGCCACGATCTCGGCGCCCCCCGCCGTGTCCCATTCGCTCACGCGTTGGACGCCAGGCAGGTTTTTGCCCAGCCACATCCGGCACTGATCGAGGGCCACCGGATGCGACAACACGCGCCGAATCTGTGATTGCGCGGCACCGGGAACGCCGAGCAAAGCGTGCTGGACCGGGAGCAGGATCTCCCGGTCGAGATGGAGCGCCCGGTCGCGAAACGCCTGCTGGAGGAGATCTTCGGTGGTCTCGATCAGACCGACCAGGGAGTTTTCAAACGGCAGGCAGCCGGCGTCGGCCGCTCCGTCGCGCACCGCCTCGACGACGTCCGCGACCGTGCGGAAGGGGAGCAGTTCCAAATCAGGCCACTGTTTGCGGGCCGCCGCCTCGCTGAATGATCCGCGCGTGCCTTGAATCGCTACTCGCATTCGGTTCTCCCTAGGCTCGCCAACTTTGATCGTCGGCGCCAAAAACAAAAGCGCCCCGCCGTTGCCGGCGGGGCGCTTCGAGGTTCGAGTCTTTTCGGGCACCAGCCCTCTAGCCGAACGCGGAAGCCCCCGCGCGACGGTACGTAAAGTAGTAGTGCCAACGGAAGGTGCTCATGGGACGGCGAGTATTCGGGCGATCGGGGCTCGGTGTCAAGCGGAATTTGGGTCGCATTTGGTCGCAGACCCCGATTGACGAGAGAATCGACAACTGTGCCTGGGCGCGAAAGGAAACTCCATAATGCGCAAAGTAATCCTCCTCTTGCTCCTGGCCGGTGCGGCCGCGGCAGGTTATTTCTATTGGCAGCGGCGGCCCGAGCCGACCGAGTTGGTGCTGGCCGGATCGCTCGAAGCGCGCACGGTCGAGGTGGGTTCTCTGATCGGCGGCCGGGTCGCCCGGGTGCTGGTGGATGAAGGCGATCGCGTTCAGCCGGGGCAGCTGTTGATCGAGTTCGAAGGCGATCTCTTGGGTCTTCAGATCCTCGAACAGAAAGCGGCGATCGACGAGGCGCAGGCGACGCTCGCGAAGACCACCAAAGGGCCACGGGCGGAGGAAGTCCGCCGCGCCGAGATCGACTGGCAGGCCGCCAAGACCGACCGCGAACGTTTCGAGTCGCTCTGGACATCGGGCGTTACGGCCAAGCGCGATTTCGACACCGCGAGCGTGCGCGAAGCGAACGCTCTTGAAACCCTCCGCCAGGCGCAACGCGGTGGCCGCAGCGACATCCTGCGTCGCGAGGACCAGGAACTCGGAGCCACCACCGATGGACGCATCGTGAATCACGAAGTGCGAATTTGCGATCCAGTTTCCGGAGCGGTCCTGCCCGCGGGCGTCGAGGGTGAGATCGCGACGCGTGGGCCGGAGGTCATGGTTGGATACACCGATTGGTCGCAAACGGAAGAAGCGTTCGACGCCGCTGGCTACTTCCGCATGGGTGATCTCGGATACATCAGCCATGGCGACTTCATCACGGTCAGCGGCAGGAAGAAGGATCTCATCATTCGGGGCGGAGAGAACCTCAGCCCGAAGGATAGAGGATGTGCTGCATGCGCATCCCGCGGTCAAGGAGGCTGCCGTGGTCGCCATGCCGCACGCGCGACTCGGTGAGACACCTTGCGCCTTCGTCGTATTGAACGAGGGCTACACGTTCGATCTGGTTGAGATGAAGACCTGCCTCGACAAGGCCGGACTTGCACGCCAGAAGTTTCCGGAGCGGATCATCGTTGTGCCGGAGCTTCCCAAGACGGCTGCGGGAAAGGTTCTGAAGCACGTCCTTCGTGAAAAGGCGAAAGCCTACGCTGTCGAGTGAGCAAGCGCCCTGGCCATAAAACAGGCAGGAACGAAGAACGCGTATCCTTACCCGCGGACTGTAACGCCATGCCGGACTAAATCGGGCGTCAGGTCGTCGCTGGCACCGGAGAAAGACACCGATAGCCAGTAAGGCGAACGCAAGCAGTAGCAGGGCACACAATCCGAATGGAGGCCGTTCTATGAATTCCCTGTGGTCAAGCGAAGGTGCCGTTGCCGTTCTCGCAATGGACTACCAGAACGCTATCATCAAGCAATATCCGGCGTCGGGAGCCGCATTGCGCCAGGCGCGGGAAGTATTGGACGCCGCGCGATCCGCTGGCGTCCTCGTCGCGTATCTCGTCGTCAGGTTTCGCGATGGGCACCCGGAAATATCCGTGAACAACAAGATTTTTTCAGCGATCAAACGCGCGGGTGGATTGCTGGAACGCAGTGCCGACAGCCAGATTCACGACGACGTGTTGCCACTCGGTTCCGAGCCGGTGATCACCAAGCGACGCGTAGGCGCGTTCAGTACTTCGGAGCTCGAGCACATTCTGCGGGCACATGAAGTGCGCCACTTGATTCTCATGGGGTTGACGACTAGCGGCGTGGTGTTGTCGACGGTGCGCGCGGCAGCCGATCTCGACTATTCGATCGCGGTGGTAAGCGATGCTTGCGCTGATGGCGATGCGGAGGTGCACCGGGTTCTGATGGAGAAAATCTTTCCACGCCAAGCAACGGTAGTGACGGCGCAGGAAGTCTGCAGCGCGTTGCGAACGGTAGGAACCGCTACGATCCGGTCCGTATAGGAGGACGTAACTTATGGCTGCCAACTGGTTAAACCTCGAAGGACGCGTGTGCGTGGTCACCGGCGCCGCCGGCGGGATCGGGCGCGCGATAACGCAGACGTTCTGCGCGGCGGGTGCGATCCCCGTGCTGATCGATCTGCAACTCGACCGTGCTAAGGAAGCGGCTGCCGAATTGCCAGGCCGCTCGCTGGCGCTGCAATGCGATGTCTCCTCGGAAGAGCAGGTGGCTGCCGCCAAGGCAGAAGTCATGCGCACGCTCGGTCGCTGCGCCGTGCTGGTGAATAACGCCGGGGTGCTGCGCCCTCTGCCGCTGGCCGACTCGCGGCTTGCTGACTGGCAAGCGAACATATCGATCAATCTCGACGGCTACTATCTTTG
>JANNIH010000001.1:0-11434 GCA_031404815.1 Holophagales bacterium | reverse complement strand
GGGTTGGCGGCCAAACAGGATAACCTGGAGACGAGGTTCGGCGGGCTGGAAGCCAAGCAGGACAACCTTCAGCAATCCTTTGAAGGGTTGGCGGCCAAACAGGATAACCTGGAGACGAGGTTCGGCGGGCTGGAAACGAGGCAGGACGACTTGCACCGCTATTTCGGTGTCATCGCGGAGGGTCTGCGATCGGACATCCGGCAGGTGGCCGAAGGTGTTGGCTCGGTCAGTGAACGGCTGGAGCGGTTTCAGATCGAGACCACCCGCGAATTCTCCGAAGTCCGTGCCATGGTCCGGCTCTCATACTCCGAGTTGGATCGTCGCCTTCATACGCTGGAGGATTCGCTGGAATCGCTTCAGGCACGGGTTCTCCGATTGGAATCCGCGTCCGCCAACTAACGCGGCCACCGAGACCTCGAACCCAGGGCGTTGCCCTGGGACCGTTACGTTTCTCCAAACACTCGCGGGGTAAACTCCGCGCATGAAACATCGGGTGATGAGAGTTCTCGCGTTCGTTCTGCTCCTGGCCCTGCCCGGCGGGCTCCGGGCCCACGAGGAGCCCGCGGTCTCGCCGCTCCTCTCGGGGCCGATGGTCGGGTTCTCCGACGTCGGCGAAGTGGAGATTTGGCTGCAAACGCGGCTTGCCGGCCGGGCGCAGCTGCGCTTTTGGCTCGCCGGGGCGGAGGTTTCGGCGCGGCTGTCGCGGGAGATCACGACCGGCGACGCGGGCGACCGGATCGCGCGGTTCCGCTTGATCAACCTGGTCCCCGGTGCGCGCTACGAATACGAGGTCTATATCGACGGCCGGCGGATCGGGCTCCCCTACGCCACGGCGTTTCGCACCCAGGCGATCTGGAGATGGCGCACAGAGGCGCCCGACCTGCGCGCGGCGTTCGGCTCGTGCGCCTACATGAACGATCCGGCGGCCGACCGACCGGGCGAGCCGTACGGCCGCGGCTACGAGATCTTCAATACGATCTTGGCGCAGAAGCCCGACCTGATGCTCTGGCTGGGCGACGACATCTACTACCGCGAATCCGATGTCGGCACCGAAGAGGGGATGCGCCGCCGCTGGGCGCGCGATCGCTCGCTCCCCGAGCTGCAACCGCTGCTCGGCTCGGTCCACCAATACGCGATCTGGGACGACCACGATTTCGGCCCGAACGATTCCGACCGATCGTTTGCCGGGCGTGAGGCCTCGCTCCGCGTTTTCCGCGACTATTGGGCGAACCCGCAGTACGGCACCGCCGAGATTCCCGGCGTGTTCGGCCGCTTCACCTGGGGCGATGTCGAGTTCTTCCTGCTCGACGACCGCTACCACCGGACCCCGGACAACTTTCCGGGCGACGAGACGAAACGGATGTTCGGGACCGAGCAGCTCCGTTGGCTCAAAGAGGCGCTGGTCTCCTCCGACGCCACATTCAAGATCGTCGCTTCGGGCAATCAGATGTGGAACCCGCTCGCCTACTTCGAGGCGCTCGGTCGCTACCCGAACGAGCAGCGCGAACTTCTCGACTTCCTGGTTCGCGCGAAAATCCCCGGTCTCGTCTTCCTCACCGGCGACCGCCACCAATCGGAGCTGTTGAAGATCGAAGTGCCCGGCCTATACCCGTTCTACGAATTCACCTCAAGCCCGCTCACCTCGGGGCTCGTCTCCTCGACCGACCGAGAGACGAACAACCCGGCGCGCGTTACCGGCACCTGGGTCACCGACCGCCGCAGCTTCGGCCTAATCGACGTGACCGGCCCGGCCGACGACCGCCGGCTCACCCTGCGCGCGATCGACGCTGCCGGAACCGAGCTGTGGAAACGCGAGATCCTGGCGAAAGAGCTGCAGCCGGCGGGCGCCGCTCCCTGAGCGAAGTCGAAGGGAGTAGGAGGACGCTGGCTTCGACTACGCTCAGCCGGCAAAACGTGACCGCCCACTCCCTGAGCGAAGTCGAAGGGAGCTCGAGCCAATGGGCTCGCTCAGCTCTCTTTGACCGTCTCGCTCGATCCGTTGGTCCGGACCGATTCGATCCCACCGTCGCGCGCGGCTTCCGAGGAGTACATCTGGCTCGTGCCGATCACCTGGTGGTTGCCCGCCTTGAGATTGAAGTACGCCTTGTCGTTCTTCGACATGCTCTTGACGTAACGCTTGGCGTCGCCGCAGTTCTTTCGCACCGAGGCGATTCCCTTGAGCGCCGAATCCCGCGACCGGTAGAGTTCGCTGGTGAGAATGACCTCCCCGTTGCCCGCCTTCAAGACGAAACGAAACTGCCCGTCATTGCTCTTGCTTAATTCGAACCAACCGGCCATCGGCATCTCCTCCTGGAATGACTGTGAAAGAAAATAGAACTCGACGCTAAGGCGCGTCGGGGCTTTGTGTCAAATCGAACGGCATCTCAATTCAGTGGGGCTCTAACCGCACTTCGAACAGCTTCGGCCAGAGCTTGCCCGTGATCAGGAGACGCTTCGCCTCGGGGTTCCACGCGATACCGTTCAGGACCTCCGCGCCCGCCCTCCGCTCTTCGAGCGTGAGCAGGCCGGAGGCATCGATCGAGGCGGTCACCGCGCCGGTCTCGGCCTCGATGCGGACGATCTCGTCCGTCTGATAGACGTTCGCGAACACGTCTGCTCCCACGCACTCCAGCTCGTTCAAGGCGAACACCGGCTGGCCGGATCGGCGCACCGGGAGGCGGCCGGTCTCGGCGAAGGTGGTTGGATCGTGAATGGTGAGCACGTCTGTGCCGTCGCTCCGGATCAGGCGACGGCCGTCGTGGCAGAGGCCCCACCCTTCGCCCGCATAGCGATACTCAGGCAGCTTGGCGAAGCTTTCGAGCTGCCACGAGAAGGCGACCCCTTCGCGCCAGGTGAGCTGCAACAGCCGGTTTCCAACGAGCGCCAGCCCTTCGCCGAAGACGTTGCCGGGCAAGGCCAAGCGGCGAAGCACCGCTCCGGTCGCCGGATCGGTCTCACGCAGCTCCGAACGGCCGTACTGCCCGGTGCTCTCATAGAGCCTGCCCGCATGCCAGACCAGCCCTTGAGTGTAAGAGGTCGCGTCGTGCGGGTGGGTGGCGATCACATGCACCCGGAGCGATTCGACGACCCGAACGGGCGCCACGGCGGCCGGTGCGGATTCGGCCGGGTGCGGCGGACTCGCGGCCGGTGCACAAGCCGCGCCGAACAAGAGCGGCCCCACCCCGAGCAGCGAGACCGCGAACCCGCCCGCCATGCCGGTCAATACCCCAAATCCTGTGAGCACCCGGCGAGCGATTCCGGCATGCCCATCCAGCCCGGCGCCTGGCCGATCGGTTGACCGGGTGGAATCTCAGGCACCGGTGCACCCGGCCGGTCGAGCGCTTCCGTGCGCCGGAAGAAGCGCTCGATCTCGCGCACCAAATGCCCGAAGAACGCGCGCTCTTCGGCCGGCTCGGCACCCGAGATCGGCCGGCGCGCGAGGGTAATGAGGGCAGCTTCGGTACGCGCCCGCACGCCAGAGGTGGCGCCGGGATTGCCGGCAAGGCCGATCAGGCGGCGCACGGCGACCGCTTCGACCGTACGCCGGATCTCGGCGAGGCGAGGCCCCGCGCCGCCGGAAAAACTGGCCGCGACGATTCTGTCGATCACCTCTTCGAGCCCGGGGAGCGCCGGATCGCGCCGATGCTGATCGACCAGGCGCGCCGCCCGCTCGGGGGAGAGCAACGCGCCGAGCGCAAAGTCGGCGGCGGTCGCCGCAGCGCCGAGCGGATCGAAGATCGGATCGGTGTTGCGACCGAAGACCTCGATCGACGCGCGCACCTCGGGCGGGCGCGGCGGCAGGAGGGCGAGGACCGAATCGGGCAGATCGAGCTCAGCCGGCGCGATCCCGGCGAGCACCACGGCGAGCGCCCGGCGCTGATCGACCGCCGGAACCGAACGGACGGGCGGCTGGCCGTCGCCCGGGAGCGCATATTCGTACGAGGCACCGCCAACGCTTTTCGCCGCCGCTTCGATCTGGTATCGGGTGTGGAAATAGACCGGAGCGAGGACGTCGTCGAGCAGGGCGAGCGGACGATCGGAGCCGAGATTGCCGACTCCGAAACGGGAGAGCGCGATCCGGCGCACCTCCCCCGACAGTTCGAGCGCGGCGATCGGATCGGTGCCGTTGTCCCAAAGGTGCGCGAGCGGGTGCGCCGAGCCAAGCGGCCGGGCGTCCGCATCGCTCAAGTAGAGCATGCCGCGCGCGAGCGTCTCGGCGGCGATGGCATCGAGCCCGGCACGCTCCTGCTCTTCGGGAAATTCCGAGTAGAGGTAGCGGATCGCCTGGATGTCCCAGGCGCCGATCCCGGTGGCGTAGCCTTCCGAGAGGTCGAGGTCGCCCGCGGCGGTCACTTTCACCCAAGGCGCCGGGTAGTCCATCACCGAGGCGCGGCCGTAAGTCGAGGCGGCGAAGTTGTGCGACAGACCCAAAGAGTGGCCGACCTCGTGCGCGGCGAGCTGGCGGAGGCGCGCGAGCGACAGCTCGATCGGATCGGCAGAGCCCCCTTTGCCGGTGCCGGCCGCGCCGAGCAGCCCCTCGAACAGGAGGCGATCCTGGCGCACCCGCTGGGAGCCGAGCAGGACGTGACCGTTGATCATCTCTCCAGTCCGCGGATCGATCGCACCACCGCCGTACGACCAGCCGCGCGTCGCGCGGTGTACCCATTGGATGACGTTGTAGCGCGCGTCGAGCGGGTCGATCCCCTCCGGCAACACTTCGACCCGGAACCCGTCGATGAAACCGGCCGCTTCAAACGCCTCGGCCCACCAACCCGCCCCTTCGACCAGGGCGCTCCGCACCGGCTCGGGCGCGCCGTTGTCGACATAGAAGACGAGCGGCTCGACCACTTTCGAACGGGCGGCTCCCGGGTCGATTTTTTGCAGCCGGTGGCGCGCGGCGAACGCCCCTTCGAGCGGTGCGGCGAGCGGCACGGCGAAGTCGAGGAAGCCGACGGTGAAATGCCCCATCCGCGGATCGAAACGGCGCGGCCGGAAGCCCGACCCGGGGAGGGCGACGAGCGACTGGCGCGCGGTGAGCGTGACCGTCCGATCCCCCGGCGAAGCGGGCGCGATCTCACGGATCAACGGCCCTGCGCCGCTCGACTGAAAGGTGAGCAAAGCGGAGAGCTCGACGTTCTTCGGGAACACCCGGCAGGCGTCCAAGAAGACCGCGCTCTTGGCCGCATCGAGCGACCAGGAGCCCTGCCGTGCCTCCGCCATCGCGGCCGCCGCGCCGTGCGAATCGCGCAGCAGGAACGTGGTGAAGTCGATCAGCATACGGCCGTCCGGATCTTCCGTTTCGATCGGGGCCGCCCAGATCACCGACGTCGCGAACGACTCGGCGACCGCCCGCCGCTCCGCCGCGTTCTCTGAAAGAACGTGCGCGCCCGCGCGGAAACCAAAATTCGGCAGCTCGAACAGGACCCGCCCACCGACCCGGCGGATGTCGAGTACCTGTGCCTCCCCCACCTGGCCGCGATCGAGACCGACCGGATTCGATCCGAGCCCCGAGGCGAGCGCCTCGACATAGAGATAGCTGCCGATCCGGCCCCCTTCTCCGGCCGGCGCCGGCAGCGCGAGCCAGACCTTGCCCCCCTTGCGATCGAGATAGAGATCGAGCAGGCCGGCGCGATGGTCGAGCCCGGCGGTCTTCGTGGCGATCGGCGAGGCGGCCGGCGCGGACACCGAAGGCGAGCCGGACGTCGGGCCACCGGAAGCGGGAGCCGTAGAGGCACAGGCGCCGCCGAGCGCGAGGGCGACCAAAGCGGCGAAAACGGAGAGCGGGCGTCGGAGCAAGCGGCGTTCCTCCTCGGGGGGTTGGGCCGGGCGACTCTATCAGCCGCCGTTTGACAGCGTCGCCTCGGTCGCCTAGCCGATCGAAGGGACGGACATCCCTTCGCACGCCACCGCCGGTCGATCGCGAAAAGCGTCGAGCAGGGCGTCGAGCGCCGCTGGGGTGTGCTCGCCCATCAAACAGACCTGGAGCCAGTTGCGCCGCACCAGGTAGCCGCTCCGGTACGAGAGCAGAAACCCTTCCCCCTCCAGCCGCTCGCCGAGGGCGTAGGCGCTCTCCCCCTCCGGCGGCACGAGGGTGAGGACCCAGGGGGCGGCGCCTTCGATCGGTGCGACCACGGCGAAACCGAGCTGCTCGAGGCGCGGCCGGAGTTCATGGCCGAGCGCGGCACGTCGGCAGCCGTCGTCCGCGGCGCGCAGCTCCAACGCGCGGCCGAGCGCCGCGAGCAGGTTCGACGAGGCGGTGAACGGCACTCCCCCTTCGCGCGCCCAGAGCCCGAGGTCGAGGTAGCGTGGCAGGCGCGGGCTGGGGGCGATCTCGTCGCGATGAAACACCAGGCCGAGACCGGGATAGGCGGCCAGCCCTTTGCCCGAAGTGGCGGTCGCGAGCCAGGCGCCGGACAGATCGACCGGGGCGTTGCCCACCGAGCTGATCGCGTCGACACAGAGCCTGGCCCCCCGCTCGCGCGCGAAGTCCGTCAGGCGTGACAGGTCGTTGAGCACGCCGGTCGAGGTCTCGCAGTGGACCGCCCAGAGCCAATCGATCGGTCGCTCGATCGCGGCGGCGCGAGCGAATGGAAGCGGCGCGCCCCACTCGGCGCGCAGCGGCGTGAACTCCAGGCCGAAACGCCCCGCCTGCTCGATCAACCGCTCACCGAACTCGCCGTTCGAAAGGATCAAGCCGCGCCTGCCGAGCACCGACAGCTGCCCGGCCACCGCATCGTTCGCGAGCGTACCGGAGCCCACCAGGGGTTGCACATAGGGTAGGCCGACCAGCGCGGAGAGCCGCGCCTTGACTTTGGACAGCAGGTGGCAGAACTTAGCGGAGCGGTGTGAGATTGCGGGGGCGGCGAACGCCCGGGACACCTCGGGGTGAACCGGCACCGGGCCGGGCAAGAAATTCACCGAGCGACCGGGGAACTCGCTCATCTCGCCCCAGCCGCGAGTTTCTTGGCCGAAGGGGCCAAGGCATCCCAGGTGACATACATCGCCCGGTAGGAGGCGGACGCCGTGCCGATCGGTGGGCCGAACGCGACGAATCCGAGGTGACGGTAGAGCCGCTCCTGCCGCTCGGTCCCGGAGATCACCGCCAGATCGCACCCTGCCGCCCGGCCGTACTCGATCACACAGACGATCAGCCCCGAAAACACGGTCCCGCGCCGCTTCTCCGGCTCGACCGCAAGCAAGCGGATCTCGCACGGTCGC
Source organism: Holophagales bacterium (assembly GCA_031404815.1). Lineage (GTDB taxonomy): Bacteria > Acidobacteriota > Thermoanaerobaculia > Multivoradales > UBA5704 > DASYKS01. The sequence goes on along the minus strand of JANNIH010000001.1, from coordinate 4,216 downwards.
CCGTGCGGCGGCAGGTAGGTGTCGAGATCGGGAAGCTTCGCGTCGAGCGAAAACGGTCGCTCGATGGAGAACGCCACCATCCCCACCACCCGTTCACCCTCGATCGCTACGAACGCCACGCTCCGATCCAGCCGCGCATCGACCAAACGGCGATCGGGCTGCTCCGGGTGCTGCGGGATCTCTAGGGCGAAGGTCTGATGATTGAGCCGGTAGACCTGGTCGAACTCCCAAGGCTCGGTCAGTCGCTTCCAGATCACTCCGGGCGCAGCGGGGATCAAATCCATGGGCAAGCTGCAAGTATAACCCGGGGAGTAGAGACGCCCCCAGTACCAAACCACGAACCTATCCGGGTGCCAGCCCGTCGGGGCGTCTCCGGCCACCCCGCCGTTCCTTGTCGGATCTTGCGATTTGTTCTATAACTTGCCTGGAATGCAGAGTTTCGCGATCCCCCAACACCCCGTAGCCACCACCGACAAGCCATTCTCGTCCCTGGGGCTCTCCCCCCCGATCCTCGCGATAGTCGAGCAGATCGGTTTTCTGTATCCAACGCCCATTCAGTCCGAAGTCATCCCGTTGGCGCTCTCCGGACGCGACCTGATCGGCTTGGCCGCGACCGGCTCAGGCAAGACCGCCGCGTTCAGCCTGCCGCTCGCCGAACGGCTGTTCCACGGCCGGGGCTTACGCGGCCTGATCCTCTCGCCCACGCGCGAGCTGGCGCTTCAGACCAAGGCGTTCATGGACCTGTTCGGCCAGAACCGGCATCTCGACACCGCCTGCCTGATCGGCGGCGTCCGGATGGGGCCGCAGTTCGAGGCGCTTAAAAGAGGGCCGGACGTGGTGGTCGCCACCCCCGGGCGGCTGCTCGACCACATCGAGCGGCGGACGCTCAAGCTCGACGCGATCGAAGAGCTGGTGCTCGACGAAGCCGACCACATGCTCGATCTCGGCTTTCTGCCCCAGGTGCAAGAAATCCTCTCGCTGCTGCCGAAACAGCGCCACACGATGCTCTTTTCGGCGACCATGCCGCCGCCGATCGAGCGCCTGACCAAGATGTTCCTCAAAGACCCGCTGCGGGTGGACATCCTGCCCGAAGGGGGCGCCGCGACCGGGCTCACCCACCGCCTCTACATGGTGGCGGACGAGGACAAGAAGGCCTGCCTGCATGCGCTGCTCCACCTGAACCTCGGCCGAACGTTGATTTTCATCCGCAGGAAGAGCGACGCCGAATGGCTGACCTCGGTGCTCGAACGCGAAAAGTTCAGCGTCGGCCGCATCCACGCCGACCTGAGCCAGGGGCAGCGGGTGCAAGAGTTGAAGAGCTTCCGCGAAGGCAAGACCCGCATCCTGGTCGCGACGGGAGTCGCCGGCCGCGGCATCGACATTCCCGAGATCGAGCACGTCATCCACTTCGATCTGCCCGAGAAGGTAGACGACTACATCCACCGAGCCGGCCGCACCGGCCGCGGAGCCATGCTTGGCCTGGTCTCCTCGATCGTCACCTGGCAGGACAAGCCGACGATCAAAGAGATCGAAACCACGATCGGCTTGGAGATCCCCCGCTGCACGCTGCCCGGTGTCGAGCCTTGGGTGGAACTCAAGCCGAAACCGACGATCCGGCGGCGGATGTTGCGGTAGGGGGTGCGGTTTGGGTCTCGTTCTCCAAGGTGTATTGTCGTAGCGCTTGCATTCTCCTAGACTGCCGCTATGACGATTGAGCTACCTTCCACCGTCGAAGAAAGCCTGCGCGTCCTTGCCACCCAACAAGGCCGGGACATCGGAGTTCTCGTGGGAGAAGTCCTTCAAGACTACATTGAGGCTGAGCCGAGCTCGAGCATCGCCTGGCGCAGCTCCGCGTGGAGCGCGTTCAGCCGCGCGGTGAGCGCTGCCAGGCCGCAGGTGGCGAAGAACGAATAGGGCTCGAGGGTCTCGATCGCGGCCAACAAGTCCGCCTCGTCCCGGCAGCGGACGACGCGCCCGGCGAGGTCTTCCCGGTCGGTGCGCGCGGTGGTCAGGATCGCGGAGGGGCGGACATCCACGAATCCGCCGGTCGCGAGGTGAAAATCGCGGAAGTCCGCGAACGAGCCTCCGTTGCCCCGCGCGTGGCTCTGTTCGATGTGCTCGGCGATCCGCTCGGTGCGATCGCACAGGATCTCGAACGGCGCGACGAAGAATCCCGTGCGCACGAAGCTCATTCCATCCCGTTCAAAGACGATCGGCGAGCCGAGCGACGGGATCGCCCAGACCGCCTCCAGCGCGCGGCGGAAGATCCGGCTCTGGGCCTGCTGCTTGGCGGGAAACAGCCCGCCGTGCCGCCGCGGATTGAGCGCTGCGAGTTCCTCGGCCGAATCCGCCCCGACCAGGATCTGCATCTCGCGCGCCAGCTCCCCGAACGGCCAGCGGGCGAGATCCTCGAACGTGAGCGGCCGGGAGTGTTCTGCCAGGAAGCGCTCCGGGTCGAAGCGGTCGAGATCGACGTAGGGGTCGATCGCGTCGATGTCCACCGTGCGCAGGCGATGGAGCAGAATCAGGAGTGAGAGCGCATGGAGCTCCCCCTGGTGTTTCGCCGAGCCGAGATCTTGGAGCGCCATTGGCTCGATGCCCGACAGTTGGGCCGCGAGCAGCGGCGGCTGGTTCAGCAGGTCGAAGACCTGGCGCGAGTTGTCGGTCTCGGTGTAATAGCAGACGTTGTTCTCGGCGGCCGGAAACCAGGGCGCGTTCGCGTCGTCGCCGAGCACGCCGACCGCGGCGAGCACCAGCGCCAGCTCGCTCGCGCTCGCCACCCGCATCACCCGATAGAGCGCATCGGTGTTGGCGACGCTGAAAAATCCGTTCTCGCCGCTCCGGATCGAATAGGAGGGGCGCAGCAGCACGCCCGCCGCAAAGCGCGCCGGGCCGGTCGGCGGATCCTTGAGCGCCAGGGTGAGCGGCGGCGCCACGCGCACCAGGTGGCGCGCCGTGTGGGCGATCAGGACCTCGTCGGCGAGACCGCGGACCTCCGCGAGGTCGTCGCGGAACGCATGGACGAACGCCACTTGCAGCTCTTCGCGCGCCGCGGCCGACGACTCGCCGAGCTGGCTCACCACCTGCTTGAGATGGTCCTGATGGTAGGCGATCAGGCTCGGGATCGGGATGCCCAGGATCACCGAACGGAAACGAGTCCCGGCGCGCTCCGGGCAGTGCTTCGCCAGGTAGCCGCGCAGAAAGGTCGCGACCGGCCGCGCCTTGCCGATCGCGCCGAGGCCGGGCAGGGCGGTGATCCCGCCACCGCTCGCCCGAGCGGGCCGCCTCGACCAGCCGCGGACCGAGCCGCTGCTTCTTGTAGCTGCGCGTCATCGAGGGGCAACGTACTGCCGAGCACGGGGGCCCGTCAAGGGCCGAAACGGGCGCGCGTCGGCGGGAGCCTGGGCGCTGGCTTCGACTTCGCTTAAGCCAGCAGGTTGACCCGAGCCCTGAGCGAAGTCGAAGGGCGGGAGCGGGAAGGGCGCGGGAGCGAAACCTGTCACTCGCCCACCGGAGCGATCCGAAACCGCAGCGGTTCCGCCCCCGCCAACCGGGCGCCCGCGGCGTCGAACGCTTCGACCGTCCAGGCGTAGACCACGGCGGTTTGAAGCTTCGCGCGGACCGTCACCGGCAGCGCGAGCGGCGCGGCGTTCGCGGTGGTGCTCCAGATCTCCTCGCCGATCGGATCGCTGATCCGGACCCGATACGAAGTGGCGCCCTCGACCAGCGCCCAATCGAACTCCGCGGGCGCCGCTTCCAACTCCCCTTCCGGTCCGCGCAGGAGAACCGTCGACCCACGGTAGGTCAGAGGGCCACCGATCGGCGCGGGCAGCTCCGGCAACTCGCGCTGCCGCAACTCGATCGATAGACCGATCCCGAGCGCGAGCACCGCGGCGAGCGCGAGCCCCCAGAGGCCGAGCGAACGGCTCGGCCTGTGCGCGGTTTGAAGTTGGGCCGGCTTCCCCAGCTCGGCCCTCGCCCCAGTCCGCCCGACGGGGAACGGCACGACGCTGCGCGTGGCCGGTGCTTCCGCCAGGGCCTCCTCGATCCGCCCCACGACATAGGCGATCTCGCCGGCCGGAAGGTCGCCCGCGTCCGTGGGCAGATCCCAAAGCGCCGCCAGGTCGCGCTCGGCGGCGCAGGCCGGGCAGGTCGCGGCGTGCGCTTCGATCCGCGCCCGCTCCACCGCCGGCAGCCGCACCCACTCCGCGTCGAG